>JBJXFL010000253.1:0-94295 GCA_046155405.1 Bryobacteraceae bacterium | reverse complement strand
GTGCCACCAGGCCGTCTGGGTCCGCCGTCCGGACACCGAGCCGCCCGGCCCGCGACCGGCGAAAACGGCGATTCACCAAATCGAACCCAATTAGCCCGGCCCGCCCGTCCGGGACGATCGCCGGATTTACCAAATCGAAGCCAATCGCGGCCAACTACAACGCGTCTGTCAATACTTCGGAGCCGCGAAAGCTGAAACCGGATCGGAATCGCTACTCTAACTGCGGAAGCTCCGAAAGCTGCTCCAGCGCGTCGTCCTGTTCATACGTCGGTCTCATTTCTTGTTCGTCTTCCACGGACAGCACCGCACCCGGGTAAATCCGTTTTAGATCCCACTCATTGACCCAGCGTCGTACATAAGAACGCATGCGCCGGGTCATTAACGTGACCCCGGCCGGGATCTCCGGCGGATCCCAATTGTATGCCTTGGCGTGAATCTCCTTCAGCCGCCGATAAGTATGTAGCAGGGTAGATTCATCCGGCGGCTCCAGAGTTAGCGCTTCCCGCTCTATCAGGCGCATGCCCGTCTCCGCTCGCCCGGCGAGAGTAATAAACTCATCCGTCCCCTTCGCCCGGAATCGCGCGCCCACCACGTCCCGGTCGTTCTTCTCCTGCAGCATGGCGAGACCGAAGTCGTCGGTTATCGCCGCCACGACGGTAAGTCCGGGACACGCTTCGCCCTCCACTCGACCCATCCATCGAGCTAGTTCGGCGTACGATCTGCCTCGCTGCAATAAGCTATATCTGCCCACCAGTTCGACTTCGTCGATCAGTAGCACCCATCCGCTATATCCGGCCGCAAGAATCAGTCGGGAGGCAAACAGGAAACGCTGCAGCGCCAAGTCCTTGGCCTTGACCGGTTTCAAGGAATACGTTCCGGTAAAGCCAATCTGTTTCAGCCCTTGCCGGATCCGGCTTATGGCAAGCGGCTCGCCCGACCAGAAATTTGTAATCTGATCGACCAACTCCGGATCGTTGCTAAGTCGATAGTGAAGCAGAATGGTAGCCCTAAATAGGTCGCTCAGCCCGCTCGCCGGACTGTTCGCCCACGCCAGGAACTCGGCGTAGTTCCGGCTGTTGGGTTGAACTCGCAGAGCGAGTTCACGAACCGCTTCGCCGCTTAAACTCGGAACCAGTGCCCTGTCAATCGCGGCCAAATACATTTTCACCGCGTCATGGAGCGGCGTCTCCTTGCTGATAACTACCCGGCTGCACACGAAGTTTTTCTCAACGGCAAGGTGCTCGAGAAAGTCGAGTAAGTGCGACTTGCCCGTGCCGAATCCGCCCGCGAGTAGCAGGCCATGAACCTGCTTGCCTTGCTTTGCGGACGTCGCCACGGAGGAGAGTCTTTCCACGAACTTACTTTCAGCCTTCCGCTGATTCGAACCGAGCGCGCTGACGGCATCCCGGTTCGGAACCCCGCTCCGCAACGCTTCCAGGGCGCGGCGGTAATCGACTGGCTGAAGATCGGTGCCCATAACAATCACATTCCTCGAACGGTGGCCGAAATCCGCGCCAATGACGCCATCGGGTTCACCAGGTGTTTATCTCGAATCTCGTCGAAGACTCTGAACTTCAATGCCTCGTAGGCGCCGATCCCGCGGGCGTTGTCCTCCAAAAAGGCGATGTCCGTCGCCACTGTGATGAAGCACCCGTGTAGTTTGTCCGCCGCGTCTATGAATTGGCGCAACGCCTCATAGGTGTCCAGCACGGCGGCCTTACTGTAGAACAGACCGTTGTCGTGCGGATTGCGCGCCGCCATCACTCGTTGAGCGTCCAACAGAATCACGACACCCGGATATCCCGCTAGCCTGACCCAGTTAACCAATGACTCGAAGAAGTACCGGGCCGTCGCCCGATTGACTTTCCGGAATATCTGGAACGGCTTCACCGCGCTAACCGCCTTGTTGCGTCCCGTCAGCCATTCGGTCAGCGTCTTGACAGTGGTTGCGCCATCCTGTCCTCCCGACAGCTCGGCGACACATAGATGGGTCATCGCAACGCGAAAGTCCTTGGAAAGATTCCGCTGCTTGAATACCTTATTCCAGATCGCTTTCTTCAAATCCAGAAGTAGCATTTGCGGATCGACCTGATTCGCCTCCGCCAAGTCGAGATACAACGGTCCGTCCACGCTCTCCTTCCAGGAATAGCCCGACTCGGCCGCGACTTTGGCGATTACCTTCCGGCTCAAAATGGACCAGGGAATCTGTTCGGCCGTGCGAAAGAATATCTCATCCACCATGTGAACTTTAGTTACCTTCGCGTCGATCTTGACGACGGCATAGCCCGCTCGATCGCCGATAGTTTTCAGCCCGTCAAAAACGTCGGAGCGCGGCGCATCATCCGTCGAAACGGCGAACTTGATTGCAAACCCGCCATCTCGTATAAACGTGGTCAAGTACTCTTTCTCGATATGGCGGAGCCACTCCGCCGGATGTATGGAAGCGGTCATTCCGGCGCCTCGCTGAATCGAATTCCGTAATAGCTCACCGTTTCCCCGTCCGGAGCGACGAAGGAGTAAGTAGCCTTTGCCCCTTTCGTTCCGGTACTGGCCGGCAGTGAATAAGTGGCGCCCGACTTCGTCCGCGTTACGCCGCTTCGGTCGAGCAGAAACAAATCCCGCACAAAATCGGTCTGATCGTAGTTAGCGGTGGATCCCGGAAGGAGTGTAAGCGCGTCGTAAATGCGAACAAGCGTAACGGTCTTGCCGTATTCCGTCCCAACGATCAGACGATATGCCCTGTGCAGCACTTCCAGAATGGCTTCCGGCGTCCCCTTCGGCTTTCTCGATTGAATATCCCTGAGTGTCTTCACCAAGTGGGACGGCCGGACCGCGGCCACCTTCTTACGGTTAATCTTGACTACGCCCTCGGACGGAAGAATCCGGACGATCGATGGAAATACCACCAGCCCCTCGTCCAGCCGCTGGATTTGAAAGCTCTCCGCCTTCGCTACATCGATGAGCTCGCCGGCGTAAAAATCCCGAAGGTAACTCTCTTCTTCCTCCGGGCTAAAAGGCCAGGCGGATCTCGCGTTAAGCACTTCCTGCCGCGTGGATTCAATGATGGTCGCCAGCCGCTCGGAGGCCTTTCGTATCTTTGAAAGATCGCCTTCCGAGGCCGCCCTCGCGAGCTGTTTCACGGCCCCGGCGAGCGCGCCGGTAACCTTGCCCGCCGCGCTCGCCGCACGTTCTGTTTCAGCGAATCCCTGCTCAAATGTCACTCTTTGTCCCCATTGTTTCTCAAGCCTGCCCGTCCACGATAACTCATCATTCTACCTCACCGCGCCCTTCCGCCCGGTCGCCATTCGTTTCACCGGAGCGATGCGTGAAACGCCCCGCATGGCTGTCTTGTTCCGCGCCGTGTCGTCATCCGGCCTCTACTTTCTGCAACGTCGCATTCCACCGCATACGCCGCCCTTGCTTGATGGACATGTTGGCGAGTTGCACCACCAACGCGGCTTGGAAGCCAAGCGCGATTGGCGCCGTTGGCCTTTGCCGCGTGCGGATGCACTCCAGGAAATTTCGCACATGCAACTCCGTCGCGAATCCGAAACCGCGGGCCGATTTTCGTTCCAGCAACACCTCCTCTTCCTTCCCCGCCGCGTAAACGCGACAGGTTTCACGCCCGATGTCCATCCGCGCCTTATCGCCGTCGAGTTGGTTCGTCTGATCGTTTTTCGACGCGTACCGCATGGCGGCGTAGTTGATGGAGAACACACCCAGAAAGTCCTCCGGATACTCCGCCGTTACCACGACGCTTTCCGCCGTGTCGACACCCTCCCGGTGCGGTCTTCCAGCCGCCGCCGTCACGGCCAGCGGGTACGACGCGTTCATCAACATATGGATTCCATCGAACACATGCGCGCCCTGGTCGGCGACGATGCCGCCCGCATAGTCCGAATAGAGCCGCCAGTGGCGAAACCGGGCGACATCGAGGGGGCGCCGCGCCGCCGGCCCCTGCCACTGCTCCCAGTCGAGCTTCCCTTCAAGCGGCGCCCCCGAACCCCCCGCGACCTGGTTATTCAGCCACCAACTCCGCACCATTCTCACATTGCCCAGCGTGCCGGCGGCAACCACTTCCCGGCCCAATTTATAAAGATCGTAGGACCGCCGCTGCATGCCCACCTGCACAATTTGCCGGGAAGCCCGCTCCGCCGCCGCCAGTTCCACGCCTTGCTCCGGCGTCTGGCACAGCGGCTTTTCGACGTACACATCCTTTCCCGCCGCCAACGCGTCAAGCGCCATCCTATGGTGCCAGTGTTCCGGAGTCGCTATCAACACGGCGTCGATCGTCCGGTCGGCGAGCAGATCCCGATACTGCCGCACGGCGCGGGCCGGTTCGGTCTGCGCCTTCCTCGCCACGCCCAGCGCGCGCTCCAAGTTCGGTTCATAAACGTCGCAAATGGCGCCCACGCGCAGGCCCATGTCCTTCTGAAACTCCGTCATCACATACGTGCCTCGCCCGCCGGCGCCGATCACCCCCAATGTCACCCGGCCCTCCGCGGCAAACGCCACGCCCGCTGCGCCCATCCAGAATGTTCGTCGTCGCATACCGTGCCCTCCGGAAACGTGCCGTCCCTCCCGCGAGCGGAACAGCCCAAGTTACCAATGCCATGGACTCCGGCCTGCGCCGTGCTCCAGCCATTTACGAACTCTCGCCCAACCCCTGCGGCGACCGAGTCCGTTTTGCGCGAGTTCATAAAACGCACAAAGGCCGGTCACGGCGGCCGCCGATCCACGAACTCTCGCCCAACCCCTGCAGCAACCGAGTCCGTTTGGCGCGATTTCATAAAAGCAAAGCTATCGCATTTTGCGATACGGTAGATAGCAGCAATGAAAGCGCTATTACTCAAGGAATACATGCAGCTTGAGGTAACCGAAGTTCCTGAACCGGAACTCGGCCCTGAAGATCTGCTCGTTCGCGTTCGCGCCTGCGGCATTTGCGGCAGCGACATTCACGGGATCGACGGCTCCACGGGCCGCCGCATTCCGCCGCTCGTTATGGGCCACGAAGCGGCCGGCGTTATCGCCAAGGTGGGCGGTGGCGTGACGGCGTGGAAGGTCAACGACCGCATCACGTTTGACTCCATGATCTCCTGCGGCAAGTGCTCGTTCTGCCGTTCCGGGCACATGAATCTGTGCGATAACCGCATGGTGCTCGGCGTCTCCTGCGGCGACTATCGCCGCCACGGAGCGTTCGCCGAATACGTCGCCGTGCCCCAGCACATCTGCTACAAATTGCCGGACGAACTGCCGTTTGAACATGCCGCTCTCATCGAAGCGGTGTCGGTGGCCGTGCATGCCGTCGAGGTAACGCCGGTGCGTCTGGGCGATACCGCGGTCGTCGTTGGCGCCGGCATGATCGGTGTCCTTACGGTGCAGGCCGCGAAGAACGCGGGATGCACCACGGTCTATGCCGTCGATCTCGACGACGCGAAGCTCGAAATGGCGGTCAAGCTCGGCGCCGCCGAAGGATTCAATCCGAAGAACTGCGATCCAGCCGTCGAAATCCTCAAACGAACCAATGGGAAAGGCGCGGACATCGTCCTTGAAGCCGTTGGCGCCACCGAGCCGATCAAGACGGCGCTTGCCTGCGTTCGCAAGGGCGGTACAGTGACTTTGATCGGCAACATCACGCCGAAAATCGAATTGAATCTCCAGTCCGTTGTCACCCGCGAAATCCGCCTGCAAGGCACCTGCGGGTCGAACGGTGAGTATCCGGCTTGTATCGATCTTCTCGTCAAAGGCCTCATCAAGGTCGATTCCATCATCAGTGAACGCGTCTCGCTGGAAGATGCGCCGCGCGCGTTTGACCGCCTCTATAATCACGAACCCAATCTGATGAAGGTGATTGTTAATCCGTGAGCAATCCAACTCCTTACTTCAATTTGACGGGCCAGGTCGCCGTCGTCACCGGGGCGTCGCGCGGTCTCGGCCAGTACTTCGCCCGCGCTCTCGCCCGGTCCGGCGCCGACCTTGTCGTCACCAGCCGCCGCAAGGATGACTGCGCCGCATTTGTGAAGGAGGTCGAGGCCCTCGGCCGCCGGGCGATTCCGGTGGAACTCGATGTCCGAGACTTCGACAGCATCGTGAAGTTCGCCGAAGAGGCGGAGGCGGCATACGGCAAAATCGACATTCTGGTCAACAACGCCGGGTGTAACGTGCGCAAGCCCGCAGTGGACATTTCCTGGGACGAGTACAACCTGGTGCTCGAAACGAATCTGCGCGGAACGTTCTTCGTCGCGCAGCAGATCGCCAAGCGCATGATCCCGCGCGAGTACGGCCGGATCGTAAATATCGGATCGGTCACCAGCGTTTTCGGCTATGCGGGAATCGCGCCGTATTGCGCCAGCCGCGGCGGCGTCAAGCAGCTCACCATGGCATTGGCCGACGAGTGGGGCCGCTTTGGGATTACCGTGAATTGCCTGGCGCCCGGCTGGTTCCGCACGGAGCAGAACAAGGTGCTCTACGACAACCAGGAGTGGTTGGAATACCTGAAGGACCGAATCCCGGTAAAGCGTCCCGGCCAGCCGAACGATCTCGATGGAGCCGTGGTTTTTCTAGCCTCCGAGGAAAGTCGTTACGTCTCGGGCCAGACGTTGTTGGTTGACGGCGGCATCTCCACCGGCGCCACGCGCGCTTCCGTTCAAACGAAGTAGGCGGCATTCACCAACACGCCAGCGTCGGACGCGCTATTTTGGTAGCACCTAAAAAAGTGCTTTAGTTAGGAGCGCGCTCATGCTGGACATCACGAACGACATCCAATCGCTGACGACCTTCCGCCGCCGGTCCGGCGACTTCATGAAACAACTCAAGAAAACCAAGCGCCCCGTGGTGCTCACTGTGAAAGGAAAGGCGGCGGCCATCGTGCAGGATGCCACGGCCTATCAGCGCCTGCTCGACATTGCCGCTGGCGCCGACGCGGAGGAGGGCATCCGTCACGGCCTGGAGGACGCAGAACGTGGGAGGGTCCGGCCAGTCAGGGAGTTTTTCGAGGAATTTGAAGCCGCGAATGGCATACCTGGTTAGCGCTACCGCCCGCGCCGAGCGCGATCTCGCGCACCTGTACCGGCGGATCGATGCGGAGCATTCCGATACGGCACTGAAATGGTGCCAAGGGTTTAAGGAGGCGATTCTCAGCCTTGAAGAACAACCAAACCGATGCCCCGCCATACCCGAGAACGGCAAGTTCAGGCATCTGCGGTACGGCCGCAAGCCTCATGTCCATCGCGCAATCTACCGCGGACTGGAGAAACGTCAAGCGGTCGAAGTGCTTCACATCCGCCACGGCGCCAGGAGGATTTTCAAAGGGTCCGGTGTCGTATGAACCGTGTATGCCGCTGGTGTCGCCTGCTGCGCGCGGTCGCCTCCGGCCGTGTTGGTCGTAGCTCCGTCGCGAACGTCCACTTGCGTCCCGGCCAGCCGAACGATCTCGATGGAGCCGTGGTTTTTCTGGCCTCCGAGGAAAGTCGTTACGTCTCGGGCCAGACGTTATTGGTTGACGGCGGCATCTCCACCGGCGCCACGCGCGCCTCCGTTGAAACGAAGTAGCCGCCATTTGCGAACGAAGGCTCTGCTTGAGGCGCGTCGGACGCTGCCGCCGGCTGCCTGATGCACTTCCTCGTGTGTTGCCAGGCCGAAACCACGCCGCGGGCGGGGCGGGGCGTAGGTGATGACTCGCGGCGCGCGCGGTTCAATCCGTTCCGCGCTGGCGAACGCGGAACCGCAGGTCAGACCTTCCGCGCTTTGACCTCGCTCCGCTCTCGAACCGCCCGCTTCCGGCGCTGCGTTTTCGAGGTTGCGAAGCGCCACGCCATGCCGAGAACATCTTGCAACGCGTCGCGGTGAATGCGGGATAGCCGAACGAGCACGATCGGATAGTTCAGGTAATGATCTTTGACGTAGTAGACATTCGGATCCGCCGCCAACAGCTCGGCGCGCCGGTCGAAATCAACGCTTACCGCGAGAGAGCCGGGTTTGGCCGATTTGTGAGTGGGAATGCACGCTATCAGACATCCGCGAACTTTCAGCGCCGGTGACCCGTAGGTCGTGCTCTCCTCCACTTCGGGCAGCGCGAGGGCGATCTTTCGTACGCTGTCGAAGTCGATCTTGGAGTTTGGCATGGGCGCCGCTATTGCGACCGGGGCGCGGCCAACAACTCGCCGAGCCACGGCTATTCATACACCTCTTGAACCCGGCTGCCGAAGACATTGCTCCGTGGCGCGCCATGCGGCTGGGACCGTGCGAAGCCGATCTGATAGAGCGTGGCCAAAATGCCGGGACGCGCCCGAAGGCTCCAGTCGCGATTCGCCGACTCCCACTGCCGCTGATAGATGGCCAGGATGAGCGCGCACGTGTCAAGGTTCGACCGGGCGTTCAGAAGCGCGTTGGCGACAATGTATTTCTCGGCGGGGACCGGAATAGGCGGGCTTACCGGGGTTCGTGCCGCGGCCTGCAATAGCCACCGATCGCCGATTGGCTCGACGTCCAGATACGAGAAGAACATGGGCTTAGGCAAGTCGTTCGGCTTCCGGCCCGTAGCCAAAACGCTGGCCGTCTGCGCCGTGCGCGGCTTGATCTGCGCCAAACCGACGGAGATATCAAGCGCGCGATTGAGTAACGGATTCTCATCCGCTCCCTCACCCGTTCCATCGGGCGGCCGCATCCCGAACTCCCGCCGTAAATTCCTGGCCCAGACGGTAATGACCAGGCGCTCGAGCGCGCCGCGGAACGGTGAAAGCTGGTCGCGATGGATGACGTAGACGATGGACGCAATCAGCCGTGGGTCGACATCGTACCGCGCCGCGGCCGCATGGATCGACTCGCGATGCTCGCTCACGAGCTTTCGTACCGTTGCATCCGACCGGCGGTGCGCGGCCAGCGCAAACGTGACGACCGCGACACCGGCGACGCCGGCGACGGCGAGCCGCGCCGCTCGATTCGGGAGGAGGAAAAGGCCGCGCGATATCGATCGAACGTAGCCCCATAGCAGGACAGCGGGAATGAGGTAGAGCGGCCCGAGCCTTAGGACGTTGAGCGCAGCCGTGAACGGTGAAGCCGCGCTCATATCCGTTCGAGCCAGCAGCCAGGCGTCCTTGACCGTGTACAGAAGCACGCAAACGAGCGCCGCCGCGAGCAGCGTGCGCACGGCCACACGCACGCCGCTCGACCGCATGTCGAGCGCCGCGCCGAAGAGTCTCAATGTCCAGAACGCCGTCAGCAGGATCCAAGCGGTAGCCGTCAGCGGCGTGAGCCCCGATTGCAGTTCCGGGAGCGATGGCGCGAGGATCGCCAGATAGAGCGCGGGGTTAATCAAGCCAAACTTGATCTCCACCGCCAGCCGAGCCCACCGCCGCTCGCGAGCGTGCGAAACCTCCGCCCAAACCACGGCCCCAAGCAGAAGGAGATCGACGAACAAGAGAGCCGGAATAATCAGGAAGAAAGCGCCGTAAACGGCGTACGCTCTAGCGAGCCAAACGCCGGCTAATTCGATAAGCGGGTCCATGCACGCTCCCTGGATCGGGAATTGTTATTCATCTTACAAGACGTCGCGCCGCTGTATCCATGGGTGAACGCCTATACTTTACGGTATGCGCTTGCTTCTAGTTGCACTTTCCCTTTCCCTGACGCTCGCCGGCGGAACGAAGAAGTTCACGATGGAGGACGCCTTGGGCGTCCAGGCCGTCGCGAATCCGAAGTTTTCACCGGATGGGAAGTGGATCGTATATTCGGTTTCGGCCTGGAACAAAGAGAAGAACCGCATGGAACCGCATCTGTACCTGGTGGCGGCGGATGGCGGGGATGCGATGCGTTTGACGAACGGGGAGAAGGGGGAGTCGGGACACGAGTGGTCGCCGGCTGGCGGGCGCATTGCGTTTTTGGCGGACCGGGATACGGAGGGCACGAAGGGAAATCAGATTTGGCTGATTCGACAGGCGGGCGGCGAGGCGGAGAAACTGACCTCCGAGGAGAGCGCCGTCACGGCATTTACGTGGTCGCCGGACGGGAAGCGCGTGGCGTATGTCACGAAGGATGTTCCGAAGGACAAGACCGAGCGGGAGAAGCGGAAGAAGGACAAGTTTGACGCGGTGTTGGTCGAGGAGGATTTTCAGTACGCCCACTTGTGGACCATCGATGTGGAGAGCAAGAAGAAAGCGCGGGTGACGGAAGGCGCGTTCAGCGTGCGAACGCCGAAGTGGTCGCCGGATGGGAAATGGATCGCATATGCGGGCGCGGTGGCGGGGACAACGGAGACGCCCTATGGAGACATTAGCCGGGACAGTTTGACGGACATTTTTGTGGTGGCTCCGGAGGGGGGTGCGGTGAAGCGATTGACGGAGAATCCAGGCGCGGATGCGTCGCCGGAATGGTCGGCCGATAGTGGCCGGATTGCGTACTTGACGCGGACGGACGCGAAGTCGTGGGTGGCGCCGTTCGCGGTGGCGGTAGTGCCGGTTGAGGGGGGAACGCCACGGGTGTTAACGGCGGGGATGGCGGAATCGGCCGCGGACTTGGCTTGGGCCGGAACGGAGTTGTACTTTACGAGTCCGCGCGGGGTCTACAGTCATGTATTTTCGGTGCCGGCGGCCGGCGGCGCCGTCCGGGCGGTGACGAGCGGAGAGAAGAGTTATGCGCAGTTCGATGTGTCCGGAAAAAAGCTGGCGTATGTGGTAACTGGCAAAGGCGCGGCGGCGGAGATTCATACGAGCGATGGGCGGTTGACGCGGACGAATCCGCAGTTGGAAGAGATGGCGGTGGCGGACGCGGAGATCCTGCTCTGGAAGGGACCGGATGGGTATGAGATCGAGGGCGTGATGACGCGGCCGTTGGGGTATGAAGCGGGGCGGAAGTATCCGCTGGTGCTTCAGATCCACGGTGGTCCGTACAGCCGGTTTGACGCGGCGTTCAGCGCTCGCGTGCAGATTCTGGCGGCGAAGGGTTATGCGGTGCTGCAGCCGAATCCGCGTGGCTCACTGGGCTATGGGAACGCGTTCGCGGTGGCGAATGTGGGTGATTGGGGAGGTAAAGACTTTGCCGATATCATGGCCGGAGTGGACGCGGCGATCGCCAAGGGCGTGGCGGATCCCGACAAGTTAGTCGTAATGGGCGGGAGTTATGGCGGGTTCATGACCTTTTGGACAATTACGCAAACGAACCGGTTCAAGGCGGCGATAGGTCACGCCGGCATTTCGGACTGGTACAGTTTTCATGGTCAGAGCGACATTCCGGGATTGATGGAATTCGGGCTGCGCGGTTATCCGTGGACGGCGGAGACATATCGGAAGTTCTCGCCGATGACGTACGTGGATCGGGTGAAGACGCCCATCCTGATCACGCACGGAGAGAACGACCGGCGGGTGGCCATTGCGCAGGCGGAAGAATATTACCGGGCGCTGAAGAGCAGGGGCGTCCCGGTGCGGTTCGTGCGCTATCCGCGCGAAGGGCATGGGATAACGGAGCCGAATCATCAATTGGACCTGAACCAACGGCAATTGGAGTGGATCGACCGGCACGTGGGGAACCAACAATAGTTATTCCGGCGCTTTTTCGGCGGCCGCCTCGGCGGCCAGTTGCATGAGCTTAAGTTCGCGCTTGGTGGGCGGGACGACACAGTGCGTGAAGTCGTGTTCCTTGTAGCAGGAGCAGCAGCGGACTTTGGCGGGTTGTTCGGCCATTAGCGAGACAATGGCGTGATTGGTGAGCCGCTTACATTTCACGCAATAGTCATCAATAATATCACCGAGCCGGAACTCACGCATGCACCCGAGAGTATAGCATTTCGATACCGGCGAGAGCTCCCAGAATGGCGAGGAGACCGGCGCCCGCCAGGACCCAGACGGTCTCGATTTTGCGGGAGAGAAACGCGGCGAGGGCGAGGAGGGAGAGCAGGGCTGGAAACCAGGATGTGATGGCGTGTTGGGCAATGGGCCAACTGTTGGCGAGCATCAGGCCGGCGGCGGCCGCGGTCAGGCCTTGGATGGCGCCGCGCCAGCGTGGATGATCCGTGCGGCCCGCGAGAAGGCGGAGGATAAGAATGGCGATCCAGGCCGGTGTGATCATGGCCAGATAGCCGGCGGCGGCGCCGGCGGGGCCGGCTATGTAGTGGCCGACGCAGACGACGAAGGCGCCGTTGGGACCGGGACCCATGCGGGAGATGGCGACGGCGGACGAGAGTTGAGCGTCGGAAATGATATGCCGCTGGACGACGAAATCCTGACGAACGGACGGGAGAGTGGTGCCTCCTGAGAAAGCGGTGATGGTGGCCTTGAGAAAGAGCAGATAGAGAGTAAGAAGCGTCATTTGGGTGGCTTTAGAGCGCCGATGGCGGCGGCGGCCAAAAGGATTGTCACGGGACTGGCGAAATTGGCGAGTGTGGCGATCAGTGCGACCGCGAAGAGCGACAGTGCGAGGGGGTTTTGACGAACGGGTTTAAGTAGCTGCCAGGCGCTGGAAAGGATAAGCGCGACGACGGCGGACATCGCCCCGAGCATGGCGGTGGCGACCCATTTGTTAGCGCTCCAGACGTCGAAAAATACCGTCATGAGCCAGATGACAATGGCCGCCGGGAGGGAGGCCGCGACGACCGCGACGGCGCCGCCGACGGGCCCTTGAATACGAGTGGCGGTGGCGGCGATGAAGGCGAGGATGTTGGTCCCGGGAGTGAGACGGGCAATGCTGTAGAGGAGACCGAAATCTTCGGGCGGAAGCCAGCGGCGCTCGACCATCACACGTCGCTGTAGCTCCGCGATCATGGGCTGGCCGCCGCCGAGAGTGAGGTTGCCGGCGCGAGCGAATTCGGAAAGGAACTGCGTCCAGGAGACCATGAACGCCGCTACTGTACCATGGGTTCATGCGCGGGAAATGGGCACTCTTCGGAGGCATCGCGATCCTGGCGGCGGTCGGCGCGGGAGCGCTGACGGTATGGAAACGCCAGACGGCGGTCCCGGTCGCCGCGCCACCGGTAGTGGCCGTGCCCGTTTCAACGGAGAGTGCGGAGATCAGCTTGCCGGGAAAAGTGGAGGCGCGCGAAGTGGTGGGCGTGCAGGCCCCCAGCGACGGCACGATCGCGGAGTATCTGGTGATTGTGGGGGAGGAGGTTTTTGAAGGCCAGTTGATTGCGAGGATCAGCAATCCGGCGCTGCAGGGGGAGTACGAGAAGGCGAAGGAAGGGGCGGATAGGTCGCAGGAACGGGTGAACGCGCTGGAGAGCCAGATGCTGGCGGCGCGGCTGGATGCGTCGCGGGGGCAGGCGGAGCTGGCGCGCGTGCAGGAAGACTATTTGCGAACGGAGCGGATGGCGCGGCGGCAGGAGATGCTACAAGCGCAGGGGGCGACGCCGCGGCTGACGTATGAAAAGGCGGTGCAGGAGTTCGCCGTGGCGAAGGCGGAGTATGAAAGCGCCACGGCGCGCGCAAAAGGTTCGGAGGCGAGAGTGGGGGCGTTGACGAAAGATATTGAGTCGGCGAAGAAGACCCTCGATGAGAAGAACGCGGACCTGGAAGACGTCGAGATCACCCTGCAGGCGACGCAAATGCATGCGCCGGTGGACGGTGTCGTGCTGGACCGGAAGGGCGAGGCGGGCGCGGAGGTGAAGATGGGCGAGGATGGCATATTCCGGATTGGGACGGACCTGGGGCAGTTGCAGGTAGTGTTGGAGCCGGATCCGGCGGTGCTGGCCAAGCTGCAGCCGGGACAGGCGGCGGCGGTGATTCTGGCGGAGTACGCGTCGGAACAATTAAACGCTGAAATCAGCCGGATTGAAAACGGCAAAGTGTACGTGATGTTTGGCAGCCCGGATCCGGGGATTAAACCGGGCATTACGGCGCAGGTGCGAGTCAAGCTGCCTTGATAGGATATCGACATGGAATTTTTGACTGGCAGTCTGGTGGAACTGATTACGCAAACGGCGACGAATTTGCCGCCCGATGTGCGCGCGGCGATGGGACACGTGCTGGACGTGGAGAATCCCGAAACGCAGAGCGGGCAGGCGCTGAGCATTATCGCGAACAATATCGACATGGCGGCGGACGATGAACAGCCGCTTTGCCAGGACACGGGGATGCCCACGTTTCTGGTCCAGACGCCGGTGGGCCTCAACCAGATTGCACTCAAGAAAGCGATCCGCGAAGCGGTGGCGGAGGCGACTCGGCGGGGGAAACTGCGCCCGAACTCGGTGGATTCGTTGACGGGGAAAAACTCGGGCGACAATTTGGGCCACGAGACGCCGGTGATCCATTGCGAGCAGTGGGAATCCGATGAAATCGAAGTGAAGCTGATTCTAAAGGGCGGGGGGTGCGAGAACAAGAATATCCAGTATTCGCTCCCGGCGGAGTTGGAGCACGTGGGTAAAGTGGGGCGCAATTTGGAGGGCG
This sequence comes from Bryobacteraceae bacterium, assembly GCA_046155405.1. Classification (GTDB taxonomy): domain Bacteria; phylum Acidobacteriota; class Terriglobia; order Bryobacterales; family Bryobacteraceae. The sequence continues at coordinate 79,923 of JBJXFL010000253.1, read as the reverse complement.
TGAAGAAGTGTTTGCTGCATGCGGTTTGGCAGGCGCAGGGACAGGGATGCGCGCCGGGTGCGCTGGGAGTTTGTATTGGGAGCGACCGCGGGCAGGGGTATTTTTTGGCCAAGGAGCAGCTTTTCCGGACGCTGGACGATGTGAATCCCGATCCGGCGCTGGCGGAACTGGAAGCTTCGATTATGAAAGAGGCGAACGAGATTGGCGTGGGGGCGATGGGATTTGGCGGGCAGGCGTCGTTGATCGGCTGCAAGATTACGGCGGCAAACCGGTTGCCGGCGTCGTTCTTTGTGAGCGTCGCCTACGATTGCTGGGCGTTCCGGCGGCTGGGGGTGCGGCTGGATGCGTCGTCGGGGGCGATTACGTCGTGGTTATATCGCGATCCGGAGCGCACGGTGACAAAAATGGCGCGGAGCGAAGGGTTCCCCTTGACGGGACGGGAGGTGGTGTTGACGCCGCCGTTGACGAGCGAAACGATGCGGAAGTTGAAGGTTGGCGACGTCGTCATCATCAAGGGCGAGATATACACCGGGCGGGACGAAGTGCATGCGTATTTGATGAAAAATCCGCCGCCGGTCGATTTGAATGGGGCGATTCTGTATCACTGCGGGCCGGTGATGCTTAAGTCCGGGGAAGAGTGGTTTGTGAAGGCGGCCGGGCCAACGACGTCAGCGCGCGAAGAGCCATATCAGGCCGAGGTACTGCGTCGGTATGGGGTGAAAGCGGTGATCGGGAAGGGCGGCATGGGGAAGAAGACGCTGGCGGGCCTCCAGGAGTGCGGGGCGGTGTATTTGAATGGAATTGGAGGGGCGGCGCAGTACTATGCGCGGACCGTGAAGAAGGTGTTAGGGGTGCATTTGATGGAATTTGGGGTTCCGGAAGCGATGTGGCATTTGCGGGTGGATGGGTTTGCGGCCATCGTCACCATGGACGCGCACGGGAACAGTTTGCACGCCGACGTGGAAGCGGAAACTGGCGAGAAACTGGCCGGTCTGGTAAAATAAGGGATTGTTCGTGGCCAGGTAGCTCAGTTGGTAGAGCAGCGGACTGAAAATCCGCGTGTCGGGGGTTCAATTCCCTCCCTGGCCACCACGAAAACCAGTTCACTCCGAGAACTGAGTAATCTTTACGGTACGTCCGTCCGGGAATACGGCCCGAATCTCCAAGTGAGCGCCAACCGCTTCCAGGTAACTGGCGAGCGTGCTGACATACATATCTGTCCGGCGCTCCAATTTGGACACGTCGCCCTGCCCAATCTGCAGCTCCTCCGCCAGCTTCGTTTGGGTCAACTCGCGCGCGCGCCGGAGTTCGTGCAGAGTCATCTCCTCTCGCCGCAAGCGCCGCGACTCCGCCTCGCTGGCCGCCCGCGCTTCAGGGGAGAGCTTGGCTTGCAGTTCCTTAAAGTTCTTCGCCATAATCATGATTCTCCTTCGATGCTCTTCAAGTGCCGATCAAATAGACGGTCGGCAATCGGCACGTTAACGTCATACCGGCGATCATCACCCCTCTTGTCGCCCGCGACGAGCAGAATGGCGATGCGGCGGGGATCGAACGCATAGAGAATCCGTAACGGATCGCCACTCGCCTGCCTTCGAAGTTCCCGCATTTCCGGAAACCGGGAACTCTTGACTTGCGAACTGAAGGGAAATCCGAGATTCGGACCGCGTTCGATGAGGAGGCCAACCCTTGCGTCCACGTTTCCTTGCTCCGACTCGGAAAGTTCGCTTCACTAAGTCTCAAACTCATCTGCGTACTCAACTTCCCACGCCACCCAGCAAATATAGCATAGAAGCAATATTGGCTGGAATCCATGCGATTGCGACTCCCATAGTCAATCCGGCCATGGGAAAAAGAGGAAGGCGGGCCGGGTGCGCTTTCAAGGAGTACTGCGCGACTATCCGCGAGCCAACGAAGGCGTCACGTCTCGATAGAATGGAAAATTGCGCCGGTTGAGCGCTTTGGTCATGAGAATCGCCGCTCTTACTGTGCTGATCCCTATCGCTTTTGCACAGGATCCGCTGCAACCTCGAAAGTCCATTACCGGCGAGATTGCGCCGCAGTGAGTTGCCGGATCGACATCTCCGCTTTTGCCAGTGGCGACTCAACGCGCCAGTTGAACGCGTTCAAAAAAAAGTGTTGACAGGCGGTTGCACTCCGCGTATTCTGTTTTTGAACACGTTCAATTGAACATGTTCAAGAAAGAAGACGATATGTATATCTTGCACACGTATTTGCTGTACTTGACGATTTCCATCGGGATTACGATCTGGGTGGCGCGGACGCTGCACGCGAACGGGCGGACGTTTTTGCTGGACGCCTTTCACGGGAACGAGGCGCTGGCGGCTTCGGTGAATCATTTGCTGGTGGTTGGTTTTTACCTGCTGAACCTGGGGTGGATCATCTTCACGCTGCGGACCTACCACAGCGTGGATAACTGGCGGGCGTTGATAGAGATGGTGAGCGACAAAGTGGGGTTTGTGTTGATTGTTCTGGGAGTAATGCACTTCGGCAATATCCTGGTGTTCAGCCGAATGCGGCGGCGGGCGCTGGACCGGCTGCCGTCCGCGCCGCCGCCGATTCCGCCCACCGGTTACTGGCAACCCCAGGGAGGCCAACGGTGAAACGGCTCCGCCTTTACTACGACGAGCGGTGCGGGCTCTGCACCGCTCTGGTCGGGTGGCTGGCAAAGCAGCGGCAACTGGTGCCGATTGAATGCGCGCCGAAGCCGCCGGGCCAGACGGATTTGGCGATTCTTTCGGACACGGGCGAGGTGTGGACCGGCGATTCGGCGTGGCTGATTGTGCTGTGGGCATTGGACGATTTTCGCGATTGGTCGTACCGGCTGGCGCGGCCGGAGTTGCTGCCGTTGGCGCGACAGGCGTTTGCGACGTTGTCGAAGAATCGGACGGTGCTATCGGAATGGCTGGGCTTGCAAGCGGATGCCGACTTGGCGGCCAGGTTGCGGGAAGTATCGCTGCCGGGGTGCTCGTTATGAAGGCGGCGCGGCAGCAGAAGTCGGCGGACACGCGGGAAAAGATTCTGGAGGCCGCGTTGGAGTTGTTTCGGGAGCGCGGGTTCGCCGAAACGAGCATGCGGGAAGTAGCGGCGCGGGCGAAGGTAGCGACGGGGCTTGCGTACTACTATTTCGCCTCGAAGGAGGCGATTGTGCATGCGTTCTATCAGCGGGCCAAGGATGACTTGGGGCCGCTGCTCGCCGATGCGCAGAAAGGCAGGAAACTGGAGGCGCGACTGGCGGCGATCATCACGGTGAAGTTCCGCTATTTCGAGCCGAACAGGAAGTTCCTGGGCGCGTTGATGGGTCATGCGGCGGACCCGGCAAATCCGCTGTCGCCGTTTGCGCCGGAATCGCGCGAAGTGCGGGAGCAGGATCTGGCGCAATTTTCCCGGGCGCTGGCGGAGACCGATACATCGGTGCCGGACGACATGGCGGCGCACATGCCGAAGCTACTTTGGATGTACCAGATGGGACTGATTCTGTTTTGGATTTACGACCGGTCGGAGGGGCAGACGCGGACGATGCGGCTGCTGGAAGCGAGCGTCAAGATGGTGGCGGGTTTGATCAAACTGGGAAGCCTACCGTTACTAAAGCCGGCCCGGAGAACCGTGTTGGACCTGGTGGCGATCCTGGAAAGTTAGGCCAGGATTTCCGCCAGTTGCCTGGGTTCCATATTGCCGCCGGAGACGATGATGCCGATTCGGCGGACGGCTGGCGGCAGTTTGCCGTGGAGTACGGCGGCAACGGGGACGGCGCCGCTGGGTTCGACGACCAGGTGGACCTTGGTCGCCAGCCAGCGGACGGCGGCGCGGATCTCGTCCTCGGTCACGAGCGCAATGGCCTCGAGACGCTCCTTCATAATCGGGAAAGTCAGCTTGCCGGGCGCGGGCGAGCGGAGGCCGTCGGCGATAGTTTCCGAAGGCGGAATTTCCCGGCGTTCGCCGGCTTGAAACGATAGCCAGGTGTCGTTGGCGAGTTCGGGCTCGGCGCCGAAGAGGCGAATGGACTGGGAGAATTGACGTGCGATAAGGCAGCATCCGGCCATAAGGCCGCCGCCGCCGAGGGGCGCGACGAGCGCGTCAAGATCGGGGACATCCTCCATGAGCTCGAGGGCCGCCGTGCCCTGGCCGGCTATCGTCAGCACGTGATCGAACGGTGGGATGACGGTCGCTCCAGTTTCAGCGGCGAGGGTCGTGCAGATGGCTTCGCGGTCCTCGGTGAAGCGGTTGTAACCGATGATTTCAGCCCCGAAAGAGGCCGTGTTTTCCACCTTCACCTTGGGCGCATCATGCGGCATGACAACTCGCGCCTTCGTTCCGGCGCGCTGGGCCGCCAGGGCGACGCCGGCGGCGTGGTTGCCGGAGGAATAGGCCATGACGCCGCGCGCGAGGGCGGCACTATCGAGCGAACGAACCAAGTTCGTCGCGCCGCGGAGCTTGAACGAGCCGCCATCTTGAAGGTTCTCGCACTTCAGGTACAACTCCAGCCCGCAAACCTCCACGCGAACGACGGGCGTGCGGCGGACCAAGCCGCGGATACGCTCCGCGGCGGCGAGAACATCGGCGGCGGTCACGGGCATTAGTGGCGGGTTTCCAAATAGGCGCCGGTGGTGGCGTCGACAAAGACCGAGTGGCCGCTGGTGCCGACGGATTCACCCCAGAGGACGCGCCAAGCCGGATTGGGGTGGCGATTGTCGAGTTCCAGGAGGAAGTTGATCCGCATATCGGGATGCTTCTTCACGTAGTCGGCGCTCTTCTCCAGCGCGACCTTCAGGGCGGCGTCGGTATCGGTTTTCAAGGCGGCGATGACGAAGGGCCTCAGCTTGCTGCTGGGGTTGTACGCTTCTTCCGGACCGGCGAAAACGCCCGCATGCAGATTACCGTCGGCCTCGACGGCGGACCAGGTGTAGGTGCGCTTGCGGAGTTTGGACGGGGATGCGACGGTAACCTGCCAGGCGCCGGATTTACCGGGAGGAGCTTTCAATTCGGCTAGCGGAAGACTGCCCACACTAAGGCATTGCACGTCGGGCGCCCAGCTTCGGGCGGCCACGTAGACCTTGAAAAAAGCGTTGCGGCCGGTTAGGGCTTCCGGCTCCTGCTTCGGTTCCTCCGTTTTGGCCGTTTGCGGCTTCGGAGGGTCGGTACAACCGTTGAAGAAAAGTACCGCCGATGTGAAAAGAACTCCTGATATGCGCATGAATCTCTCCCGTTCCAGTTTACCCGCAAGATAGAAGCGTGGGAGTGGGAAGGGGTTTCCGGTACCGAAAAAACGCCGGCCTTTACCCTCAATCCACCCCGCTACACTGAATAAGGAGGGACACCGCTCCGACTTTTTCACTCCCGGCGGCGTCTTACCTAACGAGAACACCCGCCTTGATCTTCCGAGAGGTCGAAGACCGCGATCTGATTCTGAAGGCGCAGCGGGGAGATGTGGACTCCTACAATCTCCTCGTCTCGCGCTGGGAGAAGCGCGTCTTCAATTACCTGTTGCGGCTGGTCAGGAACCGGGAAGACGCATTGGATCTTTGCCAGGATGTGCTGTTGAAGGTGTATCAAAATCTCCGCAAATTGGAGGATCCCGCCCGGTTCGCTCCGTGGATGTACCGTATCGCTCACAACGAAGCGTACTCCATGCTACGCCGCAAGAAGCCGGAGGACGACCTGGAAACGGCGCATTTCGACTTGCCTTCGCGCGGCGGCCACATGCTGCCGGTGGAAACGGCGCTGGCGGTGGACGCGGCTTTGCGGCGGCTGAGCGAAGAGCAGCGGGAAGCGGTGGTCTTGAAGATCTATCAAGGATTCAAGTTTGAAGAGATGTCGGAGATTTTGGGGTGCCCGTTGTCGACGGTGAAATCGCGGCTATATACCGCATTGGAACTGTTGAAGGACACTCTAGCGCCGGTTGGAAATCTGCGGAGTACGTCATGAAAGTCACACCAGAAGTATTGAAAGATTATGTTTTCGGCGAGTTGAGCGCGGCCGAAAGGCGCGCCGTGGAAGCGGAGGTTGCGGCCGACGGCGCCTTGCGCGACGAACTTGCCCGGCTGCAACTCACGCAGTCCGCGCTTTTCTCGTTGCGCGACGAAGAGCTGCCGCGCCGGATCGCCTTTGTCTCCGACAAAGTCTTCGAGCCGAAGTGGTGGCAGGTTTGGCTGCACTCGGGTCCGCGGCTGGGGTTTGCGTCGGCGGCGCTATTGGCGGGAGCCATCGTTTTTCATGGATTCGCACAGCCGAAGCCGGTGGCGGCGCCCGCCTTTGATCAAGCTCGATTTGAACGGCGGATCGCCGAAGAGGTTACCCGGGCGCTGCCGGTGGCGTTGGAACAGGCCGAACGGCGGCATCGTATGCAGCTCGCGTCGGCCATTAAGGAAGCGGAGGGGAAGTATCAGCGGCTGCGCCAGGATGACCAGATGGCGATGGAGGCGAGCTATTCGCTGTTCCGGGAGAAACAGGCCGCGATGATGGTGTCGTACGCGCAAAACAGTGGCGGTGGTGCGCAATGAGACGAATGTTCCCGTTGACCGTCCTCGCCTGCGCGCTGTTCGCCGCGCCGGTGAACCGGGGGCTGGTCGCGGCGGTGGAGCTCTCAATGAATAAGCGCGTGGAAGCTCTATTTCCAGGCGAGCAGTATCTGTTGTTGGGCCATACGCACGGTGTTTATCTGGACGGCTTTGGATGTGTTTTTACGACACGAATCAACTTAGCGGAGGGTCCCGGCTTAAGCCCGTTCCGCCAGCAATTACCGGAGTCGGCACGCGCGGCGCTGCATAAAAAGAAGCTGGAGCGGCTGCCGCTGCTGCGCACGGCAATGCGGGAGATGCTGGTAAGCGCCGCGGTTGTAATGGACCCGGTCCCGCCGACGGAGCGGATGGTCCTGAGCGTCTCGCTGCTGCACATGCCCCATGAAAACGTGTCGGGCCTGCCAACGCAAATCGTGATGCAGGCGGAGCGCCGGACGCTGCTCGGATTCCTGACGCCTAAGAGCGATAAGGCCGCGCTCGAATCCGCCATTCAGGTTCGGGAATACTAATGCGCCTCGGCGAATTGCTGATTGCGAAACGGCTGATTCAGCAAGAAGATCTCGACCGCGCGCTGGAGCTGCAGAAGGAGCGCGGCGAGAAGATCGGCAAACTTCTGATTGAGCTCGGGTTCGTGGCCCAGCGCGACGTGCTGGTGACGCTCAGCGAGCAGTTGCACATCCCGCTGGTGGCGATTGACGGCGCGACATTCACCGCGCCGGAGACCGACGGCTTGGCCGCGCGTTTCCTGCGCCAGAGCCGCTGCCTGCCGATGGGTCTGAATGAGTACGGGCTGACGCTGGCGATGGCGGACCCGCTCGATTTCGAAACCATCGCCGCGGTGCGCGGCTTCACCGGGCTTCGCGTGACGCCGGTGTTGGCGGCCGAAGGCGAGATTGTCGATGCCATCGACAAGCACTACGGCCAGGCGGCGCGGAACGAGAACGAAGCCGATTTCGGCGAAGGCGTTAGCGGCAATGAGGATCTGGAGCACCTGCGCGATATGGCCAGCGAGGCGCCGGTCATCCGCATGGTCAACGCGACTATCGCGTCCGCGGTGGAGAAACGCGCCAGCGATATTCACATTGAGCCGTTTGAGAAATTGTTCCGCATCCGGTACCGGATTGACGGCGTGCTGTACGAGCAGGAGCAGCCGCCGAAGGAGATGAAGGCCGCCATGATCAGCCGCGTAAAGCTGATGGCCAAGCTGAACATCGCCGAGCGGCGCCTGCCGCAGGACGGCCGCATCAAAGTGAAGACGCTGGGCCGCGAAGTCGATTTGCGCGTGTCGACGCTGCCGACGCTTTACGGCGAAAGTGTCGTGATGCGTCTGCTGGATCGTTCGGCCGGCGAGCAGTTTTACGATCTTCGAAAACTCGGCTTCACCGATTACATGCTTGAACGCATGGAGTTCTACACGCAGCTTCCCCACGGCATCATGTTCGTCACCGGGCCGACGGGTTCGGGCAAATCGACGACGCTCTATTCGGCGCTGAAACGCATCAATGGCATTGAGCGGAAGATCATCACGATTGAAGACCCCGTGGAATACCAGATGGACGGTATCAACCAGATTCATGTCAATCCGCAGATCGGGCTGACGTTCGCTTCCGGCCTGCGGCACATCGTGCGTCAGGATCCGGACGTCATCATGGTGGGCGAAGTCCGCGACCGGGAAACGGCCGACGTCGCCATCCGCTCCGCGCTTACGGGCCACTTCGTGTTCTCGACGCTGCATACGAACGACGCGCCCAGCGCGGTGACGCGGTTGACGGACATGGGCGTGGAAAACTATCTTATTTCGTCCTCCGTCGTCAGCATTTTGGCCCAACGGCTAGTCCGTAAGATCTGCGCGCACTGCAAGGAACCGGGCCCGCGGCGGCTGCGGCCGGAGGGTATCGAGGTGCCGACATGGCGCGGGCGCGGCTGCGAGCGCTGCTTCGGGTCCGGTTATACGGGCCGCGTGGGTATCTTTGAGTTGATGGAGTTGAACGAGGAAATTCGCCGCATGATCACGCGGAACGAAGATGCCAGCGTGTTGACCGCCGCGGCGCGCCGCAATGGGATGCGGACGCTACGCGAGGACGGTTGGGACAAGGTGAGTGAAGGCGTCACCACCTCCGAAGAAGTGATGCGCGTCACGCAGGAATTCTAATGCCCGCCTCCTTCCACTTTCGTGCCGTAACCGCCGAGGGCAAAGCGCGCACCGGTACGCTGACGGGCGAGAACGATAAGGAAGTCGCGCGCGAACTGCGGAAGCAGGGCCTGACCCCTGTCTATGTCGGCCTGGAGCAGAAGCAGGGGTTTGAGTTTGAACTCCCCGATTTCGGCGGTGGGCGGAAGAAGGAAGTGCTTTTCTTCACCACCGAATTGACAACGCTGCTCAACTCCGGCATCCCCGTCGACCGCGCGTTGCAGATATCCACCGAACTTACCGAGCGCCCGCAATTCCGCATGGTCATCCTGGATGTTCTGCGCGTCCTGAAAGGCGGCAGATCGCTGGCCGATTCGCTGGCCACGCATCCTAAACACTTCTCCGATCTTTACGTCAACATGGTGCGCGCGGGCGAGGCCTCCGGCTCGCTGGGGGTTATTTTTGAGCGGCTCAGCGAGTTTGAAAAAACGCGCGATGAATTGCGCGGCTACATCATCAGTTCCATGGTGTATCCGGCGTTGCTCTCGCTGGTGGGCGCGGGCAGCGTTTTCGTGTTAATGAACTTCGTGGTGCCGCGGTTTGCGCAGGTGTTTGAGCAGGGCAACATTCCCATGCCGCTGCCGACGCGCATAATGATTGAGACCAGCCGCTATACGCAAACCTATGCGCCGATTGCGCTCGGGTTGCTGGCCGCCGGCGTTATCGGGTTTCAGGCCTATATCCGCACGCCGGAGGGCCGGCTGTGGTGGGATGGATTCCGGTTGAGAATCCCGGTGCTCGGCGACGCCCTGCGCAAGGCGGAAACCGCCCGATTCGCCCGGGCGATGGGCACTCTCATCGCCAACTCGGTGCCGCTGGTGCAGTCGCTGTCCATCTCCGGCGCGATCCTCAACAACAAGCGCATTGCGAATTCGCTCAACAGCGTCGCCCAGGGAGTAAAGCGCGGGGAAGGCATCGCCGTCCCGCTCAAACGAACCGGTGAATTTCCGCCGCTGGCCGCCCATCTTTTGAGTGTTGGCGAAGAGACGGGCAAACTGGATCAGATGTTCCTGCGCATGGCCGACGTATATGAGGCCGACACCCGCGCCGCCATACGCCGCTTCACATCGCTGTTCGAACCGCTCATTATCTTAGTCATGGGCCTCATCATCGGCGCGCTGGTCATCAGCTTGCTGCTCGCCATCTCCAGTATCAATGAGGTAGCCGTCTAACGAAGGAGTTTCCCCCAATGCCCAGACCGATTTCCCACCGCCGCCGCCGGTACCAAGCCGGCCTAACCTTGATCGAAATGCTCGTCGTGGTGACGATCATCGCGGTGTTCGCCGCCGTGGTGGGGCCGCGGGTGCTGCAACGCGCCGATGTCGCCAAGAAGGTCGCCGTCCGCCAGCAAATCAATTCATTCAATACCGCCCTCGGGGCTTACAAGCTGGATACCAGCCTGTTTCCGACCAATGAACAAGGCCTGAACGCGCTACGCGCCAGACCCGAAGGAGTCAATGGATGGCAGGGTCCGTATCTGCCGCAGGAACTTCCCACCGATCCCTGGAGCCGCCCCTATATCTATAAGTATCCCGGCGAGCATGGCGATGAGCCGGACATTATCAGCTACGGCGCCGATGGCCAGCCCGGAGGCGTCGATATGAACGAAGACATCGTGAGCTGGAAATCGAAGTGACCGGGCGGAGAAGAACGCAGAGCGGCCTGACGCTCATTGAAATGCTGATCGTGGTCGCCATCATCGGCGTCATGGTGGGCATTGCGTTCCCCTCCATCACCGCGGGCATCGATTCGCTCCGGCTGCGCTCCGCCACCGATGAAATAGTAAGTACGTTTAACTCCGCCATGAACCGCGCGGATCGCCGGCAAATCGCGGTCGAGATCGTGGTGGATCGCGCACAGAACCGCCTAATCTTCGCCAGTGCCGATCCCAGTTACCGCCGCGAAGTCGCCATGCCCGAAGGCGTAACGATAGAGCGTGTCCTGCCAACGATTCCAAACCTCGATGAAAGTCTTCCGCGCCAATTCCTGATTCATCCCGGCGGCACGGTGCCGCGCATCGGCCTTGAATTAAAGAACCGCCGAAACGTGCGCCGCGTCGTCAGCGTGGACCCCATCACCGGCGGCGCGCAAGTGATGGACCAGCCATGAAAGAGCGCGGATTCTCGTTATTGGAAGTGATGGTGGCGACGTTCATCATGGCGGTCGCCGTGGTGGCATTGTTGTCGAACCTCACAACGTCGCTCCGCAACGCGTCGCGCCTGACCGATCACGACCGCGCCGCCCTGCTGGCCCGGCACAAGATGGACGAATTGCTGCTCATCTCCCGGTTGCCGCAAATGCAGGTTATCGAAGGCCGATTCGATCCTTCGCAATCCTCCGGCATGGACGCCGCCTGGCGGGCTCGCGCCACGGTGTTCGAATTCATGCCGGGCGCCGGTCCCGGGTCGGAGATCCTGGAACGGGTCGAATTGCAGATTCTGTTACAGAATGGCGGCCGGGTGAAATCGTTCTCGATGGAGGGCTTCCGCAAACGCCGATTGCTGCCCGATGAGCCGCCGCCGGCGGCCGGGGGAGCGCCGTTATGAGGAAAGATCAGCGCGGCGTCACGCTATTGGAACTGCTGGTCGCCGTATCGCTCATGTCGCTCCTTAGCCTGGGCGTGCTGTTCTCCATGCGTGTCGGCGTGAACGCGATGGAGAAGACGAACGACCGGTTTCTGAAGAATCGCCGCGTCCTGGGCGTGGAGAAGGCGCTGGCCGCGCAGATCGCGGGTTTGATGCCGGTGACCATTGAATGCCTGGGTGGCGGCGGAGCGCCCGGGGGCAAGTCGGTGATGTTTCATGGCGACCCGCAGTCCATGCGCTTCGTCTCCAGTTATTCGCTGATGGAAGGGGCGCGCGGTTTCCCCAAGCTGCTGGAATTTACCGTCATCGGCGGCGAAAATGGCGTCGGCGTCCGGCTAATTGTCAATGAACTTCCCTATTCCGGCCCCTTCAGTTTGCGCGGCGCCTGCATCGGTTCGCAAATGGATCCGCTCACGGGCCAAGCCGGTCCGCTGTTCCTCCCCATCGCGCCTCGGCTGGACTCGTTCATTCTGGCCGACAAACTCGCCGGGGTCCGTTTCGTCTATCGCGAAGAACTGCCCCCGCCGCTGCTGGAACGCTGGACGCCGAAGTGGCTAGCCAACAAACTGCCGTCCGCGATTCGCATTGAGATGTTTCCCCTGGAACCCAGTGTCGCGAATCTCCAGGTCACCACCACCACCATTCCGGTTCGCATCACGGCGAACCCCCTAGTGATCTATGCGGATTAGGAGTAGGTTTTTGACCGCCAGGTTCACTCCCTTACGGTCGTGGCTCAGAACCAATTCCGAGCCGCGCGCGTCGGCAAGCGGGCACACAGTAGCACGCGGTCAGGGTACCAGGCTTCCCCAACGCGGCGGGGCGCTATTGACAGTCCTCTGGCTGGTGGCCGCGTTGTCGGCGATCGCTTTCTCGGTTGCCACCACCGTGCGGACGGAAACCGAGCGTACCTCGACGCACATTGAGCAAGTGAAAGCCTATTACCTGGCTACCGGCGCCCTGGACCGCGCCATCCTATGGATGTCCTGGGGTTCCGGCCCGCGCCGTCCCGATGGCGGTCCCATGTTTTATGAACCGGGGATGGCGGCTTTCAATATGGACTTTCAGTCCGGCATCGCCAGCGTCGAAATCATTCCGGAATCGTCACGGGTGAATGTGAATCGGGCCACTCCGGAAGAGCTTGGGCGGCTTTTTCTGGCGATGGGCCTGCCGCCGGAAAGGGCTCAAATTCTGGTTGAATCCATCATCGACTGGCGCACGGAGCGGCCCGGCGGTTCGCCGCTGGATCAGTTTTATCTCTCGCTGGGTCCGGCTTTCCGGGCGCGTCATGCGTCTTTTGAACAGATCGAAGAGCTTTTGTATGTTCGTGGGGCCTCGCCGGACCTCTTCCATGGAACCTGGGTTCGCAACGTCAACGGCATACTGGTCCGGCTCCCCGGTCTGAAGGACTGCCTGACGGTGTACGGGATCAACGATTCTTACGACATCAATACCACCTCCGCGCCGGTGCTGATGGCCATCGGCCTGCCGCCGGAAGTGACTGCCGCCGTCGTGCAGCGCCGCGCCGTGCGCCCGTTTCTGGTGGCCAGTGAACTGGGGCCGATTCTAGCTTCGGCCGGAACGGCGGCCGGCCGCCTGCGCATCGGCGGCAACTCGGTCTTCACGCTTCGCGCCACGGCCACGCTGCGCGCGCAGCAGCCGGCCGTCATCTCCGACGTGCGCCGCTCCGCGTCCATGGTCGTGAAGTTCAACCAGAATTTGAAGGAAGATCCCACCCCCTATTGGATCCTTCGCTGGTACGACAACGCGGGGACTAATTAAACCATGCTGCCGCCTTCCATTCGCAAATGGCTAGCGTTCGGTACCGGCGTCGGGATTGAAGTCGGCCCGGCCGATCTGACCGTCTCCGTGGTGCGGGTGCGTCCCTCGGGCGCCACCGTTCTGGGCGTGGAGACAATTGAGAATTTTCGCGGCCGGCCAGCCGCGGAATGGGGCCGCCAGTACTCGAACTTCGTTCGTAAGCACGGCGCGGCGTATGTCGCCGCCGTCGTCCTGGTCCCGCGCCAGGAAGTGATCGTGCGCACGGTGCCCTTCCCGGGAGTTAAGGATGCGGAACTGGCCGCGGCGGTGAACTATCAGCTCGACAACCTGCATCCCTATGAAGAGGACGACGCGGTGCTCACCTGGGCTCGTCTCGACGCCGTCCACGTCCTGGTCGGCGTCATTCGCCGTCAGCTTTTTGACCAGTACTTGTCGCTGTTTGCGGAGGCTGGCATCAAAGTGGCCAGCTTCACCTTTTCCGCCGCCGCCATCCGCTCCGCCATCCGGCTGGTTAACGATCCGCCAGCGCAGCTTCTCTCCGGTCAACCTACCGCCGATGGCTTCGAAGTTTATGGCGAAAGCGAGGCTAAACCGGTTTACTCGGCCGTCTTTGACATGGCTCCCGACCGCGCCTTCGCCTTCGCCGCCGCGGAACTGCGCCTGCCGGCGGAGACGGAGCCGCTCGACTTGGGTATCGGCCTCAGCCAGGCCGCGGCGATGTCCAGCGCGTGCCCCGGTTTGGCGCTTGACGCCAACCTGCTGCCCGAGTCCCAACGGCGGGTCAGTTCGAAACTTCGCTACGTGCCGACGGCCGTTCTCGCTGTTGTGCTCGCCGGACTCTGCACCGCCATCGCGCTGCACAGGCCCTATGACGAAAGAGTGTACCGGGAGGCGCTGGAGGCCGAATTAAAGGCCACTGAACCGCTATCGTCCCGCGTCGGCAACCTCGACAAGAACATCGACAAGACGCGAAAACGCGTTTTGCAACTGGATGATTTTCGCAAACGAACCCGCGCCGACCTGGATTTGGTGCTCGAGCTCACCGGCACCTTCGTGCCGCCCGCTTTTTTGACCGCCCTGGATCTGACGCGCGACAACGTCACCGTTACCGGGGAAGCCGACCAGGCCGCGCCGCTGTTGCGCGTGCTGGACGGTTCGCCACGCCTGGCCGGCAGCGAATTTATTACCCCTATCGGCCGCCTGGCCGCTTCCGAGGTGTTCCGAATTCGCAGTCAACGGGAAACGCCGCCGCCCGCACCCCCGGCCGCTATCGCCAAGGAAGCCCCAAAGCCATGAACCTTTCCGAACGCGATCAGAAAGCGTTGAAATACCTGGCCGGAGCGCTCGTGCTGGCTTCCCTGATCTTCTTCTGGCCGGACAGTACGGCGACGGAAGCGGCTGGCGCCCCCAATGCTACCGGCCTCCTGGAAAAACGGCTTACCCACGCGCGCGCCTTGCTACTGCAAGTGCCCGATAAGCAGGCGTTGCTTAAACAGGCGGAAACCGATCTGGCCGTGCGTGAAAAAGGCATGCTGGTGGCCGACACGGCCGCGCAGGCGCAGGCGCAGCTTTTCCAGATTCTGCGCCGAGTCGGCCGCGCGCAGGGTCCGCCCATTGAGGTGCGCGCCAACGAAATCGGTCAGGCTCGTGTGTTTGGCGACGACTATGGCGAGGTTTCCGTTTCCGTCTCGTTTGAATGCGGCATTGAGCAATTGGTCAATCTGCTAGCCGATCTGGGCGCCCAGCCCGAACTTCTGGCCACCGGCGAAATTCACGTCGGCCAAGCCAATGGACCGCAAAAAGTCATCCCGGTGCGCCTCACAATTTCCGGTATCGTGCCGCGCAAGCTGATCCCCGAGAAGAAGGGACTGTCGTTTTAATGAGCCGCCTGTTTCTCCTGAATGTGCTGCTGCTGGCGGGTATCGCCATGGCCACTTTGAAGCTCCTGGAACTGCGGGACGAAACCGCGCGCCGGGAAGAACTGGTCCACGCGGGCGCGCCCAAACTGCCCAAAGCGAAGGGAACGGCGGCCGTCGCTCCGCCGGAACGTACGGTGGCGGCAAACTATTTGGACATCGCGGCGCGTCTTCTCTTTTCGAAGGACCGAAATCCCACCGTGATCATCGCGCCGCCGCCCGTTAAACAAATTCCCGCATTTCCGTTGGCCTATGGCGTCTTGATGTTGGCCGATCCGCCCATCATCATGATGTCCGTCAAAAAGGGCGAGGGGCAGAAGGGTTTCAGCGCCGGGGACCAGATAGGCGATTTCAAGATTGTCACTTTTGACTCGCGCTCCATCGTCTTCGAATGGGACGGGCAGAAGTTCACCAAAAACATTCAAGAACTGGTCGACCGCGACGCACAAACCGCCGCCCTCTTGAACTCGCAGAACCGCCAGAATGTCAGTGAGCCGGCGCCCGCCGCGGCCGCTCCGGCGGCCAGCGCGCAAGTGCTCTCCGGTTCTGGCAGTTCCACTCAGGGCCCCGGCCTTGACACCGGTGGCGGAATCCGGGCCTGTAACGCCGGCGATACGGCCGCTCCCGGTACGGTATCCGACGGCTATCGCAAGGTCGTCAGCGAAACTCCCTTCGGCAAAGTCTGCCGCTGGGAAAAAGTGAAGTAAGGAGTTCCATGAAGTTTCCTCTTATTGTTCTGTTCTTCTGCCTGGCGTCGCTCGCGCAGTCGAAGGAATCGACTTCGGTCCCCGCCGGTGTGCCCGATGGCGCTGTCGCCATTGAAGGCCACACCTGGCGCTGGGTGGACAAGCAGGGCAAGGCCTGGCTCTACCGCGCTACGCCATTTGGCATGATGCGCAACGAGGAACCGAAACAAGCAGTTGCCAAACGTCCGGCGGGCCTGATCAAGACCGAAGAGCCCAAGGGCGGATTTGGTCCCACCGGCCAGAAGATGGCCGATGATCGGCCCGACGCGGTACTGGATCTGATTTCCGTCAAGGAAGAGGGCGATGCGCTGCGCTTCTCCCGCCCCGGGCCTTTCGGGACGTATTCGTGGGTGAAGAAAAAGACACAGCTCGATAGAGACGAGACGATCGTTTGGGAACGCGCCCAGGCGAAGTCCGCCCCCGCGAAGAAAGACTAAGTTTGAATGAACACGCCCTCGAAACGCTCGCTTGCCGTCGTCTTATGCGCCGCCACGCTGCTGATGGCGCAGCAGGCTCCCTCGCCCAAGCCGCCTCCCGGTTTTGGACCACGGATGGAAGCGGCCCCCCCGCCGCAAGCGCCGGCCGCCCCGCAACCCGCCGGTACCACCCCGGCCGCGCCCCTTTCGGGCGGCAGCACGGGCGGTCTGCAACTCGAAAACGCCTCGCTCACCGCTGTTATAGACATCCTCGCCCGTCAACTCAAGATCAACTACATCCTGGACCCCCGCGTCAAAGGCGGCATCATCCTTAATACCTACGGCGAAACCAAGTCGCTCAGCAACCGCGAGTTGCTCGACATGATTCTCCGTATTAACGGCTTTGCCATGGTGCAGGTGGGCGATATCTACCGTATCGTCCCCATGGCCGACGCCGCCCGCCTCCCCATTAAGCCCTCCATTAATCTGCGGGAGCTCCCCGATAGCGAGCAGATCGTTCTCAACCTGATCTTCCTCAAATACGCCAACGTCGATGAACTGACCAAGCTCCTCGATCCTTTCATGGGCGAGAACTCGAAGACTTGGGCCTATCCTCCCGCCAATCTTCTTCTCATCCTGGATTCGGCCCGTTCCATGCGCCGGACCATGGAGTTGATTTCGCTTTTCGATAACGATTCGTTCGCCGGCGGTCGCGTCAAGCTTTTTGAGACCGCACATGCCCGCCCTTCCGAACTTAGCAAGGAAATCGACACCATCTTCAAGGGCATCTCTCTCAATGAGAAACAATCGCCCATCAAGTTCATCCCCGTCGACAGGATTAATACGATCATCGTGGTTGCCGCCAATCCCTCCGCTTTCGACGAAGTGGAGAAGTGGATCAAAAAACTCGACACGCCGGTCAAGATAACGTCCGGGTCGATCGACAATTATGTCTACCGGGTTAAGTACGGTCGCGCCGACCTGCTCGCCGCGTCCATTATGATGCTCTACGGCGGCTACAGCGGGATGGGTGGCATGGGTATGGGCGGCTATGGCATGGGGATGGGCATGAGTGGCATGGCGGGAGGCGGCGGCTATGGCGCGGTGCTTGGTTCCGGCATGGCCAACAACCCTTCCGCGCTAGGCATGTACGGACCTGGCCAGGGCACCACTATGCAATACAACACCGGCGCCGGCAGCGCTTTTGGAGCCGCCCCTGGCGGCATCCAGGCCGGGAATATGCCTCCCGTTGGCGGCGGCGTGGATGCCACCGGCACCTTCCTGGGCGCCCAAATGGGCGGCGCCGGCGGCCGGATTCCCCGGGTTGTTCCCAATCCCATGGACAACTCGCTCATTATTCAAGGCACGCCCTCCGAATATGAAGGCATCCACAAAATCCTTCGCCAACTGGATATCGCTCCGCGCCAAGTGTTGATCGACGCGAAAATATATGAGGTCTCCCTCACCGGCGCCTTCGCGAACGGCATCGCGGCGTATATTCAGGACAGGACAACTCCTATCGAAGGCGCTCCGACACTGGCTACCCGCGCGTTGAACGGTTTCCTCGCCAACGGCGCCTTGGGGCTTACCGCGGGCGCGTTGGTCGGGCAAAGCCGTGAGTTGCTGGCCTTCATGTCGTCGCAGGAGGTCGAGACCCGTGCGCGCGTGATTTCCGCGCCTTCAATAATCGCCACCGACTCGATCGCCGCGACCATTAACGTTGGTACCGAAGTGCCTACGCTCTCTTCCCAGGCGGTCACCGGCGTGCAGTCCGGCGGCAGCTCCCTCTTCGCCAACACGGTTCAAAACCGCCAATCCGGTGTCACCCTCGCCATTACCGCACGAGTCAATCCCAGTGGAATTGTGACGCTCATCGTCAATCAGGATGTCAGCTCGCCCCAAGCGCCATCTGAAGGCGGTATTCAGTCGCCGTCATTTTCCCGGCGCTCGATTAACACGCAGGTTACCGTGGAAGATGGCGATACGATAGCCATCGGCGGCATCATCAACGAAAGCAACACGTATCGCACCCAAGGCATTCCCTTCCTCCACCGCATTCCCGTACTCGGCATCGCATTCGGCAGCCGGTCCTATGGCAAGGAACGAACCGAACTAATCGTATTCATGACGCCGCGCGTTATTTACGATACGAACGAAATCGCGGAAGCAAGCGACGAACTCAAGGGTCGGCTCCGCCGGCTCAGCAAGTACCTGCGTGAATAAAAAAGTGGGCCGAAACTACGGAGAGTCGATCGGGTTAGAATTCGAGTTGCCCCGTCTATTCGTATTTTTCTTGGCCGCGCTCTGCCTGCCCGCGCAAACGACAATTGATGTCGGAACCGGCGGCGGCACGCTGGACCCCGTCATCTCCCAGCAGTTCGTGAACGCCTTTTTCCGGAACAATTTCTCGAATCTGGTTTCCACGCCGCCCGTTGGTCTCGTCCGTTCGTTCGGCGGCACTGGCTTGATTCAGGAATTCAACGACGCCAAGACTGCCGGCGCTAAACTGGCGCTTGTAAAGCCCAATACCTCCACCGTGAGCGTGGAAGGTTCGCCGGACGTGTTTCAAATCCAGGCGCTGCTTTACGCGTATTACAGTTCGGTTGGCGTCGGTACCGCCGGGTTCCCCACCACCGACACGATAGTCTGCCTAAATACGCCGAGCGGGAGTTGTTACTGGCAGCTCTTCAACAAGAACTTCGCTCTCTTCGCCTATTCTTCGGCCCTAGCGGGTGGTTCGTCCACGTTTACTGTCAAAGACGCTTATTACACGGAATGGTTTAACAGCGGAGGCATCACCACTTTCGGTCCGGCAACTTCGGCTGAAACCGCCGTCACGTCGCCGGCCGGATCCACCGCGACGATCCAGACGTTTCAGAGCGGCATCATTCTAAGCATTACCTCCGGCACGCTCTCCGGACGCCTTATCAGTGTCCGTAACCCCGTTTACTCCGTTTATGCCGCTAATGGCGGTCCCACCGGTTTTCTAGGGTTGCCCACCGGTCCGGAGCAACTGACAGGCACAAAGCGGCGCCAGTCGTTTGAAGGCGGCGCCATTGAGTACGAACCCGGCCAAGGCGGAACGCTCCGCCTGCCGGTTACCAACGTTAATCTCTCCACAGCCGTCACCACGCTCCGGCTGAAACTCAACGAAACCTTCAGCCTGGAGGCCATTCCGCGCGCCGCCACCGGAGAACCGCTGCTGGATCGCAACGTGGCCTGGGTAACTACTAACGGACGCGTGGTGAGCATTCAGTCAAATGGGCGTTCCGCCACGCTGAAAGCGGTGGGCGGGGGCGTTGCAACCGTCACCGCGGTGAGCGAAGGAAAGATTAGCGCCGCTATCGCCGTCTCCGTCCAGGCGCCCTGCTGCCAGATCGGGGAAGGAGCGCCCTCGCCCTCCGCGGCGCAGTCCCTATCGGACGCTGTCACGCGAAACCGGCTGGCATTACAACTGCCCGGTCCCAGCCCGGTTCGCCGCGTCGCTAGCGGATACCAGCAAGAATTCCTCTCGACCGCCGGCGCCCGAGTGGTCGTTGCCCTTCCCGACCGCGCCGCGCAGGCGTGGATTCTTACCGGACCGATCCTTGGTTCGTTTGAACAGGCTGGCGGCGCCGCCGGGCCGCTCGGGTATCCCGCCTCAGACCCCACGGCCACCGGACGCCAGTTGTTTGAGGGCGGCGCGCTCGCCGGTTCTCCGACCCAGCTTGTCTCCGGTGGCATCCTCGCCCGTTGGGCGCTGCTGAACTACGAAACGGGAGTGATCGGCCCGCCCGCCGGTCCGGCCTCGGCATTTTCCACCTTCGCCGCGTCCTCCGGTGTCAATCAGCCTTTCCGGGATGGCTTGATTGTCCAAATTCAGTCCGGGATCCTCGCCGGACGTAGTCTGCTGGTTTCAGGCCGTATCCTCAACCACTACCAGGCGGCGGGCGCGGTCGTCGGGCGATTCGGGGCGCCGACCAATGAGGAATTCACGGTCAATGGCCGCCGCCGCCAGGATTTTGAGGGCGGCTACATTGAATATACCGCCGGGAGTGACGTTGTCGACGCCGTCGAAAGCACGCGGAAGCCATCCATTTCCGTCCTTCCGTCGTCGGCGGTGGCCGGTTCCCGCATCCGCCTCGCCGCCGGCGGTTTCCCCGATGCCAGCGTGCTCCGCGTTACCGTCACCGGCCAGCCCGAATTCGTGGTTCGAACGGCCAACGGTTCCTATTCCTGGGATGCGTGGATTCCGGCGGACTCGCCCACCCGCTCGGTCACTGTGCGCGCCGTCGTTTCGGCCAATTCCGCTTTGGCCGCGGAAACCATCTACAGTATCCGCTCCGCCGCCGAATCCCGTCCGCGTCTAACCAAAGTTCGCGGCGATGCGCAATCCGGCGCTCCAGGAACCCGGCTTCCGATTCCGCTGCGCGTGAATCTCCGGGATGAAAGCGGTTCCCCGCTTGTTGGCGTGGCTGTCGTCTTCACGGCCTCGCCAGGGGCCGACGTCTCCCCCAGAGCCGCTTCCACCGACATCAATGGCGACGCGGAGGCCGTTCTCCGCCTCCCATCGGGCTCCGGCATCGCCTTGGCTACCGCCGAAGCCTCCCGTCAAGTGGTGACGTTTTCGGCACAGGTCTCCGGGACCGTTATCTCTAACTTCCCCCGCCTTACCTTCGACGGCAACTCCTACGTTGGCTCCGCAGCGGCTATCCTCAAGTATTTCCAGGACCGCGGCGAACTGGCCAACGCCCCCGGCACCGTCACCGCCGCCGTGATCGACTCCTACCTGCGGAACTTCTGCGTCCTGGACGGCCAAGCGAATCAGATTTGCGACGGTTATGTTACCAACCCGGAAGTCCCAAATCTATGGCGACTGGTAAATTTTGCCGGAGGCGCGCTGGAAATTATTCCCATATCGGCCGACGAACTCGCGATCCGGGAAGCCTTGGCGGGCGGATCTCCGGTCTTAGTCAGCCTCCGGCTGGCCGACGGTTCGGCCGTCGCAGCGGTAGCCACGGGCGTCAATGTCGATGGAGGGATTCAGTTAATGGATCCTAATCCGCGCCAGCCGCGCGCCGGCCTTTCAGACTATCTGGGGGGCAACGCGTCCATCGTGGGCGCGGTTCGCTTCGTCTCCCGCGCCCCGGCGGCGGGCGGTTTTCTTCTTACCGCTTATGGCACGGCGTCCGCAGTCGCCTCTCCCGCCGGTCCGTGCGGCGCGGCGTTTGGCATTCCCGCCGCCGCCGCGACCGCTCTGTTTGTCTACTGTGACGGGTCCCAGCCGGTCTATCAGGCCGAGATTTCGGCCGCCGGTCCCTATCGCGGATCCCTGACTGACCTCGCTTCCGGCGGACCGCGCTTTGAAATTAGTGGCCTGCGGACGGGTTCGTTCCGCATCTCCAGGCCCGCGCTGAACTGGGAACTTGCGACGCTCGAAGCCGTTTTTCAGGCCAATTCGGTGCTAAATGCGGCTAGTTTTACGACCGATTACGCTCCGGGAACGGCGATTTCCGTATTCGGCCTCGGCCTCGGCCGCTCGACCGCGGAAACGACGGTAGAGATCGGCGGCCAAGCCGCACAGGTGCTGTTTTCCACGCCATTCCAGGTTAACGCCGTTATTCCACTCGCCCTGGCCCCCGGTAGTTGGCCCCTGCGCCTCTCCAGCGTTTTTGGAGTCGCGGAAGCTCAAATTGATGTCCGGGACGCGGCCCCGGCGATCTTCCGGTTGTCGGAGAAGCAGGCCGCTGTCACCAATCAGGACGGATCTTTGAATGCTCCGAACAATCCGGCCGTTCGGGGCCAAGTGGTAGTACTTTACGGGACCGGCTTTGGCGCAGTCCAGGCCGCGCAAGGCTCGCTGAGCCGGACAACCCTCCCCGTAACGGTCCGGGGAGCCGGATTGGACCTGCCGGTTGTTTACTCCGGACTCACTCCCGCGTCCATTGGACTCTACCAATTGAATGTTCAACTTCCAGCCGATATGCCGCCCGGGCTGTTCCAGGCCGTGGAGATCCGGCAGGCGGGGGTCACGGCCAACCCCGTGACCATCGCAATTCGTTGATTTATCTCGATTTGGAGTCCACGAGGTCGAAATTCGGGATCTCTTTCACTGAACCGCAACTTCCGCTAGCAATTTGGTTGAGAGATTGCATATACTAAACAACGGAAGTCCTGTATCCGCACCTGCTAGTACTCCAATCTCGATTGGAATCGGTGGTTCGGATTAAGGGTTTTTCCGGTGTTAGGCGCAATTCCCGCCGCGAGAATCCCGCGGCCAAATACTAAAAATTTAAAAAAACAACGTACGCTAAACCCGACTCGATCTCATCGCAACTAACCCGGCGTACCGCCGGACCGGCCGATGAAGGTTAAGCGGGGCTTGGCAAAACTTCTTGGGTAATTCTTCGTTAGTTCGAGTTTTAAGAAAATTGTTAAGGAGAAGGAAATGGTAGATTTCCGCAAATGGTTCCCTGCTATGGCAGTGGTCGCGCTGGCCTTTGGCGCAGCGTCCACGGCCTATGCACAGCCGCAAGCGTTTAGCTGTGTTGGAAACGCTGGCGTACCGCCCATCGTTCGGGCGGAAGGGTTGACGGAACTTGTTGGTGACCTCGTTCTGAACTGTACCGGTGGCACTCCGACGGCTCTCGCCGCCCCGGTGCCGCAAGCCAACGTACAGATCTTTTTGAATACCAACATAACCAGTCGCCTAACTAATGACCCCTGGAGCGAAGCCCTCCTGATGATCGACGAACCGGCCCCCGGTGCGCAGCGTTATTGCTCGCAGAATGGCGGTTGCGCGATCAGCGGTGTCGGTACCTTCGGAGGTGTCGACGGCCGAGGTGACGGTGTTGATTATGATGATCCGGCCGGTACCGAGCCGAACATCTATCAAGGCCGCCAGTCCGGCGCCAACTCGGTCGTCTGGCTCGGTGTTCCGATTGATCCCCCGGGTACCAATGGAACCCGCATCATTCGCATCACCAACGTTCGCGCTAACGCGAACCAGCTTGGCGTCTCGAGCACCCTCATCCCCACCCAGATCGTTATGTTCATATCGGTTACCGGTACGACATCGGTCCCCATCAACAACCCGCAGCAGACGGTTGCTTTCATCCAGCCAGGCTTGACCTTCTCGGTCCGTCAGGTTGCCAGCAGCTACCTGCAGTGCGTTTCCTTTAACAAGGACGCCGCGACTGATACGTCCAAGACGCTGAGCAACGGGATCGGTACAGTCGTTCGGTTCGCCGAAGGGTTTGCCAGCGCCTTTAAGCGTCGTAACGTGGCCGCTTTTAGCAACGCCGACTCTTCACCGCCCCCGATAAATCAAAACACGCCGGGCGCAATCTACAACACGGAGACCGGTTTCTACAACAGTTCTCCGAATGTCGTAGTCGGTGGCACCAATGGCTTGGGTATTGCCGGTTTGGCTGATCATGGAACCCGCCTGATGGCTCGCTTCGCGAACGTTCCGGCCGGTGTTTCCCTGTTTGCCACGCTCTACCCGGTCGTGAGTTGTTCGGACTGCGGAACTTCCGGACGTCCGAAAATCACCGGCGCTCTTAATGCCACGACTGCGGTCAATGGAAACATATTGACGCATGCGCGGTTGATCTCAACCGATTCCAACGGCGGCGGCGCCTTCTCCGCTGTCACTGGTACGAATAACTCCTCGTTCGACGCTGTCACCGCCGGAACTACATCGATCACGCCGGCTTCGGCTCCGATCGCGTTGAATAACGGGGCTGGTACGGCGGTATGGGAAGTTATGAACGCCGACCCCAATACGGCTCAAACCTATGAGTTCGGCATTGGTGTTTCGTTCAGTGCTAACACGTCCAACAATTTGCCTGGCCTCGGCTCGGCTACGGTCGCCGGCAGCTTCGCGCCGCTGAGCACCGTGACCACGGCTTCGGCTTCGGCTCCGATCCCGCGCTTTGCTGACACCAGCACGGCTCGTACGATCTTCACCATCAGCGCCTGCACCACGAACCTTCTGTTCGTGTTCCTGACCAACCAGGCTGGCTTCGACTCCGGTATTGCCATCAGCAACACCTCGGTCGATCCGTTTGGTACGGCTCCGCAGAGCGGTCCTTGCAAACTGAACTACTACGGTGAGACCACCGGTGGTGGCGCTGCCCCGGCAGCCCAGACCTCCGCGGTCGTGCCGGCCGGTAAGCAGTTGACGGCCGTTCTGTCGACGGGCGGTAACCTTGGAATCGCGGCTACGCCGGGCTTCCAGGGCTATATGATCGCTCAGTGCTCGTTCCAGTACGCTCACGGCTTCGCCTTCATCAGCGACGTCGGTGCGAATCGCGTTTCGGAAGCATACTTGGCGCTTATCCTCGATAATGCGCTATCGCCTGCCCGTACGTTGTTCTCGAGCGAAGTCCTGGGCCACTAAAGCGGTCGCCTTTCAGGCGTAACAACGGTGAAGGGGGAGGCTTCGGTCTCCCCCTTCTCTTTTTCCGGCGCCGCCGGTAACGATTATTTACTTCGCGCTCGCCTTATACGCGCCTTTTGTTCCATTTCCCCGCTACTCCATAAGGAAATATGGTGTTAGAGTATAGATTGTTCGCTCCCACGTTTTTCCGGCGCTTTACCGCTTCCCGCGTCTCCAATTCCAATCACAAAGAGGTCTTAATGTCCATCCTCCGACGGACCGCGCAGTTGAGTGCCTGTGCGGTTATGGCCGCGTTCGCCGCGATCTCCCAAACTCCCGCCAATCTCTTTCTGCTGCCTAATTCTTCGGCCGTTACGCCCCTGACGACGTCGTTCCGAACGGACCCGTTCACCGTACTCTCGTCCTTTGCCGTGCAGCCGGGCGCGTCCTTTCTGCGGATGCACCCGAACGGGCAGAAGCTTTATTCCATTGCCCGGTCGGGCTCCGACACGCTTCTCGTGCTCGACGCGAGCAATCCCGGAACCGTGATTCGACGGACGAGCCTGGGCCAAGCCGAGGCCGCCGCGCTTTCGCCGGATGGCCGCCGGCTCGTGATCGCCGCCGGTTCGCTCCACATCATAGACACCACCAGCGATACCGCTGTCGCCGCGCTGAGCGACGTCGGCAACACCCCTATCGATGTGGCCGTCGCCCTTGACGGTTCCCGCGCCTTTGTACTGAGCGCCGCATCCAATCGCCTTACGGCCGTGGACCTGAACACCAATACCGTCGTTGGAAACCCTATCACCGTTCCGGGGCTGTCGACCGGCGTCGCGGTTGGACCGAATGGCTTGGTGTATGTTTCGACCGTCAATCTGGTCCAGGTTATCGACGGACGCACCATGACGATCATTAAAGAAATCCTGTTGAACGCCAGTCCGGGAAAGCTGGTCTTCACCCCGGATGGTAAAAACGCCCTCGCCGTAAACCGCACGCCGGTCACCGGTTCCTCGGTGCTGTTTTTCGACCTGATCGCTAATACGATTCAGTCTACGATTCCAAATTTCCAGGTTACGCTCGACCGTCTGGTTTTTGGCGCCGGCAACCGCGTGTATGGCATTTCCACTCAGACCGCCGCTCTTTACGAAATCACCACCAGTCCGCTAAACATCAACCCGCCGCAATTCGCCGGCATCGGTTCACTCACGAACGTGACGGATATGGCCGTCTCCGGCGAGGTTCCTAATTCCCGTTTTCTGTTTCTTTCGACGCCGGGCAGCCTTTATCGCCTGGATCTGTCCTCAAACCCCGCTCTTGGCTCCGGGCAAGTGGCCGTTCCCACTCAACCGGGTCCACTGGTCCACGTTTCGCCGCAATCGACCGGAACGGCCACTTCCGTTCTCGCTTACAATACCGCCCAGACCACTACACCGGGCGGCACTTACCTCCCGCTGATTGCCCGGGTTACGAATTCAGTCGGCCGCCCGCTGTTCGGCGTAAACGTGACCTTCACCAGTGACAATCCGGCCGCCCAGATTCTGGGCGCGACGGCCACCACCAATGTGGAAGGTTGGGCCCAAACCACGGTCATCGCTCCGACTGTCGCCGGTACTTTCAATGTCACGGCCGCAGCCGGTCCCGGTCCCAGCCAGCCGACCGCAACGTACATTCTTACGACGAGCACGGGCTCTACCGGCGGCGGTGCGACCGGCCTGCTGAGCATCGCCAGCGGCCAGGGTCAGATGGTTTCCGAACAATTCCTGCTCACCGAACCGTTTACCGTACGGCTTCGCGATATCAATGGGAATCCGGTCGCCGGCCAGACGGTTACTTTCGCGCTCGCCGCCGGCTCCGGTACGCTATCGACATCCACATTCCAAGGCGTCTCACTGCCGAACACGGTCTGCTCCGGCAACGTTTGTACGGCGACGACGGACGCCCAGGGTCTCGCCTTCGCCAGCTTCCTCGCCACCGCGGTCCCTCCAGGATTCTCGTTTACACAACAGACCGTCTCCGCTTCCAACGGCCAGGCGACCGTGAATTTCATCGTGACCACGATCCTCAGCGTTCTGCCCGGCGGCGGTCAGGCCGCGCAGCCCCTCGTTGAGCGCTTAAAGCCAACCGACAGCCTTATCATCGCCCAGGCCGGCACCACTCTTAACGAAGCCGTGCAGGTCCGAGTTGTGGCTTCCGCCGGCATCCAATCCGGCCAGCCAATTCCCAACGTAGCCCTTCGCGTCAGGACCGAGAATACCGACGCGACGCTTGGACCGACGGCCGTTTGCGTTGGCGAAGGCGATGTGGCCCTTACCGACTCGAGCGGCATCGCGACCTGTAACCTGAAGATTAGCGGCAAGTTGGGACAGACTTCGCTGAACGTCAATGTTGGCGGAACGCAGAACCTCGGCGGATCCACCATTAACCTCGACGTGCGCCCCGGCCCGCCCTCCGTACTCCGTATTCTCCAAGGCAACAACCAGAACGGCAATCCCTCTCAGCGTCTTACCCTTGCGTTCCTAATCCAGGTGGAAGACGCCTTTGGCAACGCCCTTCCGGCCCAAGCGGCAACCTGGGAAGTCGTTACGCCGAACTCTATCACGCTGGCGAACATCGTCAACGTGTCCGACGCCTCGGGCCGCATATCGGCTCTCGGCACTCTTGGCACGGTCGCCGGTACGAATCAGGTTCGGGTCCGCGTCGGCGGCATCGTCCAAACGTTCAGCTTTACGGTAAATATAACGATCAGCCAGTTGAACAAGATCAGTGGCGATGGGCAGTCGGTGATCATTAACCAGGCATTCCCCGGGACGCTGGTCGTCGAAGTCCGCGATGAACGGAACAGTCCGGTCCCTGGACAAGCCGTTCAGTGGAGCGTTACCAGCGGCACCGCAACTGTCAGCGCCGCCTCCGTAGGAACCGACGCCAATGGCCGCTCCACCATTTCGGCTACGGCTGGCAACACGCCTGGAACGGTGACGATTCGCGCGGTTCTCGGTAGCCTCTCGCAAACTTTCACGCTGACTATTCGGCCCCCGGGCCCAGTCTTCAACGCGAATGGAATTCTCACCACCGCGCGCAGTCAACCCGGCGTGTCGCCCTGCGGCTTGGCGACAATCTTCGGCAGCAACATCGCCGTTGGGATCACTGGAATCGTCAATATGAACTTCCTGGGGATTGGCGGCCTGCCGCTGACCTACAACAATTTGGAAGTTCTGTTCGGCGGACTCCAGGCGCCCATCCTTGCCGTCGCCAACCAGGGCGGCATAGAATCGGTTGTCGTCCAGGTTCCATGCGAGCTCCCTTCGCCGGGACGGACCTCGGTGGTCGTCCGGATCACGGGCTCACAGCTCCAGGTTGACAACGTCCAGGTGTTCCGCGCCGCACCGGGAATCTTCGAAACCGCGGCCACGGCGACGCAACGCGCCTATGCCGCCGTCATTCGTCCGGACGGCAGCTACGTTACTCCCACCAATCCAGCGCTCCGCGGCGAAATCGTCCAGGCGGCGGTCACCGGTCTCGGCCCAACGCTCGGCGCCACGTTTACCAACCGCGTCGGCCTCGGGGGCCAGTCGGCGGTCGCTCCACTGGTCGTAGGCGTCAACGACCAGGGCGTTCGCATCGTTTCGGCCATGTACGCGCAGGGTATGATCGGCGTCTACTGGCTGGCGTTTGAAATCCCACTCGACACGACCCCGGGCCTCTACCGCAACTTCGCAATCGCGGCGGAGAACCCCGGCGGCGAGCTAGTCTTCAGCAACGGCAGCGCCATCGCCGCCATTCAGTAAGCTCCCCAAGCCGCATTCGGCAAAACGGAATCGGGATCGGCTCACCGGCCGGTCCCGATTCCGTTTAGACCCGCGAATATAATAAGAAAATGTCCCTCCTGGCCGCTACGCCTCCGGAAATCCTAGCGCAATATGAACTCGTCATCGGCCTGGAAATTCACGTCCAACTAGCCACCCGGACGAAGATCTTCTGCGGATGTCCGGTGGAATTCGGCAACGCCCCCAACACCAACGTCTGCCCGGTCTGCCTTGGTTTGCCCGGCGCCCTTCCCGTTCTTAGCCGCCACGCGGTTGAACTCGCCATCCGGGGCGCCCTGGCCCTCAACTGCGAAGTTCAAAGCGCGTCTGTTTTCTCACGCAAGAACTACTTCTATCCGGACCTCCCCAAGGGCTACCAGATCTCCCAGTTCGACAAGCCCGTGGCACTCCGCGGCTGGCTCGACATTCCCCTCGAATCGGGCGTCAAACGAATCGCCATCACACGCATTCACATGGAAGACGATGCCGGCAAATCCCAACACGATGGCTTCAAGGACTCCGAGCGCTACACGTACGTCGATCTAAACCGCTCCGGCACGCCGCTTATCGAAATTGTCAGCGAGCCCGATATGCGCTCCTCCGAGGAGGCGTTTCTCTATCTCACGGAGGTGAAACAGGCGCTGCAATTTGCCGATGTGTCCACCTGCGACATGGAGAAGGGCCACCTGCGCTGCGATGCCAACGTCAGCGTCCGCCGTAAGGGGGCGGAAAAGCTTGGCACGCGGGCCGAAATCAAGAACGTCAACTCCTTCCGTTTCCTCCGTCAAGCGATCGACTTTGAATTCGAGCGACAGGTGGCCATTGTCGAATCCGGCCGCCGCATCATACAGGAAACGCGGCTTTACAACGCCGATTCCGGCGAGACCGTCTCCATGCGTTCCAAGGAAGAAGCGCACGACTACCGTTACTTCCCCGAACCCGATCTGATCCCGCTCCGTATCGGCAGCCAATGGCTCGACCGCATCAGGGGCGAAATGCCCGAGCTACCGCAAGCCAAGCGCGCCAGATTCATTTCCGAATACGGCCTTCGCCCCTACGACGCCCAAGTCCTGACCCTTACTCGCGGGAATGCCCAATACTACGAGACCGCCGCCGCGGCTTCCAAGGATCCCAAATCCGTCGCCAATTGGGTGATGGGCGACCTTGCCGGGCTCCTCAACGCCGCTGGCAAGGAGATCGCCGATTCCCCCATCCCGCCCCAATATATCGGAGAACTGGTGGACTTGATCGGTACCGGCGAACTCTCCGGCAAGCTGGCCAAGGAGATCTTTACGAGGATGTTCGAAACCGGCGACGGGCCGAAGCTTATCATGGAGCGGGAGGGGCTAAAGCAGATCTCCGATTCGGGCACGCTCGAGAAGATCGTCGACGACGTGATCGCCAATAATCCCAAGCAGGTCGAGCAATATAAGGGCGGCAAAACGACCGTGATCGGGTTTCTGGTCGGCGCGGTCATGAAGGCGTCGCGCGGCCAGGCCAATCCAGCCTCGGTGAATCAATTGCTGGCGGAAAAGCTGAAACGCTAGATCGCGCCCGTTAAGTTCACTCAGGAATCCATGCGCGAACTGGCCGGTAAAGTGAAGGAACGAGGACGCGAATGTCCGCTTGCCGAACTGGCGAAATCCCGCTGATGGCGCAATTGCCAACGGCGTGATCGATTCCATCACGGGCCGCTTCTTTTTGCTGGCCGGCTTTCCGTATATGGGCCGTACAGGTGATGAAGATTTTGGGGTAGGCTTCCCGCAGCTTTGCCGTGGGTGACTATGTGATC
The DNA here is from genome assembly GCA_046155405.1 of Bryobacteraceae bacterium. Taxonomy (GTDB): domain Bacteria; phylum Acidobacteriota; class Terriglobia; order Bryobacterales; family Bryobacteraceae. The sequence goes on along the minus strand of JBJXFL010000253.1, from coordinate 49,797 downwards.
ATTTACGGTGTCGAAGGCGAGGATGTTCTTATCCTACGCTTTGCACCTGGAAGCCGTGATATTGAATCGCTGTTTCCACGATAGAAAGGCAGCGTATCGAAAAGGGTCCCTTGTGCCCCGTTCCTTAGCCCCACAGTGCGCCGCGTTGAAGAAAACCGGACACAAGAATAGCCATACCGGGGGCTTGTGCGCGATATTGGAAGGATGGCGGGCGCCCGTGCCCCCGGCGCAAAATGACTACGGAACCACTGCGATGCTGGACCACCTGTTCTTCACCGAACTCGTTGGGCTCAAGGTCTACGACCTTAAGGGCCGGAAGCTCGGCCGCGTCCGCGACGCCGCCATCGTTCCTCTCGTCGATCCCGTTCGCGTAGACCGCTATCTCCTCGGCGGGGGCTGGGCTTGGCTGACGGTTCGTCATGACCAGATCCAGACCATCTCGCTCGAAGGCATCTGGCTTCGAGACGAGCAGCTCACGCCCTACCATCGCGACGACTATATGCTCCGCCTGGAGCGCGATCTGCTGGACCAACAGATCATCGACGTGGAAGGCCGGAAAGTCGTCCGCGTCACCGACGTCACCTTCCAGCGCGTGCATCACAACGGCCACGATGAACTGCGTGTGCAGGAGGTCGACATCGGGCTTCGTTCCATGTTCCGCCGCCTGGTGCAAGGCGTCCTGCCGCGCCCGCTCGTCCGCCGCATGATGATGCCGATCCCGGTTAACTCCATCCGCTGGGAGTTCTGCAACATCGTCGAGAGCGATCCCCAACGGCGGCTCCGGCTCAATATCTCCACGCGTGCGCTAGAGGCCATGCACCCGGCCGACCTCGCCGACATCGTCGAAGAACTCGGCCCCTCCGACCGCGAGGCTCTTTTCGGCTCGCTCGATAGCGAAGTCGCGGCCGAGGCGCTTTCCGAAGTCGATCCCGATATCCAGGCCAGCATTCTCGAATCGTTGAGCGAAATGAAGGCCGCCGAGATCATTGAGGAGATGTCGCCCGACGAGGCCGCCGACGTCCTCGCCGACATGGAGGAGGAGAAATCGGACGCCATTCTCGAAGAGATGAGCGACGCACCAGCGCATGAAGTGGAAGAGCTGCTGGAGCACCGGGAGGACTCCGCCGGGGGCTTGATGACCACGGAATACGTCACCGTTTCCAGCACCGTCACCGTGGGCGAAGCGATCGCCGCCATGCTGGGCCATGACGACGCGCTCGAAGCCACGAATAACGTCTTCCTGATCGACTCCGACGAGCGCCTCACCGGCGCCGTGCCACTCGCCCGCCTCTTTCTCGGCGACCCCTCCGTGCCTTTGGCATCGCTCCAGAATGAACGCCTGGTTTCCGTCCCGGTAAAGGAGCGCCAGGATCGGGTGATCGCCACTTTCGACAAATACAATCTCGCCGCCCTTCCGGTCGTCGATGACGCCAATCGGCTGATCGGCGTCATCACCGCGGACGACATTATCGCGGTGCTCCGCCAGGGCTAACGATGTTCAAACGCCTGAAATACCACATCGCCGTCTTCTTCTCGGTCATCGGGCCGGGCTTCATCACGGCGGTCGTGGACAACGACGCCGGCGGCATCTTCACCTATTCGCAAGCCGGCGCGAAGTACGGCTATCTGCCATTGTGGACGCTGCTGCCCATCATGGCGCTGCTCATCGTGACGCAGGAGATGTGCTCCCGCATGGGCGCCGTCACCGGAAAAGGGCTAAGCGATTTGATCCGCGAAGAGTTCGGCCTCCGCACGACATTTTTCATCATGATGGCTCTCATCGGCGCCAACCTGACCAACGTTATGGCTAACTTCGCGGGTATCGCCAGCTCGCTGGAATTGTTCGGTATATCACGATATATCACCGTGCCCACAGGCGCTCTCATCGTCTGGCTGTTGATTGTGAAAGGCACCTACGCCAGCGTCGAGCGCATCTTCCTGTTCGCCACGGCGATCTATATTTGCTACATCGTCAGCGGCGTGCTGGTGAAGCCGGATTGGAAGGAAGCCGCGCTCTATAGCGTGCGGCCGGTGCTGCTGTTTGAGCCCGCCTACATTACGTTGCTGATTGGCATGGTGGGCACCAGTGTCGCGCCATGGATGCAATTTTATCTGCAGGCGGCGATCGTTGAAAAAGGCGTCGGCGCCAAGGAATACGCCGAATCGCGCATTGAGGTGATCGTCGGCTGCGTGGTCATGACCGTCATCGCGTTCTTCATCATCGTCGCCTGCGCCGGCGCCATCTGGAGCGTTGCGCCGCGCGATATCAAGGATTCGACCGACGCCGCCCTCGGCCTTAAACCGTTCGGCCAATATGCGTACTTGCTCTTTTGCGCCGGCCTGCTCAACGCCTCTCTATTCGCCGCCTGCATCCTGCCGCTCTCCACGGCGTATACGGTGTGCGAAGGTTTGGGCTTTGAATCCGGCGTGAACAAACGGTGGAGCGAGGCCCCGGTCTTCTACTGGCTCTTCACTCTCCTGATCGTCGCGGGCGGGGGCGTGATCCTCATTCCCGGCTTTCCGCTGGTGCGCATGATCCTGTTGTCGCAGGTGCTCAACGGCGTTTTGCTGCCATTCGTGCTTATCTACATGACCATAATCGTCAACCGCAAGACCATCATGCGGGACTGGACGAATTCACGCGCCTACAACGCGGTGGCGTGGACGGCGGTCGCCATTATGATCGGCCTTACCGTCGCCCTCGCGGGGATATCGCTGCGCGACATTTCGGGGTGAGAATGTCGGCCCCAGGTGCGCTACACTCACGCTTGTTGCTAATGCCTGAAATTGCCGACACGAACCTGCCCACCAAAGACGTCATCCAACACCTCACTCATGAACTCCGTCAGCCGCTCAGCGCGCTCGAATCCATCGCTTTTTATCTGCAAATGGCGGTCGGCGGCAGCGGCTCCGACGTCGGCGCGCAGGTCAATCGCCTGCAGCAAATGGTGGACAGCGCCAACTGGGTCCTGTCCGACGTGCTGCACCTGTTGCAGATGACGCCGCCCAATTCCGAGGCGGTGGACATCGGCGAGCTTTCGTCGGAAGTGCTCTCCGAAACCTGGGTGAGCGAGGGATTGACGGTGCGGACGGAATTCGCCGAGGAACTGCCGGCGGCCTGGGTTGACAGCGAACAGCTACGCCATCTCCTCCGCAGCGTGCTGCAGTTCCTACGCCGCTCGGTTGACGAGCCGCGCGCCATCAATCTTTCCGGTTCTTCCGCCGCCGGTTCCATGCATATCGAATTTCGCGCGAACGCTCCCAGCGTCGTCGTGGAAGCTCTGTTCAGTCCGCTCGAAGCCAATCAACTCCTCACCTGCCGCCGCATCGCGGAAAATAACGCGGGACGCTTCAGCGCGGAGAAAGACGAGCAGGGCTGGATTTGCCTGGGCGTCGACCTGCCGCTAGCCGCCCTGGCTTGATATGCAACCTTATCTGTTCCCGCTCGGCGCCGCCTTCGGGACAGATAATCTCATCCTGCACGCCGCGTCTCGCAAGCACCGCGTCGATAACTTCCACGGGCCGTTGTCCATCAAAACGGTCCTTCGCGGTTCTGTCAACTGGCGCCTCGACGGCCGCGAGATCGCGGTCGATACCCGCTCATTTCTGGTCCTCAACCATGGGGACGCGTACTCAATGCACATTGACTCGCCGGTGCCCGTAGCCACCTGTTGCGCATTCTTTCAACACGGCTTCGTCGAGCGACTGGCCAGCGATGCCACGTCGCCACTCGCCGCGGCCCTTGAATGCGCCGCGCTGGACCGGGCCGCCCCCTCGCTCGCATTCCTCTCGCGTCTCCACGCCGGCGGCCCCATCCCGCAACACGTTCACGGCCTTGCCCCACGCTGTGCCGGCCAACTTCAGCCCAGCGGCTTCGAAGAGGATTTTCTTGTTCTGGCCACCGCCTTGCTGAACCTCTATAAGGAGATGACCGCCCGTATCGCTCGCGTTCCAGCCGCCAGGAAGTCGACGCGGGAGGAACTCTTCCGCCGCGTGGAGCGCGCCCGGGAATTTATCCACGGCCAGGTGGGCACGGGCGTTTCCCTGCACGCCGCCGCCCGGGCCGCGTATCTCTCTCCGTTTCACTTTCACCGCGCGTTCACCGCCGCCCATCGGCAAACGCCGCACGCCTACGTGACCGCCCTTCGGCTCTCCCGTGCGCGTACTCAATTGGAAGGCGGCGCTACGGTCGCCGACACGGCTCACGACGCGGGCTTTGCGAACGCACCGGCGTTCACCCGCCTGTTCGGCGCGCACTTTGGCGTAAACCCGTCGAAAGTTCGCAAGATCGGATAGCGGCGGAACCGGCGAAAAGACTTACGCTAACCCTATGCCACGGACAATTTCCATGCTCATGCTGGGCGTCGTCAGTCTCGAAACTTCCGTCCCCTTCTATCGCGACATCGTTGAACTTGAGGTAGAAACCCAGTTCCCGGGCTTCGCGTTTTTCAGCGCCGGGGGCATCAAGCTGGCTCTGAACGAAGACTTGGGTCGCGCTATCACGCCCACAGCCGGAGCGGTTGAAGTCATCTTCCCCACGCAGAGCGTTCTCGCCGGCTACCTGTCCTTGAAAGAGAAAGGCTGCCAATTCCTGCGCGAACCCCGTGAAGTCAGCCCCGGCCTGCATGCGGCTACTTTCCGCGATCCGGATGGGCACTTGCTCACCCTATTCGGTCCGGCTTAAACGGAATGCCGCCCAAGCCGACGGCCAAGCAAGAGGCAATGTGGAAGAACTTTTCCGGCGGGCCAAGGAGGGCGGAGTGGCGCCATGGGGCCCTTCTCATCAGCGGTCCGATGACTTCCCGCGACTACACGCCTTCGCAACGGTGATTGGCCCGGAACCGGTCAGCTTGACGCGACTGGCCTCGGCGCGCAACGGTCCGTGCGGGGGCATGATCAGGACGCTATCCGGGATCGAAGCCGCGTTGGTGCGTGTCGGGTCGACGCGCCGAAGGGCACCCGGCGACTGTATCGCTCGCCCCGGACCTGCGTCGAGACCATTCTGGACGCCAACGGAAAGAAAGCCGCCGTCTGGCAAGCCCCCATCATGCTTGTGCGGTGAGGAAGGGCCGCTTGCGGGTGGCGAGCTTGGTAGCGGCGAGTCATATCAGACCTTGAAGAAAATCTTGCGTTGATAGAGCCAGTAGCAGGCGTACCACATGCAAAGGAGGACGATGATTTGATGGGGGATGATGCCGAGATCGCCGAGGGCTGGGAACTTGCCGGTGAACGCGATGAGGCCGCGGTCGAGCCAGCCTTTGAGTCCGATCTGCCCGAGCGAGTAAATGAAGATGGAGTTCATGCCGACGACAGTCAGCGGTAAGGCCCATTTTTTGACTTGCTTTACTTCGATGATCCAGTAGAACGCGATCAACATCAAGAGAACCCAGCCCGTGCTGAAGAAGGTGAAGGAAACGGTCCAGAGGCGTTTAACCATCGGGTTGAAAGGTTCCAGGGCGAGGCCTAGCGCGAATGAGGCAACGGCGGAAATCGCGAGGATTTTCAGCTTTTCGGCATGGGTTCGTTTGGTCTGGAGGAGCATGCCGGCCCAGCAGCCGAAGAGTATTGTCATGGCGTTGCCGATGGCGTTGAGCGTGGTGTAGTAGCCGGAGTAGTTGTAGCCGAGGAGCTTGAGATCCAGCACGGCGCCGATGTTGCCGGATTGAGTGAAGGGGCCGTTCGGGCTGGGGAAGATCAGGTAGACCGCCCAATAGACGGCTAGGGTAGCGGCGGCGATGATGACTTGTTTTGGCCACGGCAGGCGCGTAATTAGGAAACAGAGCACATAGCCGATGGCGATTTGGCAGAGGACGTTGATGAGCTGGAATTTGAGCGGGTTGGTGGAGCCCAAGTTGGAAAAGATATTGCTGAGAACAATCAACAGGAACGCGCGCCAGAGGACGTGTTTGAAGATTTGCGCGTTCGTTGCGCCTTCGGCTTGGCGGCGAGCGAAGGCGAGGGGCATGGCGATGCCGACCATGAAGGTGAATGCGGGTTGAATGAGGTCCCAAAAGGTGCAGCCTTCCCAGGCGGCGTGGTCGAATTGATTGGCGAGCCACGCCCAATTGGGGTAGTTTTTCAGCACAGCCAATCCGAAGCCGGTGGACGCGAGGATCAGCATGATGAAGCCGCGGTAAGCATCGAGGCTGATGAGGCGAGCGGAGGAGGTGACAACCGGCCGTCCCGTGGCGGCGGCCGGTTGGGCGAGAGTGGCCATGGCGCCCCTAGAATATCAGGCGCAGCACGAGCTCCGTTTGGCGGCTGAGATTGGCTTGGGCGGAGATCCGGCCGAATTGGCCGAGAGCGCCGAAGGTGGTGTTGGGGCCGGCGAAGACGGGGTGGTTCATCAGGTTGAATGACGACGCGCGGAGATTGGCCTTCAACTTTTCGGTGATGACGAATTGCTTCGTCAACGTGAGGTTGATGTTGTTCATGCCGGGGTTGCGGAGCCAGCCGACGCGGGAGCCGACGTTGCCGAAGGTAAAGTCCGCCGGTTGGGCGAAGGCGGCGATGTTGAAGTAGGCGCCGAGACGATCGGTGATGCTGCCGCTGATGCCGGCTTGCGGGTCGCCGATTACGTTCGGCCGCTGTCCGCCCGTCCCAGTGAGGAAGAGCGTGTTCTGATTGACGCCGAAGCTCAAGGGAAAGCCCGATTGGAACGTGCTGAAAGTGGACATGTTCCATTGGCCCATAAGGAGGTCGACGGCTTTCGAGGCGTTGCCCAAATAGCGGCGTCCCTTACCGACGGGCATATCCCAGGAGGTGGTGACAGTCAGGCGATGGGGCACGTCGAAGCTAGTGACGGCGCGCTCAATGCGGCGATCGTAGTTATTCTGATACGGTCCAATGTCGCCCATGTTTTTTGAGTAGGTGTAGGAGACGATGGTGGTTAAGCCGTGCCACAAGCGCTGTTCGAACTTGGTTTGGAACGAGTGGTAAACCGTGTTGCCGAAGGTGGGCAGGTTGCGGGTGATGTTGAGGAACTGCGGGTACGGGCGAAGCAGTTGCTGGCGCTGGACGGTGGCGCCGGCGAGTTGGCCGACGGCGATGCGGCCGGCGAAGGGATTGGGCACGGAATCCAGGAGCGAGCGTCCGAGGGAAAGGTACTGCGTGGGGACCTGATTGATGTTCTCGCTGATACCGGTTTGCGGGTCGCTGGTGATGTGGATTCCGCGGCTGCCCACGTAGCCGACCTGGAGCAGGGACTTCGAGAAGACTTCGCGTTGGATGTTGAGATTCCAGGTGTGGAGCAGGGGCGTGACGTCGCCGGGATCCACGTAGGAGATGTTCTGACCGACGAGCGTCGAGAGGCCGAGAGAGTTGCCGGTGGCGGGGGCGAGACCGGCGGGGAATGGATTGCTCAGCCGGTCCTTCGGGGTGAAGCCGTCCTGCGAGGTGACGACGCTGGTGGTGGTGGAGTAGCCGACGGGATCGACGGAGCCGACGACGGGCATATAGTGGAGCGCGTAGCCGGCGCGGAGAACCGTCTTTGGCATGAGCGTATAGGCGAAGCCGAAGCGCGGGGCGAAGTTGTTGCGATCCGGATTGTAGATGCCGCGGGACTGCCCGTTGACGCCGGCATACTGCAGGCCGCCGCGTGCGGCGGACCCGAGCGGGCTGGCGGTCGAGTAATCGAAGCCGCGGGTGGCGCGGTCATACCGCTCGGTACGAGGGGTTTCGTACTCGTAGCGGAGACCCATGTTCAAGGTGAGTTTGGACGTGGCGCGATAGTCGTCCTGAAAGAAGAAGCCGTAGTACTTGTTGAGGATGGAGACGCCGTTGTTGCTGGCTAGGCCGCCGCCGCCGAGGCCGAGGAGGAATGAGGCCATGGGGAAGCCGGTGTTGCCGGCGGGGGTAAGCGCGGAGGGGCCGTTGGACCAGGCGTTGGAGAACGAGAACGAACCGCTGGGGTTCGTGTTGCGGAAGAAGTTGCCGTAGAGGAGACGGAGGTCGGCGCCGGTTTTGAACACGTGTTTGCCGCGCTGGTGGGAGACGTTGGATTGAAGTACGTAGGTGTGGCCGACATCGGCGATGAGAGGGCTGTTGGCTAGCCCATTGAAGCCGGTGATGCCGATGGTGGGGAAGGCGGTGCCTTGCACGAGGTTGATGAACTGCGGGGCGAAGCCGAGAGAGGCGAGATCGAAACCGGCTGACCAGGGGGCGTTGTCCTCCTTGCCGCGGGCGTAGCCGAGGCGGATATCGAAGGTGGTGCTGGTGTTGAGAAGAAAAGTGTTGCCCCAGGAGGCGCCGATGTTGGGGCGGTTGACGACGTTGCGGCCCTGTGTGGCGATACCGTCGAAATCGTTGGGAAAGACCAGCAGGCCGTTGCCTTTGTTGAGCCGGAAAAAGGTGTTCCAGGCGTTGGAGAAACGGTGGTCGATTTTGGCGACGAACATGTCGTAGTTGCGGGGCCATTTGCCGGAGAAGCCGTAGTTTTGGATCCAGGGTTGGGTGGCGTTGGGGGCGGAGCGGTTGGGCGTGGGCCAGAAGGTCATGATCTTCTGCGCGACCGGATCCTGGCGGTTTTGCGGGATCAGGTTTCCCGCGAATGGCGTGCGGGTGGGCGTGCCGTTGACGGTGGCGACGGAGTACGGGTCATAGAGAACTTGGGCGACTTCAGAGAAATCACCGGTACGCATTTTGGCGGTCGGAACGGAGAGGACGTTATCCTGGCCGTTGCCTTCGCGGGCGCCTTCGAAAGAAGTGAACCAGAAGGTGCGGTTGCGGCCGTCGACAAGCTTGGGAATCAGCACGGGGCCGCCGACGGCGAAGCCGTAAGTATTTGCGCCGAAGGCCGCGAGCTTGCGACCCTGGCCGCGGGCGTAATAGCCGTTGGCGTCGAGAGCGGAATTGCGGAAGAACTCGTAGGCGGTACCGTGGAGAGAGTTCGTACCGCTCTTAATTACGATGTTGGTGACGCTGCCCCCGCTGCGGCCATATTCGGCGGACAGAGTGCCCATTTCGAGCTTGAACTCGGCGATCGAATCGACCGACGGGACCCATTGGGAGATGTTGACGCCGCGGTTCACGTTGACGGTGTTCGCGGCGCCATCGACGAAGACGTCGGTGGCGGCGACGGGTGCGCCATTGGCGGAGAAAAAGATGTTGGTGATGGTGTCGTTGGGGCGGGTGTCTTCGCCATAGCGGTTGTTGACCACGCCCGGCGTGAGCGTGAACATGAAGAGCGAACTGCGGCCCTTCAGAGGGAGGTTGTCGCGGACTTCAGAGCGGATGGCCGTGCCTAGGGAAGTAGAGTCCGTATCGAGGACGGCGATATTGGCGACGACGTTGACGGTGTCGGCGGTGTCGCCGAGCAGCAGGGCAACGTCCTGGCGGAGAGTTTGGGTGAGGGCGAGCGTTATGCCCTTTTCGACTGAGGTGCGGAATCCGCGGGCCTTAATGGTCAGTTCGTAGTTGCCCGGTGGAAGGAACTGAAAGATGTAGAAGCCCTCGGCGTTGGAGGTAGCGGTCCGGTCCTGTCCGGTGTCGACGTTGCGGAGCGAGATGGCGGCATTGGCAACGGAGGCCTGGGAGGGGTCGGCGATTGTGCCCTGCAGTGTGGAGCGGAAGTCTTGGGCGGAGAGAGAGGCAGCGAGAAGTGTGAGGAGAGTGAGACGCCTTTGCATTTCGGAAGCTTATCAGAGCGAGAGGGGGGCCGCGACGGGCGTTATGATGGAATCGATGTCGCCCACTACAACACTTATGCCCGTGGACGAGTATTTGCGGTTGACTTGCAAGCCCAACTGCGAGTACCGCGATGGGGTACTGACGCAAAAGGCAATGCCGACCTCCGAACACTCCCAGGTGCAGTTCCAAGTGAACACGCTCATTCGAACTCATTTTCCGCAGTTTAAGGCCGGCCCCGAACAGACCGTTCGACTGAGCGAAAGCCGATACTTGATTCCCGATGTCGCTGTGCAGCGCACAGACCGCATTCAGAGACCTTACCCGACCGAACCCATTCATCTCTGCGTGGAAGTACTCTCGCCGGACGATCGCTTTAGCGAAGTCATCGCCAAATGCGAGGAATACCAAGCCTGGGGCGTGCCGATGGTTTGGATCATCGACCCGGTCAATTTAGTGGCCTGGGAATTTGGCTCGAACCGTCTCCTGCATGAGGTTCCAGCCGACGGGTCGCTGAGCGCCCCGGAGATCGCCATTCCGCTCGCGGAAATCTTTTCGGTTCTGTAGAGTAAAATGCAGACCATATGCCTCTGTCCGCCAAGAGCCGTCTGGGTCCGTATGAGATCCTCGCTCCCATTGGCGCCGGAGGCATGGGCGAGGTCTATAAGGCCCGCGATACACGGCTCGACCGCATCGTGGCGGTGAAGATTTCCGCCGAAAAGTTCTCTGAGCGATTCGGCCGGGAAGCTCGCGCGGTGGCAGCCCTGAACCACCCCAACATCTGTACGCTTCACGATGGCGGACCGGATTACCTCGTGATGGAATTCATTGAGGGGCAGATACTGAAGGGTCCGCTGCCGCCTGAAACGGCGCTAAAGTACGCCGTACAAATCTGCGACGCGCTTGACGCGGCGCACCGGAAAGGGGTCATTCATCGGGATCTGAAGCCCGCGAATATTCTGGTGAGCAAAGCCGGGATCAAGCTGTTGGATTTTGGCCTGGCGAAACGAAGCCGCGACACGGCGATCAGCGAGGCTACGGAAACGAACACACTGACGGACGAACACGCCGTTCTCGGTACGCTCCCGTATATGTCGCCGGAACAATTGGAGAGCAAGGACGCAGACGCGCGCAGCGACATCTTCTCGTTCGGCGTGGTGCTATATGAACTGCTGACTGGCAAGCGGCCATTTACGGGGTCGTCGCAGGCGAGCTTGATCGCCGCCATCCTGGAGCGTGAGGCGCCTTCCATTGCGAGTGTCGCGCCCGGTGGATTGGATTGGGTGCTGCGGCGCTGCCTCGCCAAGGATCCGGATGATCGTTGGCAATCGGTGCGCGACGTGAGCGCCGCATTGCAAGGGATCGCCGAATCCGCCAATTCGGGCGTAGCACCTCGGCGCAACGCCTGGCGCGACCGGGCCGGATGGATTGCGGCCGCGGCTCTCATGGCTGCGCTGGTGTTGTTCGCGCCATGGCGTCGGCCCGCCGCGCCGGCGGGTCCACTAACTCGCTTCGATGTCTATCCCCCCATTGGTTACGTCTTCTCCCGCACCAACCTCGCCACCATCCCCGTTCCGCAGTTCGCGCTTTCCCCGGATGGCAGCGCGCTTGTGTTCGCCGCCACCGCCACCGCCGGCGCAAAGCCGATGCTTTGGCTGCGTAAGTTTGGCGACACCACCGCCCGCCCGCTCTCCGGAACCGAAGACGCCATCCGGCCCATCTGGTCTCCGGACAGTCAGTGGATCGGTTTTTTTGCCGACCAAAAATTGAAGAAAGTCCGCGCGATTGGAAGCGCCGTGCAAGTGGTCGCTGACGCCGCCCAACTGCCCGTTGGCGCAACGTGGAGCCGCGACGACTCGATCCTGTTTTCGTCCGGACTCGAGGGTCTGCTCCGCGTCCCAGCCGACGGTGGACCGGTGATGGCCGGACCAGGCTTGGATATTTCCCGGATGGAAGGTGCGGTTCGTTGGCCCCACTTCTTGCCCGATGGGCGCCACCTTTTGTTCACCGTTCGGGGCGGCCCGTCACAGCGTGGCATTTACGCGGCCGCGTTAGATGGGAAAGCCAGAAATCGCCTCCTCGGCGTCGAGTCGAGCGCGATTTACGCTGCGCCGGGCTATCTGCTCTGGGTAGACGGCGACACATTGCGAGGGCAAGCATTCGACAACGACCGTCTGGCGTTGAACCGCCAGGTTTTCACTGTGGCAGAACGGGTCGGCCGTTCGACTGCCTCCGAAGGCGCGATGTCGGCTTCCGAATCCGGAACGTTGGCTTATTCCGGCGCTTTGCTACGGCAGGGCCGCCTGACCTGGTTGGATCGCGGCGGGAACTCGCTGTCTTCCGTCGGCTCCGACGGCGACTTTGTGGACTTCCGAACGTCTCCCGACGGCAAGCGGCTCGCCGCTACTGTGATCGATCCGAAGGCGGGCACCTTAGATATCTGGCTGACCGACTTGACGCGGATGAACACGGAACGCCTCACCTCGGGAGCGATCGTCAATGCCGCGCCCGTTTGGTCGGCGGACGGTGCAAACGTTCTATTTCGCACGAATCGTTCGGGCCGGATGGAGCTTTTCCAAAAGAGCTCCCTCGGCGGCGACGAGTCATCCGTGCTGTCTTTCGCGGCGCAGCTCGCAGCGGGTAGCGGTTGGCCCAATCTGGTTCCCACGGACTGGTCTCCCGATGGCCGGAACATATTAACGCATGAGTCATCTACCGGATCCGGCTTCGATATTTGGTTGGTACCCATCGGTGACAATGCGAAACCGTCGAAATTCCTGCGCTCGGCGTCGGCAGCCGATGAAATCCACGGAAACTTTTCGCCCGACGGACGTTTTGTGGCTTACAGCTCCAACGAGACCGGAAAGCACGAGGTCTATGTACAGACCTTCCCAAAATCCGGCCGGAGATGGCAGGTCTCGACTAACGGCGGATACGAGCCCCGGTGGCGCGGTGACGGACGCGAGATCTACTATCTCTCCGGCGAACGCAAGCTGACGGCCGTACCGGTAAGTGCCGGTCCTTCGTTCGGCGTGCCGAAGGCCCTCTTTCAGACCCAAGTCCCCGCCGGCGTCGATCCCTTTCGCACCCATTATATTGCGAGTGCCGACGGACAACGCTTCCTGGTAAACACGCAGATTGCCGAACCATCGCCGAATCCCATCACGGTTGTGCTCAACTGGACAGCCGGCTTAAAGAAGTGAGGGTATTATGGAATTGATGTCGCCCACCACCGCACTGATGTCCGTGGACGAGTACTTGCGGACGAGCTATAAGCCCGCCTGTGAGTATCGCGACGGAATACTCACGCAGAAAGCAATGCCAACCCACAAGCACTCGCAAGCGCAGTTCCGAGTGAACATGCTCATTTATACGCATTGTCCCAATTTCGAGGCTGGCCCTGAACTTCATGTCCGCCTGAGCGAAAGCCGATATCTGGTGCCCGATCTTGCCGTTCAGCGCAAGGACCGAATCCAGGATCCTTACCCCACAGAGCCAATTCATCTCTGCGTGGAAATACTCTCGCCGGATGACCGCTTTAGCGAAGTAGTGGCCAAGTGCGAGGAATACCACGCTTGGGGAGTGCCGATGGTTTGGATCATCGATCCGGTCAATCGGGTTGCGTGGGAATTCAGCCCGAATCGCCCGCTGCACGAGGTTCCGCCCGACGGATCTCTGACCGCCCCGGAGATTGCTATTCCGCTCACGGAGATCTTCTCGGTTCTGTAGACCTGCCTGCCGCGCGGCCCCGCCGTGCCGGCTCGGAGTCGGCCACTGCGGACCTCGTGCGATTAGCCGCCGCGCCGCCGGCCTGAAGTAGTGTACGCAATCGGCGTTATGATGGAATCGATGTCGCCGAGCCCCGCACTTATTTCCGTGGACGAGTACTTGCGGACGAGCTACAAGCCCGCCTGCGAGTACCGGGATGGAGTTCTGACGCAGAAGTCAATGCCAACTCGGAAACACGCTCTCACGCAGTCCCGGATCAGTCAACTGATACTGAATGGCTACCCGAATTTCCGGGCGGGAAGTGAACTCCACGTCCGCCTGAGCGAAAGCCGTTACCTCGTTCCCGACGTCGCGGTGCAGCGCAAGGACCGAATCCAGGATCCTTACCCCACCGAACCAATCCATCTCTGCGTGGAAGCGCTCTCACCGGAAGATCGCCTCAGCGAAGTGATTGCCAAGGGCGAGGAGTATCACGCTTGGGGCGTATCGATGGTGTGGATCATCGATCCGGATAATCGCGCTGCCTGGGAGTTCAGCCCGAATCGCCCGTTCCACGAGGTTCCGCCCGATGGATCACTGACCGCGCCGGAGATCGCGATCCCGCTCGCGGAGATCTTTTCGGTTCTGTAGACCTGCCCGCCGTGAGCCCCAGATCGCCGAATCGTCGACTTCGATAATTTGAACGCTCCAAAATTCGCGAGCGGCCGCACCGTCGCGCTCCTTGCGCGTAACACGGAGACGGTCGCGACGGGAGTAATGGGCGAGTTCATGAACGGCCGCGGCCGTGGGTGTTCCTCACGAACTCGCCCGGGGGTCTAGAGGGTCAAGAAAACCATTCTTGAAGGATTTCCCAACGGGAGAAACTGTCCCGTAAAGCTGAGCAGCCCCGTGTTCTTGTCGACTTGAAACGAAGTGACATTGTCACTGCGGGAGTGGAGGACGTACATGAAGTTACCGTTAGGCTCAATGGCTATGTCGCGCGGATAACTTCCCCGAGTCCATTCGTCGCCGGCCCGGATCATCCAGCCTTCCGCATTGATAGCGAAGATTACCACGCTGTCATAGAGGCGATTAGCTCCATAGAGAAATCTGCCATCCGCGGAGAGCATAACGGCGGATGGAAAATTGGTCCCGGTGAATGTCTCCGGCAAGGTGGATGCGCTCTGTTTGATCTCGAGCGACCCTTTGGACGCGTCGTAAGTCAAATAGAGCATGGTGGACGCTTCCTCGGTGATGGCATAAGCCCAGCGGCCATTGGGATGGAAATCGAAATGCCTTGGACCCGCGCCGGAGGAGGCCTGCAAGAACGGCTGGTCGTTGGGCGTGAGCTTTCCCGTTACCTTGTCGAACTTGTAAATGTAAATCCGGTCGGTTCCGAGATCGGCGACAAAGAGGTAGTTGCCCGCGAGATCGGTCTGAGCCATGTGCGCATGAGGAGCGTCATGGCCGCTGATGGCGAAGCTGCCGGGAGGCGCGTCATCGGCGGGTTGGCGACCGAGCGGTCCGCTTATCCTGGCGACATCGGCCGCGGCGCCCAAGGACCCATCGGGCAGGATGGGCAGTACCGCCGCGCTCCCGCCGCCGTAGTTCGCCGCGAAAACCCACTTGCCCGAAGGATCGACGGAGACGTGCGCCGGCCCGGCGCCTTGCGAGCTGACGACGTTCATGATTTTGAGGTCGCCCGTACCGGCATCGACGGAAATCGACGTGACGGAGCCATTAGTGGAGCCGGCAAAGTTCCCAATCTCGTTGATGGCGTAGATGTATTTCTTGTTGGGATGAACGGCAAGGGACGAAGGGTTGGGAAGCCCCGTCAGTACATTCCCGGCGGTGAGCGTTCCATCCGATGGGTTCACAAAGTAGCTGTGAATGCCTCTGGCTCTGTTCGTGTACGCGCCCACATAGGCGATGATCTGGCCAGTCTGAGCCTGGGCTGTCCCGACAGTTGTCGCGGCGGCGGCGGCCAACGCCGGAAGGCCGCGCAACATTTCGCGACGGCTAAAGGGGGATTGCTGGGCGTGAAGTTCTCGCTCTTTCTTCGATTCCATCGTGCGTACTTCCTTTCGGATTCAGAATGACCGGGATTTCCGCCATGGGCAGAGTGTTTTATAGATGCGGGATCTGGATTCCGGGATCCCGCATCGTCTAGAACTTCCCGGTTCGGGAGCAGTATACAACCGGATGAAAGTCGAGGCAATCGACGGCGTACCGGGTGAAGAATAGGCGGCGTTGTTCAGCAATCCAGCGAGATGACTAGTTTCGCGGTTCCCGAGGCCGATCCGGGTTTGTATGTGAAGGTCATACCCTTGTGCACTTTGCCGAGCTCGCGTCCGATCCTCTGTCGAGCCTCTATGGTCAGCATGTCCCCGACGCGCACTCCGATACGGTCAAGTATCAGCTTCCGGCTTTCCGCTGGAACATCCTTGAATTCGATCGTCTCGATTACGGCGGAGAATGGGATGGCGGCGGGCCGGCTTTCGCGTGAGCCCTGAGCGAGGGCGGGCACCTGGAGCCCAACAAGGAGAACAACGGCGACACAGCGGAAATTCATTGTTTAGCTCCGGAGAAAAGGTGGCAAAGCTATCGCGAGTATATCAGCTTAACTATTCCGCCTCCCAGCGGAAGCGCCAAATGGCGAAGAGGCCGAAGAGGCCGGCGCTTAAAAGAAGAACGGCTATGGGGGCGACGGCTTCCTCGAAACCGAGACCGCGCCAAGTCATAGCGTCGAGGCCGTCCATGGCCCAGCGGGCGGGAATGGCTTTTGTCACCGACTGCATCCATTGCGGGAAGAGGAAGCTGGGGACCCAGGCGCCGCTAAGCATGACCATGAGCAGCGTGGCGAGTGTCGCGAGGCCGCGGGCGGCTTCGGGTGTTTTGCCTAAGGCGGCGATGAGCAGGCCGTACGCGGCCGTCATCAACGAGAAGGCGGCGCAGACACCGATGAAGCCGGCCAGGCTGCCTTCGATTCTCACATCGAAGACTATGCGGGCGAAGGTGAAGACGACCGCTAATATCAGCATGCCGACGAGCATGGCGCTGAGGGCGCGGCTGCCGAGGAGTACCGCTTTGGAGAGAGGCGCGGCGCGGAAGCGGTGCCAGAGGCCGCGTTGGCGCAACAACAACATACCGATGCCAACGTCGATGCCCATGAAGAGCATGAACTGAACGGCCATGCCGGCGAAGGCGTGGGCGTAGGCGTTGTAGGCGACGCCCGCGCGGGCGGTAAGCGCTTCGTCCTTCATTTCAAACGGCACGGTCAGACCGCCACTCGATTGATCTCCACCCGCGGGTTGGGGACGGTCGTTGAATTTTTCAACGCTTTGGAGGAGACCGGCGATCGCGCTCTTCTCGGCGGGGTCCATTTTTGCCGTTTCCAGGGAGCGGAGAGCGGTGTTGACCGTCTTCTTGCCGGACTCGCCGGTAAATGCGCCCTTGGTGACTGTCTGCATAACCTGGCCCGTGAGAATGCCGCGAATCATGGCGGCTTCGGCCTGGTGGGAGGGGTCGTACATCACCGTAATTTGCGGTTTGGCTCCGGCGCCGAAGATCGCTTGGGAGGCTTGGTCGCCGAAGGCTGGAGGGAGGACAATGGCAACGGGGACGGTGCCTTTTCTGACGGCTTCGCGGGCCGGATCAAGAGCCGAGAGTGTTACTTCGATCGCGGAATCCTTCTGGAGCGAGGCGAGCAGATCCTGGGCCGAAGGGCTCCGGTCCTGGTCAACCAGCAACACTTTTATTTTGGCTTGTTCCTTCTTCGTGGTTGGGCCGCCCCCGAAGACGTAGCCGAAGAAACTGCCGATTAGTATGGGCGCGGCGAAGGCCATGATGACGGCGCGGCGGTCGCCGAAGAATATCTTCAGGTCTTTGCGAACCAGGGCGAGGAAGGCGGTCATGCGTCGCGGAGTGTCCTTCCGGTGAGATGGAGGAATACGGTTTCGAGCGTGGGGCGCTCCGTTTGAATGTGCTCGATGGCGGCGCCGTTGGCGGTTAGCCAGATGAGGATGTGAGGGAGATTGTCGAGACAGTCGATACCGATGCGGAGTTGGCCGTTGGTTTGAGCGGCTTGTTTGACGCCGCTTAGTTGACGGAGTTGCGGCAGCGCCTGGAAGGATTCGCCGGCAAGATCGATGGCGACGAAGTCACTGACGGGGGCGTGACGCAAGAGGCCGTTGAGAGTATCGTCGGCGATGACTTTCCCGTGATCGACGATGGCGATGCGGTCACAAAGGCGGGCGGCTTCCTCCATGTAGTGGGTGGTGTAGAGAAGCGTTTTGCCAGCGGCTTTCAGGGATTCTAGATTCTCGAAAATGGCGTTGCGGCTTTGGGGATCGACGCCAACGGTGGGTTCATCGAGAAGGATTACCTGGGGATCGTGCATGAGGGCGGCGGCGAGATTGAGGCGGCGTTTCATGCCGCCGGAGAAGGCGCCGGCTTTATCCTTGGCACGGTCCCTCAGGCCGACGAGTTCCAAAACGCGTTGGCGCTCGCGGGCGAGTTTCGCGCCGTTTAAGCCGTAGAGGGCGCCAAAGAGATCGAGATTGGCGGCCGCGGATAGTTCATCGAAAATAGCGAGTTCCTGGGGGACGAGGCCAAGTTGACGTTTGATGGGACTGGTGTCGCCCTGGATACGTTGACCGGCGATTCGAACGTCGCCTTCGTCGGGCGCGATGAGGCCGGCAAGCATGCCGATGGTGGTGGTTTTGCCGGCGCCGTTGGGACCGAGGAGGCCGATGACTTCGCCCCTGGCGGCGTGGAGCGAGACGCCGTCGACGGCTTGGAGGGTGCCGTAGGCCTTTTTCAGGTTTTGGGCTTAGAGCATGTTCGGGTCTAGTCTACTATGGGGAGGCAAATCTCAAATTGATGGCCTGACCCGCCAATCTCCGCCAATCTCGTGTATTTTTATTACGTTAGCCGGTTCGAGCGCCGCAGTTGCGCGCACGGTTCGAGCGGCGGTGTGCGCCATTCCAGGTGGCTTCCTTGATGGTTCGCACTACGGACACTCAATTCTGCGTCGGCACCTGAGGAAGTTGGCTGATATCCGGCGGCCCAGTATTCGTGGGCATCGGGCAGTTACGCGAACCATTCCGCAGTATCATCGCCCAACACGTGTTGTTGATGGTGAACCGTGCTCGGTCGGTGGGGCGATTGAGAAGAACTCGTTTTTCATCAGTAGTTCAGCCGGTTAGGGTAGACACCAGAGTCATGCACGGCGCAACCACCGGGCGAACCGATACAGCTTGGAGTTTTTGGAAGCATCAGGAGGAGTTTCATCCGCTTTTTTACGGTCAATCTGCTTCTCATTCTGATCGGATCCAACGCCATCGTTACAGAACTTCGGCACTGTCACGTTTTGCAATTTCACTTGAGCGTTTTCCCCGGCTTGATCCGGTGATCGGATTCGCCTCGGAACAGCCTCATTCGAGCGATCTTCCCGGCCATCGTTCGTCTGAATTCTCCGGCGAAACTCCCTAACAATTGCAGCCTGTATTTTTGCACTCTTTCGATCTCCATCAAGCACCCGCTGAACGTGCCCAATCGACATGCCCGCGTCTTTGGCAACCGTAGAAACCAGATTGTGGAACATCGGGTAAAAGTAGTTCAGATTATTCCAGAGATCGCTATCGTCGAAAGTTCCCATCCGCTTGTTCAGGGAGTCAACGGCATCGGTCTGCTCCGCGAGTGATGCTGAATTCTCGTCGGCGTTCCCCTTGTCTGCCAATGCGTCCATGATTGCGTCGGAACTGGAGGTGCCAGAACCGTTTGCCGGAGCAAAGGCTTGCGGCGTCACCGCAGCGAAACGTGCGGGTGTATCGGCGCCTAGCTCTTGCACGTATTTTTTCCAGCAAGTGTCTGAGATGGTGATGAGTCGTTGGTCAAATGGGCGATAGTAGAACTTGTTTGTGGCCAATTTCGTCGCGGATACGGCGCGCGAGGGATAGACGCCAGACCCGTGCGCGGAACGGCACGCCGGGCAACCCCACGCGGCGACGGTCGCTAGACCCAGTACAGTGTCCGCCGCGAGTGGCAGCGTGTTGCCATCAACTTGTATTGTCTCCATCTCGACCGGCTCACCACCAGCTACGACTTCCGCTAGCGTGCGCCCGTCGGGTACCCTTCCGGCCAGGAAAAGGCCGACCCGGTGCAGCACTGCGTTTTCGGGGCGAGCCCAGAAATCCCGCATGCGGTCGCAGCGAGCACTACTGCTCTCATTCTGGCCGGCAGCGGCTACCTCGGGCTGTGCAATAACGTTCAGCAGTTTCATTTGTTTACTCCTTTATTCTTGTCCCTGTCCTGAAGGTGCAACGGTGCTCTGCCTCTTTTCATCGTGATGCTGAACAAGCGCATCCTTCTTGAATCGAGTGGGGAACGCAAGGGGAACACTCCGGGGCAAGGCGTTTCTGAGGTGGGAAAACCCAGCAAAGTGAATCATGCCTTACCTTCTGGTTCAGACGAGGCTTCCCAACTTGAGACAAGCTGTAGGAAGTCGGCGACAGCACGTGGAGATCCCTCCACTTCACATTCCAGACCTTCTTTGCGAATCTTTGCCCGAAGCTGGCTAGATCCCGCGTTGCCTTCAGGCTCGCTGCCCGTTCCGAACCGCGCTCTGCCGTCCGACCCCGTGTCCGCTCCGGCATCCTCATGCCCGCCATCGCCCTGAATCGCCAACAGTCGCGGCCAAAAGCGTTCAAACTCGGAAGATATCATCAGATGATTTCGCCCGGGCGCGGACGAGGAAAACCTATCCGCCGGACGGCAGGGGAACAGCGCGTCCCAGAGCGCTTCGCAACGAGTCGCGAGCACGCTGCGCCGATCCCCACCGTTCGTCAGAAACCAGTTGCTGAGCAAGACGTACGCCTCACTCTTTAGCGGTGTGTCCGGTTGGCTGAACCATCGCCGAAACTCGTTGGAAGCACGAGAACTGAGGGTAAGTTTTCTGTATTCCTCCGCTTCAATGCTATCGAGAAGATCATTCATCCGGGCAGAATCGAGCTCTCGCGGGCTTGCCAAGACCAAGTCGAAGTTATTGCCAGAATCTGGAAACCGCCGAAGCCACCGAATTGGTGTGCTCATTAACCATGCCTCCTTAGTGGTAAACAACCACTATCATAGCAAGTATACAACTAGTCATAACCACTGTCAATAGCTTGTCATGATAAAATGCATGCAATTGAACAATCGACCCCGCATGGCGTTTACGAGGTTCTGGCGCAGGGAGTGGCGGTGACGTTGGCGGCAAGCGTGTGGCTTTGGATGGATCGTACTTCGCGGTGCGGATGGCGCCGGGAGCGGGAGAGACAGTGGCGATTTCGATGAAGCGGTATGCGAATGCGCCGGCGGCGGCGATGCCTTGGGAGCGCTAAAGTTCCCAGTTGAGGTTGACGCCGTTGACGGTGACTTGGCGGAAGCGGGGGGGCCAGGCGGGCTTGGCCATTTGGCCGCTCCACGTTTTCCAGGCGGTGCGGAGATCCTTGACGACGTCGGGATGTTTAGCGGTAAGGTCGCGGGTTTCGCCGATGTCGGTTTCGAGGTCGAAGAGTTGGGAAAATTGATCGCCGAATTCGACGAGTTTCCATTTGCCCTTGCGGACGGCGCGGCCATTGCCGCCCCGCCAGAAGAGCGCTTCGTGCGGGGTAGCGTTGTTGTTAAGGAAGGGGAGAAGGTTGACGCCGTCGAACTTCCCGGTGGCCGGAATATTGGCGGCGGCGAGGAAAGTAGGCAGAATATCGCGGGAGACGACGGGCTTTTTGTACTCTTTGCCGGCGGGGATGCGGCCAGGCCATTGCATAAGAAAAGGCACGCGGATGCCGCCTTCGAAGTACGTTACTTTTTCACCGTTGAGCGGGCCGTTGGTGCCGGCGCCCGTCATGACTGGGCAGCCGTTGTCGCTGAGGAAGACGACTAGCGTGTTCTTTTCCTGGCCGGTTTCCTTGAGCTTCGCGAGGACGGCGCCGACGTTGTCATCGAGCGCGGACGTCATGGCGGCCAGGAGGCGATGCTTTTCATTTTTGATGTTGGCGAAGCGATCGAGATAGTGGTCAATGGCGTGAAGCGGCGTGTGGATGGCGTTCGGGGCGAGGTAGAGGAAAAATGGGTTGGATTTGTTGCGCTCGATAAATTTGACCGCTTCGTCACCGAAGGCGTCGGTCAGGTAGCGTTCCTCTTCAACTGGTTGGTTCCCGCGGCGAATGGGGTCGGCGCGTTTGGTCGGGATGCGGCCGCCATCTCCGTCGGCGGCGATGGCGCGGGCGTTCGGTGTCTTTTGGGTGATGAATGCGTTACCGCCGGTAAGGAAGCCGAAGAATTCGTCGAAGCCGCGCTCCTGCGGGTGATACCCGGGGCGCACGCCGAGATGCCACTTTCCTACCGCCATGCTGCGGTAGCCGACGGGCTTCAAGTATTGCGGTATTATTTTTTCCGGCGCCGGAAGGCCGAAGTTGATTTCCGCTTCGCGCTCGATGGGGCCGGAGTTGAACTCGTGGCCGAAGCGGTGCTGGTAGCGGCCAGTGAGCATCGCCGCACGCGAGGGACTGCAGACGGCACAAGAGACGTAGGCATCGGTAAAGCGCGTGCCGTTGCGGGCGAGCGAATCGATGTGGGGCGTGGGGACATCGGGGGAACCGTAGCAGCCGATGTCGCCGTAGCCCATGTCGTCGGCGAGGATAACGACGAGATTGGGCCGGCGAGTCTGCGCGGCGAGAGTTAGAGAGGCGGCGAGGAAGAGGCGGCGGGTAAGCATGGCGTTTAGAAAGGATCGAAAGACATACTGCAAGGCCAATTGAACCACGTGGGCCTCAGTGGCGGTACTAATAATTTGCTCAAACCCCGTTATCCCGGGCTGCCGCCCCAGACCTGCCCGCGCGTCGAAGACTGCGTTGGGCGCAAGGAAAACAACACGCTTCTTCGTCACCTGCCTCGCCCGGAACCCGTCCCACGGCGCCTCCCGTGCATCTCGCTGTCCGGAATCTCAATTCGCCTCGCCGCTTATCGAGCGATTAGGGAGACTGCGATAACGCTTGACACGGTTCCCTGGTCCAGGCTATACATAGTCTAGACAAGGGAGCGAAATGGGAACTTCCACTCCAGAGCTTTTGCCGGGCACATTGTATCTGCTGGTAATGCGGACGCTGGCGGCGGGACCGCTGCACGGGTACGCCATCGCGAAGCGGATTAAGGAAGCGTCCGGCGAACTGCTGACGGTGGAAGAGGGGTCGCTTTATCCGGCGTTGAATCGGATGCTGGTGAAAGGCTGGCTGACGGCGGAGTGGGGGTTGTCGGAATCCAATCGAAAGGCGCGTTTCTACAAGCTGACGCGGGAGGGCCGGAAGCGGCTGGAACTGGAAGACCGGGAGTTCCGGCGGATGGTCCGCGCGATAGAGCTGGTGCTGGACAACGCATAGGGAGGCCAACATGGAGTTCCGCAACAAGTTTGCGTTTTTGCGCGGGCGGCCGGAGTTTGACGCCGCGCTGACCGAGGAGATGCAGTTTCACGTTGACGAGCGGGCGGACGAGCTCGAGCGCGGCGGCCTCGCTCGCGCTGAAGCTCTCCGTCAAGCGCGCAAAGAGTTCGGCTCCACCGCCAAAATGGCCGAAGACACGAGGCGGGAGTGGCAGTGGACGTGGCTCGAAGACCTGCTGGCCGATCTCCGCTACGCGGCGCGCTCCCTGCGGCGGGAGCCGGCGTTTCTAGCCGTGGCGGTGGCTTCATTGGCGCTTGGGATCGGCGTCAATACCGCCATATTCAGCTTGTCGGTGGAGGCGCTGATGAGCGAGCCGTCGGTGCGGGACGCTTCGACGATTGCGCTCGCCAGGCTCGGCGGCAACAGTCATATCGATATGGCGCGGCTGCAGTTCCTGCGCGATGCGAAGGCGTTTCCGGATGTGGCCGGTTTGCGAGAAGACGGCGACATCAATTGGCGTAACGGCGAGGAAACGCAACGACTCTTCGCGATGCGTGTGACCGACAACCTGTTTGAAATGGCGGGAATTCCGATGATGTCGGGGCGCGGTCTTCGCCCTGGCGATTTGGACACGGTAGTAGTTTCCAGCCGTATGTGGCGCGGAAAGCTGGCGTCCGACCCCAATGCGGTGGGCCGGTCGCTAATTCTCGATGGAAGGCCACACACCGTGGTGGGCATCCTGCCGGAGAATCATCGCACTCTGTTTGGATTTGGCTTCCACCCGGATCTCTACGTGCCGGTGCGCGTCCCCACGACGAACGTGCAAATCTACGTGCGGCTGCCCGAAGGACTTGCTATTGAGACCGCCCGAGAGCGGCTCCAGTTGCTGGCCGCGGAGGTCGACAAGGCTTTGCCGCAACGCGATTTCAAGTGGGTGAACAACATCCGGTTCAACACCGTGACTGGTTTCCACCGTCTCGCGGCCGAGAAATCGATCGCCGTGTTTTTCTTCATGCTGATGGCGGTGGTCACGCTGCTGCTGGCGATCGCCTGCCTGAATGTTTCCGGCCTGCTGCTGGCCCGGGCATCGAGCCGCGAGCAGGAGTTCGCCATTCGCGCGAGCCTGGGCGCGGGGCGAGTCCGCCTGTTGCGTCAACTCCTGACGGAAAGCCTGTTGTTGGCCGTGATGGGCACGTTGGCGGGATTGGCTCTCAATGTGATTTTGACGCGCCTCATTAGTGGAGTGGACCTGCAACTACCGGTGCCGATTGTTTTGAGAATTGAGCCCGATTGGCGCCTGATGGCGTATGCCTCGATAATCGCGACGGCGTGCGCGTTGATGGTCGGGCTATTGCCGGCCTGGCGGGCCAGCCGGTCGAGCGCCGGCGATGCGCTGAAGCAGGCCGAGCATCAGGTGAGCGGCAAATTGACGCTGCGCCGCGGGCTGGTGGTGGCGCAGGTGGCGACGTCGATGATCGTGTTGACGACGGCGGTGCTGTTTGCGCGCAACCTTGTGCAGTCGCTGACGGCAAGTCCGGGATTCGATCTCGATAAGACCATGTATGTGAGCATGCGGCTGGTCCCGGAGAACTACCCCGGCGCGGAGAGCCGGCGAGCGTTGGTGGCGCGCGTGCAGGCGGCGCTCGGCGGCGTGCCGGGAGTGGAATCGGCGGCGCCTTCGATGCTGATTCCCTTCAACGACGACACGAGCATGGGCGGCCTGGTCCGCACCGACATTTCCCCGGAGCCGAAACACATCCAACGTCATTTCAATCGCGTCGGGCCGGGCTATTTCCGTACTCTCGGCGTGCCAGTGGTGGCCGGACGCGAGTTTATCGAGACCGGTGAGAACGAGTTAATAGTCAATGAATCCTTTGCCCGGCTGGCATTCGGAGCCACGCCGGCGGTGGGCCATTCGATCCGATTCGGAGATCAGGAACGGGTGGTTGTGGGAGTGGTCCGCGACAGCAAGTATGCCTGGATGAGCGACCATCAACGGCCCGCCGTATTCGAAAGGTTCCAGATGCCGACGGGCGGCAGCCGGGCCGCGATTGTCCACTTCATGGCGCGCGCGGGCGTTGATCCGGAGACTCTGGTGCGTCCGTTGCGCCGGCGGATGCTCGACATCGATGCGTCGGCTTCCGTGGAGGTGAAACCGATGAGCCGGGCGATGGGAATGGCCCTGCTGCCGAGCCGCGTGGGAGCGGGATTGCTGGGCGTGATGGGCGTGTTGGGACTGGCGCTTACGGGGATCGGACTCTACGGTCTGATGGCCTATTCGGTGGCGCGGCGCGTGCGGGAGATCGGCTTGCGAGTGGCACTTGGCGCGGCGCCGGGCCGTGTGCTGCGGCTGGTGTTCGGCGAAGGCGCGTGGCTCGTCGGCATGGGTCTCATGATTGGGCTTGCGGCTTCGTACTTCGTCACCCGGCCGTTGACGCGGTTCCTGGTGGAGGGTGTTTCGACAACGGATCCGGTGACGTACTTGGCGGTCTCAGCGCTGATGATCGTCGCCGGGTGGGTCGCCTGCGCCGTACCCGCGCGCAGGGCGCTGCGGATTGAGCCGATGGAGGCGCTACGGTATGAGTAGGCCGAACAGCACGAAGACAATGCCGAAGCCGAGGAAGACATAGGCGCCGGTGAATGATTCATCGCCCGGCGCGGGGATTTCGGAGAGCGCGGCGGGGTCGGCGGGGTCGACAATTTTCTCGTATGTCGCGTGCTCATCATTCGGATATGCATAGACGTCGTGGTCGCCGGGATAGAGGTAGTCGCGCCCCTGATACGTGTAACGGATTGAATCGAGTTCAACGTCCTTAAGGTGTTTACGCGTTTCGCTGTCGAGGCGCACATCCGGGGCGCGTTGGTCCAACAAGGGTAACGCCCGAGTCTTTACGACCACCGCCGTTACGCGCGGCCACTCGGTGATTTTTTGTTGCAGCGTCTGGTAGTACATGGCGCCGAAGGTGAGCGGGGCGAGGCCCATCAGCGCCATCGCCCGCTGGGGCCGGACCCACCAAGGACCCTTGAAAGACATCACGCCGGTGACGAGGTAAAGGAAGAGAAATACGAGCGTAAAAACGGCGAGGCCCCAGCCGGCGCCGAATCGCCAGTGCGGCAGGCCGCGGCGGAGCGCAACGCCGTCCTTTTGCCGGTAAATCGTCGTCTGTTTCCCGGGCGGGTAGTTGTCGAAAAACATTAGCGCCTCCTCAATGCGGCGGGTGGGGAGTTGCACTTGCCAGGGGAGATCCTGTCCGGCCGCGGTCCGGAAATGGAGCGCGAAATCGAAGACGAGCATCGTCACTCCGCGGCGGGAACTGCCGAGGCTGATGTCCAGTTTGCGGCTGGAGACGGTGGCCTGAACGGGCGGGGAGGTGTAGACGATCGCCAATAAATATAGGGCCGGGAAGCCGCAAAGTACGGCGGGCAGCAGGAGAAGCGAACGTGCGGGCATGGGGTGAGTCTACTTGAGGGACTCGCGCAAAACGGACTCGGTCGCGGCTGGGGTTATGGAAAAGTTCGTGAACGATGGGGGGCCGCGACCGGCCTTTGCGCTACTCTCGCCGCAGCGCTTCAATGGGTTCGTTGGTGGACGCGCGGCGCGCGGGAAGCCAGGAAGCGAAGGCGGCGGTGACGAGGAAAACCGTCGCGGCGAGCGCGTAGGTGGACGGGTCCCAGGCGGAGAGTCCGTAGAGTATCGAGTCCAGAAACTCCGCTATCCAATAAGCCGCCAACAGGCCCAGCGACACGCCCGCCGCGACCAGCGCGGCGGTGCGGCGAAACACCGTTTTCGTGACGTCGAACGGCCGGGCGCCAAGCGCCACCCGGATGCCGAGTTCGCGCATTCGCCGGCTGACCGTGTAGGCCATCAGCGCGTAGAGACCGATGGCGGTGAGCATCAAGCCCATTGCGCCAAACGCCGTTACCAACGCCGCCGTGACGCGGGGGACGAAGAGCGCCGCCTGAAGCTGTTGGCTGCCGGTGCGGATATTGAAGAACGTCACGCCGGCCGCGGGAAGTTGTCCGGAGCGGACGGCGAGCGTGAGCGCGCCGCGGGGCTCCTCCTGAAAAAGCGGTTGATAGACGATGGGCGCCGGGTCCTCCGCGACGAAGAAGGTGGCGTGGTTGGCGGCGACGCCGATCACCTCATATTCTCCCTTCTTGCCGATCCGGCGGCCAATGGGCGACCGATTTTGAAAGAGCTGCCGGGCGAGCGTCCGGTTGATCAATACCCGGCCCTTGTCGCCCACCGCCGCGAAATCCCGGCCCTCGATAATCGCGATTCCCAGCGCGTCAAAAAAACCGCGGGTCACGGAGTAGAGGCTAACGAAGGGAAAGTTCTTGTCGAGGCCCAGATCCACCGCGTATCCGCCCATGGTCAGTGGAACGGTGTCCGTTACGGCGGCGCCTGGCGTTTGGAGGAGCTTGCGGACAAGCGGCTCAAGTTGGCGGGGTTGATAGCCTTCGAGCAGGGGATCGAACTGCGCGAGGATCGCCTGTTCCGGATGAAAGCCGACGTCGATTTTCCGGGCGTTGAGCAGGCTGCGAATGAGCAGGCCGGTGGCGACGGCGAGGACGACGGAAAGCGCGATTTGCGCGATAACGAGCCCGTCACGCAAGCGATGGTTCCCAGGGGACGGCGACGTTCCCTTCCAGGCCGCGACGAGGCCGGAGGCAAGCGTGGCGGCGACCGTGAGGACCGCGGCGAACACGGCTACGCGCCAATCGATAGGCATGGAAAGATCGAGCACCGCCGCGAGATCGGGGAGGCGGAAGGTGGTCAGCGCCCGCAGCGGAACATGCGCCAGGGCGAGCCCGGCGGCGCCCCCGGCCAGGCCAAGCGACAATGACTCAATGGTGAGTTGTCTTACGAGGCGTCCGCGCGTGGCGCCCAGCGCGCGGCGGGTAGCCATCTCCCGTTCGCGCGCGGCGGCGCGGGCAAGCTGGAGGTTGGCGGCGTTGGCGCAAGCGATCAGCAGGACGAAGGCGGCCATGGCGGAGAGCAGCTTCAGCAACAGCTCGGCGAGTTCGCGGAAGTTCGGTAGGAACTGGCCCGCCGGTTCCAAACGCAGATGGCGTTCGCCCTCCATCGGCCAAAACTCGGGAATTGGAAACTGCAGATCGATACGTTTGGTGAGCGTGTCCATCGCCGCCTGGGCCTGCGCCAGCGAGAGACCCGGACGCAGGCGCGCGAACACGCTGACGCCGATGCCCGGTTCTTCTCGCGGGAACGAGTTCGGAAGCAATACCGGCGCGGCGGCGAGCGGCACCCACAGCGCGGGAAGAAACCCGGCGCGTACGCCGCGGAAGGTACCGGGGGCGATGCCGATGATGGTAACGGGCCGGCCATTCAACGAGAGCGGCTGGCCGATTACGTCGAAGTTGCCGTTGAAGCGCCGGCGCCAAAACGCTTCGCCGAGCACCACTACCTGGCTGTCGCTCGCGTCGTTGATAAACCTTCCCGCCAGCGGACGCAGACCAATCGCCGGAAAGTAGTTTTCCGTCACAAGCTGTCCCCAGACTCGTTCGTTTCCCAGGTGGAAACCCTGCGCGTTGGTATAGGCGGCAACCTGCGCGAACGGCGCGGCGCCTTCGCGGATGCGCCGAGCGTCCGCGAGATTTTGCTCCACTCCGCGCCCGCCGATCGTGTTCTGCATGTCGACCAACCGCTGCCGGTCGGGCGCCGGGATCCGGTAAAGCAGCAACGCCTGCACGGCGCTGGAAACGGTCACGGTGGCGCCGATGCCTACGGCCAGCGATACGATGATCGCTGCCGCCCAAACGGGGCTGCGCATTGCCATGCGCACGCCAAAACGGAAATCGGCGAGCATTTCAATCGCCGAGATACCGCTTCAACCAGCCCAGCACTTCCATCATGTGATGACGATTATTCTCGCCCTTCAGAATCCAGTGACCCTCATCGGGGAACACCATCAGACGCGCCGGAATGCCCTGGCGCTGAAGGAGCTTGAACGTCATCAGGCTTTCGCCCACCGGCACGCGATAATCGAGCTCGCCTTGCGTGATCAGCGTCGGCGTTTTCCATTCGGCGGCGTAGCGGAACGGGCTCTGGTCCATCCACTGGCCCTTGCCCGATTCCCAGACCTTCGCGCCCATTCGCAACTCGCGCGACAGGCCGCCGTCGTTCGCGCCATACTGCGATTCATTGT
This sequence comes from Bryobacteraceae bacterium, assembly GCA_046155405.1. Classification (GTDB taxonomy): domain Bacteria; phylum Acidobacteriota; class Terriglobia; order Bryobacterales; family Bryobacteraceae. The sequence goes on along the minus strand of JBJXFL010000253.1, from coordinate 20,879 downwards.
TCACCGCGCCGGCATGATTGACCATGCACTTGAACTGACGCGTGTGGCCGTTGAACCAGTTCATCAAATAGCCGCCGTAGCTGGCGCCGATGGCGCATTGCTTTTCGACGTTGATATACGGATATCTGGCCACCGCCGCGTCCACGGCTTCGACAATTTCCCGCGCCGGACCGCGAAGAACGTCGCGCTCGACGTCGTCGGCGAACTTCTCGCCGAAGCCGGTGGACCCGGTGTAGTTCGTCATCAGCAGGGCATAGCCGGGGCTGGTCAAGAGATGGTAGTTCCAACGCGTGGAGAACGCATCCGCGGACATAGCGTTCGGACCGCCATGGGGGAACACCAGCAGCGGATATCTCCTTTTTTTGTCGAGCGCGGGCGGCGGAACAAGAACGCTGTGAATCCGCTTGCCGTTTTTGGCGGTGAACCAGAAATGTTCGGGCTTGGGCATGTCGAGCGCGGCGAGTTTAGCGGCGTTGAAATTGGTGAGAAGCGTGTGGCCCTTGCTCTCAATGCGCGCAATTTCCGCGGGCTGCGTGCTCGCGGAATACGAAGCGACGATGTTCGCGCCGGCAAATTGCGGTGAACTGTATCCGCCCTCGGTGACTTCGAAGAGCTTCTTCGGCGTGCCGCCATTCGCGGGTAGTTGGAACAGTTTGCTAAACCCTTCATCTTCGGCGTCGAAGACGATGGTCGCGCTGTCCGGCGAGACTGTGAAGCTCGACACTCCGCGGTCGAACGCGGCGGTCAGTATTCGCGGCGCAGCCGGATTTGGCCACTCAAATCGCGTTAGGCGCGTCAGCGAATAGGGATGCTGCGCGGATGGAGTGCGGTCCTGAAGCGAGTATATGGCTTTGCCATCGGGCGAAAACCGGGGGCGCGAGTAGCTGTGGCCGGGCTGAGTAAGTTGCAACGGTTCGCCGCCCTGGCGGCCGATCTTGAATAGGTGCGTCTCCGTTTCCGCGCGCATCATGTCACTCTGATTGACATTCGCGGCGAACACGATCTCCCGCCCATCGGGCGACCACACGGCCTGCAAACTTGTGTCCGAACTTAGTCCGCCGCGGATGCCGGAGAAGCCTGGCGAGTCTACCAACTTACCTTTGTCGAGTAAGTCGATCGGACTTGTCCAACCGAACTCCCAGATGTACAGATGCGGACGGCCGCCGTCGAGCCACGCGTTCCAATAGCGCACCGGCATGTTGTCGTAAACGCGCGCGGTCGACTTGCCCGGGTTCGTCGGCGACGCTTTCACGGTTGATTCAAACAGCAAGCCCTGGCCATCCGGCCGCCATTTGGGATTGGCGGCCGCGGTAGCCAATGAAGTGATTCGCTGCGCCTCGCCGCCTTGAATCGGCAGCAGATAGATCTGCGCCGCCTCGTCCCCTTCGCGCTTGGCCGTGAAGGCAATTCGAGTGGAATCGGGTGACCAGGCCACGCCGCTCTCCGCCGCCTTGCCAGACGTTAGTCGCCGGGCGGACGCGCTGCCATCGACGGGCACGATCCACAGGTCGCTAACTGTTTTTGTGGAGTCGTAATCGGGTTCGGTGACGGAGAAAACCACCCACTTGCCATCGGGACTGGGCGCGGGTTCGGCCGTGCGTTTCAGCAGGAAAATGTCCTCGTGGGTAACGGGACGCTTCTGCGCGGGAACGATGGCGGTGGCGAGCAGGAGAAGGGGCAGCAGTCGCATATGCAGTTCATTTTTGCATTTCGGGGAACGGCGCGCTTGGTCTACTATTAAGCCATGAAGCGCGTAAACATAGGTGACGCGAAGACGGAATTGAAGCCTGGCGAAACGATTGTTCTATGCAAGCGTAATTAGCCGGTGGCGGAGATCCGTTCGTTGGCTCGAAAAACTCGAGAACCGCGAATCGGCGTATTTAAAGGACAATTTATAGTGCCGGATTCGTTCTTCGAACCAATGCCCGATGAGTTCCCGAAGGCGTTCTACGGCGAATGAGATTGATCCGCCCGCCTTCCTCAACTCCACTCCGATCCATTTGACCGCATGCTGGTGGCGCGGGCGATGGTGCCTGGCCTAGTTACCTTACACCGGATAAAACGATTGAGCGTTATGCGGTGCGGGTATTGTGGTGAGAAGCTGAAAGAACCGCTCCACCGCGTCAATGCCGTTGTAAAGATTGGGCAAGTGGAACTTTTCATTCGGCGCGTGTATGTTGTCGTCCGGCAAGCCGAAGCCCATCAGCACGCTGGGGATGCCCAGCTTCCGCTGGAACAGGCTGACCACCGGAATGGAGCCGCCGCTGCGCATATAAACTGTGGGCTTCCCGAAAGTCTGCGCGAGCGCTTCGGACGCCGCGCGAAGGATGGGATGGCTTGGATTGATCAAACACGCGGGGCTGCCGCTAAATACGTCGAAACGGCTCGCCACGCCGCGTGGAGTCGCCTCTGCAATTGCGTCTTGTAGCAGGGCGACGATCTGTTGCGGGTCCTGATCGGGCACCAGCCGGCAACTGATTTTGGCGTGCGCCCGCGCCGGGATTACGGTCTTAAACCCCTTTTCGATGAACCCGCCGACAATGCCATGCACCTCGAACGTGGGCCGCGCCCAGGTGCGTTCCAGGACGCTGTACCCGGCCTCTCCGGTGAGCTCGGTGGAGCCCACCTCACGCTTCCGGTACTCCTCTTCGTCGAACGGCAGCGCCCGCCAAGCCGCGAGCTCTTCCGGCGCCGGAGTCCGGACAGCGTCGTAAAAACCCGGCACGCGGATCACCCCGTCGACGCCCTTCAACGCGGCGATAATCTGGGCAATCGCCTCCACCGGATTCGGCGCCACCCCGCCATAGGCGCCAGAGTGCAGATCGTGCTCCGCGCCCTTCACGTGCAACTCGCCGAAGACGCCGCCGCGCAGCCCGGTGCAGAGCGTCGGCAGCCCCGGCGCGAACATTTCGGTGTCGCAAACCAGCGCCGCATCCGCCCGTAGTTCATCCGGATGCGAAGAAACATACGCCGTCAAATTCTCGCCATTCGTCTCTTCTTCGCCCTCGATCAACACTTTCACGTTGATCGGCAATCGCCCGTCGCGGGCCAGGGTCCGCCGCAACGCTTCCATCAGAATCAGCGTTTGCCCTTTGTCGTCACAGGCGCCCCGGGCGAAGATATCGTCCCCTCGAACCGTTGGCTCAAATGGCGGGGAAAGCCATTGTTCAAGCGGGTCGGGCGGCTGCACGTCGTAGTGCCCATACAGCAATAGCGTCGGCTGGCCGGGGGCTTCGATATGTTCGGCGTAGACCAGCGGGTGGTGTCCGTCCCACTCAATAAGCGACGTTTTCCGCATTCCGGCATCTAACAGAAACTGCTTTACCCACTCGGCCGCGCGGCGGCAGTCGGCCACGTGGTCCGGACTTGTACTGATGCTGGGAATCCGCAGAAAGTAGTGCAGATTTTCGAGAACGCTCATCCCGGCATCTTATCCTGAAAGAACATGAGTACGAATCGCCTCGCCGCCGAACAAAGCCCCTATTTACAGCAGCACGCGCACAATCCGGTGGACTGGTATCCGTGGGGTGAGGAGGCATTTGCCAAGGCGCGAGCCGAGAACAAACCCATCTTTCTGAGCATCGGCTACTCCACGTGCCATTGGTGCCACGTAATGGAACGCGAGTCGTTTGAGACGGAGCCGGTGGCGGAAATTCTGAACCGCGATTTCGTGTCGATTAAAGTCGATCGCGAAGAGCGCCCCGACGTCGACCGCATTTATATGCTGTTTGTGCAGGCGACGACGGGCGGGGGCGGTTGGCCGATGAGCGTCTGGCTGACTCCGGAACTGAAGCCGTTTTACGGGGGCACCTATTTCCCGCCGGACAACCGATACGGTCGCCCGGGTTTCCGCACCGTGCTGAATCACTTGTCCCAAGCCTGGCGCGACGACCGCGAGAAAATCGACCAGTCGGTGAAAGACATTATGGCCCAACTGAGCGGCTACGCCGCGCTTGGCAAAGGCGCGGGAGTGGTGACGGACAGCGTCATCGACTCCGGCTATCAACACTGCCGCCGGACGTTTGACCGCACGTTCGGCGGCTTCGGCACGGCGCCTAAATTCCCGCGGCCCGTGCAGTTGAATTTCCTGCTCCGTTACTGGAAGGCCACCGGTAAGGAGGACGCGCTCGACATGACGGTCGCGACTCTCCGCGCCATGGCCCGCGGCGGAATGAACGACCAATTGGGCGGCGGCTTTCATCGCTATTCGGTGGACGCGCGCTGGTTTGTGCCCCATTTCGAAAAGATGCTCTACGATCAGGCCCAACTGGCGATGAGCTACATCGAGGCTTATCAAATTACTGGTTTTGAAGACCTGGCTCTGGAAGCCCGCCGCATCTTCGACTACGTTCTTCGCGATATGACGCATAGTGAGGGCGGCTTCTTCAGCGCCGAAGACGCCGACTCGGCGGTCCACCCCGGCGATCCGAAGGAGAAAGCCGAAGGGGCCTTCTACGTCTTCGATTGGCGGGAACTGGAAACCGTGCTTGGACCCGCCGACGCCGCCGAATTCGGTCGTTATTTCGGCTGCCGTCCCGAAGGCAACGTGGAGCCGCACGAAGACCCGCACGAGGAGTTCACTCGTAAAAACATTCTCTTCCGCGCCGTTGAGCCCGCGCCGGATTTCGCCGAAGCGCGAGCGAAACTGATGAGCTACCGCGGCATGCGCGTGCGGCCGCATCTGGACGATAAGGTGCTCACCTCCTGGAACGGGCTGATGATTTCCGCCTTCGCCAAAGGCGCGCAGGTATTGGGCGAGCCGCGCTATCTGGCCGCCGCGCGCCGCGCCGCCGGCTTCATTCGCCGGACGATGTGGAATGGCGGCTCGCTGCTTCGCCGCTGGCGCGCCGGCGCAGGCGCTATCGACGGTTTCCTCGACGACTATGCCTTCTTCATCGTTGGCCTTCTCGACCTGTACGAAACCGATTTCTTGGAAGAGGACTTGAATCTTGCCATCGCCCTGGCCGAACGCATGTGCGCGCTATTTGAGGATAAGGATAGCGGCGCTTTCTATTCCACCGCCGAAGGCGACGCCTCGCTGGTGATGCGCCTCAAAGAGGACTACGACGGCGCCGAGCCATCCGGCAACTCGATCGCCGCCCTTGCCCTCTTACGCCTCGCCGCGATGACCGGGCGAGATGCGTTTCAAACGGCGGCCAACGGAACCATCGCCGCATTCCACGGCCGGCTCTCCACCCAAACAGCCGCCGTTCCCCAAATGCTCTGCGCCCTTCTCTTCTCGCAACGTAAGCCGCGGCAGATTCAATTTGCGGGAGCCGACCCTGCGGAACTCCTTAAAATCGTCCACGCCAAATTCTCTCCGTTTCAGGTTTTGCTGCGTTCCCAGGCCCGGGAGGGCCCCGCCGAAGCTCAGATTTGCGAGGATTTCGTTTGCCGTATTCCCATCCGCGACCCAGCGGCCCTCGCGACCCAAGTAGAATAGAATTTTCAATGGAACCCAAATTCCGAATCGCAGCGATCACCGACGAGTTCTCCCCGGCCGACCCCGCCCGTGCCCTCAGCCAGATGGCTTCCCTGGGGATGACCGGCGCCGAACTAAGGGTGCTGTGGGGCAAAAACATCATGGACTTGAGCGAGGATGAGATGACGCGCCTTCGTCACTTGCTGCAAGGTCATGGCATGGAGGTGATCTCCATCGCCTCTCCTATTTTGAAATGTGTTTTGCCGGATGCACCGGCCATCGACACCCGGTTCCAACAGGACATCTTCAACTCCAAGCACACCTTCGAAGACCAGCCCGAACTGGCCGAACGCGCCTTTCGCATCGGGAAATTCTTTGGCACGCGGATCATCCGCGTTTTCTCGTACTGGCGTACGGTCGACCCCGATAAGTGTTTTGACGCCGTGGCCAGGGCCTTGAACGATCTGGCTGTGAAGGCCGAGACGGAAGATCTGATTATCGGCATTGAGAATGAGCATGCCTGCAATATCGCCACGGCGAAGGAAGCCGCCCGCCTGCTTGATGCGGTCCAACACCCCAACCTGCAACTGGTCTGGGATCCGGCCAACGCTCTCTGCTCCGGCGAAGATCCGTACCCCGGCGGCTACGCGCTACTCCCCAAAAACCGCATTGCGCACGTCCACGTGAAGGACTGCCATATGGATGGCCACACGCCCATCTGGGGGCCCGTTGGCACGCGTTCGGTCGATTGGAAAGGCCAAGTCGGCGCGCTGTCAAGTGACGGTTACCGCGGCTGGCTGAGCCTCGAAACACATTGGCCCGGTCCGGGCGGCGACAAGTTTCTCGCCTCCACGATCTGCGGCTGGAACATGCGCGGATTAGCCTCCATGTAAACTGATTCGACATTTCGGTGACGTTGCCCGCTTTGGGCGCGTCATAACATTCGTTAAGGAGATAGGGGCGCGGATGCGCAAACGAAAAATTTTGGCGGCGACGCTGTTCCTCACAGCGCTGTTAGGAGTTGCGTTTGCTCAGCGGCTTCGCGTGCCATACCAGTTATTTCCGTTTAAAGAGGGTGAAGATCAACCCATGCCCGCGGACGCGAACGAGCGAACCGAATTTGCTTTCGCGCGTTTGCAGTATCCGAATTGGCGTTCCAACGACAGAACCTGGTCCATGCGGGGAGCGTGGACGATCGATTATCCCAAGGCGGATCGGCAGTTCGTCCAAGGCGTCAGACGCCTCACGCGGCTTAATGTCAGGTCGGTGGAGCAGGTGGTTAGCCTGGAATCCGACGACATCATGAATTTCCCCTGGGCTTACGTGGTGGAACCCGGCCATTGGGACCTCACCGATGGCCAAGTAAAGAAGCTACGCGAGTATCTGCTGAAGGGCGGATTTCTGATGACCGACGACTTTCACGGCACGATGGAATGGGACATTTTCATGCTGTCTCTTCAAAAGGTGTTTCCGGACCGCCCGGTGGTCGATCTACCCAATACCGATCCCATTTTTCACGTCCTCTACGATCTCGACGACAAATTCCAAATCCCCGGCATTGTCAACTACCCCTTCGATCAGACGTACGAGTACGACGGCATCGACGCTAAATGGCGCGGCATCTATGACGACCGCGGCCGCCTGATGGTGGCCATCTGCCACAACATGGACGTCGCCGACGCGTGGGAATGGGCCGACTCGCCGCACTATCCCGAAAAGTACGCCTCGCTCGCCTATCGCATAGGCATTAACTACATCATGTACGCCATGTCCCATTGAGATTCGAATGTTTGAACTCTTCTTCCAGCACCCGTTGAGCGTTTTCCAGAAAGGCACCTTCGTGCTGCAAAGCGGGTGGCCGGTGTGGCTGCTGGGCATTCTGTTCCTGGGGGGCGCGGCGATGCTGGGCGTGTTCGTGTGGCGGAAGACGCGTGTGTCCGGGTGGCCGATGTTGCGGAGCGCGACGCTGTGGGTGCTGCAGTCAACCATGGTTGCGGTGCTGCTGTTGCTGTTGTGGCAGCCGGGCATTTCGGTGGCGACGCTGAAGAAGCAGCAGAACGTGGTGGCGGTGTTGCTCGACGATTCCAAGTCGATGGGGCTCACCGATGGCGGCGCCGTGCGCCGTGATGAAATGGTGAAAACGCTCGACGGCGGCCTTTTGGACGAATTGAAGAAGCGCTTTCAAGTCCGGTTTTACAAGGTGTCGGATCATCTGGAACGCGCCGAAAACCACAAGACTCTGAAGGGTGAGAAAACGGCGAGCCGGCTGGCCGACGGGCTGAAGCAAATCGCCGCTGAATCCGGCAGCCTGCCTATTGGCGGCATCGTTCTGATGACTGACGGGGCGGACACTTCCGGCGGCATCGATCGCGAAACCGTGAACGCATTGAAGGGCCGCCAACTGCCCGTGCACACGGTGGGCTACGGACGCGAGCGTTATGACCGCGATGTCGCGCTGGTCGATGTGCAAGCCCCGGTCCGCGCGCTAGCCGATTCGCGGCTCGGCGTGCAGGTCATCCTGCGCCAACGCGGCTACGCCGGGCAGCGCACGAAGATGACGTTGAAGGATGGCGACAAGACGCTGACCGCCAAGGAAATCACCTTCGCCGCCGATGGCGCGGCGCAAACCGAGAACGTGCTCTTTAACGCTGGCGCGGCCGGCGTGCGCACGGTGCAGGTATCGCTACAGCCACTGGCGAATGAAGAAAACGCGGGAAACAATCAGATGACCCGCCTGGTCCAAGTGGAGGATCGCAAACCGCGCGTACTTTACATTGAAGGCGAGCCCCGCTGGGAGTTCAAGTTCATTCGCCGCGCGCTGGAAGAAGACAAGAACGTCCAGATCGTCACCATGCTGCGCACCACGCAGAACAAGATCTACCGGCAGGGCGTGAAGGATCCGAAGGAATTGGAAGCCGGTTTCCCAGCGACGCCCGAGGAGATATTCGCTTATGACGGCATCTTCATAGGTACGGTGGAGGCGTCGTACTTCACGGCCACGCAGCAGGCGTTGATCCGGGCGTTCGTCGACCGGCGCGGCGGCGGCGTCCTGTTCCTGGGCGGACGTGCTTCGCTGGCCGACGGCGGCTACGGCGCCAGCGAGTTTAAGGATATCCTGCCGGTGGTGGTGGGTGATCGCCGGACGACGTTCCTCCGCGACAAAGCCAACGTCGAGTTGACGCCAAATGGCCGCGACAACTTGGCCCTGCGCATTGAAGAAGACCCGGCGAGAAACGCCGAGCGCTGGAAGAAACTGCCTTTCCTCGCCGACTTCCAGAACGCGGGAGCGGTGAAGCCAGGCGCGGTTGTGCACGTCGATGCGGTGACCGAGCGGGGCCGTATTCCGCTGCTCATCACGCAGAACTACGGCCGCGGCCGGACGGCGGTGTTAGCCACCGGCGGCACGTGGCGCTGGCAGATGTCCCAGCCGCTCGAAGACAAATCGCACGAAATGTTTTGGCAGCAGTTGACGCGCTGGCTGGTGGCGGGGACGCCGGGCATGGTATTGGCATCGACGACGCAAACTGTTTTCACCGATGACCCGCGAATCCCGTTACGCGCTGAAGTGCGGGGGAAGCAGTACGAGCTGCAGCCCGATGGCCAAGTGGAGGCTCGCGTCACCGGTCCGGCGGGCTCCGCGGCGACCGTCATCCTGCAGCCCGATCCCGTCCACCCCGGTGTCTACATGGGCGAGTATTCGGCCGAGCAGCCGGGTTCATATCTCGTCGAGATGATCGCTTCGCGCAATGGGGAACGAATCGGCGCCGATACCCTTGCTTTCCGGCGGGAAGACGGCGTGGCCGAGAGTTTTCACACCGAGCAGAATCGGGAACTGCTGGAACGGCTGGCGGCGGAGACGGGCGGCAAATATTGGAAACCGGACAATACGCAAAAGCTGCCCGAAGAAATCGCGCTAAGCGAGGCGGGCATTTCAACGCGCGAGATTCGCGACCTGTGGCATCTGCCGGTCGTGTTCCTGGTATTGGCCGCGCTTCGGATGGGCGAATGGTTGTTGCGAAGAAGGTGGGGAGCGGTATGAGAGTTTGGGCGACGTTGGCAATCCTGTCGGCCACCGCCGTATCGGGTGCCACTTGGTATGTGACGGTGGCCGGCCTGGGCGGCGACCCGCTTTTTGACCAGCGCTTTGTCACGCTGGCGCTGGAGATGGACAAGCTCGTACGCACCACCCCGGACGCTAAGGTCACGACGCTCACCGGGCCCGAATCGGTTAAGGTTCGCGTTCGCGAGGCGCTGGCCGAAGCGGCCAAGAACGGCAAGGCCGAAGACACGCTGGTCGTGACGCTTATCGGCCACGGCAACTTCGACGGGCAGGACTACAAGGTGAACATTCCCGGCGCCGACATGACCGCGGCCGAACTCGCCGAATGGATGGACCGCGTCCCGGCGCAGAAGCAGGCGGTGATTAATACGACGTCGTGCTCCGGCGCTTCCATCGACATGCTGCGCCGCGATAACCGCGTCATCGTCTCCGCCACCAAAGCCGCCACCGAACGGCTGGCCACGCAGTTCGCCCGCTTCTGGGTGGAGGCCATGCGCAACCCGGAAGCGGACACCGATAAGAATGAAATTGTGAGCGTGCTGGAAGCCTATCGTTTTGCCGACAAGAAAACAGTCGGTTTCTATGAGACGCAGAAGCGCCTGGCCACGGAGCACGCCATGCTCGAAGACACGGGTAAGGGCAGCGGCGTCCGTGCGCCGGGACCCGATAACGGACACGGTCTCCTCGCCGGCCAGACGCCGCTCGTCCGCTTCGGGTCGTTGCAACAAGCCGCAAAAACACCCGAAAAGCAGGCGCTGCTGAAACGGCGTGAAGAAGTGGAATTGAAGGTTGAAAAGCTGAAGTATGAGAAGGCGGCGATCTCCGTCGCGGACTATCGCAAACAGTTGGGCGCACTGCTGCTCGAACTAGCGAAAGTACAGGAGGAGCTGGACCGGTGAGATCGCTCCTTTTGACGGCCTCGCGGCTTGCCGCCCCAGTTTGGGCATTACGGGCGCGCCAACCACTCCCTTCCGGTCGTGGCTCGGTAATAAAGGAGACCGGGTCGAGTTCCTCCCCGGACGGGACCGCGGCCTCGCGCAAAACGGACTCGGTCGCGGCAAGGCCGCGACCGGCCTTTGCGCTTTTGTTGGTAGTGTGCGCGGGACTAGCACCGGCTGCGACGATCGATGAGTGCCGTGAGCACAAGCGGCGCGGAAGGTTGGCCGAGGCGAAGGTGTGCTGGAGCGCGTTGAGCCAGTCGCGCGACGCGGCGCTGCAGGCCGAAGCCTTCTGGGCGCTTGGCGACTACAATACCGCCAACGACAAGTTCCGGAGCGCCGTCGCGTTGAAACCGAAGGACCCGGCTGTACGCGTTCGCTGGGGCCGCATGTTCTTTGAGCGGGGCCAGCGGAAGGACGCGGCCGCTTTGTACGAGGAAGCCCTTGCAATTGAAAACGACTTTCCGCCCGCACTGATCGGCGCGGCTTATCTCGCGTCGAGCGGCTTTGAAAGCAAAGCCGTCGAATTGGCGGAAAAGGCCCTGGAAAAGGACCCTAAGCTCTTTGAGGCCCGTGAAATGCTCGCCCGATTTGCACTGGAAGAGTACGACGAGAAGCGGGCGATCGAACAAGCCGACAAGGCATTGGCCATTTCGCCCGAAGCCATGAATGCGCTGATTGTTCGCGCCACGGTCGATTGGTTGAACGATAAACCCGGCACGGAATGGATCGCCAAGCTCGAAAAGGTGAACCCGAACTACGGCGAGGGCTACGCCATGGCCGCGGGCATGTTCGTCATCAATCGCCGGTATGAGGAGGGCATCGCGCTCTACCGCACGGCGCTGAAGAAGAACCCGGATCTGCTGGCGGCGAAGTCGGAACTCGGAGTCAATCTGATGCGCCTGGGCGAGGAAACCGAAGCGCGCATACTCCTTGAAGAGTGCTACAACGCCAACTGGCGGACGGCGCAGGTCACCAACACTCTGACCCTGATGGACAGCTACAAGAACTTCGTGACCTTCAAGAAAGGCATGTTGATCCTGCGCGTTCACAAGAAGGAAGCCGAGCTGCTGCGGCCTTATTTCGAGGCCGAACTTGAACGCGCGTCGAATGTCTTCGAGAAGAAGTACCAGCTTAAACTGACCAAGCCGGTCCAGCTTGAGGTGTATCCGGACCATGAGGACTTCGCCGTGCGCACCATGGGCCTTCCCGGCTTGGGCGCGCTTGGCGTGACGTTTGGCAATATCGTCGCCATGGACTCGCCCTCCGGCCGCAAGCCCGGTACGTTCCACTGGGCGTCGACGCTTTGGCACGAGTTGAGCCACGTCTACGCCTTGGCCGTTACCAAGCACCGCGTCCCGCGCTGGTACACCGAGGGCCTCGCCGTTCACGAGGAAACGGCCGTCAACAAAGAGTGGGGCGACCGCCTGGACCCGTCGACGATTCGGGCGATTAAGGACGGGAAGCTGCTGCCGGTCGCGACGCTCGACCGCGGTTTCGTCCGTCCTTCCTATCCTGCCCAAGTGACGGTCAGCTACTTCCAGGCCGGCAAGATCTGCGACTATATCAACGGCAAATGGGGCTGGCAGAAGCTGGTCGATATGCTGAAGGATTTCGCCACCGGCAAGACGACAGTTGAAGTTTTAGAAGCCCATCTCGGCATGAAGACGGAGCAGTTCGACAAGGATTTTCTCGCCTGGCTCGACACGCAAGTCGGTGCTCAGGTGAAAGGATTTGACGCCTGGCGGAAGAACATCGCTGTGGCGAACGAACTGGTTAAGGCCAAGAAGTGGGACGAGGCGATCAAGACCGCGGAGCCTATTGTACGCGCGTATCCCGACTATGTGGACCCGGGATCGGCCTATGAACTGCTGGCCGAAGCGTCGGAGAAGAAGGGCGACAAGGCCAAGGCCGTTTCCATCCTTGAAGCGTGGGCGAAAGCCGGCGGCCGGCAGCCGGAAACGCTGAAGAAACTGGCTGGGCTGCAGGAAGCGGCGGGTCGCAAACGCGAAGCCGCCGAAACATTGGAACGCATCAATTACATCTATCCGGTACAGGACGACGAGTACCATCGGCGACAGGGAGAGCTGTGGTTGGAAGTGGGTGAAAAGGACCGGGCGATCCGCGAGTTTTCGGCGGTTGTCGGGTCGAAGCCCGTGGACGCGGCTGGAAGTTACTACAATTTAGCCAGGGCGTTGCGTGCCGCCGGTCAGGACGACCAAGCCCGCGAAAACGTCATACTGGCCTTGGAAGCCGCGCCCAGCTTCCGTCCGGCCCAGAAATTACTCTTGGAGCTCTCAAAATAAAAATGTCGACCACTATTGCGAACACGCTGGAAGCCGCGGATCTGCGGGCGCGCGTGGCACGTTTTCAGGAAACACAGGCGAACATCGTCGAACAGGTTCGACGGGTCATCGTCGGCCAGGAGGAGGTGGTTAACCAAGTTCTCGTCTCGCTGTTTGTCGGGGGCCACTGCCTGATCACCGGTATGCCGGGCACGGCGAAAACGCTTCTTGTCAAGACCCTCTCCGATACGCTGGGCCTGAACTTCAAGCGCATCCAATTTACGCCGGACCTGATGCCCACCGATATTACCGGCACGGACATCATCGAGGAAGACTCGGCAACGGGCCATCGCCAGTGGACCTTCGTCCGCGGCCCGATTTTCACGAACGTGCTGCTGGCGGACGAAATCAACCGCACGCCGCCCAAGACGCAGTCCGCGCTGCTGGAAGCCATGCAAGAGAAGAGCTGTACTGTACGCGGGAACATGTACTCTCTGCAGCCGCCGTTCTTCGTGCTGGCGACGCAGAACCCGATTGAACTGGAAGGCACCTACCCGCTGCCCGAAGCGCAGCTCGACCGCTTCCTGTTCAACGTGCTGCTCGACTATCTGCCGTTCGACGAAGAGATGCAGGTGCTGGGTCTGACCACCACCACACACGTCGCCCAAGCCGATCGCGTCACGAACGCGGAGGAGATTCTGTCCATGCAGCAGCTGGTGCGCATGGTGCCGGTCGCCGAGAGCGTCGCCAAGTACGCAGTGGCCATCGTCCGCGCCACTCGCCCGACGGACCCATCCGCGCCCGAGATCGTGAAGAAGTACCTGAACTTCGGCGCCAGCGTTCGCGGCATCCAGAACATCATCCTCGCCTCCAAGGCCCGCGCGCTGATGGAGAAGCGCTACCACGTGGCTTTCGACGATATTGCGGCCATGTCCATACCGGTGCTCCGCCACCGTGTGATTCTTAACTTCCATGCCGAGTCGGACAGGGTTTCAGCCGACACGATTCTGCGCAAGATGATCGACTCGATCGCCGTGCCGAGAGATTAAACCGCATGGACCAGCGCTTCCTCGATCCCCACGTCCTCTCCTCCATCTCGAACCTTGAGCTGGTGGCGAAGACGGTCGTGGACGGATTTATCTCGGGGCTGCACCGGTCGCCAAAGTTCGGCTTCTCGCAGGAATTCGCCGAGTATCGCATGTACAACGAGGGCGACGACCTGCGCTTCGTCGACTGGAACGTGTTCGCCCGTACCGAGCGCACCTACATCAAGCGATTTAAGGGCGAGACTAATTCACGCCTGACGCTGCTGCTGGACGCTTCGGCTTCCATGTCTTACACGTCACACAGCGTCACCAAGATGGACTACGCCCGCTACCTGGTGGCGAGCCTGGCTTACATGGCCCATCACCAGCGGGACGCGGCCGGGATCATTGTGTTCGACGACGAGGTGCGGGAATACGTCACGCCGTCGTCGCGGTCCGGCCAGTTCCGCCGGACCATGGCGGCCGTCGAAAACGCCGAGCCCGGCCGCCGGACGGACTTCTCGAAACCGTTCCTCCACTTTCTGTCGACGCTGCGGAATCGCCGCGGCATGGCCGTGGTGGTCAGCGACTTTTATGAGGACCCGGAGGTGATCATCAAGACCATTGAGCCTTTGCGCTTCCGGGGCAACGACGTGGTGCTGTTCCACATTCTGGATCCGCAGGAGGTTCGGCCGAAGTTCGATGGGCCGGTGTTGCTGATCGATTCCGAAACCGGTCAAGAGCTGGAAACCTCGCCGGAATATGCGGCGCAGGAGTATCGGGGCAAGATCGATTCGCATGTCGCGGCGCTGCGGCAAAAAGCGCAGTCGGCCGGATTGACGTACCACCTGCATATCACCGACACGCCGCTCGATTCGGCGTTGCGCGAGTTCCTGATGGTCCGGCAGGGGAGAGCGTAATGGGATTTCTGGTGCCATGGTTCCTGGGGGCGGCGGCGCTGGCCGGGCTGCCCGTGTGGCTGCACCTGCTGCGGCAGCACAAGACGACGCCGGTGACCTTCGCCTCGCTGATGTTTTTCGAGCGGCGCACGACGACATCGACGCGCCAGCGCAAGCTGCGCTATTACGCGCTGCTGGCGATGCGGCTGCTGACGATCCTTTTCCTGATTCTCGCCTTCTCGCAACCCTACTGGGAACATACGATCGCCGCCGGATCGGGCAAGCGGATGACGGTGGCGGCGATCGACAATTCCTTCTCCATGCGGCGCGGCGGCGCGGTGGAAACGGCCAAGGGGCAGGCACTCGGCCTGGCGGGCAGAGTGACGGCGGCGGAGCCGGGCATCGTGGTAGCTTTCGGAGCGGGCGCGAGAGAGATCGGCCAGAAATCCGAAGACGCAGGAACGTTCCGGAATAACGTGAACGCCGTCGTGGCGGGCGACGAGCGGACCTCCTATGCCGAACTGGCCCGCGTACTTCGCGGGTTGGGCGAAGCGCACAAGATGCCGCTCGATGTGCATGTCTACACCGACCGGCAGAAGTCCGGCATGCCCGCCCGGTTCCCAGACCTGCAATTGCCGGCCGATGCTAAGCTCGAAATTCACGACGTTGCGCCATCGGAACTGCCGAACTTCACCGTGGAGGCGGTGACGCCTCCGGGCCGCGTCTTCGATACGGCCAAGGCGCGGGTCCGCGCTACGGTGGCGGGCCTTCACACACCGAAGGCGACGAAGACCGTCTCGCTGGTAGCCGATGGCAAAGTGCTGGCGACCAAGCCGGTTGAGATCGCCGGGAACGGCCGCGCTTCGGTAGAGTTCAGCGGCCTTGACACCGGCTATGGTTTCCATCGCGGCGAGATCCGCATCGATGGCGCCGCCGACTCCTTTCCGAACGACGATACGTTCCGCTTCGCCATTGAGCGCTCCGATCCGCGCAAGGTCCTCTACCTCCATTCGACCCGAGACGGGCGGAGCGCCCTTTACGTGAAGGCGGCGCTCGACGCCGCCGTGCCCAATGCCTATGTGATCGAGACGGCCTCCTACGAGACGACCTCGACGCCGAACCTGACCAACGTCTCGTTCGTGGTGCTCGCCGATCCGGGCGGACTGAACCCCTCCCTGGAAGCCGCTCTGAAGGACTACGTACAGAAGGGCGGCGCGCTTTGGATCGCGGCCGGCCCGTTCACCGGAGCGCTTTCGAAGCTCCCTGTTTTGGGGCTTGCGGTGAAGGAGTCGCGAATGGCGTCCCGGGCCCGCGAGATGTTCCAGACTATCGCCTCAAAGGAGCCGCTGCATCCGGTGATCGAGCGGGCGGCGGGTTTAGAGTCGGTCAAGTTCTACCAGGTGGTGGCGGTGGAGCCATCGGCGGCGACGAAGGTGCTGGCGAAGACCGCCGACGGCGTGCCAGTGATTCTGGAGCAAGCGATGGGCGAGGGCCGCGTGCTGGTGCTGACCTCTCCCCTAGACAATCTAGGGAACAACATGCCGCTTCATCCGGCCTTTATACCGCTAGTGGAGCGGGCGGCGCAGTATCTTTCGCGGCAGCAGGAATCGACCGGCATTGTCGCCGTCGGTGAGGGCGTGGAGCTGCGCGCGGTCACCGACCGGGCGACCGGCGTGGAGGTTATGGACCCGCGCGGCGAGCGGGCCTTGTCGCTGGACCAGGCGGCGAAAGCGACGTCCTTCGCGCCCGGCGCGGAAGGGTACTACGAAGTCCGGCGCGCGAATGGCAGGACAAGCCTGGTGGCCGTCAACGCCGACCGGCGCGAGTCCGACTTTACGCGGATGGACGAGGAAACGGTGGCGTTATGGAGAGCCACCGGCGAGCCGGGCGAGGCGCAGCGGACAAACGCCAGCGGCGAGCGCACGGAGCGAATAAGCCCATGGTGGTGGCTATTGCTTTTTGTCCTTTTGTTGACGCTGGCCGAAGGCGTGTTGGCGTCACGTTACTTGTACGGATCCGGCTCGGGCGAATTAACCGGGGCGGAGTTGGTTGGTAAGGAGGCCGCATGAGCGTCCTCCGTGTGCCGATTGCCGTGGCTGCGGATCGTTCCGCGGTTGTTGAGCGGTTGGCGCTTTTGTTGACGTTGTCCGGAACCGGCTCGGGCGAATTAACCGGGGCGGAGTTGGTTGGTAAGGAGGCCGCATGAGCGTCCTCCGTGCGCCGATTGCCGTGGCTGCGGATCGTTCCGCGGTTGTTGAGCGGTTGGCGCTTTTGTTGACGTTGTACGGAACCGGCTCGGGCGAACTGTCCGGGGCGGAGTTGGTTGGTAAGGAGGCCGCATGAGCGCGTTAGAGAGTCTCGACCGGTACTTGAAGCAGTTGGAGCGAAAGATGCGTCTGGCGGCGTGGACGCGCGGCGTGGCCGTGGCGGCCTTTTGCGCGCTGCTCGCAACCACCGTACTGGTGCTCTATACCAACTCGACCGCCTTCGCGGACCGTTCCGTGCTGATCGCGCGGTTCGCGCTCTTCCTGGTGTTGGCGCTGGCCCTGACGTTTGGGATCGTCATTCCGCTTTTGAAGGTGAACCGGCGGCGGGCGGCGCGGCGGGCGGAGAGCGCGCTGCCATTCGGCGACCGGCTGCTGACGGTGGTCGAACACCGGGACGAGGCTGACCCGTTCCTTGAATTGATCGCGGCCGACGCGCTGCCGGTGGCAATGGCGAATGGCACGGCGGCCATCGTTCCGGCACGCCAGTTGATGATGCTCGGCGCCCTGGCCATTGTGGGCGTAGGCTCCATGGTGTGGCTGCTGCAGCGAGGCCCCGGCTACTGGGGCTACGGCGCGAACCTGCTGTGGTTTGGGCCTCCGAAAATCGAGGCGGGATCCTTCTACGACATCCAGGTGCAGCCCGGCAACAAGGCGGTCCGCAAGCGCAGCGATGTGACGGTGACGGCGAATTTGGTGGGCTTGCAGACCGGCGTGGTGCGGCTGTTCGCGCGGTATCGCGGGGCGAGCGAATGGGAGCAATCCCCGATGATGCCGCAGGGCACGGGTTACGAATTCGTGTTTGCGGGACTGCCGGACACGGTCGAGTACTACGTGCAGTCGGGGCCGGTAAAATCTAAGACCTATACGCTGACCGCCGTGGATTTGCCCGGTGTGAAGAACATAAAAGTGACCTACGTTTACCCGCCGCAACTGGGGCTGCCACCGGTGACGGAGGAGCATGGCGGAGACGTGCGCGCGGTGACGGGCACGACGGCGAAGCTGGAGATCGAGTTCGACCGGGCGCTGCAGAACGGGCTGCTGGTCATCAACGGCGAGGAGACCAAGAGCCTCCTGATGACGGCGCCGAACAGGGCGCAGGTGGAAATATCGGTGAACAAGAGCGGCGTCTATTATGTGGCGGCGCGCGAGTTGAACGAGAACGTCCGGTTGACGGACGACTACTTCATCGAATCGCAGGAAGACGGCGAACCGGTGGTGAAGATCCGCCGGCCGGGCCGCGACGCGAAGGTGAATCCGCTGGAGGAGGTTCCGATCGAAGTGGAGGCCTCGGACGATTTCGGCCTGCGCGAATTGACGCTGCGCTATTCGGTGAACGGCGGCGAAGAGAAGACCGTGCAGATGCTGCCGGGACAGAACGCGAAGCAGGCGAATGGCAAGACGCTGCTGGCGCTCGAGGACTTCAAGATGCAACCGGGCGACGTGGTGAGCATGTACGCGGTGGGCCGCGACGCGCGGAACACGGTGCAGACGGACATGGTGTTCGTGGAGGCGATGCAATGGGAGCTCGAGTACACGCAGTCGCAGCAGCAGGGCGGCGGGGGGGGCGGTGAACAGGAAGACGGCGGGAAGATCTCGGCGAGGCAGAAGGAGATCATCGCGGCGACCTGGAACCAGTTGCGGAACCGGTTCGCGGACAAGAAGTCGTTGGCTGAAAACGCCCGGTTTTTGTCGGACATGCAGTCGAAGCTGAAGGACCAGGCGAAGTCGCTGGCGGAGCGAATGACGCGGCGCGAGCTGACTGGATCGAACGATGAATTCAAGAACTTCACGAAGGAAATGGAAGCGGCGTCGGCGGCGATGGGCAGCGCGGCGGAGAAGCTGAAGGGTGAGAAATTTAAGGACTCGCTGCCGCACGAACAGAAGGCGCTGCAGCACCTGATGCGAGCCGAGGCCTTGCAGAAGCAGATCCAGGTGGCGTTTGGATCGCAGGGCGGCGGAGGAGGCGGCGGGGGCGGCGCGTCGCGCGATTTGGACAACTTGTTCGACCTGGAGCTCGATACGGAGAAGAACCAGTATGAGACCGGGCAGCAGCAGAGCGCAGGGGGCGATAGCCGGGAAAAGCAGATCGACGAGGCGATGCAGCGGTTGAAGGAACTGGCGCGGCGGCAGCAGGAATTGGCGCAGCAGCAGCGGCAGAACAAGCAATCGTTTCAGCAGAAGTGGCAGCAGGAGCAATTGCGGCGCGAGGCTGAAGAGTTGAAGAAGAAGCTGCAGGAAATGGCGCAGCAGGGTCAACAAGGTCAGCAAAGTCAGCAAGGGCAACAGGGCCAACAAGGGCAGCAGGGCCAACAAGGGCAGCAGGGTCAACAAGGCCAGCAGGGCCAACAGTCGGGCCAGCAGGGCCAGTCGTCTTCGCGCGACCGGTTGAAACAGATGGCCGGCCAGCAACCGCAGCGGCAGGATCCGCGTTTGCAGCAGGCGTTGGAGCGGCTGGAGCAAGCTACGAAAGACATGCAGCGGGCTAATCAGCAGCAAGGTCAATCCGAGCAGCAGTCCGCCGATGCGCAGCGGGCGGCGGAGCGGTTGGGCGAGGCGCAGAGCGCTTTGCGCGGAATGCGGCAGGAGCAATCGACGAACAAGGTGGGCGACCTGGCGGAGCGAGCCAAGCAGTTGGCGGAACAGCAGCGTGATTTCTCGAACCGGGTGAATCAGGAGTTCGGGCCGAAGGGCGGCCAGCAGGGCCAGGATCCGGCGATGATGCGCGGGCAGAAGATGGACTTGCAGCAGCAGTTCGCGACCGAGAAGGAGCGGATGACGCAGGAGACGGCGCGGCTCGAGCGGGATTTGCAGGATGCCAGCCGGCAGATGCAGGGGTCGCAACGGCAGACGTCGTCTAAGCTGCGGGAGGCGTTGGGGCAGATGCAGCAGGACCAGGTCACGCTGCGGAACAAGATGCTGGGTGGTTACTACCGGCAGGGTTTGGCGCCGTACCTTGCGCCGCGCGAGCAATCGCTGGCGAACGATATGGAGAAGCTGCGGAAGGCCGTTGAGGGCGCGCAGCAGTCGATGGACCCGAACGCTCAGGATGGCGGGAAGAACGAGCGGAATCTGGCTGGGGTGGAGCGGCTGCGGGAGCAGTTGCAGCAGATGGTGCAGGGCCAGCGGGGGCAGCAGGGTCAGCAAGGCCAACAGGGGAAGCAGGGCCAGCAGGGGCAACAAGGTCAGAACGGTCAGCAAGGTCAGCAAGGGCAACAGGGCCAAGAAGGGCAGCAGGGTCAGGGTGGTCAGCAGGGTCAGGGTGGCCAACAAGGCCAGCAAGGTCAGCAGGGGCAAGGCGGCCAAGGCGGGGGCGGCGGCCCGCAGTGGGGCGGAGATGGACGGCAGCAGGCCGGAGGACAGCGCGGCTGGCGAGAGGGCGGCAACGCCATGAACGACGGGACGCACGAATTTTCCGGCATGGCCGGCGGCGCCAACCGGACTTGGCAGGAGGGCATGCGGGCGTTGAGCGAACTGCGCGGCGCGGCGGGCGAATCGCCCGAAATGCAGAAGGAGATCGAGCAGATGATTCGCGACATGCAGCGATTGGATCCGGGCCGATTCCCTGGCAATCCAGAGTTGGTGGAGCGGATCCGGGCGCAGTTCCTGCCGCAGTTGGAGCAGCTCGAATTGCGGCTGCGCCGGCAGGTGGAAGAGCAGCAATCGGGCAATGTCCGGAGCGGCGCCGAAGAGCGAATTCCGCCGGGCTATGCCGAGCAAGTGGCCGATTACCGGCGCCGGCTTAGCAAGGGGAACAAGTAGTTCAATCATGTTTGCGAATTTGGCGCGCAGTCCGTTGCACATTGTCGGCTCCTTTCCTTAGGGCCGGGTCATTTCGTCGAGCATTTCGACGGTGAAGAGGCGGTCGGCGGGCTGGAGGAATTCGCAGAGGAAGTCCTGGCCGTATTTGACTTCGTCGGCGCGCTTTTGCATGGCGAGGAACTCCGGGTCGATGTCCGGGCAGTCGGCTACGGTCGAGAAAATCT
>JBJXFL010000251.1:0-4519 GCA_046155405.1 Bryobacteraceae bacterium | reverse complement strand
GCCGCCGTGGCCTAACAACAGACTTGTGGGATGAAGAAGCGGAACAAACGTATCGGCTCGTCATTGGACGACTTCTTGACAGAAGAAGTTGTCCTCGAAGCGGCCCGCGCGCGGCCGATGTGGGCGGCGCCTCGGCGGCGGGTAATCCGACGGACGCGCAGTTGAGGTTGCGGTTCTACCTCCCGCGGTCTGGAACACGCAGCCGGTAGATGGAAGTCCGGGCGGTGACGTACAACGATTTTCGATCCGCGTCGCCGAACTCGCAGTTGGTGGGCGTTTCCGGAATTTCGATCATTCGAACGAGCTTTCCACTTGGCGTGTAGATGGCGATACCCTTACACGCGATATACAGATTCCCGTTTTCGGCGACGCGCAAGCCGTCGGGAGTGCCTTCGAGGTTCGCGATCAGTACACGCTCGTTGGTGGCGTTTCCTTTTGCGTCGAGATCGAAGGCGACGATCTTCTTTTCCTGCGAATCGGCCACATAGAGCGTTCGGCCGTTTGGCGTTAGCGCGACGCCATTTGGGCGGGCCATCTTCGATGTGACGAGCGAAAGCTTGCCGTCCGGACCGACATGGTAGACGCCGCTGAATCCGATCTCTTGCGGCTCGAGCACCGCTCTCGACGCGGGATCGGAAAAGTACACGTGTCCGTCGCGCCGGACCGCGATGTCGTTTGGAGAGTTCAACCGCTTGCCTTGCCATTCGGACGCGATCACACTTACCCGGCCGTCCTTCTCCATGCGGGCCACGCGGCGGCCATCGCGCTCGCAGGTATACAACCGGCCCTGTCGATCCAGCGCATTCCCATTGGCGGCATTGGAGAAGTTTCGATAGATTTCCGGCTGGCCGGCGCCGACTGTTTTCAAGATCCGCGAGGAGTAGATATCGCTGAAAATCAGATGCCCTTCGGGCGACCACGCCGGACCTTCGGTAAATCCAAAGCCGGTCGCGATACGCTCGACACCGGCATACATTGCGGCCACGGGCTCCAGCGCTTCGTCGACTTGCAGGCTGAGCCGCCACTTCCAATCCTTGCCCGGCGACAACTTGAGCAAACCCTGGCCGGAGTTGAACGAGTTTTGAACGCCAACGAAGGGCTCAGGGCAGAGATAGCCAACCGACGGTCCTCCGAAAACGTTGAATCGAACCAACGGACCGGACGGAATGGAGCTGGCTTGTTGCGTGAGGCGCAGCGAGACGCCAGCCGGGTCGACCATCCGTGCGTAGGGCTGGCTTCGGTAGCCGGCCATGGGAAGCGCGACGCGAGCGTCGAAGGAGCCAAGCGCCTCGGGAATTTGAAACGAACGATCCTTCGCTTCTCCGTTCAACACGCCTCGGGAGTTGCGCAACAGTTGCTGCGTGCTCGGCGTTTCGAAGGTCATTTTCGCCGGGTCGGAACCCTTCACAAACGGCACGTTGAAGGCGATGTGGTTGCCGATCGAAAAAATCATGTCCTGCGCGTTGGCGGAGGCGGCGTTGACGACATAATCAATTGTCAGATTGCCGCCGGCGATCTCGTAGGTAGCGGTTACGCGGAAGCCAAACGGATAGGAGGGGCGGGTCAGTTCGGAATCGCGCAGTTCGAGCGTGACCCGCGCGCCGGTGGCGTCGGCGGATCGACTGACTTCTTGCCACGGAAGGGTTTTTGCGAAGCCGTGGCAGGGCATGGGATAGGTCTTGCCGTTGACTTGGTAAGTTCCTGGGCCGCAACTGGCCGCTGGAACGGTACCGACGGGATATTGCGCGCCGACAGCCGGCCACAAGAGCGGGCCTTTTCCCTTGAAGCCCGGGCCCGGCGAGTAGTCGCGAGCGTGATTGAGAAACTCGATCCAACCGTGCTTTTTCGTTTTCACACGGTAGCTGCTGAGCTCTCCGCCTTCGGTTGGCGTGACGGCGGCTTCGACGCCGGCCTGGCTGTCGCGTAGAACGACAACGCCGGGCGTTCCAGCGCCGGCGGCTAATTCGTCGGAGATCGAATACCGGTTCTGTGCAAAGAGCGGAACGGAGATGAGCAGAAGCCGGAGCGTGTATTTCACTTCGTTGGTCCTTTGGATTCAAACAGAGCAAAGCTGAGGATATCGGCTCCGGCCGCGATGGCCACGTATTGCTTGCCGTTGATTGTGTAGGTGATGGGCTGGGCGCTGATCTGCTGGCCGGTATAGAAATTCCAAAGCGGCTTTCCCGACTTCGCGTCGAGCGCGACAAACTGGCCGTTCTGTTCGCCGGAAAATAGCAGGCCGCCGGCGGTCGAAAGCAGTCCACCGCCCAGGCCGGTGGAGCCGGTCCGTTCCGATTCCCAGCGCAGTTGTCCGGTGGTGAGGTCGAGCGCCCGCACGTAGACTTTCCATGAATCGTCGCGCAGGTTTACGTCACCGGTTGCCCGATACTGAAAGCCGCCCGGACGGAACGTCTCGGTCGACTTGTTGGCCAGGCCACACCCTTCCTGGGCGACGACGTAGAAGAGCCCGGTGGCGGGGCTATAGGCGGGCGATTGCCAGTTGGCGGCACCGGCGGCCGCGGGGCAGACGACGGTTCCCTTGAGGGTCGGCTCAATGCCGGGAATGCGAATCGGGCGGCCTTCGGGAGTGAGTCCGCTCGCCCAATTCAGCTTTTTCACGAAGGGCGAGCCGTGGAGGAATTTGCCGGTCACGCGGTCGAGCAGATAGTAGAAACCGTTGCGATCGGCGTGGGCCATCAGCTTCCGCATCTGGCCTTTATAGGGGGCGTCGACCAGTACCGGAATTTCGACGGCATCCCAATCCATGGTGTCGTGCGGCGTGAACTGGAAATACCATTTGAGTTTTCCGGTGTCGAGATCGAGGGCAACGACGCATTCGGTGTAGAGGTTATCGCCGAGGCGGACATCGCCGTTGAAGTCGGGCGCGGGGTTGCCGATGCCCCAGTAGAGCAAATTCAGTTCGGGATCGTAGCTGCCGGTGAGCCATGTGTTGCCGCCCGCCGACTTCCAGGAATCGCCGGACCACGTTTCCGAGCCCGGTTCACCTGGCCTGGGAATGGAGTGGAAACGCCACAAGCGTTCGCCGGTGGTGGCATCATAGGCGTCGAGGAACCCGTTCAGTCCGTGATCGCCGGGCGCGATGCCGGCGAGCACTTTTCCTTTGACGACAAGGGGCGCGGCCGGGGACCAGTAGCCGTCGCTGGCTTCGGCGATCTTGGACTCCCAGATCACGTTTCCGGTGGCTGCATTCAGGGCGATGAGGTGCGCATCGGGCGTCGTGAAATAGACCTTGTCCATCCATACGGCCACGCCTCGGTTGGGGCCCTTCTGGCGCGCCGGGACGCGGTGATATTCCCAGATTTTCCGGCCGCTGCGGGCGTCGATCGCATAGACCTCGTTCGGTTGGGTGACGTACATCACGCCGTCGACGACAATGGGTACCGTTTGCAGGGTCGTCGCGCCCGGCACGCGAAAGATCCAGCGTGGAACGAGCGCATCGATGTTTCCAGTGTGAATTTGATTCAGCGCGCTATGACGCCGGCTATCGTAGCTGCCGTTGTAGTGAAGCCAGTTACCGGCCTGGGCTTCGCGCAACTGTTTTTCGGTGACTTGCGCGACGAGACCCGCGACGCAGAGCAATGAGAGGACAATGCGCAAACTCATCGGCCGGCCTCATTCTCGCCCTGCAGTGGTGCTCTGACTTTGGTGCGGGCCTGCACGGCGAGCATGCCGACCAGATCGCGGTATTGGTCCGCGGTCAGCTTTTGATCGAAGTTGTGGGGCATGAGCGATTCCTTCCCATACGTCACCGTTCGCAGATCCTTTGTGTCCAAGAGATGCAGTTTTCCCTTGTCGTCGAGAATTTGCAGAGAAAACCTGTCGGCGTTGCGCGCGACGCCGGAGATCGCCGCGCCGCGCAGGGTGGTGACCGAGACGGGGCGGAAGCCGTTCGGAATCGGGCGGGGCTTGGTGAGGGTTTCGTGCAGTTTCTTGAGCGGCAGTTGTGCGCCGATGCTTGAGAGATCCGGTCCGAGTAAGCCGCCTTGTCCGCGGATCATATGGCATTTTACGCAGCCGCCTTCGCCTCGGAAGACGAGCATGCCGTTTTGCACATTACCCGGAACCACGAGGTCGGAAGCGGTTGCGCGGACGTTGCGAATGAAGGCGACGATCTTCCAGATTTCGGTGTCGGGCAAGCTGGTGGAGGGCATCGCGGTCCCAGGGATGCCGTTCTTGACGACCTCGAAGATGGCGGCTTCGCTGACTCGAAAATAGCGGCGGTTCGCGTCGAGCGATGGCGCGCGCTCTCCTTCGCCGCCATCGGGGCCATGACAGCCTGTGCAGGTGCTGTTGTAGAGCTGCCGTCCGGCTTCGGCCACTTCAGGGCGATCGCCGAGCGGGTTTGTCGGCTTCGTCGGTTGGGCGCCGCAGGCAAAAGCGCCTGCCAGCGCAAGAGAGAGAACGAAAGACTTCATGAACGGTGTTAGAAGGTGATTCTAGCGCTAAACTGCACAACACGGGCGCCGCGGGTCGTCGTGAACCGGCCAAACCGGGGATT
>JBJXFL010000245.1:0-6361 GCA_046155405.1 Bryobacteraceae bacterium | reverse complement strand
GGCAAAATCGGCCCGCGGAGAGCGCGCAGCGCTTCCCGGGCCGCTTGCGGAAGGTGGCTGCGCCAAGCGATTGGAAGCAGTAGCGCTACTGGCGCTTGGGAGAGCTTAATCGACACGCCGACCACGCAGCAGCACGCGAGCAGCATGAAAGCGGCGCCGGCGGAGTCATCCTGAGCGTCTTCCACTAATGCGAAAAAAGCGACAAACGTCCAACAGCAGAAGATCGCTCCGGGGATATCGCCATTCGGGCCGTGCGAAAACCATTCGAATATCAAGCCGTTCAAATTTCCTAACCAAAGGCACAACAGAAATGCGGCAAACAATCCCGTGAAAGGCCCGGCGCTTCCCGACCACGACCTTATACTACGCTCCAGGCACGCCACGACAAAGCACCAGAAAATTGCAGCTGAGAGCAGAAAAGAACCGTCTCCTCCCAAAAGCGAGCCCTCCAACAGAGCGCCGATCACGATCATCGATGAATTGAAGCCAAGCCTATCTTGAATATTGGCTATTCCGAGCGGGACCGGCTCGGTCTGCACGTACTTCATTACTTGCATCTGATACAAACCGGCGTCGAAGTTAACCGGAGTGACAACTGCGCCGAAGGCGAGCAGAACGGCAAGTACACAAAGGAACGCGAGCAGCCTAGGTGAGTGTAGATTCCGGCGGTTCTCGTAAACGGAGACTCCGGCGCCCGCCCAACCGATCAAGATCGCGATCCAATCGACCGACCCGCTCAACGGCCATATCAACGATGCCGCCACACCAAAGACATACATGGCGGCAAGGCCAAAGGGCACGGTATCGGCTGCGCAAAGCGATGCGATGCGGCCCCGCCAGATCACGCGCGAAGCGAGAAATCCCCAACCCCACAGGCAGGCTACGATCCCGATGAGTCGCATCAAAACGTCGATGGCGCCGTTAATCCACATTCTAGTTATCATAGCGTCCCGCCAGCCCCGCTGCCCCGGCGGTGTACGATGCAGCGGCAGCGCCGTAAAATTACGCGAATGCCGCCACAGTCGCCATCACAAGACGGGGCCAAATCCGACGGCCGCGCGTAAATAGGCAGCCTCCGCGTTACGATCACGAGCGCACGAGATGTACTGCCCGGCGGCGCCGAATTCGCACACCCTATGCCGGACGTTTTGCTAGACTATTTAGTACTCATGAGCATGAATGGCCGAAACCGCTCCGGGCTTGTGGCGGTATTGCTTATTATGGTTGCGGTAGCGGCGTGGTTCCGGTTTACGACGCTTGGGGAACGAATGACCCACGTGGACGATTCGGGATTCTTGCTACACGTTCCCTACTACGGATCCGCAACAGGAGCAGGGGATTTTATCGCGAAATTCTGGACGTATGCGCCAGGGCAATACTTCCTCTTCTACTGGTTATGGAATGGTGTGAATAGCTGGCCTGAGATTTTATACGCCGGTCGATTACCAAGCGCTATTTTGGCGACGATTGGGTCGCTTCTGTTCGTTTGGTTGATATGGCGGTTGCGCGCGAATCCTGAGTTCGGAAGCTTCTCCGGAATATTTTCCGGAGCACTCGGAATCTTGAGCATGAGGCTTATGGTGGAGAGCCAGCAGGGCTATTCCTACGCGGTCTCGTTTCCGTTGGCGCTCGGCCAGCTCGCATGGATGATTACGTCTTTCCAGCGCCCGGCGAACATCCAAAAACAGGTCATTAGGGCTATCACGGGAATTCTCGCGATCGGGACCGTCGGAGTGTGGTTCAACTATCAGATGATCCCTATGACGGCGGCCGCGGCGGGCGCATGCCTCGTCCCGCTGTATCGGATCGGGCGGAAGACCGATTGCGATGGGGAGTCCGGCTCAGAGCACGAAAGTCACCTTGTAAAGTGGGGGGCGCTAGCGGGTTCGGCGTTCTTGTTCGCTGCGTCGATGTCTGTGTTATGGGTTACCTATCTGGGTTCCAGAATCGCGGCGAATCGCGGTGTGCCCGGATGGGCCGCCTTTGAAATGTTATCGCGGAAGCAGGCCGGCGGCACGGCCCAGTATTTGCTTCTTCTCTTAAAGAAGTTCCCGGACCTGTTCGCGGTATCGGCTGCACCTCTCTGGACGGCGTTGATTCCTAATTCCGCCGTGCTACTGATCGGCCTCGCATTGGTTGCGGTGTCCGCCTACGGTGTTCATTTGGTCTGGAAATCGAACAACCGGGTCCTGCTTGCGCTCGCCGCGTATGGCGTCTCTTGTATCGGCCTCTTGTTCGTAGTTCATGTGTTAGGTATGGCTCCATTCGGAATTACTCGCCACAGTTTTGTTCTATTCGCGCCTATCCTTGCGTGTGTACTGGCGGGGGAATTAATTCTTTGCTCCGATTCCCAGCCGGCGTTCTCGGGGATCGCGCGAAAAACGTTTGCGCTCGCGAGCGTGGCCGCGCTTGGCCTGTTTGCGTGGGGATTCCCCGGCTTTCATCGTCTAACCGAAAATCGGCTTGACTTAGAAGCGCTGAAGCGAATCGCGGCGGAACAACGCGCGGTGGCGATTATTGGGATGGACTGGACATGGGATCCGATGATCCGGCATTCGGCGACCAAAGACAAGCTTTGCGATTGTTTTGTCGGAGTGGATGATGTGAACGAGGGAATCAAGCGGCTGGAGGCCGTGGAAGAAGGGTCGATCCTATTCGTGAGCCACCGCGAAGATCCGATGCGTACGCCTCGTAAAGAGGACATCCTAAAGAGCCGCCCGACCTGGTACGCCGATCCGATCGTGACTTCTCCCGGATTCGGGGCGACCGAGCCCTGGGGCACGGAAAACGGTGGCAACGGGTTTTTCGTAACCGCAATCACCAAGCCAGCGCCGCCCTCGACCGCATGCGAAGTCCGATTGACATCGGGCTGGAGCGATAAGAAGACCATAGATGGGGCGGCGTGGAGCTATTCCGCCACCAACAGAAGCCAAATGACCGTGAATTCTCCTGCGCCGGTAACGACACGCTTCACAGTGTCGGTCAACGCGCCTGCGGGCGGGGGCCAACTGCGAGTGCTCGCCAACGATAAACCGGCGGGAACGTTCACTGTTCCTGGTAACATCGCGCTGGATCTCAAGGCCGATGGGGGCTACACGCGATTCACCTGGATTATGGGCGATGGTAGCGGAAAAACAGGCTTCCAGTTCGTGAACCCACGCGTGGAGCCGGGATGCACGATGCGCCACTAGCTTATCCGAGCGAATTGCTGCCGATCAAACGTTGTTCGGAGCTTTGGGGATCGGACCGTCTGCTCACGCAGGGTGCCGGAGGCAATACCTCCCTAAAACTCTCGGATTGGATGTGGATCAAGGCTTCCGGCACGTGGCTTGCCGACGCTGGCAAAGACGACATTTTCGTTCCCGTGGAGACGCGTTCCGCGTTGGCGGCGATCGAGCGGGGCGACGACGACAAGGCCGTTTGGCGGACACCGGATGGAAGACTACTACGGTCCTCGATTGAGACCAGTCTGCACGCCGTAATCCCCTTGCCCTGGGTTGTGCATCTACACACGCTCCATTCGATGTTCTGGGCGTCGGTCGAGGAGCCGATCAAGTACCTCACCCCGCTCCTTGAAGGGCTGCCTTGGGGATGGGTGGAGTACGCGCGGCCCGGGCTTCCGCTAACGCTGGCGTTGAAACGATGCCATGAAAACCGGCAAAGGGTTTGGGTTCTAGGCAACCATGGGTTGGTTGTAGCGGGAGACGGCGCGGAAGAGGTGTCGGAGTGGCTGTATGAGGTTGAGCGGCGGTTGGTGACAGAGGCAGTGGCCGGGACGTTTGACCCGGAACGGCTGACCGCGAGTTGTCCGGCCGGATACCACACCGCCAAATATGCCGACTCCCACCTGTGCGCGATACTCCGCGAAACCTTCGAGCAAGCTTCGGCCGGCATGCCGGCGCCCGACTTTGCGGTTTTCCTCGGCGCGCGATTGTGCCCTATCGAGGAAAGGTCAGCCTACGAAACGGAGCAGCGTCACGCACCGCCTGTCTTGCTCATTAGAGGCGCCGGCGCGCTCGTGCGTGACGGTGTGAGCGAGAATGGGGAACAGATGCTTGAGGCTTTTGGTAGAATGCTCTCCCGGCTCAATGGGCGGCGCCTTACGTTTCTTCCGAAGGACGAAGTGGCGGCACTGCTTGACTGGGATGCCGAAAAATACCGCCAGTCTCTGAATCGCTCGTAACCCATGCAAGTAGTGATCCCAATGTCGGGTGCCGGTCAGCGGTTTCAACGCTCCGGGTATTCCGTTCCCAAGCCGCTAATTGAAGTAGAAGGTAAGCCCATCATCGCTCACGTGCTGGACATGTTCCCTGGTGAGCGAAATGTGGTGTTTATCTGTAATCGCGAACATCTAGAGGACGAGCGGTTTCGCATGCGCGAAATCCTTCAAGCGCATTGTCCCTCTGGCCGGATTGTCGCCATCGAGGCGCACAAACTCGGACCGGTGCACGCGTTCCTACAAGCGAAGGACGTGCTCGATCCCGACGAACCCACGGTGATTAACTATTGCGACTTCACTTGCTACTGGGATTGGAGAGATTTCAAAAAATTCGTTGTGGAGACAGGGTGCGGAGGCTGCATTCCGTCCTACCGCGGGTTCCACCCGCACATGTTGCATTCGACTAACTTTGCGTATACGCAAAACACAAATCTCTGGGCGACTGCAATTCAAGAAAAAAAGCCCTATACGGAGGATCCGTCGCGGGAGTTCGCATCGAGTGGAACTTACTACTTTCGCACCGGTGAGATGGCGATTCGCTACAGCCAGATGTGCGTGGAGCAGAGTCTAGCCCTGAACGGAGAATACTACGTCAGCTTAGTCTATCGGCCGATGTTTGAGGCAGGCGAAAGCGTCGCGGTCTATGAGCTTCAGCATTTCATGCAGTGGGGCACGCCGGAGGATCTTGACGAGTACCTAACCTATTCCCGAATATTCCATGCCCTGGCGGAAGCGCGGCCGGCCACGCAAGTCCCGGCACGGGAGGGCGCGCTAATCATGCCAATGGCGGGCGCGGGCCAGAGATTCTCCGATCAGGGATACCCGCTGCCCAAACCATTGCTGCCCGTAAACGGATATCCCATGGTCGCGCGGGCGACACTCGACTTACCCGCATACCAGCGGCAAATTTTTGTGCTGCGCGAAGACCTGCCCGCAATCGATACGATCACAGCCGGACTGACAGCTAGTTTTCCCGGCGGAGAGCATGTCATGCTCCAAGGGCTTACCGACGGACAGGCACGCACGGTAATGCAGGCGGCTTCCCGGCTTTCTCCCGACACGCCTATAACGATCGGCGCCTGCGACAACGGCGTTATATACGATCACCAGAAGGCCGCGGCCCTCCTCGACACAGCCGATGTCGACGTCGTGGTTTGGGCCATGCGGGGCCATCCGGGCGCGTCGAAAAATCCGAAAATGTACGGCTGGATAGACGCCGGCGCTGACGGCTGGGTCCGCTCGGTCTCGGTCAAATCGCCTTTGGCCGATCCGAAGACCGACCCCGCCATCGTTGGGGTCTTCAGCTTTCGGCGCGCCGGCGACTTCACCAGGGCCGCCGAACGGATGATCGAGCGCAACGCCCGGATCAACGGCGAATTCTACGTCGACACGGCCATTAACGATGCCCTCGCCCTCGGCCTGCGATGCAAGCTATTTACCGTCGATCACTATGTCGGCTGGGGTACGCCGGCCGACTACGAATCCTACCGATACTGGCAGAGCTGCTTTCATAAGTGGGCATCGCATCCTTATCGAATCGACGCGGATCCGCGCATCGCGCCGGAATCCGCCGGACGGCTGGACGCCGACGCGCGAAACTGGAGAGCGCCTCGTCCCGGGAGGAAGCCGTGACGCCGGAACTCTCGCTCGTGATTCCGGCCTACAACGAGGCCAAGAATCTTCCTCTCCTTCTCGAACGCGCCGCCGGGCCGCTCGGGAGCGCCGGAATTGAGATGATTATCGTCGACAATGGCTCGGGCGATTCGACGCAAGATGTCTTACGCAAGCTGTTGCCGTGTCACCCATTCGCCAGATCGGTTCGCGTCGACGTAAACCAAGGTTATGGGTATGGAATTCTCACTGGGCTTCGCGCGGCCCATGGGAAAGTTCTGGCGTGGACGCACGCGGACATGCAGACCGATCCCGCAGACGCGGTTCGAGGCATGGAGCTGTTCAAGGCCTCGGCGCAACCGGAACACCTGTTCGTCAAAGGACGGCGATATGGCCGCCCAGCCGGTGACCGGTTCTTTACGGCGGGGATGAGCCTGTTTGAGACCGTCCTGTTGGGGCACTCTATGTCGGACATCAATGCGCAACCAACGATGTTTGCACGCTCGTTCTTCAAAACCTGGAAAAATCCTC
>JBJXFL010000234.1:0-2738 GCA_046155405.1 Bryobacteraceae bacterium | reverse complement strand
GGCGCCGGACTCGTCGCGGCGCGATGGCGAACGGCGCGGATCGCCGAATCCACGGAGGGAGAGTTGCAGTTCGAAGAATCGCCGCCGTGGGAGGTCCAGGTGTTGGGGCTGAACCGGGATGGAGCGTCGCCGCCGGAAATGGGTACCGGCTCCCCGTAAGGGCTGAGGGCAAAAAGCAGAAAACAAGCCTTGACATATCACTGGGGCGGGTATTCCTATAATGTTTGAAAAGGTTCGCCGCGCGGCCTTTCCGAACCGAATGCCCGTGCGTGCGCTTGTGCATGCCGGCGAAAGTGCGATGGGACAGACCGCACTTGGGGCACAGCTCGAATCGCCGATCCAGAGAAATCCCCGCCGGGAACTCTGAGCGGCGATTTGTCCGAAATCTGGGATTGAATGTGCGGTCCGCCCAATTCCGCCCGATCTGGTCTGCGCAACTTTCCTCTCGGGGCGGTCGTCAATATAACCATCCTTGGAGTTTCGAGCTCCGAGTAACCGTGCCGACATCCGTGCCGCTCGATGGGCTGGGTTGCCATCCGGGCGGGGCGTCGGCCGGAGCCGGTTTTTTCTGTTGTTACAAAGGAGGGTATCTTGAACAAGGCTCTTTCTTCCCTGTTCTTACTGTTCTTTCTCGCCGCGGCGCCCCCAGTCGGTGCCTCGCCCTCGTACGTGGTCCTGCAAGACTTGGACGAGGATAGCCTCATCCGTGTTTCCGCCGACGGCAAATCCGTCACAACGATTGCGAGCGGGGCCGCTGGCGTCGGCTTGGCGCGTGATCGAAAGGGCGACTATGTTGTCGCCGCGCGGTCGGCGCTTCTGCGTGTCACGCGGTCGGGCGTGGTGACCACCATCGCGAAAGCGCCGCCCGGTTCTGAGTGGGTCGCCGTCGTGGCCGATGCAGAGGGTAATCTGATCGTCGCCGATGACACTCAGCATGCCGTTTGGCGTGTCGCCGAAGATGGCAATTCAATCCTCATGATTGCCCGTCACCCCGGATACCTGCGGAAGCAGCTCTGGGGGGCCATCGGCCTCGCTGTTGAGAAATCTGGCGATTATCTATTGCTGAGGGAAGGTGATAAGAGGACCTTGGAATTCTATCGCGTAACTCCCGCTGGCGCTGTGTCCAAGATACCGCTCAGCGGCGCCACACTCAGATTCGGCGGGGCGATGCTTCCCGACGAAGCAGGGAATTACTTATTTGCCAGCTGCTCCCCGGCGATTTTTCGGATTACTCCGAAAGGAGTAATTTCGGAGCTAATCAGACTGGACGATACCTACCGCTATCTCAGCGCCTTGGCGAGGAATCCGGAAACCGGAGAATTCGTCGGCGCCCGGTTGCAGTGGATTGTACGGGTCGGCGAAGGTTTGTCAGCAACTGACTTGACCTCAAGTCCAAAGGTCAGGATCCCCATGGCGATTCTCGCGGAGACGGGCAACTGACGCCTATTGCATCGACACGGAGAAGACACTTTGACCAGAGATGGAATCAGGGAGAAGCTCAGTTGGACGGCGCCGGAGTGCCGGCCACCGCACCCCCACGGTCGGGCTCTGAGAACATCCGCGGCACGGATTGTGCTCTCCGGGCAAGATCAATACGCCAGCGCGATCCGGGCGCGACCGGTGAACGAATCGATGCGGACACGCTCCGTGGCCGGATCGTAGGCGCCGCCCGTCACAGTTGCCGCCTTGAGGCCCAGCGGGTGCGGGATGCGGACCGTGACCGATTTCGGGCGGCGGCTCGACTGGCATTCCACTTCGACCTCAATCCGGTTCTGCTCTTCCAGGCGCGATGTCACGCGCAGGGAGAGCGGACCGAAGTAGGTGGCCACGTTCTTTAGCTCGATCTGCTTGCCGCTTTCGAGCCAGGCGCGCGGGACGCCAGGCAACAGGTCGATCGCCTGCTCCTTCTCCAGGTACAGCATCCAGCGGGTGTCCATCAGGAACCAGCCCTCCTCGTGAGTCTTGTGCGGACTGGCTCCGAAGTAGTGCTCCCAGAACGTATACGTTTCGCGATCGGCCAGGGCGGCCACCGTGTTGTAGTACGACTTCAGGAAGGCGTTCACCTCGCCTCGGCGGAGGTGGGAGATCGGATGGCGGCTGTAGTACGGCTGGCTAAAGGCGGCGTTGCGGTGGGTCATCAGGTCGTTGTGAACGTTGAGCAGAAAGCCGGACGCCGGTTCCGAGGGGTCGAGGACTTCCTGGAAGATCAGGTAGATCGGCCCGAGAAGCGAATCGCGGCTGACCATGGCCCCGTGGGTGAACCACTTGCCGCCGTCCGCATAGAGGGCGAGCGGACCGCGCCCTTCCGCCCAGGGCGGGGCCGTCGGGCACCACGTGCCGTTGGCCAGCGGAATCACCGGAGAACGGCCCATCACCTGAAAGAGCGCGGCGCGGATGTCGCGCTTCAGGGCTTCGGCTTCCTCTCCCCACCTTTTCGACGCGGGGGGGTCGATTCCGGCAAGCATCTCGGACACGCGCCTCATTCC
Organism: Bryobacteraceae bacterium; assembly: GCA_046155405.1. Classification (GTDB taxonomy): domain Bacteria; phylum Acidobacteriota; class Terriglobia; order Bryobacterales; family Bryobacteraceae. The sequence goes on along the minus strand of JBJXFL010000234.1, from coordinate 252 downwards.
CAGGTACGCGTAGCCATTCAACATGAAGGAATGATACGGGTCGTCGGGGTCGGCGGTTTTCCCGTCCAACATGCCGTACCCGCGGTTACGGTAATCTTCACGCTGGTTGCGTTCGCGCCAGCGCTTCATGTACTCGCAGGACTTGATGAGCTTGGGGGCAACCTGCCGCAGCCAGACGTCGTCGCGCGTGTAGCGGTAGTGCTCGCCGAGGCTCCACAGCGCCGCGCCGGTCTCCAGCATGTAGTTGCCGAA
>JBJXFL010000218.1:0-86752 GCA_046155405.1 Bryobacteraceae bacterium | reverse complement strand
GTTCCTAGTGGGCGCGTTGACGAAGGCCGCGCTCGGCGGCGCGACGGGCGAATCCGCGTTGGAGTTGTATGCCGGCGTGGGGCTGTTCTCGTTGTCGTTGGCCGGCCGGTTCGCGAATGTGGACGCGGTGGAGAGCGTGAAAGTAGCCGTGGAAGACGCTGAAGCGAACGCCAAGCGCGCCAAAAAGAAGATTGGCCATTTTCGTGCAAGCACGGAGGAGTATCTGGCGGGAGTGAAAACGGCGCCGGACTTCGTGCTGGCGGACCCGCCGCGGGCTGGGCTGGGCGCGGATGTAGTGAAGGAGTTGGTCCGGCTGCGGCCGCGGCGAATCGGAATCGTGTCATGCGATCCGTCGACGCTGGCGCGGGACTTGAAAGGTTTATGCGAGGCGGGGTACAAGATCGGGTCGATGACTTTGGTGGATCTTTTCCCGCAAACGTATCACATGGAAACAGTGACGCATTTGGAATTGTAGGTACGGAATGGGTAGTTTTTTCGCGTTAATGCTGCTGGCGGCCGCTTGGCCCACGGTGCGTTGGGAGGCCTGGGTAACCGGGCTGGAAGCGCCGGTCGATTTGCAAAGCCCGCGCGATGGCAGCGGGCGGCTGTTCGTGGTGGAGCAGCGGGGGCGGGTACGGTTAATACGCGATAACGCGGTGGTCACGACGCCTGTGCTCGATATCGTTTCCAAGGTTCAGTATCGCGGCGAGATGGGGCTGTTGGGCATCGCGTTTCCGCCGGGGTTCCGCGAGAAGCAGCATTTTTACGTCAACTACGTCGACCGGCAGCGGCGGACGATTGTGGCGCGGTACCGCATGAGCGGCGACACGGCCGATCCGGCGAGCGAAGAGGTGCTGCTGACGATCCCGCAGCCGTTTGAGAATCATAACGGCGGCTGTTTGCAGTTCAGTCCGCGCGACGGGCAACTCTACATCGGTCTGGGCGATGGGGGGAGCGGCGGCGATCCGCAAAAAAACGCGCAGAACCCGAGCTCGATGTTGGGGAAGATGCTGCGGATGGACGTGGAGAATGGCGGACGGACGGCGCAAATCTGGGCTTCCGGGTTACGAAATCCCTGGCGGTACTCGTTTGACCGCGCGACGAGCGATCTGTACATCGCGGACGTGGGGCAGGGGGCGCTCGAAGAGATCGATTTTCAGGCGGCGGATGCGGCGGCGGGCCGGAATTATGGCTGGAGTTTGATGGAGGGGACGCGCTGTTTCGATCTTGCAGGTTGCGCTAGCCGGACTGAACTGGTGCGGCCGGTGTTCGAGTATGGACGGAGCGATGGCATTTCGGTATCAGGCGGGTACGTGTACCGGGGATCGCGATTTCCGTTTTTGACGGGGATTTATCTGTTTGGCGATTTCGGGAGCGGACAGATCTGGGGCATGAGGCGGGATGGGGCGGCGTGGGAGACGGTGAAGCTGGTGAACCCAGGTCTGCCGGTGGTGGGATTTGGGGAAGATGAGGCGGGTGAACAGTATCTGGTTTCGCACAATGGGCGCATACTGCGGCTGGCGGCCGATCCGCCGGCGGCGGCGGTAAACGCGGTTGTCAGCGCGGCGAGCTTCGCTCCGGGAATCGCGCCCGGTGGTATTGCCACGGCGTTTTTGAATGCGATTAACGGAGTGAGCGGCGTGGTGGCGGCGGACCGCCTGCCGCTGCCCACGTCGTTGAGCGGGGTGACGGTCCGGGTGAACGGGGAGGAGGCGCCGTTGTTCGCGGTGGCGAATAGCGGCATTGGCGCACAGGTGAATTTCCTGGTACCGGCATCAACGCCCGTGGGTGAGGCGACATTTGCCATCAACGGCGTGGAGACGAAGGCGAACGTGTCGACGGCGGCGCCGGCGGTGTTTACTTTCGACGGGCGAATGGCGGCGGTGCGCGGGACCGGTGTGCGCGGAGACGCGATTGAAATCTACGCGACGGGGCTAGGCGCGCGGGTTGATTCCGTCGAGGTCTCTATCGGCGGGCGCGCGGCCACCGTCCTCTTTGCGGGATCGGCGCCGGGCTTTACGGGGCTCAACCAGATTAACGCCGTTGTGCCGGCGGACATTACCGCCGGCGAGGCGGAGTTGATCGTGCGCGTAGGCGGCGTAAGCAGTCCGGCGGTGCGATTGGTGGTGCGTTAAGCCGACTTCAGAATGTCGCGGATGCGCTTGGCGACGAGACGGTCCTCGCCCGGTTGGAGCATCCAGACGCCTATGTTTAGCGACTCGTTGGAGCCGGGGACGACTTCGATGGAGGGGTCACCGTCGCGGAGGCGTTTGGCCACTTCCCGGTAGGTTAGCTTGATCTTGTCCTGGTCCCAAGTGATCTTGAGGTGCGGAACGTGGTTGGCGACTTCGGGCACGTACTGCTCGGTCTTCACGGCGGGGGAGACCGTGACGCTGTCGGCGACGACTTTAACGCGGCGCTCCCATTCCTTCCACTCGGCCTGGTGATCCTTTTTGAGGAACGTCTCGATGGCGGCGAGCATGCCCAACAGCTCTTCCTTGTTGACCTTCATGCCGCGGCCGATGGCGTCGCCGTTGGGGGACGAATTCATGCGGGCGGCTTCGATCAGATCCTTGTTACCCATGAGGAGACCGGCGCTTTGCGGGCCGCGGATGCCTTTGCCGCCGGAGAACGTGACGAGCGTAAAGCTGAGCTTGAGATATTTCGTGAGGTTTTCGAGAGGCGGGGCGTCGGCGGCGCAATCGATGAAAGTGGGGACGTTAAGCTTCTTACCGAGTTCGGCGAACTCGGCGGCCTGGACTTGGCCTTTGGCGTTGGCGTCATTGAAGAACAGCATGAGGGCCGTTTGCGGTCCCGCGAGGCGCTGGGCCTCTTCCGCCGTTTCGAACTCGACGATCTTAACGCCGGTATTCCGAACGGCGCGGTCGTAACCGAAGCGATGGGACTTCTGCATAAGCACTTCGGTTTTCATGCCGGTGAGGTCGGGGATGGCCTGGATTTTTTTGCGGTCGGTACCGGTGAGGCAGGCGGCGGTACCAAGAGTGAGAGCCGACGCGGCGCCGGCGGAGACCATGGCGGCTTCCGCGTTGAGGAGTCCGGCGATCTTCTTGCCGACGGCGTCGTGTAGCTCATTGAGGCGAACGAACGACTTCGAGGCGTAGTTGATCGCTTCCATCACTTCGGGCAGCATGAGGGATGCGGTGAATGCCGTGTAGGTGCCGGCGGCATTGATGATGGGCTGGACGCCGAGTTCCCTGAAATAGTCGCGTTTGGGGACGGCGGCGGAGGCGGTGAAGGCGGTACCAGCCAGAGGGGCGGCGAAAGTGCCCTGGATGAACTTGCGGCGGTTAGGCATATGAAATCTCCTCAATGAGATTATATGCCCGGGTTGGCTCGGGTTGCCTGGGTCCTTTGATATTTGCCTGGGTTCCGCTGGGTTTTCCTGGGTTCCAGCCGTTTGTTTTCAATGACTTGTGGGATGCTCCGCTGGTGGGGAGTTTTCTGGGTTAACCCAGGATCCCAGGATTTGGGAAGGCGCACTCTTCCGTCTCTATTCTACCATGACGTCAAGGAGGCGATTTGAGGGTAATTGTCCGGATCGAATCGGGCTTGGGAAGTCCGGGTGGAAAAAGGCGGGCGAATTTGGCTCACCGCGTACCCGTGAGCCGTTACCGCCCCCGCCGGCCGCGGTGACCGTCATCCGCGTGACTTGCGGGTGTTTCTCGGTACCCACCGCGGGCCACCAACGGCGGATCGTTTCCACGGCAAACTGTGCGGTGTCGTGATCCGCTCCCACGCCGACTCATCCGTCGTTCTCCGCCAGATCGTAGACACCCAAAGGCGCGACGCGTCCCAGATCCGGAATGGTGCGGGCTACAGTCCTGCCCGCTATTCTTGAAGTCCCTCGCGAATTCTTTCTCTTGAAACGGTTCGCACATGGTCATCACTAAGTACGTGCTGAGCCCGGAAGGGGGAATCATCGTGAATTGCCGTAAGAACGTCCGCAAGTTGATCGAGGATTACAACGCCGCATCGGCGCAGGACAAGCCGGATACCGCATTGATCAAATTCCGGGACGCGGTGGTGGCATTGAAGGCTCAACCAAGCCTGCTACCCGTACCGCACACACAGGACAACAGGTATGACGACTATGTCTACATCCATCAACAATCGATGGCTGGGCATCCGGGTAATGATCCAGGTCCCCATCCGGGCCATAGGGGACCGGCCTTCTTTCCGTGGCACCGGGAATTCTTGCGGCAGTTCGAAGCCGACCTTCGCACGGCCGCCAACGATCAGAGCATTTACCTTCCCTATTGGGACTGGAGCACCGATCAGGACTCCGGAGACGCCGGTTACCCATTCTTCGAAGATTTCCTGGGCGGAGACGGCACAGGCGCCGGCGCCGCCGTTGAGACCGGTGTGTTTGCGCGCGCTAACGGTTGGATTCTAAATATCAACGACGATGCGGGCGACTCGCTGACCAGGGAACTTGGCGGATTGGTCGCGACACTGCCCGCCCCGGCCGACGTGACCGGCGCTTTCGCCGTGAATGTGTATGACTCATCGCCCTGGAACATCACTGCGGCGGGACCGGGCAGTTTCCGCAACATGACCGAAGGCTGGGTGAACGGACCGGCGAATCACAATCGCGTGCACGTCTGGGTCGGCGGGTCGATGTTGCCTTCAACGTCGCCCAACGATCCCGTCTTCTTTCTGAACCACTGTAAGGAAGACGAAATGTGGGCCGTGTGGATGCAGAAGTATCCAAGCGTTGCGCACTATCTGCCCCTAGACAGCGAGCCGCTGCCGGCCGGACATTCGCATCTTATCCGCCTGAGCGACAACATGGAAAGCCTGGCTGAGTACCTCGGCGCCGGCACCATCGATCGGCCGGTCGATTTGCTCGACCACAAGGCGATCGCGTGGTACGATACCGACCTGCCGGAAATCGTGCTCGAGTCGGGGCCAGCCGTCGGGTTCAACCAGACCCCCGCGGATCTCACCGTCGCCAAGCTCATCCGTTTCCGTATTCAATCGTGCAGGCCTGTCACTTTCTCGATCACCGGTGAGCCAACGGGGAATTTCTCGGTGATCGGCGGGCCTGACTTTAATGTGGCGCCAAATGAGGCGAACGACTTCGAGTTCCTGGAAATCGAAGTGCGTTTTCACGCTGTCGGCGCCAATGTGCAGGTCAGCGCCATCGACATTGAGGCGCGTATCACCGACGAAGAAGGCTATTACGCCGCCAATCCGAACGATTCATTTACGGTGGCGCAGTTCCACATTGAACTGGTAGCCAACAACATCGTGACCAGCGACAGCTCCGTTGTTTTGGTACTCGACCGCTCCGGGAGCATGGCCGACGTGGCCAACGGCGGGTTTACAAAGAGCGAACTGCTCAAGAGCGCGGTGGGCGTGTTGCACGAACTCATGCAGGACAACGATGAGATCGGCATCGCCCGATTCGACCATGAAGCCGATGTACTGCTGCCCATGACCGTCAAGACAGACGGACTCGGCACGACTCTCACTGGAACGGGTCTCGATCCACGCGGAGATACCAGCATTGGCGCCGGAATCCTGGTGGGCAGCGATTTGATTAACGGTCCGGAAGCGACAAACTCCAACAAGGCCATGCTCGTGCTGAGCGACGGCAACGAGAATACCGATCCGCTCATTGACGACTTGCCGGCCGGAACCATCAACCAGACGACCTTCGCCATCGGGTTCGGCCTTCCGGGCCAAGTTAGCGATCCGATCTTGAGCGAGATCTCGGCGAACACCGGCGGGTACCTGCTCGTCACCGGCGACGTGACCGACGACGACGAACGGTTCACGCTGGCCAAGTTCTTCATTCAGGTCCTCAAAGACGCGACGCTGAACGAGACGATTGTCGATCCCCAAGGGTTATTGGTCTGGGGTGGACCGCCGCAGGAAATTCCGTTCCCGGTTGCGGAGACGGATGTTTCCATCGACGTGGTGGTGTTGTGCCCGCTTCCATTGGTTCTTGACTTCAAGCTCAGAACGCCTTCCGGGCAAATCATCACGCCGGCGATGTCCGGCGTTGAGCCCAACGTCCGCTTCGTGATGGGACAGGAGGTCTGCTATTACCGCTTGCTGCTGCCGGCCATACCAAGCAACCCGGCGGGATCCCACCGGGGCCAGTGGGTCGCGATTCTGGGGCTCAGAACTCGAGGGGGCGTCATTTCGGATCTGCGTAGGATGAGAGAGAACAAAGTGAAGTTCGCCGAGACGATGCGGAGGCTCCGGGAATTCGCCCAGAACGCCATACCCTATAACCTGACGGCGCACTCGTATTCCAACCTGACAATGGACGCGGTTCTTCGCCAAGACGGATTCGCGCCGGGCGCGGTTGTGCACTTGACCGCCAACCTGTCGGAGTACCGGCTTCCGTTACTCAACGACGCGCATGTGTGGGCGGGCGTCATCGAGCCGGACGGCGGCTCCGCGACGTTGAACTTCTCAAGAACCGGGAAGGGCGCCTACGCCGCGGACTGGCCCACGAACAGGCCTGGCGTGTACAAGTTCACAATTCATGCGGAAGGATACACATCCGGGAACGCGCGTTTCACCCGTGAAACGCTCCTAACCGCGGGAGTCTGGGCTGGGGGCGACAAGCCTTACGATCCTCAAACCGGCAGTGACGGCGACGGCTGTGAATGGATACTGTGCTTGCTGGAGCAGGTGGCGAAATCCAAGTGCCTTCAGGATCGCATGAAAGAAATGGATATTGACGTTACCGTGCTGCGGAAATGCATGGAAAAACATTGCAGGAGAACCCGTGTGCCAAAAGATCGAACCACTGTTGCGACGCTGCCTGGCGTAGGAGGCCTCCCGCAGTTGCCGGAATTCCGGAGGTTCGTCGAGGCGATGTCTTCGCCGGGGATGACTGATCTGCCCGTTCTGGCGGCGGGAAAGTCCAAGCCGGTAGTGCGAAAGCCGAAGATGAAATCGGCTGGCGGAAACATGTTCGTGACACCCGAGCAGGATGAGCAGCTTCGCAAGAAAAAGAAGAATAAGGGTTGACGCGGCGACGAATTCCGCTGCAAAAGTAGGCGGGCCGGCCCGAATTAACCTTTGGGGGCGCGGGTCGCATCATTGTGATAATCTCATCATGATGAGGACGACACTGGATCTGACCGAAGATGCATATCAGTTGGCGAAGGCTGTTGCGCGGGATCGCAATGACAGCTTGGGTCGAGTGGTAAGCGAACTGATTCTGAAAGGCGCGCACGGTCCTGGAGACAGAATCGGAGAGATGAGGATTGTGGACGGTTGGCCCGTTGTCAGTTATGGACGCATGATCACCAGCGAAGACGTTAAGGAGTTCTTGGCGTAGAATGAGTAACCGGATCTACCTGCTGGACGCGAATGCGCTGATCGCGTCCAGCGTGGACGACCATGCGTTGTATGCCCGTGCGCATGGAATGGCTTCTGAAGCGGCAGCCGCAATTCGCGACGTGCCCCATAACGCAAGGCGCGCTAATCCGGTTTCTCTACCGGTCGCAGGGAGGAAGCTCGATCGCTACACCAAAGGAGGTCTTGCGCTCGATCGTTTCACGATCGGAACATGCCTTCTGGCCGGACGACGTTTCCTATCTCGCCCTACCTGAGCGAGGCCTTCGCGGGCATAAGCAGGTTACGGACTATTACCTAGTGGCCTTGGCGGGCAAGAACGGCGGTAGGTTGGCGACTATGGACGAATCACTCGCGGCGTTTTTTCCGGATGTCTGCGAACTGATCTAAATGCCGGACGCGACGGCGGTGTGCTTACCGAAGTGACTGGCACTGGCCGGTCCGACGCCTGCATGACACACGATTCGAAGTTGCAATACGATCGGCGGGCGTGATATTCTCATGTGGCATTTTCCGGTGGCCAAGAACTTCTACTTCGCCGAACGGACGAGCCGGGAGTTCCGCTCCGAATTCTTCAACATACCGAATCAACCGGTCTTCAGACGGCGCGGGCAACGTTGGGAACCAGCACATTGGAAGCGATCGGCGATGCCAGCGTCGACTCCCGTCAGATGCAATTCGGGTTGAAGTTTATCCTCTGATTTCGAGGAAGGACAAATCAAAATGAGCCGCGTACCGATCGCCTTTTTCGCTCTCGCCTTCGCCTTGCCCGGCCTAGCCCAAGTAGACACGGGCCGCGTCGTTGGGACCGTTTTGGACGCCACAAGCGCTTCCGTCCCTAACGCAACGGTAACTCTTTTGAATGACGCGACGGGCCTGCGCGCCGAAACCACCACAAACGAACAAGGAGAGTATGTCTTCACCGGCATAAAGATCGGAACATACACCGTGGAGGTTTCCTCGACAGGATTTCAGAAGCAGCGGCGAACCGGTGTCCCGGTCAACATCCAACAGCGTTCGGTGGCGGACTTTACGCTTAGCCCGGGCGATATCAGCCAAACAATCGACGTGAAGGACGCCCTGCCGGTCCTTCAAACGCAGGACGGTTCGGTCGGTGAAACCATTTCCGCAAAGACTATTAACAGTCTTCCGCTGAGCGGCCGCAACTATAACTTTCTGGCGCGGCTTACCGCCGGTGTTACCCATCCCCAACCGGAGGGCCGCGGCTTGAATGCGTCTGGATGGTTTGCCGCCAATGGTACCCGCCCCGCCCAGAACAATTTCCTGCTGGACGGCATTGACAACAACTCGAACAACGTGGACTTCCTGAGCGGCGCGGCTTTTGTGCTGCGTCCGCCGGTCGATGCGGTGGGCGAGTTCAAGATCCAAACCAACTCGTTTAGCGCTGAGTTTGGCCGCGCGGGCGGCGCCGTGCTCAACGCCTCGTTGAAGTCGGGTACGAATGGTTTCCACGGCAGTCTCTGGGAGTTCCTCCGAAACGACAAGTTCGACGCCAAGGACTTCTTCGCCAATCGCAACAATATTCGCAAGGGCGCCTATCGCCAGAACCAGTTTGGCGGTTCCGTGGGGGGCCCAATCGTGAAGAACAAGCTGTTCTTTTTCGGCGATTTCGAAGGCACCCGCATCCGCCAGGGGCAGCCTACCACCGCCACCGTTCCCACCATGCTCCACCGGAACTCCGGTTTCACCAACTACCAGGATCTGATCGACCTACAGACGGGTTCGCGCACCGACGCGCTGGGCCGCGCTTTCCGCTCCGGCACGATTCTGGACCCGGCCACCACCCGGCAACTGGAGAACGGAAACTTTGTGCGCGACCCCTTCCCCGGCAACATCCTGCCGGCGGGTAGAATCAATAGAAACGCGCTAGCGTTGATGCAGCTTTATCCCGAGCCCACTAACTCGGGGATCCTGAATAACTTCAACGTCAACAGAAATAACGTAGACGACACCAACTCCTTTGACGTCCGGATCGACTACAACCTCAGCACGCGCGATCAGGTCTTCGGCCGATATAGTTTCGGTCAGATCAGCCGGTTCCGTCCGCCGCCGTTCGATGGCTTGGCCGACGGCGGCGGATTCGGCAACGGTACCGAGGACGTGCGTACGCAAGGAGCCGCGCTGAGTTACTCACATACTTTCAGCCCGTCGCTGTTGAATGAACTCCGCATGGGTTTCAACCGTGAACACTCGCTGCGCCTGCAGGCCAATGGCAACGACACCAGCGACATTCCGGCGAAGTTCGGCATTCAGGGAATCCCGCAGTCGCCCGGCAACGGCGGCTTGCCGGGTTTGAGCATTGGCGGCCTAACCGCATTAGGGCCTCCGGATTGGCTAGTGAGCGAACGCTTCAGCAATACGATCCAACTTGCCAACAACCTGACCAAGATTTACGGCTCGCACACCATGAAAGCCGGTTGGGAAGGACAACTCATCGACTTCCCCTGGATCGCGCCACCCACATCGCGCGGGCGCTTCAACTTCGCGGGAACTTACACTTCGGTAATTAACGCTACGGACGGGTCCGTGGGCCGGGCCCAGTTCCTGTTGAATCCCACGGACGCGCAGAATACCGGCGGCGCCGGACCAAGCAGCGTGGCCGCGTCAAATTTCGGCGGCGTGGCAAACCGGAAATATTACACCGGCCTGTATTTCCAGGATGACTGGAAAGTGAACCGCAAGCTCACTCTCAACCTGGGCGTGAGGTGGGATCTTTTCAGCCTGGTGGGTGAGCGGTATTCGGCGCAGGCTAACTTCGTTCCGTCCGCCGGCAATCCGCAATATGTCGTCCCCGCCAGCCGCAAGGACCGTCCGCCGTTGTCGGATAGCTTCCAGCAACTGCTGGTCCGAAACGGCATCCAACTTGTCTCCACGGATGAATTCGGTTCCGGCCTGGGCCGTGCGCAAAAGCGTAACATCGCGCCGCGCTTCGGCTTCGCCTACCAACTGACAAACAAGCTGGTTGCCCGGGGAGGTTATGGCATTTACTATGGCGCTTTCGAAAACCGCGGCGGTGCGCCGAACATCGGCTACAACTATCCGTTCCAGTTCGACTTCAACTTCCAGCCGGCTAACGCCTGGAGTCCGGTAATCTACGGTGACGGGCGACCGGCGACCTTGGAGCGCGGTCTGTTGAGCGTCCCGCTGGATCCCCGCCTGGTCAACGGCCGATTTCTAACTTTACGCGGAATCGAATTCGACTATAAGACTCCCTACACGCAAGGCTATAACTTCACGTTGCAGTATGCCTTGCCCGCCAACAGCTCGATTGAAGCCGGCTATGTGGCCTCTCTGGGGCGCCACATTGAGACTTTCATCGGCACCAATCAGGTACAGCAGTTACTTCCGCCCAACCAGAATCCTCAGTTGTTCATCCAGCATCCGGACTTTGCCCGCAACTCGTCCTATGCGGCCACCGCCGGAAACAGCCACTATCATTCCCTACAGTCCAAGTACACCAAGCGATTCAGCTCCGGTTTGAACCTGCTGGCAAGTTACACGTGGGCCAAGACTCTCACCAACGCCGGAGACTTGTTGAGCGGCGGGAACGTAGGCGGCTTGCGCGCGGTTTACGTGCCTGGGTTCGGCCTAAAGAAAGACATGGCGCTGGCATCGTTCCACGTGGGACAGGCGGCGACTTTCAGCGGCAGCTACGATCTGCCGATCGGAAAAGGGAGAGCCCATATGGCGGGCGCCGGACCGATGACTCAGGCGGTGCTCGGCGGTTGGAGCGCCAACTGGATCGTAACGCTTTACGGCGGGCAGCCGCAAACCATCGGCTGTTCCGGGGGCACCACCGCGGCCGGCCTGGGTTGCGCCGCCTTCCTCACCGGCGAGCCGCTTTACTTGAAGTCAGTGGAACGGTGGTACGACGCCCGCGCATTCCGCCAGCCGCCGGTCGCTACCCAGATCGGGCAGAGCGACCTGTCCCCGCTGGGTGGAGCGCGGACACAGGTGATCGGGCCGCCCTACCGGAAGATGGATTTTTCCATCTTCAAGAACTTCGCCGTCACCGAACGTTACCGGCTGGAATTCCGCGCCGAGTCATTCAATCTGACCAACACGCCGGCCTTCGCCAATCCATCGCAAACCAACTTCCTCGACACCAATAACTTTGGCCGGATCACGTCGACACGGAACAATCCGAATGACGCCCGGCAGATTCAGTTCGCCTTGAAGTTATATTTCTGATATGGGCTTCGCCGCGGCCGCTGTCCTGCTCCTCCTGCAACAGCCCGCGCGCGACGCCGCCGCCGCGGAGATCGCCGCAGGTTACGAGGCTGCCAGGGCGGACCCCAGCGAGACGAACGTTTTCGCCCTGGCAAACCGGTTGGCGGCCGCGCGCCGCTACCCGGAAGCGGCCAAGTTCTTCGCCTTCGGGATAGAGCGATATCCGAAGTCGGCCAGAATGCGGGTCGGCGCGAGCGTAGCGGCACATGGCGAGGGCCGGTTCGATGACGCGGTGGACCATCTGTGCAATGCGGTTGATATCGATCCCACCGACTCACGCCCTCTCTACTTTCTGGGCCAGATGTACGACTTGTCCCCTTCCATGGCGGCCGAAGTGACCCGCCGGTTGGAGAAATTCGTTGAACTCTATCCGGCCAATGCTCACGCCCGGCTTTATTACGCCGTCAGCCGCGCCAAGGCGAGCCCCGATGGCACCGCCGCGTCAGGCGAAATTGAATCCCACTTTGCCGCGGCGGTCCGGTTGGCGCCGCGTCTGGCCGAGGCTTGGTTTGAATTCGGGTCATACCTCGAACAGAACGGCAATCCGGATCGGGCCGAAGGGAAACTGGCCGAGGCTGTCCGCGTCGATTCGCGCTATCGCAAAGCCTGGTATCGACTGGCAATGGTCAGGCAGCGCTTGGGAAAGCCACGCGAAGCCGCCGAGGCGCTGGCGCGTTTTCGCAAACTCGGTTCCGGCCGCGAATCAGCCGTCCAAAAATAGAATCACAATTGACCATTGGAAAAAAGAGCGGGAATTCTTCGCCCATCGGGCCGTGCCGCTTGTTTTAGATTCTTACCTCCGACGGGAGCGGCTCAGCCTCCAACCAAGCGCCACCGTTTGACACGCCATTGAGATTTATGCCAATATCAGCATGTGAAGACACATGAAGAATCTCATTTGGCTCGCCGATTCGCGGGCCAACGTGAAGTCGTTTCCGGCTGCCGTCCAAGACATCATCGGTTATGCGCTGTACGTCGCTCAGTTAGGCGAAATGAGCGCCAACGCCAAACCGCTGCACGGTTTCGGTAGCGGTGTCATGGAAATTGCGGCTCATGATGCGAGCGGAACCTACCGCGCTGTCTACACGGTCTCAATCGGGGATTCGATCTACGTGGTCCATGCCTTTCAGAAAAAGTCCAAGGCGGGAATCGCGACGCCGAAGTCCGAAATGGAACTAGCCGGGCAGCGGCTGAAGCAGTTGCGTATCGAGGTGAGGAATGTCGAGAAGAAAAAGTCTTGAACAAGAGACCAGTACGGGAAATGTATTCGCCGATCTCGGTTTAGCCGATGCCAGCGAACACCTGATCAAAGCGGGACTGGTCGTCAGGATCGACCGGATCATCCGGCAACAAGCGTTGACCCAAGCGGCCGCGGCACAGCTCATGGGCATCGATCAGCCAAAGGTCTCAGCTATGCTGGCTGGCCAGTTCCGGGGTTATTCGGTCGAGCGCCTTATGCGATTCCTGGTCGCTCTGGGGCAGGATGTAGAGATCGTCGTCAAGCCTAGAAAGCGCGGCGCCGCCGAACTTCGGGTTGCATAGAGGCGTTGGCCGTGCAAACGTCTCCAATCCGCATCTTCATTATCTTTCTGCCACTGGCCGCCCTTGCCGCCGACTATGACGTAATCATCCGCAACGCGCGCATTGTCGACGGTACCGGCAATCCCTGGTACAAAGCCGACGTCGCCATCCGCGCCGGCCGCATCGCCAAAATCGGCGCGTTGCCATCCGCCACCGCCGACCGCACTATCGACGCCGCCAGCCGCGTCCTCGCCCCAGGTTTCATCGACGTTCATACTCACATCGAACGGGCCATCTTTATCGAACCTCGCGCCGACGCCTTTTTGCGCGACGGCGTCACCAGCGTCGTTACCGGCAACTGCGGCGCCTCCGCCACGGACCTGAAATCATTCTTCGGCCGGCTGGAACAGGGCGGCATCGGAGTGAACATTACGGCTCTCATCGGGCATAACGCAATTCGCTCGGCCGTCATGGGAACCGCCAACCGCGCCCCTACCGCCACGGAACTCGCGAATATGCAAGCCCTCGTCGCGCAAGGGATGCGTGACGGCGCGGTGGGGTTTTCGACCGGCCTTTGGTACGTCCCCGGAACCTATTCACAGACCAACGAAGTCATTGAACTGGCCAAAGCCGCCGCGCCATTTGGCGGCGTCTACGCCACCCATATGCGCGACGAGGGCGTTGCCGTCGAAGACGCCATTCGCGAAGCGGTAAAGATCGGCAAGGAAGCGCACATGCCCGTACAGATCTCGCACTTCAAAATCATTGATCGCCGCCACTGGGGCAACTCGGTGAAGACACTCCAGATGATCGAAGAAGCCCGCCGCGACGGCCTCGACGTGGTTGTGGATCAATACCCCTACACCGCCGCCAGCGCCACCATCGATATTTTCTTCCCCCGTGACGTTCTGGCCGATGGGCCCTCCGCCATTGTTGAACGTTTGACCACCCCCGCCAGCCGTAAACGTATCGCCGCCCAGATGGTTAAAGAACTCACCCTCCGCCAGGGCCAGCCGGATTACTCCTTCGCCGTCATCGGCGCCGCCCCGGAAGACCGCTCGCTCGAAGGCAAAACAATCAGTGAAATCAACTTGGCTCGTGGCCGCAAAAAGTCTTTGACGGACGAAATCGAAACGCTAATGGATCTGCGCACAAAAGGCCGGCCCGTGATCGTCTATCACGTCATGAGCGATGACGACGTTGACCGGATCATGCGCCATCCACTCACCGCCATTGCCAGTGATGCCGGCTATGTGCCGTTTGGAGAGGGCGTGCCGCATCCGCGTATCTACGGCACCAACGCCCGTGTTCTGGGAAAGTATGTTCGCGAACGCGGCATATTGACTCTGGAGGACGCCATCCGCAAGATGACTTCGCTGCCCGCCCGGACGTTCGGACTTCACGACCGCGGCCAAGTCCGCGAAGGCTTCGCCGCCGACCTGGTGCTATTCGACCCCGCCCAAGTGCGCGATCAGGCCGAATTCAACAAACCGCACCAATATAGCGCCGGCTTCGATTTTGTGTTCGTTAACGGCGCCGTGGCCGTCGATGACGGGAAACCCAACGCCATTCGCTCCGGACGGATTCTTCGGCGGCGGTAGTTTTTGTGGGAAACTCAGACGTTAATGCGATTTTTCCGCCTTTCCATTGCTTTGCTGCTAACCAAGGCGGTTCTGTGTGCCCAATTCTCCGAAGCCTTCTCCTACCAAGTGGAATGGCGCCTGATCAGCGCCGGACGAACCGACCTTTCTTGGAGCCGCGGCCCCAGTGGCTACAAGGGGCAACTAAAACTGTTTTCCGCCGGCCTCGTTTCGCGCTTGTACCGGGTTAATGACATCTACGACGTTCAGGGAACGGCGGAATTGTGCGCGCAAACGGCACGTTTACAGGCCGAGGAAGGCAGCCGGAAGCGCGATACCAGCGTTCGGTGGGTAGAAAAGAAGTCCTTTTACCGGGAACAAGACCTCATCAAGAACGAGACGATTCTGGAGCGGGAACTGGACACCCCCGAATGCGTCCACGACGTCCTGGCCGCGCTGGCTAAGTTGCGTTCGCTCAATAACTTGCAGCCTGGGCAATCCACCACTATGCCCATCGGCGACGGCAAGAAGATGGTCATGGCGCGCATCGAGGCGCTGGACAAGGAAAAGATCTCGACCAAAGTAGGCGCCTTTCAAGCCATTCGCTATGAGGCCTTTCTTTTCAACGACATCCTGTTCAAACGCAACGCCCGGCTCTTCGTCTGGATCTCCGATGACGCCCGGCGCCTTCCGCTGCAGGTACAGGTTAGGATGCGAATTCATATTGGAACGGTAACTTTCACGCTGGACAAAGTCGACCCGCCAACGGAGGCAATAAAGAAATGACACGATGGATGTTGTTGTGTGCATTGGGTTTACCGCTCGCGGCACAGGCGGAGCTTATGAATGCGCGGGATGCCCTGACGCTAGCCGAGCGGATGGTGCAACTGGCCGAATCTACGTCGGTTACCGCGCCGGGCCTGGCGCGAGCCGCGGCGCCAATGCTCGAGAATCTCCACCAGGACGACAAGGCCATCAAAATCGCCGGAAGGCTAACAATCGGAACGACTTACGCGATTCTAGCGGACTCTCGTGCCTATCTCGCCTTGGCCGATGGCCTACCCAAACCCTTTCCGCCGAACCCGACCGCTAAACAGCAGTTCACCGAGTTGCGGGACGCGATAGAGCGCCTGGAAATCCATTTCCGGGCCGTACTGCAAGTCACCGAAGCCCAGTTACGCGGTGCGGACCGCGATAATCTTCGCCGCTATTCCGAAGCAAACAAAACACTTCTGGCCGCAACGCCCGATCGCGTGGTCTTTCTTGGGGATTCGATCACCGATGGCTGGCGTCTGAACGAATACTTCCCCGGCAAGGATTTCGTCAATCGCGGTATTTCTGGCCAAATCACCGGCGAGATGCTGGGGCGGATGCAGGCCGACGTAATCGCGAATAAACCGGCGGCGATGGTGGTCCTAGCCGGAACGAACGACATTGCGCGCGGAGTGAGCGTCGAAACCATCCAGAACAACCTCAAAATGATCGCGGATCTCGCTGAAAAGCACTCTATTAAGGTCATTTTGGCGTCTATTTTACCCACTTCCGACCACCATAAAGACCGCAATCCGCGCTTTGAGATGACCAGAGGCCGCCCGCTCTCCGTGATCCGGGAGTTGAACCAGTACATTGTTTCGATGTGCAAGAAACGCGGCTTTACTTACCTGGACTATTACGACGCGACAGTGGATTCGTCCGGCCAACTGAAAGCCGATTTGGCCGACGACGGGTTGCACCCGAACGCCGACGGTTACCGGATAATGGCGCCATTGGCCCAAGCGGCGATCGAGAAGACGTTGGCGGAATCGCGAATCCCGCAACAGACCGGCAAGAAGAAACGTCCATAAACTATGCGTTGGTTAGCGGTAGTTCTTTTGCTGACGGTGCCCGCGTTGGCGCAGATGCGCATGACGACGGACCAGTTGCGGGCGTTTTTGAAGTCCTCCGTGGACCTGCACCAGTCCGACAAGCAAGTCGCGGATTACTTGAAGAAATCGAAGCTGACACAGCGGCTGGAGCCGCGGTTTTTCGAAGAGTTTTCGGGGATGGGCGTGGGCCCCAGGACGGTGGAAGCGCTGCGGGACCTAATGACGCTGACCAAGGATCTGCCGGCACCCCCGCCTCCGGTCCCGGTGGCGGCCAAGCCCCCGGCCGCCGTAATACCGCCGCCCACGCCGGCGGAGCAGAAGGAGTTTATCGAGAAGGCCCGGGAGTATGCCCTGGGGTATTCGAAGCGTCTGCCGGACTTCATCTGCATGCAAGTAACACGCCGGTACATAGATCCATCGGGGCTCGAGTTCTGGCGAAATGCCGACACGATCACCACGCGACTTTCCTATTTTGAGCAGAAGGAAGATTACAAAGTCATCACGATCAATGGGAGGATGACGGAGGTGCCGTATCAAAGACTCGATGGCTCGACGTCGTCGGGGGAATTTGGATCGATGATGCGCGAGTTGTTCGAGCCGGACACGCAGGCGCGGTTCGAGTGGCAGCGGTGGGCGACTTTGCGCGGAAAGCGGAACCACGTTTACACCTACTTTGTGGCGCAGCCAAATTCGAAGTGGAGCGTTTCTTATCAGCGGCGCGATGTGACGACGCCCGGCTACCGGGGACTGATCTATGTGGATCGCGATTCGCTGGAGGTCACGCGTATTACCCTCGACGCAGAGATGCCGCCGAGTTTTCCGGTGCAGGCCGCCACCACCGTGCTGGACTATGACAACATCGACATTTCCGGCAGCAAGTTCATGCTTCCCCTGCGGGCCGAAGTACGAATGCGGGCCGGGCGGGACCTGATTAAGAATGAGGTCGAGTTTCGGCTTTATCGCAAGTTCGGCGCGGATACTTCCATCAAGTTCGATACGCCGGAGCCGCTCGGCTCCGACGTTACCACCGAGCAACCGCCGAAGCCGTAGGCGGCATTGGCGGTAGCAGATATTTTCCTTACCTTTTCCTTACCAATCCCATACGACTTCTTTCGTATGGACTGGCAAACTGCCTGGAGGAGGAACAGTATGTTCATGAGGAACACAATCTGTATTTCGATACTACTTTTCGCGACCGCGGCCGGTTCGGCCGAGGCCGCTGTTTTTACCGCTAGCGGAGCTACGCCGGGTGACATTCAGGCCACGGTTGATAGCTTCCGCGCAACGCTCGGCGCTAATAACGGCGCAGGCGGGACGTTTCCAGGCGGGCGCCGGGAACTTAACTGGGACGGCGTGCCGAATAATCTTTCGGCGCCGAATAACATGCCCGCGGACTTCTTTAATGTTAATTCGCCTCGGGGCGCCGTTTTTTCGACCAGCGGCTCCGGGTTCCAGGTGAGCGCCACGTCCACCAGCGGTACGGCCGTGGAGTTCGGCAATCTCGACCCTTCTTATATCAACGAATTTCAAGTTTTCAGCCCGCAGCGGCTGTTCACGGCCATTGGTTCCAACACGCTGCAGGTCGATTTCTTCATACCGGGTACGACTACGCCGGCTACCGTTTCTGGTTTTGGAGCCGTCTTTACCGATGTCGAGACGGTGGGCTCGACATATTTAACCGTTTTTCTCGCCGATGGGACGAATGGCGGGCAGTTCCTGGTGCCGGTGAGCGTCAGCGGCGGCCTTTCATTCCTGGGCCTGACCGATACGAGCCGCTATAGCCGGATCATCATCCAATCGGGAAACGCGACTCTGGGCGCGGGTATTCTAGACAACCCGGCGGGCGGCGTGGATCTGGTTGCCATGGACGACTTCATCTATGGCGAACCGCAGGCGAACGGCGTTCCGGAGCCCGGTTCCATGTTGTTAACGGCGTTCGGCGCGGCGGCGGTTCTGCTGGCGCGGCGCTATCGCCGGAAGTAAGCGCGGAACCGGCGTTTGCCGGGATCGTAAGGATCGTCAAAGTCTTCGAATTTCACTATAGACAAACCTATATTAGTAAGTGACTCGAGATCCGCCCGCGTCAACGGCCACGGCAGTTGACCGGGCGGATCTGTCTCTTCCCGGCCGCGGCAGACGATAAGTAACTCGCGGCCCAATCCTCCGACTGCGGCTATCGCCCGGGAACGTAGGTCGAGCGGCATGGCTTGCAGCGTATATATCTCGACAACCAGATCGTAGTCACCCGTGAAGTCGAATAAGTTGGCCGCTTGATAAGTTACATTTGACTCCGGGAAGCGCTGACGGCACCAACGGATCGCCGTTTCCGATAAGTCAAACGCGGTGACCAAGGCGCCGCCTGCGGCAAGATACTCGGCATCGTCACCAAGTCCGCAGCCGACGACGAGTACGCGGTCGCCGGGGCGGGGAAGTCCTTCCCGTTCGCACCATGCGGCGAGATGCGGATTGACGGCGCGGTCAGCCCAGGGAATGGTATCGAAATCGCCATTGGCCTGTTGGTACAGAGCTTCAAACCAGCCGAGCGGATCGCCGGCGGCGTAGTGCTTCCGCGCCAGATCGCGGGCGAGGTCGCGTTCTTCCTCCACTATTGGGGCACCGCGACGAGTTCAATGGCGAAAGAAGCATCCATGGAAGGAAGCCCTTCAAAAAGCAGCAGCGTGCTGGCCGGGGGGCGGGCCTTGTCGTAGTATTCGAACCGCACGGCGCGGATTTTAGCCGTCATCGCGTTTGTGAGCGAGAAGAGGCTGGAAAAAGCGACGTGCTTCATGGACGAGTGCGCCGCTTCCAGTACCTTCGC
The DNA here is from genome assembly GCA_046155405.1 of Bryobacteraceae bacterium. Lineage (GTDB taxonomy): Bacteria > Acidobacteriota > Terriglobia > Bryobacterales > Bryobacteraceae. Next base: position 67,376 of record JBJXFL010000218.1, on the reverse strand, counting down.
CATGCGCTGGAAGGCGAGATGGACATCTTTATCCTCGCTATGGAACGCGAGTTGCGTTCCGGTAAGGATCAGCTTTTCCGATCCGACCAGGGCGACTTTCGAATACATCGGGGACGGGTTCATCTCCGGCGGATTCAGCATGGCGAGCGCGCCGGCGGGCTTCGTCCGGAGGCGGGCTACCGCTTCGCATTCGGCCAGGGCGCGATCATGCAAGCGCTCGGCCTGGACGGCGGTGAGAACGGCCGAAGGAAACGCGGCGGCAATGCGGGTGCGGACTTCGACGATCGGGTCAAGCGCGGAGAGCAGGCAAGTGACGCGCAATACGTCGGCCGGTTCACCGCCGGCGGCGCGCGTGGCGCGAGAGAGGTCGGCGATGGCCCTATCGAGCATCGGCAGAAGCTTTTGCGGGGGCTCGGAGCCGACGCCGCCCATGCCGCTAAGGAATGCGACGCCATTCGGGTTGACGGATTTTCTGGCGGTAACCACCGCTTCGAGAATGACCTGCGCGCCTTCAAGCGGCAACTGGCCCACCTGAATAGTGGCGACGGCGGGTAGCGGTTGCTTCCTTTCGGCGAAGGTTTCGCTGACGATGGATTGTACGCGCCGCTGGTCCCCCGTACCGGCGACAAAGGCGCGAATTTTCACGATCGGCCGCGAACCCGCTTGCGCGCGCAACGCCTTCAAACCATCGCGAATTTGTTGCGACAACAGGCCCTTGCCGGAGAGCGGGGAAACGAGAAATTCGAGCTTCGCCGTTTCCACGGTCACCGAAGCCGGAGGGTCCGGAAGCACTTCGAGCGTCTGCGTGATCTCGACTTCGGGCTTCTTCTTCTTTTTCTTCTGCGCCGCAAGCGCCGCGGGGAACAGCGTCAGGCTGAGCAGGATGGATAGAACAGTCCGCATGGTACGTTCCCAATTTTACCAGCGTGCACGGGAAAAAATCGCCGCGTGAGAACCCCGGTTCTCACGCGGCAATGGCTTGGTTGCCTTCGCAGGGAAAAGTTAAATTGTCTGGCTTTGGCTGCCGACAAACTTGCGGCGAACCATGGCGAGAAGCCCCAGGCCCATCGCCAATTGCAGCAGCGTGCCGGGTTCGGCTGTTTCCGTCGGCGGGGGAGGAGCCAAATAGCCGCCTTGCGCGATGTCGTCGAGGACCAGATAGCGATTCGTGTCGTTGATGTAGATGTCGGCGAATGTGAAAGCTTGTGAATCGCTGGCGACGCCCCAGAATGCCAAATTGGGCTGCTGGAGTGAACTGACGGTGACCGGGGCGAGACCGCCGGCCGCGATGGTCACGCCACCCGGCGCGCCGCTGGCGCCGCCGGCGCCGAAGCTGAAGCCGAAAGCGCTTACCGCGTTGGTGAACGAGATGCGCGCGAAAACGGTATTGGTGGCCGTTTTGTCGCCGGTGCGGAGGACGCTGCCGCTATTCCACTGATAATAGAAAGTTGGCGACGCGCCGGTATTTACGCGCTGGAGGTCGTACGCGGTGCCGGTGACCGGGTTCACGGTGTTGCCGACAATTTGAAGGTCGGTGAGTGTGAGTCCGGCGGAAGTGTTGAAGGTAGTGACGGTGTTGACCGCCTGGGTTCCGCTGTCGAAGTTTGTCATGCCTGTTACCTGCGATGTCCAGTTCCCCCGATCGTTGAACGTGAGCGTCAACGCGGTTGCCGGGCCGGCCGCGGCCAGCGCGAGCATGGCGAAAGTTAAGATACTGCTTTTCATTTATGTTCTCTCTCGAGCGCAAGACACACGTACCGCTATTCGTCACCTATAATTCCGGGACGCCGGGTACGGTCGCTTTCCGCTTCATAGGAGAAGTGGAGAATCACGGCGTAGATTCTCAAAAGCGGGGAATAGGTTTGTCCTTAGGGGCAAACTCGTAGTACGCTTAGGCGTTAAAATCAGTGTGGCCAAAGTGACCCGGGCCGCCAGCGATCCAGTCGCGGGACCCCGATTGATTGCAACTTCGCAGAACGCCGTTTCGGGACCGACGATATCGCGAAAATCTACACTGCGCCGTTGATCGTTACTTTGGGATTGCCCGGGCCATGGAAGACGGCACTGCGGCCTCTCTCGGCATCCGGTTCAACGGCGGTCTCCCATTGTTTCGGTCAACCACTCGCGGAGGCGCGTCCAGAGATCGATGACGTTCTCGCGGTTTGAGATACGGTGCCCTTCGCCGAGGTAACGAAGGAATACCCTCCGGAGATCCTGTCTGGAAAGCGCGGTGAAAACCTCTTCCGCCTGTTGAACTGGAACAAAATCCGAGTAACCATGGACGAGCATTAAAGGCGTACGTACGTTTCCTGCCTGTAGGATCGGGCTGGCACGATGATATCGATCCGGTTCCTGCCATGGCGGCGCTTGAAAGCCCATGAAGCCCTTCTCCATTTGGAGCATTCGCAGGATCAGCCCTTTCTCCGGTGGCCCGCCGTCCCCATACCGGTATTGACCGTAGAACGTTCCATACAGGCTGGTTGCATTCGAGTAACCCGCGCTCGCCACCGCGGTTCTAAAGCGGGGAGTCTGCGTTAAAATACCCATCACGGCAAAACCACCACCGCTGTTTCCGACCAGCGCGACGCGGTCAGTGTCGCCGATCCCGCGAGCAATTACGGCATCCACTGCGGGCAGCACCCCTGCACTGAGAGTTGCGACGGACTGAAAGGCCGTTGAATCCTTCGGCCGGGGCAATGCTTGGCAACAACACGCCATAACCCAGGGCAGCGAAGAGTTGAGGATGCAAGAAGTCAGGACGGTAGAGCGAGAAACTGCTCCGAGTTGGGGTTTCATAGACCAGTCCCGGATATATGATCGTCACGATCGGCACACGGGCTCCTGGCGCATAGCCAGGCGGGAGAAGCACCCATCCGGTCAGATCCTGGCCGTCTTGCTACTTGTATTCTATTCGCTCAATGGGCCCGGATCTAATGCCCTGCATCCACTGATTGGACGCCCACAATTCTTCACATGCACCGGGCGGCTTACCGGTGCCACCGCACAGCCAAAGCCGCGTCCCATCTTCGCCATTGGCGGTGAACAGGATCGCGTCTCTGTTTGGTGAGGCAGACAGACGGCGTGCATCTGCCCGAGGAGGTTGCGCTCCGTCGGCGCCTCGTATATTGGGTGGGCGTGCGGCAAATGATTCCGGCGACGGAATCGCATCTTTGCCGGTATTCACATGGATAGTGCGAATCCTGGTTCCCCAGTTAACGGCATCGTACAGGCTGTCGATGTCGTCCGAACGACTGAGGTATGCGTTGACTGCTCGCTCGCCTTCCTCTGTGCTGAATCGAGCGAACTGTCCGTCACCCGAGACCTTCAACTGGCGAATCCCTCCGCGAGCGAGAATCTGCCGCTTTCCGGTACACAGATCGACTGCTTCGAGTCGAACCGAGGGTTGCTGGGCCGCCGCTTTGGGTTTTCGCGACTCCAGCACCGAAACGGCCGGACGACCACCTCGGAACACCTTCTGCCGCCATTGCTCGGAAGCGCGCCCACCCCCGAAGATTCGGACTTCGACGCTGTCAAAACGGTCGGCTTCCTTTTCCCACGCCAGCACAGCGAGCCGGTCGTCGTCGATCCAGGCGAATGATGGGTCATCTAGGCCAGTCCGAAGTGCCAGTCCTGGAATGATGGCCGGCGGAGCTTTCGCATTGGCTCTCCAGACCCAGAGCCTTACAAACGCTTGCTCATCGACTGAAAGAAACGCCAACTTGCTTCCGCTCCCGCTCCATGCCGCGCCAAAGAAGCCAACATATTCTCGGGCCGCGCTGGTGATAGGAACCAATTTCCGGGACGCAAGATCGAGCGCCGCAATCTCGTTGGCCGGAACCGTGGGGTCTAACGAGCGTCGCGGTCGACTGAGTTCGACAGCGGCGTAAAGGCCATCCGGAGTCCATACGACCGTTCCGGCCTCCCGAATTTGAAACAAGTCGACGGGATCGAACTTGCGGTTAGCGGCCTGGCCCAGGGCTGGCGTTAGCCCAGCGATGACTATCAGTACGAAGAACATCATCACCAGCCGGCGTCGGACGGATCACTCATTATTGACGAACGGGCACGTCCCCGGTTAGCTTATCGGCTCGGCTTCCGCGCGGGCCTTGTACACCTCGCCCTTGCCCCCGCGCCGAGGGGCGCGACGATCTCGTAAGGGCCGAGTCTGTGACCGGGCACCAGAATGGCCCCCCAGTTTAGCGCAAGCTGGTTAAGAAGCGACCACTGGCGTGTCTCCGATTTTCTGCAGTTCGATTACGAGCCGCAGCGCGTCATTCACTTGCTTGGCCGTCTTGAATACTCGATAGTTGTCCGGCTCGATTTGCACGAGGTTACCCTTCACGCCAAGCCGCGCGGCGTATTTTCCGATTTCGGCGTCCTTCAACAGTCCCTTCATGTCATACTCGGGCCTGAGTTCGTCGACGGTCTTCTTATTCTGTTTCTTCATGGCCTCTCCTTTCACTCTTCGTTAGCTCCCGTGCGCTGATGATTCGGCAGTTGTCGATTCGGTCCGCGAAGGACACGATCAGAAGCCGATTCTTCGCGGAGAGCCCAACGATCAGGTGACGGGACTCATCCCAGGAATGATCCGGGTCCGGGACCGTGGCCGCCAGCAGGTCGTAGAACACAGATTCGGCTTCCTCGAATGAGACCCCGTGTTTGCGCAGATTGTTCTTCGCCTTGACTGGATCCCATTCGAAGTCCACAAGTCACATTCTAGCGGATCGCCGCAATCCGGCTGCTCTGTCTGGCCGGGGCGGGGCCTTGGATCGCGAACTGTTCTACCTTTCCCGCCGTTAAACTCAGCACCACCGTCATCGTAAGATCGCTCACCGTCCACTCCGGCTCGAGGACCAGAAAACGCTGCCCGCCGCGTGCGGCGCGGAAATTTTGGTTCCCCGGCGGGAGGCGGAGCGACTCTCGCGCCGCACCCACCTGCACGGCAGCGCTCCGAGTCCGATTTCGGCCGCCATCCTCCGGCCGCCAGAACGCCGTTGCCGCTCCGGGAAGCCCTGCACGTAGACCTCCCGGGGCCGAAGTCGTCCGATGTGTAGATCACCCACTTCCCGTCAAGCCTCGCGCCTATCTGCGCCTATTCCCGTAGTACGTAACGCCCCCGGCGCGTCTATTCGAGACTCTTGCGTATGCGCCCGAGATAGCGCTCCGTCTCAACCTGGATCTTCGTTTTGTCCAAGGTCAGCGCCTTGCGATCGCGCACCAGCGGCCTCCCGTTGACGATGACATCGTTCACATCGGAAGCCTTCAGCGCGTACACGAGTTGCGAATAGACGTTAAACATCGGCCAGGCATGGGGACCGTCCATGCGGATGGAGATGATGTCGGCGCGCTTGCCAGGTTCAAGGGAGCCGATTTCCTTCTCCATCCCCAAAACGCGCGCGCCGCCAATGGTGGCCATGGTGAAGGCGGTCTTGGCGGGCAGCGCTTCCGGATCCATGGTAGTTATTTTCTGTAACTTCGCCGCAAGATCCATTTCCTCGAATAAGTTGAAGTCGTTATTCGAGCCGGCCGGGCCGTCCGGACCGAGGCCGATCGGAATACCCGACTTGAGTAACTTCAGCAGCGGGGCGACGCCGCTCGATAACTTCATGTTACTGGAAGGACAATGGGCGACGCCGACCCGCTTACTCGCTAGAATGGCAATATCGGCGTCCTCCAGCCATATACCGTGCGCGGCCACGGTCCGTCCATCAAAGACGCCAAGCTTCGCCAGCGCTTGCACCGGCGTGAATCCGCGCTTCAGTTTACTTTCATCGAACTCGCGCTTGGTTTCGGCGACGTGGATCAGCAGCGGGGCGCCATATTTGTTGGCTAGGGCGCGCGCGGCCTGTAGCGTTTCGTCGCTGTTGGTGTAGAGAGCGTGGGGCGCTACGGCGGGCGTAATCAAGCGGTGACCGGCGAATTGCTTCAGGAACGCTTCGGTGCGCGTAAGCGCCAGTTGCGGCGTTTTGGCGTCGGGCACGGGAAAGCCTATGACCGTCTGGCCAAGCACGCCGCGCAGGCCGGCGGCGGCGGTGACCTCGGCGATTATCTCCTCGAAATAATACATGTCCGTGTAAGTGGTTGTGCCGCCGAGTAACATCTCCAACACCGCTAGCTGCGTGCCGGCGCGGACAAATTCCGGAGTTACATTGCGGGCTTCCACCGGGAAAATGTATTTCTCCAGCCAATCGGCCAACCGCAGATCGTCGGCGATGCCGCGAAAGAGGCTCATGGGCGCGTGGGTGTGGGTGTTGACAAGGCCGGGAGTTACTAGCGCATCGGGGCGATCAATTCGCGTCTTGGCTTTATAGGCCTTGTCGATCTCAACGCGCGCGCCGACGGCGACAATCCGCTCACCTTTCACGGCCACCGCGCCGCCCGCGATTATGCGTTGCGCCGCATCCATTGTGACCACGTGCCGGCCCGTGATAATCAGATCGACCGGCTCCGCGGCGAAGGCGCTTAGCGCGAGAAACAGGCTAGCGGTTAGTTGCGATAGTTTGTGCGGACGCTCCCCGACGGTCGCGGCTCGGTAGCACGGTTCGGTTGCGAAGGCACTATCCCAACAGCGAATCATCGAATGCCTCCGGAATCAGTTCGGCCACCGTGAACTCACGCGTCACGCCGTTGAGATTTGTAAGAATCACCGGAATGTCGCCGCAGAATTCCCATAGGATCTGGCGGCAGGCGCCGCACGGCGGAGTGAGCCTTTCCGTATCGGCGCACACAGCCACGCGGCGAAATGTGCGCGGTTTGGCGCCATCGCTGATGGCCTTAAAAATCGCCACGCGCTCGGCGCAAATTGTAAGTCCATAGCTCGCGTTCTCAATGTTACAGCCGTTGACAATTCGGCCGTCGTCCAACTCAATCGCCGCCCCGACTCGAAAATTCGAATACCGGGCATAGGCATGTTCGCGGGCGGCGATGGCCGCGGCCAGCAGCGGGTCCATTTGTTCAGCCTTTCAGTTGCGGCAGGACGGCTTTGAGCAGGGAAGTGAAGCGGCTGCGCACTTGGCGGCCGGTCTCCAAAACCTCTTCGTGATCGATCTTCTGATCCAGCACGCCCGCCGCCATGTTCGTCACGCAGGAGATAGCCAGCACGCCCATCCCCATGTGGTTCGCCACGATTACTTCCGGTACTGTGGACATACCGACAAGGTCCGCGCCAATGGCGCGCAGGTAACGTATCTCCGCCGGGGTTTCATAGTTCGGCCCGGCTAGCGCGGCGTAGACGCCCTCCGGCAGATGGAAGCCCAACGACGCGGCCGCGTCGCGGGCGATGGCGCGATAGGCGACGGAATAAGCCTCGCTCATGTCCGGGAATCGCGGGCCCCAGGCGTCATCGTTATGGCCCGTCAGGGGATTGCACCCTTGCAGGTTGAGGTGGTCGGAAATGGCCACCAGCGCGCCTTGACTATAGCTGAGGTTGATGCCGCCGGCGGCATTGGTAATCACCATCGAATGCGCTCCCAGCATGCGCAGTACGCGAGTCGAAAACGTTACCTGTTGCGGCGTGTAGCCTTCGTAGAGATGGGCGCGGCCGGACAGGACAACGATTGGAGCGTCACCGGAATAGCCGGCGACTAACGTGCCAGCGTGCCCCACGGCCGTCGATAACGGCCAGTGCGGAATGTCGCTATACGGCACCGTCACCGCATCGCGAAGTTCGTCCGCGAATGCGCCCAAACCGCTGCCTAGCACCACGCCAACCGCCGGCTTAATGCCAATCTTCTCCTGAATGGCCGCCACGGCCACATCCGCCATCATCCGTTGGTTCATAACAGCAGCCCCGCTATACAGGCTGACATGAAATTAGCGAGCGTTCCAGCGGCCACCGCGCGCAGACCCAGCCGCGCCAGATCCGATTTCCGCGATGGGACTAATGCTCCGATCCCGCCCACCTGAATCGCAATTGAAGAAAAGTTCGCGAAACCGCACAGAGCGAACGTCGCTATCACGAATGACTTATGGTCCAACTGATCCTTCACCGGTCCCAGGTTCAGAAACGCCACAAACTCATTCAACACCAGCCGCGTACCGAGCAGGTTGCCCACCGTCGCCGAGTCTTTCCATGACACTCCCAACAGCCAGGCAATGGGCGCGAATACCAGTCCGAATATCTTTTGCAGCGAATCCGGGACAAACGCCGCCCAGGTATGTACCCAGCCCAGCATCCCGTTCACCATGGCGATTAGCGCCAGAAACGCGATGAGCATCGCGCCAATGTTTAGCGCCAGTTGTAGCCCGTCCGCCGCGCCGCGCGCCGCCGCGTCAATCACGTTCACGCCAGGTTTTTCGATCTCAATCTTCACATCGCCGGCCGTTTGCGGCACCTCCGTTTCCGGAATAAACATCTTGGAAAGCATGATGGTCGCCGGGGCCGTCATAATAACCGCCGTCAACAAGTGGGTAATTTCGACGCCGGCGATCTTTACATACGCCGCCATCACGGCGCCCGAAACGTGCGCCATGCCGCTGGTCATAATGGTGAATAACTCCGACCGCGTGAGCCCCGCCAGAAACGGCCGGATGGTCAGCGGCGCCTCCGTCTGGCCCATGAAGATACTCGCCGCGACACACGTGGATTCGGCGCCGCTGGCGCCCATGATCCGCCGCATCCCAATGGCCATGCCCTTGATCACCACTTGCATCACGCCGAACTGGTAGAGCACGGCGAAGAGCGCCGCGATGAAGATGACGATCGGCAACACTTGGAATGCAAAGATGACGCCAAACGGTCCGCCCTTCGTACCCAGGGGACCAAACAGGAACTTACTGCCTTCTTCGGCATATTCGAGCAGTGCGTTAACCGCAATAGTCGCCGTTTGAAAGATCAGGCCGGCATCGGTCTTCAGAACCAGGAACGCGAATAGAAACTGCAGCCCAAGTCCCCATAGCAGCAGGCGCGGTTGTATCTTTCGCCGGTCCGATGAGAATAAGTACGCAGTCCCCAGGATCGCGGCCAGACCCAACAGACCGGTGAACCGCTCCATAGGGGCCCCTCTATAACTAACTGACTACTTCCAGGATTAACTCGCGCTCTTCCGGCGCGGAGGCCGAAATGCGGAACGCGTCTTCCACCAGATCCGCCGCCTCTTCGACATTGGCGTCGTCGCGATAGTAGAGCCGGCAAAGCACGGAATTTCCGTCCACTTTTGCGCCGATTTTGACGTCGAGGATTACGCCCACCGCCGGATCGATGGTATCTTCCTTCGTCGAACGGCCGGCGCCAATCAACGTCGCCGCCTGGCCGATCAACTGCGCGTCGATACCCGCCACGTAGCCGCCCCGCGACGTGACGATTTCGCGCATGCCGGTCGCGTTCGGAAGCAGATCGAAGCGGTCGAGCACCTGCGGATTCCCGCCCTGCGCGGCGATCACTTCCTTCAACTTACGGAAACCGGAGAAGTCCAGCAGTTTCGCCTGCGCCAATTCGCGCGCCTCTTCAATGGTCGCGGTCACTTTACCCAGGTGAATCATCCGCGCCGCGAGTTCCAGCGAAAGGCGCGTCAGGTCCACCGGTCCGCCGTTCTGCAGCGTCTGCGACACTTCCATGATTTCCAGCGCGTTGCCGATGGCATAGCCCAACGGCTGATTCATATCCGTCAGCAGCGCGACCACTTTCTTGTTGTGCCGCCGCCCGATGGACACCATGATCTGGGCCAATTCCCGCGCATGTATCTGGCGCTTGATAAACGCGCCCGCCCCGACTTTAACGTCCAGTACCAGCGCGTCAATTCCCTCCGCCAGTTTCTTCGACATGATCGACGAAGCGATCAGCGGCACGCTTTCCACGGTGCCGGAGGCGTCGCGCAACGCATAGAGCAGACCGTCGGTCGGCGTTAGCTGCGACGACTGGCCCGCGAACGCCAAGCCAATTTTCGCCACCTGCGCCTTAATCTCGTCCACGGTCAGGTTCGTGCGGAAACCGGGTATCGATTCCAACTTGTCCAACGTACCGCCGGTGAACCCCAAAGCCCGGCCGCTGATCATCGGAATTTTCGCGCCGGCCGCGGCCGCGATCGGGGCCGAAATCAAACTCGTTTTGTCGCCCACGCCGCCGGTCGAGTGTTTATCCACCTTCAAACCCGGAATCTCGGCCAGGTCCAGGGTTTCCCCGCTCTGGAGCATTAACTCCGTTAAAGTGCCCACTTCCTTATCCGTCATTCCCGAGAAAAATGTCGCCATCAGGAACGCCGCCATCTGATAATCGGGTATTTCGCCGCGAGTATAGCCATCCACAAGAAAAGAAAGCTCTTCCGGGGAAAGTTCCTCGCCATCCCGCTTCCGGGTGATCAAATCGACGGTACGCATATAATCCATCCAGCGTACCACGCCAATTCATTGAAAGGACACCAAATACAGCGTTTCGAAAATTCATTAACGTATTCCAGACCACACTTCGGACGACCGTGAAGGCGTCCGGTCGAATTCCGGCCCGGATTGCGAAACGTCGTGGCTTTTCATGAGATCTATTCAACATCAGCCGGTCTCAAACAAGGCCTTGGCGAGTTCCGATTGCCGGTTAATGGTCGGTAGTGTCCCTCGCCGCACAGGGTCATGAAGCGGGACGGGAACCGTAATCGTCGTTCCTTCGGTACGCTTCTGCATGATCGGGTGGCTGCCACGCTGACGGACCAGGGCGAATCCGTGACGTTTGAGAATCTGACAGATCTCCGAGCCTGAGAGGACCCGGAGCCTACCCAACAGGTACCTCGACCTGGGTCACAAATACTTCATTCCGGAACCGCCGGGAGACCTCGGAAGGAGAAGCCGTCTCGAAGAAAAGCGTGATGGCTTCGACAAGATTGGCCCGCGCTTCTTCCACCGACTTGCGCTCACTCGCGATATCCAGTTCCGGGCACAACGCTACAAATCCGTCGTCTTCACGTTCGATGATTGCGGTCATGTGCTCAGCACTACAAGCGCCAGCTTGCGGCCTTTCAGATTTTGTTGATATTCGAGGCTCTGATCCGCCGTGACCATCACGCCAAACCCATGATCTTCAGCGGCCTTCAATAGATCGCCATTGACAAGCCGCGACCAACCCTGTTCCGCCGCCGTGCGGACCTCGTGCTTTGCGAGAAAGCGCCGAAGCTGATACGGAACATTCTTATCAAGCAGGATGCGCAGATCGCTGGCTTTCGGCGAATAGTTTTACACCCGTGAGCAGACGTAGATCGATTTGGTACGCCTTTGCAACAGCTTCCGGCGTCATGCCATCGTCGAGATTGTCCAACACCGCTTGAACCGGCATTCGCGGTTCATCCCTGAATACCGGCGAGATCAAACTTCGACCAGTCCCCTCTCTAAGCCCCAAAGACAGTTCATTTAACGGGTCGCACTCGCAGCGATACGTCGCAGTTGCAATCGGCGATTCGAGAGCCGCCGCCCAACTTTCCTGGATGGGTATCCCTGTAGCCAAGCGTCCTCTTTTGTCAGGGCGGGGCGTTTGACGGCAACGTGGCTTGATCGCGGTCGCCCGACACTGTGCAAGGCGGGAGTTTCGCGGAATTTTGGCAATCTTCCGGATCGCCGACAATGCGGACGGAGTCAGTGCGATCGGTCTGAATTGTCGCGCCAGCGTGCGAACTTCCGATGTCGGCGCGGTTTTTGCGTCCGCTTCGGAGCGATCCCAGGCGCCGGCGCGTATCTGACAACATTGTTGATATGAGCGCGTTCTGGCCGGCAACGCGCAGGAGTTTCTTCTCGGGGACATCGGCGATGAACCGCGCCAGGTGCCCCTCCGGCAACCAGTCGTGCAGCGACGGTGGCAGCAACAGAGTTTGATCCAAGTTGTCGGTTCGGAATCGTTTCCCCATAGTCATATCCTACGGCGGGATGAACCATCGCTCAAGACATTTCGTGGTCGATTTGCTTTTGGCCGCCGGGATCGACGAAATCTATCCCCGAGAGACTCCTAGAAACTATACTTGAGAGCGAACTGGAGCTGACGCATGTTGGTGCGGGTTCCAGTAATGGTTGCGAATGAGCCTTGGGCGCTCGGGGCCAGGTTAGAGCCTTGGAAGGTTGCGCCGGCCAGGTTGGTGTTCGGGTTGCCCCAGTTCGGATGGTTGGGGAAGTTGAAGGCCTCAAACCGGAACTGCAACTGGTGCTTCTCCGAGAACGGCATCGCGAAGTTCTTCAAGGTGCTGAAATCCCAGCCAAAGATCCCAGGGCTGTCGAGGGTGTTACGGCCGGTGTTGCCGAAGGTACCGTCGACAGGCTTGGTGAAGGCCTGCCAGTTGAACCACTGGGAGGGGCCCGCGCCGCTGATTTCGGCGTTGGTTCCAACGGAGTTCGGACGGTCGAACTGGCCGCCGGTGTTGGAGGGATCGCCGCCGACGGTCATGGTGATGGGGAAGCCGGTCTGCATGGTGAGGATCGAACCAAGCTGCCAGCCACCGACGATGGCGTTGGCGAAGCCATTCTGGATATCGAACTTGCGACCCCTGCCGAATGGGACGTCCCACAAAACGGAAGTAACGTAACGCTGGCGGACGTCATGGCTGGAGCGGGCGTATTCGCAGGAACGGCAGTAGCTGTTCTGGGGGAACAAGGTGTCGCCGCCCTGGTTGCGAATGGCGGTGGCGGTGTCGAGGGACTTGGCCCAGGTGTAGCTCATGAGGTAGGTGATTCCATTGGAATACCGCTTAGTGAGTTTGGCGCCGAGCGAGTTGTAATTACCGTTGCCGCCGTTGTCCACCAACTGAATGCGGCCAAAGTTGGGGAACGGCGAACGGACCTGGAGACTGAGACCGGTGGAACGAGGAGCCGGGATGGTCTCGTTGACTGCGCGTAGCGATTCCAGCCTATGGCTGATGGAGCCGAGGTAACCGACTTCAAACAGCGTTCCTCCGCCCAGTTCGCGCTGCACGTTCAACATGTACTGCATGGAGTAGGGCGTGCGGCGGTCATAAGGATTGGCGAACGTGTAGGGCCGGGGAACGTTGGCGATACCGCCGGCGATGGCGGCCAAGCCGTTCTCCCACTTGAGGTTGGGGAAAAGCGAGTTGGAGTTGTCCCGGAGACGGCCAGCGAGGTTGCGGGCCATGTCGAAGCGAGGGTTGCCGGTATCCTGGTTGTAGAACATGCCGCCGCCGCCGCGGATTACCCACTTAGAGGTGGGGTTCCAACTGATGCCGAGGCGAGGGGCGAAATCATTGCCGTCAGTGGAGACGAGGCGGTCACCGAGGGTGCCGTCCTGGCGAACTTCGATGTCGGTCCAGCGCAGGCGGATACCGGCGTAAGGATCGTTGCTCGCCGGGCCTTGGCGCATGAAGTAGGGGTATTCGGCGCGATTGGAGACGACGGCGTTGTTAAAATCGGTGGGCCTGACATCGTTGCGGATGATGCCGTTGAAGAGAGTCCCGGTGGCATCCTTCCACGGCGGGGTGAATTCGTAGCGCAAGCCCCAGTTGATCGTCACTTTCTGGGTAATCTTCCAGGTATCGTCGAAGAACGCGGCGAAGCTGGTGTTCTGGAACTTGGCGTTGGCGATGGAGACGGCGGCTTCGGCCTGCTGGATTTCGCCGAGCAGGAAGTCGGCGAAGCCATCGCCCTTGGAGTTGACGACGGCGGAGTTGCGAGTGGCGTCGGCGTTAAAGAGGAACTCACCGCGGGCAAACTGGTTGCCGATCTGGAAGTAGTTGTCCCAGCGCACTTCGCCGCCCATCTTGTAGGTGTGCTTGCCCTTGATGAGGGAGAAGTTGTTCACGGCCTGGATGGAGCGATTATTGTTTTCGTAGGGACCTTCGGACCCGTTCCCGAACCCGGAGTAAACGCCCGCGAAGCCGACGGCGGGAATGCCCCACTGCACGGACGGACCGGAGTTCAGGCCGGGGATCTTCAATTCACCGACGACATCGCGAGTGAAGGCGAGTTCGGGGCCGGTGGTGTTGTAGAAGCGGGTGAGGCCGAAGCGGGCTTCGTTAACCATAGTGGGGGTCAACACGCGCGTGTTGGAGACCATGTACTGGTCAAAGGTGGTGATGATCTTGTCACCGTTCTGGAAGAGCGAGGAGTTAAGTTGATTCTCGTCGCCCCAACTGTAGCGCCCGAACCAATTGGACTTCGAAGACTCGACCCAATCGCCGCGGGTGACGAACTGATCGCGATCGACGGGAAGGCCGCGGGCAATTTGATGATTGCGGCGCAATCCGGCGGAAGGCAGATTGGCGGCTGGGAAGAACTCCAAAAGTTTCACGGAAGTGGCGTGGAAGCGGGACGAAGGGATGGTGTTATTCGGGAATGGCGTTGCGGTAACCGTGGCGCCGGCCTGGGCGCGGGAACCTGGATCGAAGATCTGGTTGACGCCGGGAATATTGAAATTGCCGGTGCGCATTTGGGCGAGCGGAAGGTCATAGACCGATTGCACGGAACGGCGCTGGCGGAACCATTCGTAGTTCGTCATAAAGAACAGCTTGTTCTTGCCATTGAAGATTTTCGGAATGATAACCGGACCGCTGAAAGTGAAGCCAAACTGGTTCCACTTGAAGGGATCCTTGGGGGGACGGGCGGTGGTGAAGGCGTAATTCTTGGCGTCGAACTTGTCGTTGCGGACGAATTCGAACAGGGTGCCGTGGTAGTCGTTGCTGCCGCCCTTCGTGGACACGTTGATCTGCGACGCGGAACGGCCGTATTCGGCGGGGTAGACGCCGGTCTGGACCTTGAACTCCTGAAGCGCGTCGATGGAGGGCTGTACGATAAAGGCGTTGAAATTCGGATCGGTGTTTTCAACGCCGTCGAGCGTGAAGCGGTTAAACTGGGCGCGCTGACCGCCAATGGAGATGCTTTGATCGGTCCGGATACCGCCCTGGCGAGAGCCGGCCTGGCCCGCATTGGGGAAGCCGAAGCTGACGTTAGGCGCGAGCGAAACGAGTTGCAAATAATTCCGGCCGTTCAGCGGAAGTTCTATGATGCGCTTGTTTTCGATAACGGTTCCGACGGTGGCATTCTCCGTGGAAAGGACAGCGGCGGCGGCGGAGACTTCAATGGACTCCGAAACCTGGCCGACCTGCAATTCGAGATCGAGACGTGCGCTTTGCTGGACCTGCAGTTGGAACTTCGTAACGTTGGCGGATTTGAATCCGGCTTTTTCGGCGCGGAGATTGTAGGAACCGGGTGAAAGAGATGGGAACGCGTAGAGGCCGCTCTCATTGGAAACGGCTTCGCGGACGGAACCCGTGTCGGTATTGGTGGTTGTTACGCGGGCGCCGGCAATGACAGCTCCAGAGCTGTCGCGCACGTCGCCCGAAATGTCGCCAAAGGTCTGACCGGACATTGTCAGGCCAAGCAGAAGGCACAAGAGTGCCGCTGCCACTAACTTGGTTTTCATGTGATTGAGACTCCCTGGAAATATTGTTTCCCTATCGTTTAACGGTACAGGACCGGTCAGGGGGTTGGCAAGCTTCACGGTTTCTACGACAGCAACCGCGCCCAACCCTGCACGGTAGGCGCGGTTGCCGGCGAGTGCCCCGCAACGACAGTGGAATTTCCACGGAGGGCGGATTGGCTTGGCGGATTATGTCGCAAGCGATGGCCGGAGGCAAGGGGCTTGGCTGCGCTTTTATAGGGCTGATTGGGAGTACTCGTTTCCACCACCAATGGGACCTGTAAATTGTTCGGTGGCCGAACGGGTTTCGCGGACGGCTTTCCAAATGGGTGCACGATCTTTCGACATTTTTGCATCGGTCGCCATCACTATTTGGGCAACCAAACTGGCCGTGTCAGCCAATCCAGAGCGTGAGAAATAAACCCTATCACAGCAAACACAAACAGAAGCTGAGCGGCTCTATGCAGCCAGTACAACCAGCGATAGCTTGAAGCGATCGCAGCGATCGCCTCTCGTGCTAGTGCAATGCGTTCGCGGATCGACTCGTTGCTGGGTCGTAAGCGATGTTCAGCAGTCTTTCCTGGACCATGTGTATATAGAAAGTTTAATCGGGATACTGTTTCCGGATCAAGCCACCAGGCAGGAGCACGGCCGGAACGCTCTTCCTCATCGTGAAGCGCCCCAACATAGCGCGTGAGAATCCAGCGGCAAAAGTTGTAGAGAATGACGCACAAGGTTAGTGCCCAGAACACAAATGGCCGGTCAGCGCCGATAAGGAGCTTCCACACCGGGAAGGTCTTGCAGTCCGCTGAAAGGCAAGGCTTCATGCTCTTCAAGCGCTCAACCGCTGCGTCAATAATCTCCGGAGGCACTTGCTGATTCTTCCCTAGCCGCGCAGCGGATTCCGCTATGGTTTTTGTCGCGTCGGCGATTGCTTCCTGTGAACGATTGACGCTGACCCATCCCATCGTGCGGAAGACATACGGAACGAAAAAGGCGACGAGGAGGAGCAGGTGGAAAAACAATCGTGTACCGGTATAGTCTTGTCGCAAGACAGACCACGGGTCATTGGCGAAAGCTGAAAATTTAGCACCTCTGATTAAGTTCGCGTCAAGCACAACGCCGCGAGCGCCTTCGAGGTTTGCTTCACTCATGTCCGCCCGGTGGAGTAGTGCGCCATCGAGGTCGACGTATCTCAAGTCCGCGCGGCTAAGATTTGCAAACTTGAGATTGGTGTTCGTAAGGCGTGAGGTACCGAGATCTGCATCGCTGAGGTCTGCTCTGACAAGCTGTGCCTTGCTGAAATCCGCTCTGATGAACGCTCCACTAAGGTTTGCCCCGGAAAGGTCGGCATATCTAAGGTCCCCACTGATATGCCTTCGCTCCACTGGAGCGCGCCTCGTCCCAATAAAGTCCGTGCCCGACAGGTTTGTGTGACTGAGCTGTATCTCGAGGAGGTCTTCTGCAGCGAGTACTGTGCGGCTCAGGTCAGGCTTGATATCGGGATTGTTCTTTCTCCACTCGTTCCACGCTTCCCCGCCTTTGGCAAGAATTTCCTCATGCTCCGGGTTAGCCATTCCGTCACGATACCGCTTCTAAACGCCCCCGTGGACCACGATGCGGTTCGACTTGACCATGACCGATAAAATCGAAATCCACGATCCACAATGCAGTTGCTCCGCTGATACACATGCCTGTCTGCAAGAGCAGCTGCGCCGCGTAATTGCGACGGGCCAGCGCGCGGCGCGACTAGCCAGCCCGGAGCCAGCCCGGAGCAGCGCCTGCAATTCGTTCGCAAGCTGACCTTTCGGGCGGGTGCCGCGAGGCACGCGGGCCAATTTAAGTCCGGCGGCCACATCGGTCCGCAGCTTGCCGGTTGTGTGCGCGCAGCGGCACAAGCGGCGCAGCGCTTCGAGTTTCCGGTCGACGCTTGCGGGTTTTCAGATCTCGGTCGCGGCTCAGGTGCTGGCGAAAATGCGCGAGATCGCTGGCAGTCAGTCTCTTGATCGGATGCCCGTGATACCAAAGTGGTAAACACGCTGAGTTCGCTGCGGTAGCCCCGAACGGTCGGCGGCAATGTCCTCACGGCCCGAGCGCCCGGAAGAAGGCGATAACGCACGGGTGCTCCCCGGAGATCCGGGCACCGCGGCTGTACTTCACGCAATGTCAACCCCCCGCATTAGCACCCATTAGCACATTAGCACCCCGGTTTTCCGCGTACAATACGGCGCGCATGGCGGGAACATAGCATAAATCGGTATTGTACGCAGGTATTTCACGCGAGAGTCGATCATTCAGGCGGTTTTCGGCGCGTTTCTTACCCTAGTCAGGCCAAAAACAGGCTTCTTAGAGTAAATTTCTGCAGACTTGCTGCCGGCACCCCAAGCACGAGTCTTACTGGCTCAACCGCTGGGTCCCGACCCAGCCAATTACCCCGTCGGCCGGAGGACCTACGACGTCCGCCGCCTCCGTCCGCACGATATCATTTAGCGCATCCGGAAAAGCCATCGCTATGACCTCACTCCAGCAGGACTGCCCATTGCGCCGTTCCGCACGCGGACTTATACCCGCTTGCTGCGTCCAAAATTCGCCCAGATCATGTCCACAGTTCCGCCCGGCGACTCTCATCTCAGTGCATCCTTTGATCGTCTCCAGCATGAAATTGACCGCCGCTGTCAGGTGCAAAAACTCGCCGCCTGAAAACTTGACTCATTGGGTAACGACTCTAATCAACTTTGGGAAAGACCTGGGATACAAGGAAGGCCAGAACATCGGCGGCATCTTCAATCAGCTTCGTGATCGGCAGCCCGGTGGAATGGCCTCCCTCGGCGTCGTAGTGGAGCAGAATCGGTTTGCCGGAGGCATTCGCGGCTTGGACGCGCGCGGTCATTTTCCTGGCGTGGAGGGGATCGACGCGGGTATCTGAATCGCCAGTCACAAATAGAGTGGCGGGGTATTTTGTCCCGTCCTTCACGTTGTGATAAGGCGAGTATTTGTAGATGTAGGCAAACTGCGTAGGGTCCTCGGCGGAGCCATATTCCGGCGTCCAGTAGCGGGCGACTTTGAAGAGGTGGAAACGCACCATATCGAGGAGCGGGACGGCGCAGACGACGGCGCCGTAAAGTTCGGGACGCTGCGTCATGGCGGCGCCGACGAGAAGTCCGCCGTTGGAGCCGCCGTAAATGGCCAGACGATCGGAGCGCGTGTATTTGTTGGCGATAAGCCATTCGGCGGCGGCGACGTAGTCGTCAAACACATTCTGCTTCTTATCGAGCATGCCGGCCTTGTGCCACTCCTCGCCGAATTCGCTGCCGCCGCGAAGGTTGACGATCGCGACCGCGCCGCCATGCTCGATCCACCAGTTCTGGAGCGGGTTGAAGGAGGGCGTCATGCTGAGGTTGAAACCGCCGTAGCCGTACAGAATGGTCGGCAGCCCGCCATCGAGTTTGCGGTCCGCGCGATGGGCGATGAACATGGGGACCTGGGCGCCATCCTTCGACGTGAACCACTTCTGGGTGACGGCGACAGCCATCTCTTCCACGGGCACCTTCTGACGGTAAAACTCCCGGCTGGAACCTTTGGCGATGGAATGGATGAAGGTGGCGGGCGGCTGGGTGAACGATTTGAAAGTAGTGAAGGCGACGTCGTCATGCCAAAAGCCGGTGAGGTTGGAGCCGGTGCCAATACCGGGGAATTCGATCTCGCGGACGAGTTTGCCCGCCGGGGTATAGAGGCGGGTTTTGGGGAGAACGTTCTCCAGCGTGTTGATGGTGATGCGGCTGCCGGTGAGGGCCATGGACTCGATGTTCCACTGGGTTTGCGGGATGATCTCCTTCCAGTTGGCGCGTTCGGGTTTATCGAGATCGACAGCGAGGATACGATGGCGCGGGGCGTTCCAGTTTGTTTGCAAAAACAGCGTGTCCCCGCCGATGGCGCCCCGGAAGGTAGCCTTGGTTTCGGTGTTGATGGGGATGAGCTTACGATCGGCGAGGCGAAGGACGTGGACGACGTCCATTTCACTGGCGGAACCCTTGGCGGCGGTGATCAGGAGAAATCGGCCGTCGGTCGAAATTTCGGTGTACAGAATATGGCTGGGGCCGAGGTTTTCGCCGAAGACGATCTTTGAATCCTGGCCGAAAATCCGCTCGTAGAGGCGGGGACCGTCCTTGGAGGCGCGGGAGAAGATGACGCCTTTGCCATCGGGCAGCAGGTTGACGCTGAGATAGCGGCCGCGGGGGAGGACATCGCCGAACTCCTGTTTGGTTTCGACATTGAGGAAATGCGTTTCGAGTTCATCCTCGCCGCCCTTGCGAATGCCGTAGGCGAGAAGTTTTCCATCGGCGCTATGGTCCTGCACTCTAATGGATTTGGAGCCGCCCCACTGATTCGGATCGATCAGGACTTCGTCCTTTCCATTGACGCCGCGACGGACGAGAAGAACGGCCTGGTCCTGTTCCGGAGTGCGCTTCATGAAGAAGAAATAGCCCCCGACATGGGAGACCTCTTGCGACTCGACGCGCATAAGTTCCGTCAGGCGTTTGACGATGGTGGGACGTTGGGGAACCGCGTTGACGAAGGACTTGGTGTAGTCCATTTGGGTTTTAAGCCACGCGCGAGTTTCGGGGCTGTTTTGGTCCTCGAGCCACCGATAGGGGTCGGGGACGGAGACGCCGTGAAGGATGTCGACGGTACTATCTTTTCGGGTGTCAGGGGGAGGAGCGGCAAAAAGAGTCATAACTGACAAGAAGGCGATGAGGTTTCTCATAGGTCTCGATACCTGGTAAGGGTGATGTGGTTTTTTTCGAGGGCGGCCCGGGTTTCGGGCGCTGTAAGGGCTTGGAGTTCGGCGGCGCGGCTCTGTTTGAGGCGTGTCGGGGCGCTCTGTAGTTCGGAGGTGCATCGGCCGGGATGAGTCATCAACTCGGTGATGCCCTCCGGGAGTCTCGCGAACAAGTCTTCGAGGTCTTTGGAATTGAAGCGGCCGGTGACGGCGAAGCCGGCGAAGTGATCGGTGGTGCGGAGGGAACTGGAATCGATGTCGCGCGCGAGACGACGCATAAGGATATTCATAAGTTTCGCCGATAGCGGGGCGCGATAGGGGAGGGGGATGTCGGCCGGGCGACGGACAAAGGGGATGTGGAATTCTTCGGCGACAGTGCAAAGCGCGCGGCAAACAGGGGGGAGAAGATGGGTGTGTTTGTGGGTGTCGGCGTGGGAGGGAAGAATACCGGCGGCCGTAATTCTGCGGGCTTGCGCCGCGAATTCATCGTACAGATTTAGCGTGCCGGAATAGACGGCGCGGAGCAGCGAAGACACATCCTTTGGGAACGGTTTTTGCGTGAGGAGCGAGTTACCCCCGATCAAGACGAAGTGGATGCCGATGTCGAGAGCGGGGTTAGCCTGGGCGAGTTGGACAGCGTCATCGAACGCATCGCCATTAGCCATAAGAGTGGTAGCGGTGAGGATGCCGCCGGTATAGGCATCGATTATGCCGGCGTTCACGTCGCGGGTGAAGCCAAAGTCATCGGCATTGACTATCAGGCGCTTCAAAACAGTTTGAGTTGTATGGTCAGGAACTTTTTGGGGTTGGCACGGAAATCCTTCATGAATTGGTTCATTTCCTTCATGGCGCCGTTCATGGAGTCGTAGAGCGCGGGGTTGACCATGAGCTGGCCCATAGTGCCTTGACCGCTATTGACTTTATCGATGGTCTTGTCGAGGTTGAGGATGACTTTGTTTAGGTTCGCGTGGAGTTCATCGCTCTTGATGAGTTTGCCGGCGGTGCCTTGGCCCTTGTTAATTTCGTCGATGGTTTTGCGGAGTTCGGCGACGGTGGAGCGGATTTCATCATGGAGGGCCGGGTCCTTCAGCAGCTTGCTGACGGAGCCCTTGCCGGAGTTGAGGTCGGCCTGCACCTCGGCGATGGTGGAATCGACGCGTTTGATGGTGGCGCGGACGTCTTCGTACATCGCTTCGTCGTAGAGCAGTTTACCTACGGTGCCTTTGCCATTGCCGATAGAGCTGGTAATTTTCTGGACTTCGGCGACGGTGGCGACCAGGCGCTGGTAGAGTTCGTCATCGACGAGCAGCTTGCCGATGGAGCCTTTGCCGGTTTCGACGGAGGCCACGATATTGTTGATTCGTTCGATGATTTGCTGGAGGGACTGAAGGGAGGGGTAGGCAGCGTTGACGAGATCCTGGAACTCCCGGGTATCCAGGCTGCGGAGTTCTCCACCGGGAGCGATGGGCGTGGATTCCTTACCCATCTTGATATTGATGTACTTGGTGCCGAGCAGGTTTTCGGCGCCGATAGCGGCTTGGGAATCGACGGGAATTTGGTTGAGCTTGTCTTGGTCGATAACGAGATTGAGTTTGATGCGGCGGTTGGGCCTATTTTCCCCGGAAAGCGCCACCGTGCCAATTTTGCCGATGAGATAACCGCTAAGCCGGACGGCGGACCCTTCAGTGATGGCGGCGGAGTCATCGAGAAAAGTGTAAATGGTGACCTCCTTGGCGAAGAGGCTTTTATTGCCGGTCAATAGGAAGATGAGGACGGCAAGGATAATGAGGGCGACGACGGCAAGGACACCGACGCGGAGTTGAGCCCAGGAGACTTTGGCGGCGGATGGCATGGGGATCAGTGGGCGGAACGTTGCATGGAGAATTTGGCGATGTAGGGGTCGGTGGAATCGTCCAACTCGGACTCGCTGCCCTCGAAGACGATCCGGCCTTCCCTCATTACGACGAATCGCGTGCGGAGGCGCAGGGGCGAGCCGTCGGGAATTCGTTCCAGCCGCTTACTCTCCGGATTGTAGCGGAAGTTAGCCATGATATGCCCGTCTTGAAAGCGATGGGTGACGATGGCGGAGGTGGCGTTGCGCATTTCGCGCTCCTGAATGATGAGAGCCATGATGTTGTTAGCGGTGATGGGATCGAGTCCGGCGGTGGGTGAGTCGTAGAGAAGAAGGGCGGGGTCGGAGATGCCAGCGCGGGCAATGCCGACACGGCGCCGCATGCCGCCGGAGAGTTCACTGGGGAACTTGGCGAGGGTCTGCCCCAGTTCGACGAAGCGGAGGGCTTCCTCGACGAGGGGATGAACTTCCTTGGCGGTTCTTTTGGAGCGATTCACAAGAGGGTAAGCGACGTTTTCCGCGATAGTGAGGGAGTCGAAAAGACCGCCCTCTTGAAACAGCACGCCGATGTGGCTGCGGACCTCATACCACTGGGATTCCTTGAAATTGGTAACGTCCCGCCCAAAAAGATAGACGCGCCCCGCGGTTGGTTTCAACAGGCCGAGGGCGATTTTGAGCATGACGCTTTTCCCGGCCCCGGCGGCGCCGAGAATGATCTTGGTGTCACCGGCGAGCATGTCGAGAGAGACGCCGTCGAGAACCTTGGCGTTGTCGTCGAATGCCAGGGAAATATTTTCAAGGCGAAGGACGCAGGCGCGCTCTGTGGCGTTGTTCGTCATCAGATGTTGACGAAGATCCGCGTGATGAGAAATGTGCAGACAAAGATCCAAACGGAGGCGACGACGACCGCCTGGGTAGTGGCGCGGCCGACGCCTTGCGTGCCGCCAGTGGTGCGGATGCCATAGAGGCAGCCGACGAGGGCGATGATATAGGCGAAGACGAGGGGTTTGAGAAGGCCCTGGGTGATGTCGTTATATTCGAGCGAGCGCCAGGCGTTGTTCCAATACTGCGAGGAGGTGGTGAGGGCGAGAAGCGGGACGGCGATCAGGTAGCCGCCGATGATGCCTATGAAGTCGGCAACGATGGTGAGCAACGGAAGGGTGAAACAGGTAGCGATGAGGCGGGGGGTGACGAGTTTCTTGATAGGGTCCGTGCCAAGGGCGCGCATGGCGTCGATCTGCTCGGTGACTTTCATGGAGCCGAGTTCGCTGGCGATGCCGGAGGCGTTGCGGCCGGCGACCAGCAGCGCCGTCAGAACGGGCCCCAGTTCGCGGACAAGAGTAATGGCGGTAATCTGGCCGACCTGCCCGGTGGCGCCGTACTGCGAAAGGGCGCGGGACATCTGAAGGGCCATCACGGCGCCCGAGAAAAAGCCAATGAGGATGGTGATGGGAAGGCTGCCGACACCGATGGTATCCATTTGCAGAAAGACGTCACTCGCGTAGAATGGACGACGTACGATGTTTGCCGTTGCCCGGCCGGCCAGGAGAATAAATTCCTGGAATGTCACGATGGGCGACTTCAAGATGTCGAGCAACCGAAAACGCTCCTCTAAAAACTCGATGCTAACACGCGCATGAAGGGTCTAACCGATATTCCGGGGATTCGCGTCGGGCACGCCTCCGATTTTGTGGCGTTGACGGGCGTGACCGTGGTGCTGTGCGAAGGGGGCGCGGTGGCGGGCGTGGACATTGGCGGGGGAGCGACGGGATCGCAGGAATTGGATGTTTTAAGTCCGCTGCACGTGACGCCAATGGTGCATGCGGTGACGTTGGCGGGCGGGTCGGCATTCGGGTTGGAGGCGGCCAGTGGGGTACGAAGGTATCTGGAGAAGAAGGGCGTGGGATTTGTGTTTGGACCGGCGCGCGTGCCGATCGTTCCAGCGATGATTCTGTTTGATTTGGGAATCGGGAAGGCGGACGTGAGGCCGACGAGGGAGATGGGGGAGGTAGCGGCGGCCGCGGCGCATACGGGGGCGGTGGTGGAAGGTAGCGTCGGCGCGGGGACCGGGGCGACGGTAGGGAAACTTTTCGGGCTGGGCCGGGCGATGAAAGGCGGGATTGGTACGTATACGGTGGAAGTGGGTACGAAGGGCGTGCTGGTATCGGCGCTGGCGGCGGTGAATGCGTTTGGGGATGTGCGGGAACCTGGTACTGGGACATTGGTGGCGGGGTGCCGGAAGTCATCCGAGAGCCGGGAGTTCGCGGGGACGGAGAAGACGATGTTGGCTTTGGGGGGGCGAAGCGGTTCGACCGCTGGGAACACAACCTTGTGCGTGGTGGCGACGAATGCGAAGTTGAGCAAAGTGGGCGCGACGCGGTTAGCCAAAATGGCACAGGCCGGTGTCTTGCGGGCATTGTCACCGGGGCACACGACCGTGGACGGGGATATTGTGATCGCGCTGTCTATTGGGAGTTTAGAGGAAGATATGAATGTGTTGGGCGTGGCGGCGGCGGAGGCGGTGGGACAGGCGATTGTTAGGGGTGTGAGGACGGCGAAGGGAATGGGCGGAGTGGTGGGGTTGGGGTAGGCTTGTGGGGATGGAACTCAAGTCGATCATCGTCAGGAATTACAGGTCACTGCAAAATATCGAACTCAAGGATATCCCGAAGTTTCTGGTTGTCGTTGGCGCGAATGGAACGGGTAAGTCGTCCTTCTTTGACGTGTTTGGATTTCTGCGAGACGCATTGGTGGGGAATGTACGGCAAGCGCTTGATGCGCGGGGCCGCTATGCGGAGGCGGTCACGAGGGGGCACGAACGGGAGTCGATGTTTTTCGAATTGCAAGTCCGGACTCCAATCGCCGGAAGGCGACGTTTAGTTACTTGTGGAATAGAGATGGCTAGGGCTGAATGGGTTGGCTCAGAAACAGAAGTTAGCCAAGTTTCGTGATCCCGATCGGCTGCAAAATCCATCGAGCGAACTGGAACGGCTTACCCGTTTCACTTATCAAAAGGTCGCGGGTTCCAGGGCGATCAGCGAACATTTGGGATTGTACGAATCGAGGTCGCGTAGTTATCGGCATTTCGTGCGTTCGATAGCGGTTGCGATTAGCGCGTAATTTGCATGGGTTCATCTGGGTGAATGGTGACTATCCTAATTTGAGTCGCGCGCTGAAGACGGGGGTGGAACGTACCGCCGGCCTTACCGCGGAGAGTAGCGGATTGGAATTTACCCCCCGTCCAGGAGATGTCGACTTCAACGCCGCCGCGGGCACGCGAGCCATTTATTTCGCCACTGGGCCATTTTGCGGGTAGGGCGGGGAGGAGGTGGATCTCGTTGGCGTGGCTTTGCAGGAGCATCTCCGCCATTCCGGCGGCACCGCCGAAGTTGCCGTCGATCTGGAAAGGCGGATGGGTATCGAGGAGATTCGGAAGCGTCGACTTCGTGAGCAGCGCCTCGACATTCTCCCAGGCCTTTTCCGCCTCCTCGAGACGGGCCCAGAAATTGATAATCCGGTGTGGCCGCTGCCGCTGGAGAGGCGGCGCTCAAGCGAAGTACGGGCGGCCTTGGCGAGGTTGGGCTTCCTGCGCAGCGTGATTTGGTCGGACGGGTGGAGCGCGAAGAGATGAGATATGTGGCCGGGGTCGGGTTCGTCGTAATCCTCGAGCCATTCCATCAACTGGCCCTGCTTGCCGATTTGCGGCTGGGGCAGGCGCGCGCGAGCCTTCTTCAGGTCGTCGCGGAAGGCCGGTTCGATGTCGAGGAGATCGGCGGCTTCGATGGTTTTCGAGAAAAGCGCATGAGTGATCTGGCTGTCCATCGACGGACCGATGACCAGCTTGCCGATGGCGCCATCCTTCGTGTTGTAGCGGTTTTCCGGCGAAATGGATGGGCCGGTGACGAGGCGCTTTGACGGGCTTTCGGTCAGGTGATCGAGGAGGAAGAGCGAGGCTTCCTTCAGCACCGGGAAAGCGCGACTTGCAAGGAACGCTTTGTCGCGGCCGAAGTCATAGCGATCCCAATAATGCAGCGCCAGCCCGGCGCCGCCCATGGGCCAGAGGCCGCTGCCGACGCCGTCGATCGGCGTAGCGTGGCCCCAGTAATCGGTATTGTGATGCAGCACGAAACCGCGGGCATTGTACAGGGCCTTCGCGACGCGGCGGCCGTCGGTCATGGCCTTTTCAACCAGATCGAAGAGAGGTTCGTGGAGTTCCGAGAGATTCAGCGCTTCGGCGGGCCGGTAGTTCATCTGCGTATTGATGTTGATGGCGTATTTGCTATCCCAAGGCGGAGTGAGCGAAGGGTTCCAGATGCCTTGCAGATTTGCCGCGTGGGTCCCTGGCCGCGAACTGGAGATGAGTAGATACCGGGCGTAGTTCCAATAGAGATTGGCGAGTTGAACGGTGGGTTCGTTTGAATGCAGATTGAGGGTAGCGCGCCGGTTTAGCCGCTGATAGTCGGCGATGTGTTCCTTCTTCAACTCGTCGAAATTCTTCCTCGGGAAAGCGTCGCCGGTAGTGATGTAGACGGTCGCTTCGTCGGCGCCTTCAACGACAAGTTCATCGCCGGAAGCGCGCAGGGCGCCTCCGATGCGAAAGATGCGGGCTTGGGCGCGGAACCTCGCGCCGGATCTGGGTTCGTCCGCTTGACGGGCGCCGTGGGGCCGCCGAGACGTTCGGACGTGATACGAATGGCGATAAGCTGGGCGGGATAGCTAGCGAAGACTTCGCGAGTATGCGTCGAGTCAAAGGTGCGGTATTTAACCGTGTGGACGGCGGTGGAGAGGTCCAATTGTCGCTCGTAATTTGCGACTTGGTCGTGGCGGGGGAAGTAGATGTGCAGGTCGCCGAGCGGCTGGTAGGGCGGCATGCGTCGAGGTTTGGAGATGATGTCCCGGTCGGCGAGTTCCTCGGCTTCGCTCACCTTGCCGGCCCAGAGGAGTCTTCGCACTTCGGGCAGGGCGCGAGCCGCGTTGGGGTTGAGACGGTCTATCCTGTCGCCGGCCCAGACGCGGTCGTCATTGAGTTGCAGCCGTTCGGCGGACGCGCCGCCGATGACCATCGCGCCGATCCGGCCGTTGGCGATGGGAAGCGCTTCATTCCACTCCGCGGCCGGGCGCTGAAAGCGAATCACCGGTTCGCCGGCACTGAGGGCGACGGTTGAGATGAGCAGGCAAGGGATGGCGCGCATGGCTCGTGATTGTATTGTAGGCGCCGGCGAGCGATAAGTAACAGTGAGTCATCATAGAGAGGTAATGAACTCCTGCGATAACGGGCACCGCCCAACGGTGCGGGTAAAGCGCGTCGACGAAGTGGCGTCGCTCGATGAACTGTTCCGCCACTGCCTGCCCGCTTTTGGCGGCGCGTACCTGCGGCGCATCTACACCATTCTGGACCGGGCGATCGGCATGGGCTGCCCGCTCACATTGGCGATCGCAGGACCGGTGACGGTGTCCGGCCAGCACCAGACGTGGCTGCTGCCGCTGCTCGAGACCGGGTGGGTGGCGTACCTTTCGACCACCGACGCGGTTTGCTATCACGACGGCCACCGCAGTCTGACCGGACGCCCGGATCCGGTGTTTGAAGTGCCGATATTCGGCGACGACGGGGCGTTGCGCGATGAGCGGACAATTCGCGTTACCGACATGGCGTTTAGCGAAGACGTATTGCTGGACCAGGACCGTTTTCTGACGGCAATTCTGCAGTTGCCGGAGTTCCAGAAAAAGATGACGGGCACGGAGCTGCGGAACCTGCTGGGCAAATGGTACGCGGCGCAGGAGGCGCGGAGCGGCGTGGACCCGGGGCTGCTGGCGACTTGTTGGAAATTAGCGATTCCAGTATTTGTCGGCGCCCCCGGCGATGGGTCCGTTTTTCTGAATTCCATGAAGCTTTGGGCCATGCGCGAGGCGGGCCTGCTGCCGTCGTACGCTTTTGATTTGGACATTCACGCCGAGGTGTTTGAGGCGTGCGCGTATCACCACTGGGGCTTGTTCGAGAGCGGGCCGAAGGCGTTGGCGACCTTCATGTTGGGCGGCGGCGTTCCGAAGAACTATAACCTCCAGCCGGAGCCGGCGTTGGGTCAGGTGCTCGGCTTGCCGAATGTCCGCGGTTATGAGTTCGACGTGCAGATTACTTCGGCGCCGGTGACCGATGGGTCGTTGAGTTCGTGTCCTCCGGGGGAGGCGGTGACTTGGGGCAAGGTGGACCGGGATACATATGTGCAGTCGACGGAGAGCATGCAGGGCGATTATTCCATCGTGATGCCTTTCCTTATTAAGGCGCTGCTTGACCGGCGGGCGAAGTTCGAACGGCTGCATGGGGAGATGGGAGATGTGCTATTCGAGCGGCATCCGGAGGCGCGCGGCTATTTGCGATCCCGAGATGGGTACCGGCTGTACGAACGGCGGGACGGATTGGTGGGAACGCTACGCGACGCCGTCCGCTTGAATGGCGATTGGCTGCGCGAGTCGCTGCACTATCCTTTGCCCGCGGTGCAAGCATGACACTCCGGCAGCCGGTACATGTGGTCTACGGCGGCGCGCACCTGTTTCAAGCCGGTATTTCAAGGAAACTGGGCGGGCTGGCGCTGGCGGCATTGGACCGATGGGCACTCGCGGCGGCGGAATTGGATTGCTCCGAAGCCGTGCTGGAACGAGTGCGGGAGAAGTTGGGGCGCGAGCCGGTGGAGGACTACCGGATCGACTTCGAGGACGGCTACGGCGCGCACGACGACGAGGAAGAAGACCGTCACGCGATCAGCGCCGCAAAAGCCGTCCGCGATGGGGCGGACGCGGGGACGCTGCCGCCATTCCTGGGAATTCGGATTCGTCCGCTCAGCGGGCCAACGCGGGTGCGGGCCTTGCGGACGCTGCGCCTGTTCCTGCAGACCGTTTCGTACCGCTTGCCGGCACAGTTTCGCGTAACGCTGCCGAAGGTGAAACGGCCGGAAGAGGTAGCGCAACTCGCGGTGGAGTTGCGCGGACGCGCGTGGATTGAGGCGTTGGTGGAGACACCCCCGATTCTGGGGAGGCTGCGCGAATTGCTGGACGCGGCCGGCGGAAAGCTGTTGAGCGCGCACTTGGGCCCCTATGATTTGCTGGCGTCGCTGGGCGTATCGGCGCCATTCCAACGGCTGCACCATGCGGCGTGTACCTCGGCGCGGATGCAGATGCTAATGGCGTTTGCGGGGACCGATGTGGAAGTGGTGGACGGACCGACGAAGATCCTGCCGATCGGGGATGCGCGGGAGCCGGTGATAGCGGCGTGGCGGCAGCACCGGGACGAGATTTTGATGTCGCTGGCGGAAGGGTTTTATCAGGGATGGGACTTGCATCCGGCGCAACTGGTGACGCGCTATGCGACGTTGTATCAGTTCTATGGGTTGCATGCCCCGGAGATGCAGGCGCGGCTGGCGAATTATGAAGCGAAGGAACAACAGGCGGTGGTTCTACAGCAGCAGTTCGACGATGCGTCGACGGTGCGCGGGCTGCGTACTTTCCTGCGGCGCGCGCGCGACTGCGGTGCGATCTAACGTTTAATCCACGCTGCGATGTCATCCAGGTTCTATCCGGCTGAACGACCACATCGACGGTGATCGCGACGAATTATCATATAAACAGGGAATGAATATGCCAGATCTTGGAACGGTCTCCGACATCGATTGGATGGCGTGTGAACTGATCGAACAGGTCCCTGGCAAGGTTTCGGGGCGCCCCGTGGTTCGCGGAACGCGCATTTTGCCAGACCCAATAGTGAACAGCTACGATCTCGGCGACAGCCTTGATGAAATTCATGAAGGCTTCCCCACTCTTTCAATCGCCCAAATCAAGAGGCTCATCGACTTTGCCCATGCCCAAAGAGAGTTACACGATCGGTGAAGGTTCCACTCGACGAAAACATTGACCACCGGTTACGAATACACCTTGGGTCGCACGACGCCATTACTTGTAGCTTTCGGGAGTGTGGGATGGTCTCCGCAGAGACGGTTCGCTATTGCGGCGCTGTCTTCCATTGAATGGCGCATCATCGGCGACTATCTGCCGGAGATCGTCTCCGCCGTCAACGCCGCGGCGCCCAGTTCCTTTCAGGCGGTCAACTGCGGCAAGTTAAGCCGCAAGAGAACTCCACGGGAATAATTGCCGTCGATGCGTTCCCCGGCGGGCATGGCCGCCGGACCAACTTGCTCCCACCCGGTTCCCCTTCTCGGTCTTGGGGACGGGGCGGCTATAAATAACAGCCGCTTCACTTTTTCATTGTAAGGGGACCGTAGCCCTGCAGGTCTGCGGCGAAGCGAACGGCGTATGTGTATGGGTCGGCCAATGGCGCGGACTCGATGACGCGCCGGCATTCGTCGGGATATGCCTTTGCGGCGGCGAAGAACTCGGGTTCGGCGGAGCGGAGGAAGCGATCGAAATCGTCGCGGACGAAGGTCTGATCAGCCGCTTCCCGATTGGCCATCAGATCGGCGATGGCGGTCAGGACTTCCGGCAGGGTCCAGCACCAGGAGACGTTTTCGAGCGACAGGTCGCATGGCACGGTAAGGCCGGCTTCGCGGTGCATTTGAATACGATGCACGCAGGCCCAGGCCGTGCCGATCAACTCGGCCGGAGCGCTTGCGAAGCATTGCCGGATCAGCAGCCGCTCCAACGGGGAGCGGAGTACGCCGTGGGCTTCAATTTGCTTTTCGGCGAAGCGAAGCAGTTCGCGGCGCGTATCGTGGTTGGCGTGCGGATAATTCTCCTCCACGAATGTCACTGGCATTGCGTCCGGTTTTGCCGCTTGGTCCCAGCCCCATTGATCCATGTTGAAGTGGCCGGTGCGAACCAGGCGGCGGCCGATTTCCAGGTACGATTCCGGCGCGGGCTTGGAGCGGAGCAGCGAATGGATAATGCCGGAATCGCCGTTAGCGAGGTCGAGCAGGCGCAGGGAATCGGGATGAAAGCGGGCAAGGCTGATGGCTTGTGCCGCGGCTTGGCGAACCCGGACATCGGAACTGTTTTCGATAAGCGCGAAGAAGTCGTTGTGCAGAGCTGGAATCGGGTTTTTGTAACGGATGACGTCGCGGAGTAGTTGCAGTTGTCGCTCCGGATCGGCGCCTCGCAACGCCGGGCCGATGGCGCCGGCGTGCTGAAGCCGAACAAGTTGCGCGGCGGAGACGTAGCGGCGCATGGGGTCTGGAGAACCCAGGAAAGTTTCCAGGGCGCGCGTGTTCTTGTCCAGGATCAGGACCAGGAAATCGGTGTCCGGATCGCCGGTGACGAAATATTCGGGGCGCGGTTCAGCGCCGAGTACCGCCAGGCGCGGGGCGGCATGGGCGGGCAGCGGTGACTCGCGCAGCACCGCGATCAGGTCGTGGCGATTGATCTCGGTGTAGGTACAGTAGATCGCGCGCCAGCCCGAAAATTGCAGCGCGGCCTCGGCGGCGATGGCGGGATCGGCGCTATGGATAAGTTGAGTGCAATCGCTCAGGTCACGGAAGTCGCCGCGATGGATGCGGACCAGATGCGCCAGGTCGCGAATTCTGGGGAACGGGCTGGATTCGGAAAGCGTGACGGGATCCGGTTCGGATTTCGACGCGACGGAATATGCCTCCAATCGCTCGTCGGGCCAAGGCAATTGCGCGATCAGTTCCTCCTCCAGTTCGGCGTCCCAGTGCCGCTGATACAAATGCCGCCCAAGCCATCGCGCATCTTCGATATGGCGATTGGCCACGGCGGCATGGGCGCCATAAATGGACTGGTGCGTCGCGATCAGCTCAGGGTCCAGCTCCTTGAGCAGCTTGGGAATCTCGAAGACGCTGGCGCCCATATGTTTGAGCATGCGGGCCGGGCCGTAGTGTTCCTGGGCCACGGCGCCAGCGCCGCATTTGCGGCAAAACTTCGCCTTCGGTCCCCATTTGGCGCACCAGAAACAGCGCGCCTCCTCGCGAACGGCCACACCGCAATGGACGCAAAGATCGCCCGGCCGCCAATCCACCGGCTGCGGTTTCGCGCAGGATTCGCATACCGCGCGCATTATCCGTGGATTCGCCGGACGCGGCCCCACAGCACGTCTTTTTCCATCGGGAGCATCGCCTTCAACCGGCGTGAGATCTCCTCTTTCGCCACGCCTTCCCGTTTGAGCAGAACCGCCAGATCATACTCGGCAAGCGGCACAAACTCGGCGCCGCAGCCTCGGCAGAACTTGCCTGGACCGCTGCTGGAACACCAGTAGCAGGATTGCACCGGCTCTGCCTGTTTGCCGCAGGTGGGGCAAAGTTCGCCGGTCTTGTAGTCCTTCGGCTGGCGGGCGTTGCAGTGCAGGCAATAGACGGCGTCCGGAGAATCGATCACCAGCTTACTCTGTTCCGCAGCCGGTACGCGGGCGGGCGCGGCGCCGACAGCCCACTCCATCACTTTCGCGGCGACGGCCGCGTCAAGCGCGGGCATCACTTCCAGCAGCGTCGCCGCGTCGCCGATGGTTGTGAAATCGGACTTGGCCTGGACGCCAACGGCGGCCAACTGGTTCAACTGCTCGGCAGTCAGGCCCTTGGCGATCAGAATGTTTTGTTCGAGCAGTGTGAAGTTCATGAATTCTTCGGTTCCTTCTTATCCTAATGCGTGATTTGGTTCGCTTCGTTCCCGCGCAAAAATTCTTGCCTTCAAATACTTTGTATTGTAAAGTACATTGTATGAAGAAGCTGACGCTGACTGATTGGCCCGCCGGACTAATGTGGCGGAATCATTTCCGGAGGAATCTGCTGGAAGAACTGGAGGCGGGTGAGAGGGACGAATGGGGCCCGGGTGAGCGGGAGATTTTGGGTCCATCGCTGGCCCAGTTTCAGTTGGGGGAGTCGTCCGACGGACGGCATCTATTGCGGTATGCGCGGCGGTTTGGGGATGCAAGCGGAGATTCGTGGTTGGGTGAGGCGATGGCGCTTTTCATCCAGGAGGAAAATCGGCACTCCCACTGGCTGGGCGAGTTTCTGAAAGCCCAGGGATATCCGCCGCTGCGCGCTCACTGGGCGGACGCGGTGTTCCGGATGGTGCGGAAATTGCTGGGGTTTGGACTGATGACGGCCGTGCTGGTTTGCGCGGAAATCGTGGCGGTGCCTTACTATACGGCCGTGCGGACGATGACGGGATCGAATTGGCTGCGGGCAATTTGCACGCGGCTCCTTGATGACGAGGCGATACATCTGCGCTTTCAGGCGGCGAACCTGGGGGCCGTGTGGCGGCGTTGGAAACTAACGCGAGTGTGGGGCGGCTGCCACAACGCGTTGATGGCGATGATCTGCCTGGTGGTTTGGCGGGAGCACGGGGAGGTGCTACGGCGTGGCGGATACACGCGGCTCACATTTTTGAAACGGTGTCTGGACTTGCTGGAAGAGGTGCACGCCGGCGCGATGGCCGCGCGGAGAGAAGACTGGCCGGTACGGGTACCCGCGGCGGTGCGTTGACGGGTGGCGCCCGCCGGCGCTTCAATATAGAGGTGCAATTGAGCATATGTTGTTCCTCACACGGAGCGGAGATTGCGAAACGCCTGGCCCGGCGATTGGACCGGAACCTCGGGATTCGGACGCTGCCGATCGAAGAGGATTCGGCCCCGGTTTCCGAAACCTGGGAGGAGGGCGCGGCGGCGGATTCGGTGCTGATCCTGCTCGACGGGATTTGCGCGCCTCCACCGCTGCGGCGGGAAGCCTGGGAAGGATTAATCGACCACGACGGCAAGCCTCCCATCGCCTTCGCGCGGCTGGAGGATTGCGCTTATCCGAAGTTGTTGGAACGACGAACCTTCTTTCCCGCGAACGATGTCGTTGCGCTGGAACGGGCGGTGGAACGCTGGATGACGGCCAAGCTACCGGAAGTGCCGGGAATCGCGCCCGCCGCTTTTCCGGGAACCGTTCCGGACGAATGGTGGACACGATTGGTGGATGAAACCGGGGGACAGATTCTGACCCAGGATGCGGCCGCCGCGCACGCCTTCGCCCACCAGGCGGCGGGGCATTTTCAGGCCGTTGTATGGGTCGGATGCGCCGGACGGGAGGCGGCGCTGATCCGGGCGGAAGTGGAGCCCCGGGTACGGGACGGCCGCGTGCTGGCGGTTCTGGCACACATCGATAAACCACTCAAGATTCCGGAAACGCGGAGCTCGTATTTGCAGGTGTTGGGGACGCCCCCGGAGGTGGAGGGGGACGCGGCGCTGGGAGCCTGCTACGCGCCCCGCTTCCCCGGATGGTTGGCACGGGAACTTGGCGGTGACTTGTCGCAAGCCGCGCTCCTCGACGCCGGAAGCGGCCTGTACCGGCTGCCGCAAGCGCCGCGGACGAACGACGAAATGCGCCAACGCCATCTGACGATTCTGCATCGCTACTTTCAATTCTGGAAAGGAAAACCGGAACCATGCCGCGATCTGCTGGCGGAGGTTCCGGCGGCTATTCAATTCGGCTTCGACCGGGATTGGGTACGCGGCGCCGAACTCTGCCGCCGCGCCGCGTTCCTGCTGCTAGCGGAAGGCCGGCGGCGGGAGGGCATCCGTATGTTTCATCGTCTGCTGGTGGAAGCGGAAGAACACCACGATCCCGATACCGCGGCGGATGCCAGACATGAGCTTTCCTGGCTAACGGATGAGGACGGGCCGGTTCGCGCCGCGGCCACGAACGGCCAACAACTCTCCTTCGATTTGTCGGTTCCCGCGAAGGGGAGGGAGGGCGGTTTTGAGCTATAAGAAGCGTAGCCGCTCGCGAGTTTCCTTCAATGCCTGCGCCAGCAAGAATGTATCGGCGGAGTAGTGCAAAATGCCGGCGCCAATCGCCAGCCACGCGCGTGCGGCATCGTCGCTGTTGACGAACACGCTTAACTCCAGGCCGTTGGCGTGGGCGGCATTCACAATCCGCCGTCCGGCTTCCAGAAGCTTTTCATCCAGAACCTGGCCGGGTATTTCCAGCGCCTGGCTGAGATCGTATGGGCCGATGAACAGCTCGCTTAAACCGGGCGTGGCGGCGATCTCTTCCACACTTTCCAGGGCCTCGGCCGTTTCAATCTGGACGATAACCCGGGTCCGCCGGCCGGCGTTTGCCAAATACCCGGCCACCGGCTCCAATGAATATTTGGCCGCGCGTACCATGTGGTTGACGCCGCGCTTTCCATGCGGGAAGAAGAGCGCGGCCTCCACCACGCGACGCGCCTCGCCGGCGGATCGAAGCCGAGGGACGATGACGCCATCGGCGCCGTTATCCAACGCGCCTTGAATGGATTCGGGATTCGAATTCGGTACGCGGACATAGGCCGGAATGCGGGCCGCGCGGAGCATTGTGGGCAGGAATGCGTTGTCGATGGGGGCGTGTTCACAATCGATCACGCAATGGTCCCAGCCCGCCCAACCGGCCATTTCGACGGACTCCGGCGACGCCAGTTCGATAAAAACGCCAAACCGGGCCACGCGTCAGGCTTTCTTTCCGGCGGTGCGCTTCTTGGGTTCCTGGAAAAGCCCGTTTATGTTGCGCTGCAGTTCGCGGAAGATCATGTCGGCCGGCTTGGATGCGTCGATAGTGGTGAACTCGTACTTGCGGGCCATGCGGTCCAGCGCTCGAATAACGCGGGCCTGGTAACGCATGTAGCTTTCGTACATGTCCGGACCGAAACGCATATCCATGCCGGATTCCCAGAAATCGAAGCTGCCCCGGCCCATGACGACCCGGGAGACGAGCGTGGCCACGTCGGCGCGGAGGTAATAAACGGCATGCGGGACCAGCGCGAAACCGGCGACCTTTTCGAGCCACGCGGCATCTTCCGAACGAGCCAGCCCGCGAGCCATCAGGGAAAAAATATAACGGTCGGTGAGCACGACAAACCCCGCGCGAAGGGCGGGCACGATTTCGTTTTCCAGGCGATCCGCGAAGTCGGTGGCGTAGAAAAGCGTCATGGTCACCGGGCCCAGCGTATTGCCTTCCTTGGCCTTGGCAATGCCGCGGCCGGCCAGCGCGCTGCGGGCCAGACCGGTATCCAATACGGCATGCCCCTTCTGTTCCAGCCAGGCGCGGAGGCGGGTAATTTGCGTCGAGCGGCCGACCGTGTCGGGCCCTTCAATGACGATCAACTTGCCTTGCAGCTCGGCCGGATCCACGCCCGGCAGCGGTTCGCTATAAAACTGCAGGGGTCTGGGGATTTGCACGGAACGCTCTTTCCTTGTGGAGAATCTGACCGGCGGCAATGGCGTCGCCTAACTGCTCCATCACGATTTTTCTCATCTGAATCTGTTGGTCTTCAATGGATCCGGTGGCGTCGATGATATGAAATTTCATCTCTTCCGCCATGGCGTCGTACTCCTCCAGAATGCGGCCTTGAAAGAGGCGAAAGCTCTCCTCAATTCGCCGTGAAAGGTTCAGATCCATCCCGGCCTCATAGTACTTAATGGAATCGCGTCCGCCAAGGATGCGGCCGAGAGCGACTTCGAGCGGTACGCGGAAATAAAACGCCAGATTCGGTTGAATGGCGAAGGTGTAAAGATTCCGGACCCAGCGAGGCGACACGCCGCGCACCACGTCGCGGGCGAAGGCGGTGTAGGCGAACCGGTCGGCGCAGACAATGGCGCCGGCCTTCAGCATGGGCAGGATGAAACGTTCCTGGCGGTCGGCGAAATCGGTGGCGTGAATCAGGGAGAAAGTGGTGGGCGTAAACATCTGCTTCTTTTTGCCGCGGCGCGTGGTCTCGCGCACCAGCGGAGAAGAGTTCCATTCGGAAAACGCGACCGCCAGGCCCTGCGATCGGAGCCACTGCGCCAGCAGCGAGAGCTGGGTGGATTTACCCGAGCCGTCAATGCCTTCCACGACGATCAGCTTTCCTTTGAACCGGTTCGGAGTGAGGAGGGGCATGGAAAACAGTAATTATAGCGACCGGCCGGGATCGATGTGTTTCAAAATGATGAACACCGGCAAGTAATCGGCCTCCGGTGGTTATGATGAAACGAGATGCCCCGCTATGCCGCGATTGACATTGGCAGCAATTCCATCCGGCTGGCAGTAGCTGAAGTGGACGCCGACCGCCCGGTGCGGACGCTGGCCTCCGAACGTGAAGTAACGCGCCTGGGCACAAGCGTTTTCAGCGAGGGTTCCATCAGCAAGGAAGCGATGGACAACTTGTGCCGGGTGTTGGAGCGATTCCGGCTGATCGTGGAACGGCACCATGCAATGGGCGCGCGCGCCGTGGCCACCAGCGCCGTGAGGGACGCCCGCAACCAGGAGGAGTTTCTGCGCCGGGCGAGCGCCGCCGCCGGCATCCCGGTGGAGATCATTTCAGGTATTGAGGAGTCGCGGCTGATCCACGCCGGAGTGCAATCCGTCTGGCCCCATCCCGGCCAGCGGCTGTTGATCATCGATATCGGCGGCGGTAGCGCGGAGGCCATCGTCAGCGAGAACGGACGAATGACCACGGCTTTTTCCAAGCCGCTCGGCGCCGTCCGGTTGAAGCAGATGTTTCTGGAACGCGACCCTCCCGGCGACGACGACCTGGATCGCCTGCACGGCTACATCGACGAGAAAATCGCGTCCGTGCTGAAGCGCATCGGCAAAGGCGGCTTCGACCGTGTGATCGCCACGTCGTCAACCGCGGTAGCGGTGATCTGCGCGGTGAATAAGATTGACCAACGGTCGCGCGACGCGGCCGACCGGCAACGGGCGACGACGGCGCAGGTGGAGCGGCTGGTCGCGCAGCTTTCGGTGCAAAAACTGTCACTGCGCCGTCAATGGTTGGGGATCGGTCCCCGGCGCGCGGAAATTATCGTGGGCGGAGGGTCGGTGCTGGCGCGAATGCTGCGGGCGTTCGGGGCGCGATCGGTCTACTATTCGGTGGCGGGGGTGCGCGATGGGATTATCGCGGATTTGTCCGCCCGCCGGGTGGGCGCGCAACTGGCCAGGCTGGACAAGGAACAGCGTCGAATTGTGGAATCGATGGCGCGACGCTTCGGCGTGGATGTCCGTCACGCCCGCAAGACGGCGGAGTTGGCGGGGAC
Organism: Bryobacteraceae bacterium; assembly: GCA_046155405.1. GTDB lineage: Bacteria > Acidobacteriota > Terriglobia > Bryobacterales > Bryobacteraceae. Next base: position 29,422 of record JBJXFL010000218.1, on the reverse strand, counting down.
GCTTTTCGATGGGTTGAAGCCGCTGCATACGCTGCCGGCGGAGAGCGGCAAGTTACTGGAAGCCGCGGCTTATCTGGTGGATATCGGCCACTATGTGAGCGGGATGGGCCACCACAAGCACTCGCAGTATCTGGTTGCGAACGGCGATCTTCCGGCATTCACGGCGGAGGAGCGGGGAATAGTCGCCCACCTGTGCCGTTTTCACCGCAAGTCAATGCCCTCCGCAAGGCACGTTTCCTACCAGAATCTCTCCCCCGTCAATCAGCGGCTGGTCCTCCAACTCGTGCCGATCCTGCGATTGGCGGATGCATTGGATCGCAGTCACGATCAACGCGTCGACGCGTTGGCAGTGGAATTGCTACCAAATCAGGTAGTGATTGCGCTGCGATCGGATGCGGACACCAATCTGGAGTTGTGGGCGGGAGAACGGGCCGGCGAGGTTTTTCGACAAGTCTACGGTCTCCCTTTGGTGTTGCAGACCCGGAAGTAGCGTTACTTTTCCGCCGCCGCTTGCGGCAAAATGGATTTTTAGTCAATGCAAATAAAGCTATTAAAAGCTGTACTTCTTACATTCTTTTCCAGCCCTTTCTTGTTAACCGCGCAGCCTGTGGAGGACACGCCCGGCGGTGGAGGCGGAGCGGTGGAGAAACGAGCGATCAATCCCGTCAAGCCATCCCCGCAAGGTAGCGAAAACGCGGTCGATTGGCGGGCCATTAGCCGCCAATCGGCGATGTTTACCGGACTTCAGCACGCTTTTCGTTTAAAGACGGAACCTGGCACGCGTTCCGGGATGGGTGGTCCATTCTGGGCTGGGTACGCGGATTCAGTGGGAAACCTGCACGGGTGGGGAGACGGCGACCAGTTCTATGTGAACTATGTGGGCCATCCAATGCAGGGAGCGGTGTCGGGTTTTATTTACATTCAGAACGATCCGCGGGCGAGGCTGATGCGGTTTGGCCGCGATCCACGCTATTGGCGGACCCGCGCGAAAGCGATGGGAGTGGCCTGGGCGTACAGCACGTGGTTCGAGATCGGTCCCGTCGGCGAGGCCGGCGTCGGCAACATCCAGAGCCGGCGGCCGCAACAGGGGTTTGTGGATCACGTTGTGACGCCGGTGATCGGTACCGGTTGGCTGGTTGCCGAAGACTTTCTCGATGAGAAAATCATCTTACCGTTCGAGCGCCGCTTTGAGAACAAGTGGGCGCGGATGATGATGCGAAGTTGGCTAAACCCGAGCCGCAGTTTCACGAACGCGCTGCGGTTCAAGGTGCCGTGGTATCGCGATTCGCGCGGAGGAATCATGCGCGGCCACTACCGCGCGCCCCACGTAATGGAACCGGAAGAGCCGCCGTCGTTCCCAAAGGCCGCTCCAATCGAGATAACCGCTTTGCCGTTCTGGACCCGCTTCGATGGAACGCAGTGCGCGGGCGGCGGCGGGCAAGTGGCGTTTCGCCTGTCCCCTTCGTGGCAGATTGTCGGGCAATTGAGCGGCTGCCAGCTCCGCGATCTGGACGCCAACAATACCGGTGATTCGCTCACTTACTCAATCGGGCCCCGATGGACGCCAATGTCGGAGCGGCGACTGAGCCCCTACGCGCAAGTTCTCTTCGGCGGCAACAAGATAACCCGCTATGAAATCGACCCGTTGCGTGAACATCTGCTGAAGTCCGAGGCGATACGCAAGGACGTTGAACTGCCGGCTGCGGAGACCTATTCCCAGTCCGATATTCGTCATGGCGTGGCCGTCTCAGCGGGTACGGGTGTGGATATCCGCCTCAATCCTGTCTTCGCCCTCCGCCTCGCCAGTATCGAATATGGCCGGTCATGGGCCGGCGCTCCAGCCGACGGTCGCACCTACAATCAGGGCCTCCAACTATCCACCGGCGTCATTTTGCGCATGGGCACGTGGTGATTTATACTGTAAGCGATAACCTTCGCTGGGAGATCGTTCAACGGTAGGACAGCAGACTCTGACTCTGCTTATCGGGGTTCGAATCCCTGTCTCCCAGCCAAAAAAATTCCTCCTGACGTCATTTGCGGCTGAACGGCCCCAAAAAGCTCGACATTGATAGAAGTCGAGAAATGGTCTCGGTTTTGGAGTCACAGCCCGCACGTCCCGCGGACCGGATGGTCTGTTCACCCACGGTGGGAAAGTTAGGCCTAAATTCTCCTTGACAGGAGGCGAACAAAAGGCGAATATCAATGCATGCCGCTCGTTGGTATTGCAAGGATGGCCGCCGAAAGTCCCGTTTTAGAGGACAAGCGCCGGGTTTCGTACTTGGAGTTGCCCGCTAGAAGTTTCATTGGCTCGTGTTCGGGGAAACGGCAAATTTTTGACTGGACCGTAAATCCCTACCGCGGCTGCGAATATGGCTGCCGCTACTGTTATGCCCGCTATACCCACGAGTTTATGGAGCTTTCGGTAGACGATTTTGAGACACGCATCTTTGCCAAACAATGGGATGCCCGTCAATTCCGGCGCGAGATTCGGAGGCTCGCGCCGGGAGATACGATCGCCTTTGGGACGGCGACGGACTGTTATCAACCGGCCGAGCGCCGTTTCGGCTTGATGCGGCGGATGTTGGAAGAGCTGCGGGACAAGGTGGAAGAGTTGAAAATCGCCGTGACTACGAAGTCGGATCTGGTGGCGCGCGACGTGGATTTGCTCGTCCCGTTGGCGAGGCGAAATCACGTTCGGGTGAGTTTCACCATCACGACGGTCGATGCAGTTCTCGCGCGGAAAATGGAGCCATTCGCTCCCACGCCGGCTTTACGGCTGGACGCGATGCGGAAACTGGCCGTGGCCGGGATTGCGGTGGGCGTCGGCGTGTCGCCGGTGCTGCCTCGAATTACCGATTCGGAAGCGAGCCTGAACGCCGTGGCGCAAGCGGCGAAAGCGGCCGGCGCGCTCGCGATGTGGGCGCAACCCCTATTTCTAAAAGACTGTGCCCGGAAGGTGTTTCTGCCTTGGCTGGAACGGGAGTATCCGGCGCTGCTAGACAAGTATCGCGGCTGGTACGGCCGCGAAGCGTATTTGCGGGATCCCTATGTCGATTGGCTGAAGAGCCGTGTCGAAACGGTCCGTCAACGGCATGGGCTGGGCGAGCGAATTGCGAATTACCGTCCGCCGGATTGGCAAGGCCCCTCGCAGATGCGACTATTTGGGTAAGGTATGCAAATCGCGATCGTCGGCGACTATTGTGATGAGTTTGCCACCCATCGCGCCATGCTGCCGGCGCTTCATCATGCCTGCGGAGACGGAGCCTGGGTGCCGACGACGGAGGCGGAGACGGCGCTACGGGCGGATGGCATTTGGCTCGCGCCTGGCAGTCCGTACGCGTCTTTTGACGGCGTCTTGACGCTAATCCGGTTCGCCAGGGAGCGGCATGTACCATTTTTGGGAACTTGCGGAGGTTTCCAGCATGTACTGATCGAGTTCGCCCGCAACGTTATTGGAATCGCGGATGCCGACTCGGCGGAGCATACCAACGGCGCTGGAACCTGCGTGGTCGTTCCCGTAGCGTGCCCCATCTCAAACGAACCCAATTCGCCCAAGCTTCATGGAGGTGAGATTGTTCGGTTTGCGCCCGGTAGCCGCCTGCGCCGGATCATGGCGGCTGACGAGACGCTGGAGCGATATTTCTGTGATTTTGAGGAGAATCCGTCGGTTCGTTTGCGCTACGAAAGCGCCGGACTCCGGGTATCGGGACTGAATCCGAACGGCGTGGCGAGAGCCGTTGAGCTCGATGGGCATCCCTTTTTTATGGCCACGCAATTCCAGCCGCAGATGACTTCACACGCGGGGGCGCCGCACCCGTTGTTGAAGGAATTTGTCCGCTTGCTAACGGAAAGTGCTTGATGGAGAATGAAGACATGAGTTCCACGCGGCCCGTCGCGATTAGCGATCATGCGCTTGAGCAGCTCAAATACATCCGCGAAACGATGGAGCGGTCGGGTTCGTTCACGGCCGTGCCGGGTTGGGGCGGGGTGGCCATGGGAGCGTCGGCCTTGTTGGCCGCGGTGATAGCCGCGCGCCAGGGCGACGTGCGGATGTGGGGCATTGTGTGGATGTGCGAGGTGGCGTTGGCGCTGGCGATCGGCAGCGCATTCATCCTGCGCAAAACGCGTCAGGGAGACAGGAGCGTGTTCGCCGCGCCGGGCCGTCAGTTCTTGCTAAGCTTCAGTCCACCGGTGGCGGCGGGTGGCGTGCTGAGCTGGATCCTCTACCAGCAAGGCGCGTGGGCGGTACTGCCCGGAACGTGGCTAATGCTTTATGGCGCGGGCGTTGTCACGGCGGGCGCCTTCTCGGTCCGCGTGGTCCCCATTATGGGGCTCTGCTTCATGATTCTGGGGGCGGTGGCGCTGGCTTGCCCGGCGGCGTGGGGAAACTGGTTTCTCGCATTTGGGTTTGGCGTCCTGCACATCGTGTTCGGACTCATCATTGCAAGGAGGTACGGTGGCTAAATCAACGGCATCGAAGTTGGCGGCGTTGACGCCCGCGGCGGGTACCGCGGTGATGAAGAAGGCGCAGGCCCTGGATCGGCTGATCCACGAGAAAGTGCGTCTGGGAATTATCAGCGCATTGGCGGCTAGCGGACCGCTGACGTTCGTTGAGTTAAGGTCCCTGCTGAAAACGACGGATGGGAATGTCAGCGTACATGCGCGGAAGCTGGAAGACGCCGGCTATGTATCCTGCACGAAAGGCTACAATGGCCGGGTTCCAAGAACGGAGTATGCGCTGACCGCGGACGGACGCGCGGCGCTGGAAAAATATCTCGATCATCTGGAAGCGATCGTCGGGGCCATGCGGCCCAGATAAGCCGGCGCGGTTGTTTTCCGTGCCATACGCGGCCGCGGCTTTTGTTACCGTGGATGCTGATGACCCGACGGAAAATTATCTCCACGGCCGCGGCCGCCGGCGTTGCGACGCAATCGCAGGCCCAGTCGCCCGCCGCCCGCCAATACATCGTGATGCGCAAGTTGTTTCTGCGCAACAATGCCGACAACCAGGCCGCGAGGCTAACCGAGTTTCTCGAAAAATCCGCGCTTCCCGCCGTCCAGCGGTCCGGCGCGGCCGCCATCGGTTTCTTCGCCTCGCAATTGGCGCCGGACTCCCCCTTCTTCCTCGCGCTCTCAACCTATCCGACTTTGGCCGCTTATGAGGCGGCGCAAGCCAAATTGGCCGCGGACAATGCCTACCAAACGGCGCTAAAAGCGTACAATTCGGCCCCCGGGTTGCGCTTTGTGCGATACGAAACGACCCTTCTGCGCACCTTTGCCGGTTTCCCCTACCTCGCCATCAACGTTTCCCCGGACGCCTCCAAGTCAAACCGCCTGTTTGAACTTCGCACTTACGAAAGCGACGACTCCTCCAGCCTCTCCGAAAAGATCCGCATGTTCAACGAGGGCGAAATCTCGCTTTTCCAAAAGAGCGGCCTCGATCCCGTCTTCTTCGGCGAAACGGTCTTCGGCCTGAAACAACCCAATCTCACCTACATGCTCGGTTACGAGGACTGGAACGCCCGCGACGCCAACTGGAAGAAGTTCCTGTCGCATCCGGATTGGATCAAACTCCGAACGACCCCAGGCTGGAGCGACGCCGAAATCGTCTCCAACATTTCCAGCATGTTCCTCCGCGCCCTGCCGTTCTCGCCCGTTCGCTAACGGATGCCATATAATCACAGGTTTCGGGAGAAGATATCGTGAAGAGAAAAATCGCATTATTTGGCGGCCTGCTGGCCGGCGCCGCATTGCTTTGGGCCGCTACGGCACCGCGTGTTCCGGCCAATGTTCAGGAGGTGGCCGAGCCCGGCGGCGTGCTTCCCGGCAATCCCAAAATCGCTCTGGTGAAGGTTGCCGACGGTTTTGTCGACCCCACCAACGTGGCCAACGCCAACGACGGCTCCGGCCGCATTTTTGTCGTCGAGCGAGTCGGGCGCATCCGCGTGGTTCATAAAGACGGCCGGGTGCAGAAGGAACCGTTCCTCGATCTGACGAACATCAATCCGCTTGGAACCGATGTGCAGACCGGTTTTGTCGAACAGGGCCTGTATTCCGTGGCTTTTCATCCGAAATTCAAGGAAAACGGCTATTTCTACGTTCACTACGCCTCGCTGCCGTTTAACGGGGACGGCTTGGTGGTTCGCTTCCAAGTGGACAGGAACAATCCCAACTTTCTCACGCCCGAACGAACCAAGCAGACCTCGAAGGTCCTGATGCGCATCGAGCAGCCGTATTACAACCACAACGGCGGCCAGATTGAGTTCGGCCCCGACGGTTATCTCTACATCGGTTCGGGTGACGGCGGCTGGGAAGGCGATCCGCTGGAAGCCGGCCAGGACCTGAACACCCTGCTCGGCAAGATGCTCCGCATTGACGTCAACACGGAAGACGACCGCATTCCATACAAGATTCCGCCGTTGAATCCCTTCGCCTACGCCGCCAAGGAGCAACTGATGTCGCTGTTCGGCATCACCGAGCACGACTTCTCGAAGATCAAGACGAAGAGCCGCCCGGAGATTTGGTCCTTCGGGCTGCGTAACCCTTACGAATTCTCGTTCGACCTGAAGACCGGCGACCTGTATATCGCCGATGTCGGGCAGAATCATTGGGAAGAGATCGACTTCCAACCCGCGGCGTCCAAGGGCGGGGAAAACTACGGCTGGCCGCGTGTGAACGGCACCAAGTGTTTCCCCATGACGGGTCCCGACGACAAATGCGGCATCGTGGGCACGCTGCCCGCCGGTCAGTATCCGCATGAGATTCCGTATCCGGGCGCCGCGCCATTGAAAGGTGGGCACGGCTGCTCCGTTGAAGGCCTGGGCGTCGCCAATTACGGCGGGATGAAGGGCGTTTATCTGGTCGGCGATTGGTGCTCGGGCCGCGTCTTCGGCATGGGCTGGAATGGCGACAAGTGGATATTGCAGGAGTTGGCTCATACCAATCTGCAGTTCACGGCGGGCGGCTACGACGAGAAAGGCTATGTAATGGCCGTGAACTGCAACTGTTTTTACACGTCGGACAAGGGTGCAACCGGCAATCCGCCGGGCGCGCTCTGGCGCGTTATGCCGATCAACGAGGTGCCAGCAGGGGCCGAAACGGCCAGGACGGCGTCCGCTCCGTCGGAAACGTCCTCCACGGGCGGCCCGTTCCAGTTGATGCACCCGCTCGACAACAAGGCGCTGCAGTTCAACCTGATGGCCAATGACAAAGTCACGCCCGCCGTGGAGCAGTTCCGCAAGGCTGGCGTAAACCCTTATAACGGCCAAACCGCCGCCATCGCCGCCGGCAAAAAGGCCTACGACCAATGGTGCGCCAGTTGCCACTTGGCCGACGCCACCGGCCGCATGGGTTCCAACCTGATTGACGCGCAGGTGACGTATCCGCGGGTCAAGACCGACGCCGGATTCTTCGAAGTGGTTTATGCCGGCGCCACCGGAGCCATGCAATCGTTCGGCAATCGTGTGGCGCAGGATGACATTTTGAAGATGATCGCTTACGTGAATAGCCTGAAGAAGAAGTAAGCGGCGAATTCTTACCCTAGCGCGGGCAGATGTCCGGTGGAGATGCGGTATCCAATCGTGTACATAATGCCGCCCAACAATCCACCGATATTGAACCCGGCGTGGCGCACAAACGCCGGTATCCAACTCCCGGTCGATTCCCTGATCTGAGCGCAGAGGTATCCCAAAACAGTCGTCGCCAGCACAATCCACAACACGGACGGCGTGTCGACGCCGGCGAGGAACAGGCTGAGATGCATGGAGCCGAAGAGGGCCGCGCTCCACCAGATCCGTGACGGCCCGGCGGGCAACCCGCTTTGGAACCAACCGCGGCAGAAGATCTCCTCGCTTAAGCTGGACCAGAACCAGATGAGGACAATCATCTCCGGCAACGAATAGCCCTTCAACATCGCCCGCATGCCATCGAAATGGAAGACGAGCGCGCCCAGGCTGGCTAGGGCGCCCGTCAGAAGCCCCGGCGCCAATACGCTCCACCACCTAATGTTCCGCGGCCAGACGAAACCGAACTCCGCCCATTTGCCACGAACCAGCATCAGCGAGACGAGGATCAACAGTAGTTTCAGCGCGGGCTGCCGGCCGGCTGGCAATAACCGGGCGGCCGCGGAACAGACCGCGAAAATTGCAATAGCGAGTAGGTATCGAAGCATCGGCCCGTACATGTATATGTCAATAAATCACCTTTGTCCACCACCGCCTCTATGTGCTCTACTGCGAATGTGACTATTTCGCTCCGTTTACTGCCTATCCCGCTCATTCTCAGCCTCGCGTCAGGCGCGCCCCCGCCCAAGAGCGGGATTGACACCGACGCCATCGATAAGACCTGCAAACCCTGCGAGGATTTTTGGCGCCTCGCGAATGGCGCGTGGGTCGACAGGAATCCCATCCCCGCCTCCCGTTCCACTTGGGGCACTATGCCAGTCATGACCGAAGGCAATCGCGAACGGCTGCGCGTCATTTTGGAAGCGGCGACGGTCTCCAAAGCCGCGGCTGGCAGCAATGAGCGGAAGATCGGCGATATGTATTCCGCGTGCATGGACACGGGGCGGCGGGAATCGCTTGGCGTGAAACCGGTGCAGGCCGAGCTGGATCTGATCGGCAAGGTCTCGACACGCGAGGAATTGAAAGCGCTGATGCTCCAGTCTCTGCGCGAGGGACGGCCCGTTCCCTTTGGCGTGACGGGCGGTCCAGACCTGAAGAACACGAGCGAGATTGTAGCTATCGTCTCCGTGAACGGAACGTCGCTGCCGGAGCGCGAATTTTATTTCCGCGACGACGAACGAACCAAGGGCATACGCGATGAATTTGTCGCCCACGTCGACCGCACGCTGAAACTGGGCGGCATCGCCACGGCCGACGCCGGGAGGACGCTGCTGGCGTTTGAAACCGAGCATGCGCGGGTCATGAAGACCATTGTGGAGCGGCGCGACCCCTACAGCCGCTACAACAAGTTTGATTTGGCGGGATTGAATGGACTTTCTCCGAGTTTCGATTGGACGCTCGTATTGAACGCGCTGCAAGTGCCCGCTGGCACGGCGCTGATTGTGAACGATCCGAATGTGGTTCGGCACTTCGAAGAGCAATTGGTAAACGCGCCGCTGGAAACGTGGAAGCTCTGGATGCAGTGGCGGGTTTTGAAGAGCGCCGCGTTCCTGCTTACCGATGCCCTGGAACAGGAAGACTTCCGGTTCGACGATGGAGTCCTGAACGGCACGCGGGAGCAGTTGCCGCGTTGGATGCGTTGCACGAATACGGTGGACCGTTCGCTGGGCGAAGCGTTGGGCGAGGTTTTTGTGAAGAAGCATTTCCCGCCGGCGGCGAAACAACGGATGAACGAACTGGTGGAGAACCTGCGCGCCACGCTGGGGGAGGAGTTGGAGAACGCGTCGTGGATGACCGCGGAAACCCGCAAGAATGCCATCGCCAAACTGGGTTCGTTTCGAGCCAAGATCGGCTATCCGGATCGCTGGCGCGACTATTCAAAAGTGACGGTCCGCCGCGACAACTTACTGGAGGGCACGCGCTCGGCGGCGCTGGCCAACCGGGCGCATCAACTGGCCAAAATCGGCAAACCGGTCGACCGTAACGACTGGGGAATGACGCCGCCCACGGTCAACGCATATTACAGCCCGCCCATGAATGAGATTGCCTTCCCGGCCGGCATTCTGCAGCCGCCTATGTTCGACATGGAGGCCGACGAAGCCGCCAACTATGGCGCCATCGGCTCGGTGATCGGGCACGAGATGGGCCACGGTTTCGACGATCAGGGATCGAAATTCGATTTCAGCGGCAACCTGAAAAACTGGTGGACGGTGGAGGATCGGAAGAAATTCGAGGCGCGCGCGCAGTGCGTGATCGAGCAATTTAACACGCTGGACGTGGGGGAGAATCTGCGCCACAACGGACGATTGGTTGTCGGTGAGGCATTGGGCGATCTGGGCGGTGTGAGCATTGCGTATAAGGCTTACAAGCGGTCGTTGCGCGGCAAGCCCGCGCCTCCGGTGATTGACGGCTACACCGCCGACCAGCGGTTTTTCCTGGCCTTTGCGCGGGTGTGGGGCAGCCAGTACCGGCCGGAAGCACTCCGCACGCGCCTCCAAACCGATCCCCATCCCATCGCGAGATTCCGCGCGAATGGCACGCTGATGAACATCCCGGAGTTCCACAACGCGTTCGGCTGCAAACCCGGTGACGCGATGGTGCGGCCGCCGGAAAAGCAGTGCAAACTCTGGTAGGCCCCGAATGGAAGTGCTCCCTATCCATTCCCGGTCATACCCCATTACCGCTCGGCGAGGGGTCGCAGAAGTTCTTCGAGATACTCCTGTACCCGAGTAAAAATCGCGTTGACATCAGCCGGGAGGCCGCATTCTTCCGCCAGCGCTCGAAACGGAATCAGCCAATCCGCGGGCGGCGGGACCAGCGTCGCCGGCAAATCGTGTGTTCCTCTTTTTTCAAATGTCAGACGCAAGGCGTCCAGAAGCCGCTGCCTATCCAGTCCAACCGACCCGATCAGGAGGGCCAAGTCCACCAAATCCTTCACTCTACTGTTTGCCGCGCTCCGCGGTAGCGTGTAGGCATGAATTTTTTCCGCGAACTGCCGCTCCGCGAGGAATCATTTGTACTTGCGGCCATTGGATGCCGGCGAAGCCGAGCCAGTCCTGGCACGCCACCGTTTCCAGCGGCCGCATAACCACGTCGCCGATTCCGACGTCCAGGTGAAATCGCGCGAAGATCCGCGCATCCATTCGAGCCTCAACGGGATAGCGGGCGCCGCCGTATGGCGCGGCGGTCAGATCCAAGATGGGCGATCCGATGGTGTACTCGAACCAGTCGGCGAGAGGGCCGCTCGCGGCGCTTTGCAGCATCTCTCGCACAAGGCGGTTTGTGTTGCCGCTGTCCGTTGCCCCAGTCGGCAATCGCTGCAAGGCTAAGTCGATGTCCACCGTTGATCGGGAAGCCTTCAAACGCAGTTCCATCGCGTAGCCACCCTTCAACGCCCAGGGAACAGGCTCATCGCGGAACAGCCTTGCCAGTAGCCGATCGAACGCCACTTGACGCCTGAGATCATTGACGTCGACCTGATCCGTCAGAGATGCCCTCTTCAAGCGTTCTTCGAGAGATGTTCTAGAGGAACTCGCGCAAAACGGACTCGGTCGCGGCTGGGGTTGGGCGAGCGTTCGTGAGTGGGCGGGAGCCGCGACCGGCCTTTGCGCTTTGGAAGGCCCCAGCCGTTGAATATGATCTTGGCGCCGCCATTACGCGGCTTGCCGCAGCGCTTCTTCGACTAGCTTGCTTGCCGGACCACACAGTTGCGCGTTCCGAAGTTGTTGGCGAGTGATGAGACCGCGGTCGACAGCTTGTCTGAGGGCCTGGCGGATGAAGCGCCGTTCCACGGTGCCGGCCTCGATCAGGTCAAGAATCGTCCGCAGAGGACGAGTAAACCGGAAGCCCTGCGTCGTCTGTACATCGCTATCGGGCAGGGCGGCGTAGTGAAGTACGAGGATACTGGGAATGTCGCCGCTGCGACGGAAATACGTGGGAACGGTCATGTGGAGTTTCACCGGACTCAGATCCGACAGACCGTAAAGATTGAGCGCCGTATGGTGGCTGTACACACCCTCCACTTCCTCCTTCCGGTTCCGTGACCACAGTGCCCAAAGGACAAGGTCGGGCCGATCGGCCGCCGGAAAAAGAACCAGGCGGTAGATACCGCGGCGTTCACGGATCCAGTTTCCGGTTCGCACATGATAGGGGTGCGTATTTTCGGCAAATCCGGCTGCCTTCGCCTGCTTGGTGGTGAAGAAACCCTGCTGCTGTTCAGCGAACTCGAAAAGCCGCCGCAACGCTTCACGATGAGACTGCGCCATAACACAATACTACAACTTTGTTGATCCTTCAGCAACCAACCTCGGTGAGGCTCGCCTTCGGACCGAACGGCTGCTCCGGTAAGTTTATGCTCTTCACGCCGACGGTAGCGGACGCGAATGGAGCCGGCATTTCGCAGCAGCCGATGTTCGACATAGAGGCGCCATCGGCTCCGTGATCGGGCACGAGATGGGCCACGGTTTCGACGATCAGGGATCGAAATTCGATTTCAGCGGCAACCTGAAAAATTGGTGGACGGTGGCGGACCGGAAAAAATTCGAAGCCCGCGCGCAGTGAGTGATCGATCAATTTAACACTCTGGACGTGGGGGAGAATCTGCGCCATAACGGACGATTGGTGGTCGGCGAGGCTTTGGGCGATCTGGGCGGTGTGAGTATCGCGTATAAGGCCTACAAGCGGTTTTTCCTGGCCTTTGCGCGGGTGTGGGGCAACCAGTACCGGCCGGAGGCTCTCCGCACCCGCCTCCAAACCGATCCCCATCCCATCGCGAGATTCCGCGCGAATGGCACGCTGATGAACATACCGGAGTTCCACAACGCGTTCGGCTGCAGACCAGGGGACGCCATGGTGCGGCCGGCTGAGCGGCAGTGCAAACTCTGGTAGGCCCCTTGCGTTTCCCCCTCGAACTGTGATTTAACCTAATGCAGCCTGGGTGCCATTGCCCGGGAGATTACTTCATCGTTCAGGGGATCTATGAAACGACTAATCGCTTTGCTGTGCCTATCGGCCACCATGGCCATGGCGCAAATCGGCACCTCGACCCTCACCGGCCGCGTCACCGACGCATCCGGCGCGACAGTACCCAATGTCACCGTGCGGGTGATCCAGAAATCGACCAACTTCACCAACACGACGACGACCAATACGGAGGGCATCTATCGTGTTCTCTCGCTGCAACCGGGGGAGTACCGCGTGTCTTTCGAAGCCGCCGGCTTCAAGAAAAGCGTCAACGACGATGTGAACCTGCGCACCGGCGATACGCTGGCCGTGGACATTGCCATGCAGGTTGGGCAGTTGTCCGAATCAGTGGAAGTGCAGGCGAGCGCGCAGGCGTTGGAGACGGAGACATCGGCGACGGGCGCCGTTGTCACCGGACAGGTCCTGTACGACCTTCCGCTCTATCAGCGATTCGTGAACTCCACGTTGAACCTGGTTCCCGGAATGACGACTAATGGTTATGCCTACGGCGGCAGTCTTGGCAATTATCACCTGGCCGGTTCACGGGCCGGCGCTATCGGCATATTCGAAGATGGCGTTAACGGCAACGATCAACAGGGCGGTACAGAGACGACCAAGCCGATTTTAAACTCCGTGGCTGAAGTGAAGGTGATCACCACTGTTCCGCCCGCGGAGTATGGCCACTCGGCGGGCGGCGTAATCAGCGCCGTCAAGAAGAGCGGTACGAATGAATTTCACGCAATGGGTTCCTTCTTTGGCCGTACGCGCAGAATGCAGCATCGGCTTTTCTTCGACAGGCTGAAGTCGTCGCAACCTACTCCCGGCCGACCCAACGGGACACCGTCATTCTTCATGATGCCGGATGCCAATATTTCAGGCCCGGTCATCATTCCGAAAATTTACGACGGCCGCAACAAGACATTCTTCTTCTTCGGCTTCCAGCGTTTGCATGAGAGAAAGGTCGCGCAGGTCGATGCGTCGGTGCCGAGTCTGGGAATGCGCCAAGGTGACTTTAATTTCCCCGGAGCGAATCCCATTTTTGACCCCGCCACCACGCGCAATGTCGGCGGAGTCTGGATGCGGGACGCCTTCCCGGGCAACCTGATTCCGGCCAACCGGATCGATCCCGTAGCTCGCAAAGTGCTGGATTTCGATCCGTGGCAATTGCCCAACCGCGCTGGCAGTTTTAACTCCACCGGTGCAGCCGGCAACTATCTGGCCGACGAATTTGCGCAGGTGTTCCTGAACGATTACAACTATCGATTCGACCACCAGTTCACTCAGAACTTCAAGATTTACTACTCCTGGACCGACAACAAGTACATTCCTCAGCTTCAGCGGCCCTGGAACATACGTCCGGACCGGCCCGACTTCGATTCTTTTGCCGGTAACCGTTCGCCTTCGCGGAATCAGAACATGTCTCTGGGCAAAACATGGATCATCTCTCCGACGCTGGTCAACGACGCTCGCGTGGGCTATAACCGGCGGTGGTCGAAACTCGACGTGGCTTCCTACCAGAAGGGTTGGGGCGCGCAACTCGGTATTCCGAACATTAACGGCGACCTGATGCCGGCCTTTGGGAGCGGCGATCGCAACTCGCCCGACTCGTTGTATGGCATCGCCGGCGCAACGCCGAACCAGACCGTGAATGAAACAATTTCCTTTCGGAACGATCTCTCAATCATTCGCGGCACGCATGCATTCAAGGGCGGTTACGAACTCCTGCGATTCCGCCTGAACTCCGCCACACTGGCCAACCCGGTGCAATTTAACTTCTCCGGCTCCACGCAGGGGTTACAAGACCCGCGACTGCCCGGTGGGGTCAACGGGGCCGCGGCCCAAAACACCGGCAGCCCATTTGCGGGCTTCCTGACCGGCTATGTCACCTCCGCCACCTTCCGTACGGAACTCACCAGTTGGCTGCCGCGTTCCTCCATTCACAGCTTCTACTTTCAGGACGACTGGAAGATCACTCCGAAGCTGACGGCTAACATCGGAATTCGCTATTCCAATGAAAGCGCGTTCACGACCAAGTACGGCCTGATGAGCCAGTTCGACCCGACGGCGATAGACCCGCTGACAGGCCGCCAAGGCGCAGTGGTTCACCCCACCGATTCGTTAACGGGCGGCGACCACAATAACTTCAACCCGCGGCTAGGCCTCGCGTGGCACCCGTTGGAGAAATGGGTGTTCCGCGGCGGTTTTGGTTTTTATACCGTAGACATCAAGTTCCCCTCGGGCCGCGACCAATACGACGAGTATGTCGGCACTGCGGTGCAGCAGGCCGTTCCTGGCGACCCGACGCCGATCTATCAAATCAGCAGAGGCGCCACGCCGCCCTCCCCGGTGATCCTGCCGAACGGCACCAGCCCGTTCCTGGGAACCAATTACAGTGGCCGCAATGTAAATCAGTGGGATCCCAATCTGCGAAATCCCTATGTCATGAATTGGAATTTCAGCATTCAACACGAGGTTGCCCGGGACTATGTGATTGAAGCCAATTATCAGGGGTCCGGCAGCGTCGGACTTATTGAGCGATTCGAACTCAATACGTTCCCGGTGGATTACCTCGCCAATGATCCGGCGCAGCGCGACCGCGTCCTGGCCGCCCCGCAGAACTTCCGTCCGTTTAACCAGTTCGGCAATATAACCACGCGGTCCAATTTTGGTCACTCGACATTTCACTCGGGCACCATCAAGCTCGAAAAACGGCTGTCGAGAGGCGTATTTTTCAGCACGTTCTATACTTTTTCGAAGACACTGAATAGCTCCGATACCGATAACTCC
Source organism: Bryobacteraceae bacterium (assembly GCA_046155405.1). Taxonomy (GTDB): domain Bacteria; phylum Acidobacteriota; class Terriglobia; order Bryobacterales; family Bryobacteraceae. The sequence goes on along the minus strand of JBJXFL010000218.1, from coordinate 14,051 downwards.
GGCGGCGGCGTGGCGCCCATTCAGAACCGCAGTCTGGAAAAGGGCCGGGCCGGGTACGACCGCAACCACCGGTGGATCGCCACGGTGAATTACGAGTTGCCATTTGGCCGGGGCAAGAAGTTTATCAATAGCAGCCGCATGGGCAATGTACTTCTGGGTGGGTTGGAACTTTCGACCGTCCAGACGATGGAATCCGGCAATCCGCTTAACTTCACTTTCGCCGACAGTCCGAATAACTACTACCCTGGCTTTGCCGGCGCGCGCCGGCCGAACCTGGTCAGGACCCCTGTCTATGACTTCAACTTATGGAATAACGGCGGCGGCGACCGCTTTGTGCAAAATAACCGGCCGGCCGTGATTGACATTAATGCGTTTGCTTATCCGGCGGCGTTTCAAGTGGGGAATGCGGGCCGCAACATTCTAACCGGACCGAGAATGGCTTGGGCGCAGATTTCGGTTCAGAAGAATTTCACGGTCAAGGAACGTTTCAGAGGGCAACTGCGGTGGGACATGCAGAATGCATTTAAGACGTTCAACTTTACCGGACCGTCCAGCTCGGTGACCTTCCGGAATCCGCAAACTTTCGGCAAGCTGCTGGACGACCCCCGCACGGCGTCGCTTGGCGGCCAGCCGTTGATGAACGTGACGATTATGATTCAGTTTTAGCCCGGACCGTTTTTGTTGCAAACCAGCCTCCCGTTCCCACGCTCGCGGGAGGCTGGTTTGATCGGGAAGAGGCCGCGGCATGAGTGACTGGCGATTGAAATGTTGCATTGGAGCCGCTAACCGCGGGGCAGGCTCGCCCGGTCAGGAGCACACCCGCAGGGACTTGCCACCTCGGCCATTCCGGTCTTCCCTCGAAATTCCTTCATCCCCTCCGCGGAGGCGGCCCTGTTCGCGGGTCACCGGTTTTCAATAAAACTGGGTTGATGTTTCAAGGGCCTCCTCGGGAGTGCCTTGGAACTCACCGCTCAATAGGAAGCTTGGTTCATATTTTTCCTGGGAGTATGTGTAGAAAGCAAAACTCCATCGATCCTCATTACCGAAGTAGCGAATGCGGCAGAGATGCAGCGGGGTGTTCCGTAGCCGGTAAAGCCAGTCTTGCCGCGTCTCGCCGGCGGGTGGAGAACCCACGATTTTGGTGTCTTCGTACTCCTCATACCCGTCGATGTAGCAGAAAGCGCCGCGGAAGCGCACGCCGATTCGAGCGAACTTACCGGCGAGATGCTTTTTCGCGTAGTCGAGAAGGCGTCGTTCGGTAGTGTCCCTAACGCGAGGCGGGATAGGCGTTCCGCCACTGTGAGGATCGTAGACCCATATTTTTCGCATACGTACTCCTTTGTCCTGATCCGCCCGCGCGCGGATGATACGGGGGAGGTGATTTAGTCCCGTTATTCTACCGTAGAGGCCGCGCCATGGCCAGCCCGATGGACTGTGTGATGGACTGTGTCGCGATGGACTGCCCTTGGGCCGTGCACCTGCGTATCTACGGAGATCCGCCAGCGCTCTCTTCGTTGCCGAAGTTGAGCCTCGGTTCTTCTAATTCGGACGATGTCGAATCCGGTCGGCTTCCACGATCCAAAGTTGGCCGGCGGGTGAACGCTTGGGCAACACCATCAGCACTCGACGGAACAGAAGGAGCAACACTTGTTTGTCCTGCCGCTTTGTGCGTATGACAATGAGACCGGCGTGGTCTTCCGGCGGATAGGCGCGAACGTTGGCGAAGTCAAGATCGAGCGAGACGAGTATGCGGCGCTCGACACGGCAACACTCGGCGACAATCGCATCCTCAGCGCCCGAAAGCCCTTCGTCTTCGACCGTATCCGCTTCGTAGCCCGCTTGTCGCAGCAAGTCGGCAAATTCGACCGGAAGGTTCCGGTCGATCTTGAATTTCAAACGGACGTTTCCAGCCTTGGCAGTTCAATCGTCGATTCCCGCGTCAAGCTGGCGGCGTAGCGAAGAGCCGCTTCGAGATCCTCCTCTTTGAGGGATGGATAGCTGGCGAAGATCTCGGCGTGGGGAATACGCGCGGCGAGGTTGTCGATAACAACCGAGACAGGTATGCGCGTACCTTTGATGCACGCTGTGCCGTGGCATACTTTCGGGTTGATACTGATATGTTGGCGCCAATCGAGCGTGGGCAAGACCGCTCCTATTGGCCGATCATAGCACGGGCATTTCGGAAACCGAGCTTTTACTCCCCACAAACTGACCACGTTCAGATGCCGCCGTTTGCCAACTTCCAGAGCCCATTCGGTTACTATTCCACGCTTGCCCACGAGTTAACGTACTGGACCACCGCAGAATCCCGCCTCAATCGGAACCTTCAAACCCGCTTCGGCGACGCCTCCTTACCTCCTTTCCGCCGATCTCAGTTTCGGCGGTGAGTCGCGCGGAACCACGCCGTCTATATTGAGTCGTCGCTACGTGTGCTGAAGATTGACAAGAAGGCGGTCTTCACCGCCGCCGGGAAGGCATAAGCGGCAGCCGATTGGATTCACTCCAGAGTCGCGTAGCAGGCAGCAGCTTGAAAGGGCCGGGACCGGGATAGAATCCAGCCCCGTTTTTTTGAGGCCCACTTAGGTCGATGCTTTGGCGTTTATCTCGGCCTCCAATTCCGCGACCCCCGCGATGATTTCGGCGAAGTCGGGGACGCCGCCAAATAACATGACGTTCATTTCCCGGTAGTCCTTGGCAAGCTCAGCAGTGTGGGTTTTCGCGGGCGAGAGCCTGAGCGTTCCAGGACGTGCCAAGTCGTATCGAGCCCATCCGGACGGATAGAACCGATCCTTAAAGGCGACAACCTCGGCCAGTAGCCCGAGATCCGCCAGCGCCCTTTCTTTAACTGGACTGCGGACGAGTTTGAAGAGGTCGTAATAGTGGCGTGAGTAGCGCACCGGCATCGCGTCCACTCGATGGGCCTGCTGATGGAGGAGGGTTACCTTCTCCCAGAATGTTCGCTCCGCGCTTATCGCGACTACTTCCGTGCTGGACTTTCCAACCAAGTCAGGTAAAACTTCGGCGGCGTATGGTCTGATGAGATGTTTTTCCGAGGGCACGAACGAGCCAAGCGGTCCAATCTCCAGCCAGATTTCGGGCCTCAAATAGTTTTCCGAAAACGCCGCGGGATAGGCCACGTTTATCGTCTGCGGATCGTCTGGATTCATCACGCAGGCGACATCTTTAGTATCGGCGAAAAGAGCGCTAAGCTTTTGAACGAGAACGTTTCTAAGGTAGTCGGCGGCCTTCGCGTTGATGGCCTTGTTGAACTGGTCCCTTTTGGTCTTCGACACAAGCTTCTCGGATTCAACGTCGAGATGTTCTCCATACCCGAGGAGTCGCCAATCGAGGACAAGATCGATGTCCTCGGAGAATCGATTAATCAGCCCGTAAACCTTGGAGAGACTAGTCCCTCCTTTGAAAACGATATGGCGTTTCAATTCGTCGTCGGAGAAGATTTTCTCCAGCACCCAGCACACCCAGAAGTCCTTCTCAACGATTGCGGCGCTGATGCCCTTGATGTTTGCGGCTTCCTGAAAGACTTCCCGGCGTTCGGCGGCGGAAAAATTAGCGACTCTCCGCATCCGCCGCCTTTCCATTCGACATCTCTTGAATCGCAGCGCGAACCCAACCCGTTGCTGTCGTAGTGTCCGCCAGAATCTTCTTCTGGATGGCTGGTGAGAAGACCCGTCGAAGCTTTTCGATGACGGAGGGCGTGATACGCTTTTGCCCGAGGAACTTCAGCGCGTGAACCGCAAGGCCACTCTCTCTTAGCTTAAACCTGGCATCTTTGAGAGCTGTATGTTCAAAGACGAGAGTTCGATTGCCAACCTTGTAGGAACGGCCGGGCCCGTCGGACAGGTAGACTGCACGCGCTGGTACCTGTGTGGAGAGAGCCAGAAGATTAGCTGCCATTGCCCCACCGGGTTGAATACGCCAGCCAAACTTGCGCTCCAGCGCTTTGGCTACCTGGTCGATATCGGCGCTCAGCTCGCGTCCAAGAACCTCGCTATACTTCGGATACTCATACAGACCTCTGATGATCGGACGAATCTTGCCTTTCTTTTCAAGGCGATGCAGCGCGGACGCGACAGTCGAACGACCGGCAACGTCCACGAAGTCCCTCTCCGAGAAAACCCACCCTTGGCCCTTCCCGGAGATCCTCCGTTGTATCGTATTTTCAATGCTTTGCGACATAACAGACTCTTTGAGTTTGCAACAAAAATGCAACAAAAACTACCACTTTTTTGTTGCACCGACAAGGATACCATTTCGAAGCGAGCGACAGTGCGCCGGACTCAACCGGCGAGATTTTTGGCTTGGACGAACCTTTCAGCATCCGAAATTCCGGAAGGGAAACCGAGTCCGGACATTTGATCGTGTGGTTGCCAATCCTATTGTCCCAACAGTGGTGTTGTACCATCAAAAAAATAGCGGATGCGAATTCTAGTCCTAGGAACCGCGCTGGGGACGGTTCTCTGGGCCGCACCGAAGGAACTGCAAAAGGCGGAAGAACTGTATCGGCAGACCCGCTATCGCGACGCTCTGCAGGCGGTTCAACCGTTGTTAGCTCGAGACGCCGATGCGCTTCTGCTGGCCGGGCGGGCGGCTTACGGGATGGGCGACTACGGCAAGGCTACCGAATATCTCGAAAAAGCGATTCAGCGAAGCCCTTCCAATTCCATTTTCCACCACTGGCTGGGCCGGGCTTTTGGACGGCGCGCGGAGACGGCTTTTCCGCTTGCCGCGCCTCGCTACGCATCCAAGGCGCGGCAGAATTTTGAGAAGGCGGTGGAGCTAAACCCGGCCAATGGCGAGGCGTTGAACGATCTGTTCGAATACTATTTGCAAGCGCCGGGTTTTTTGGGCGGCGGATTGGATAAAGCGGAGGCCCTACTGCCGAAAATCAAGGCCGTTGACGCGGCGGAGCATGAGTTCGCCACGGCCAAACTGCTGGAGGCTCGCAAGGATTTGCCGGGCGCGGAACGGCACTTGCTCCGGGCGGCGGAAATGGCGCCGAAGTCGGTGGGCCGGGCGCTGGATGTCGCTAGCTTTCTGGCACGGAATGGCCGTTTTCCGGAGAGCGTGACGTGGCTTGACCGGGCGGAGAAGATCTCGCCCAAGCATCCACAGGTTCTCTTCAATACCGCGCGGATTTATATTGAGGCGAAGCGGAATTTGCCGGCGGCACGCGCGTTGTTGCAGGAGTATTTGCAGGTGCAACTCAACCCCGATCTTCCAACGCGCGAGGAAGCGGGGAAGCTATTGAAGCAAGCCGGTGGCGGATGAACTGGCGGGAGGTCCTACGGTCCAGCTTGCAAGCCCTGCAGGCGAATCGCGTCCGGACGCTGCTGACCGCTCTGGGATTGGTGATTGGCAACGCATCGGTGATTCTGGTGGTGACGATTTCACTGACGAGCCGGGACTATGTTCTCGAACAGATTCGCGGCATCGGGTCGAATCTCATCATCGCCTACTATGAAGCGGGCAACCGCACGGGAGCGTTGGTGGAGGCGGACTTCGTCAAAATCGCCGATGTCGCCGCCGTGCGCAACGCGTTTCCCAGGAGGATCAGCGCGGCCACCGGGGTGATGACTGTCTTCAACCAGATGACGATCCAGGGCAAGGTGCGGGACGTGAAGATCATCGGCTCCGACGATCAGTACGCGCCGGTTCGGAATCTGGTGAACGTCGCGGGCCGGTTCATGCAGGCCGATGACGTGGCGTTGCGCAACCGGGTGGCGATGTTGACCGAAAAGCTGGCCATTAAGCTCTACGGCAGCCAGTCGAACTCGATTGGCCAGGTGGTAAAGATCCAGGGATTGCAGTTCACCATCATCGGCACTTTTCGGGAGAAAACGGACAGTTTCGGGCTGTCGGAGCTATCCACGGAGACGATTCTGGTCCCGATCACGGTGCTGAAATATCTGACGAGCGAAGAGCGCATCGATCCGATGTATGTGCAGGCGCGCAATCCGGCCGATGTGGTCCCTTTGACGCGGCAGGTGCAAGCGCTGCTCGAGTCGCGCCACCGCGTTGGCGCCAAATATTACGTCGACAACCTGACCGGCATACTCGCGGCGGCCGAGAACATCGCGCTGATCCTGACCACCGTGCTGATCCTCGTTTCGGCCATCGCCTTGTTGATTTCCGGGATCGGCATCATGAACATAATGCTGGTGACGGTGACCGAACGAACCCGCGAAATCGGCATTCGCATGTCGGTGGGTGCGACGCGGCGCGCGGTGCTCACGCAGTTTCTGGTGGAGGCGGTGCTCATCAGCGTCGGCGGAGGGCTGATCGGCATTGCCGTGGGCGTGGCGATGCCGTGGAGCGCGGGGTATTTCGGAGGGGTCGATATTCCCATTTCCCCGATCTCGGTGGCGGTGGCATTTTCAACATCCTTCCTCGTTGGACTGGTCTTCGGGTTACTACCGGCGAATCGGGCCTCCCGGCTGAACCCCACGGAAGCGCTACGCTACGAGTGATGCGCGCTTTCTATTTCGTTTTGCTTCTGGCCGGCGTTGGCGCGGCCGATTGGCGGCAGTGGCGGGGCTTTTCCCGCAACGGGCTGGGCAGCCATAAAGTGGATTTTGAAAAACTTCCGGCGGAGTTGACCCCGGCGTGGAGCGTCGCCGTTGGGACCGGGTATGCCGCGCCCATCGTTGCCGGCGAGCGCGTGTTCACCTTCACACGGCAGCGGGGCAGGGAAGTGGTGCAGGCCTTCGACCGTTCGATGGGAAAGCCTTTGTGGAAGGCCGATTACGCCGCGCCTTTCACCCGGAATCGCTATGCCAACGAAATGCAGGATGGCCCATTCGCCACTCCGCTTGTCTACAACAACACGCAGCTCATCACTTGGGGCGTCTCGGGAATACTCTCCTGCTTTGACGCGGCGAGCGGACGGCTCCAATGGCGCAACGACTATTCGATGCAAATCAAAACCGACAACCTGTTTACTGGGGTGGCCGCATCGCCGATCGGTAATAATGGCCGCATTTATCTCCATATGGGCGACGACCGCGGCGGCCGATTCTTGGCGCTCGACGCTCGCACGGGGCGGTCCGTCTGGTCCACGGATCCGGGCGCCGGGCCGGGCTATTCGTCACCGGTGATTCACAACTATCGCGGCGTGTCGATGCTTATTACGCTGTCGAACTCGAGCGTGATCGCAGTGGCCGAGAACGATGGCCGGCTGCTGTGGTCCCATCCTTTCAGAGACCAGTGGCTGGAGAATATTGTCACGCCGCTGGTGGAGCAGGATCGGGTACTGGTCTCCGGTGTTCGCAACGGCACACACTTGTTGCGGATCGAGTTGCAAGAAGACAAGTCGTGGAAGGTCTCGCCGGTTTGGCAGAATGCGGAAGTGACGATGTACATGAGTTCCGCGGTGCTTGATGGCGATACCGTCTACGCCCACTCCGCCCGCAAGAAGGGGCAGTTCGTGGCCATGTCGTTTGGCAGCGGTAAACTGCTGTGGCAGTCCGATGGCCGCGACGCCTCGAGCGCGTCACTGATACAGGCCGATAACGCCATCATCGCCACCTCCGTCGAAGGCGATTTGCTGGTCCTCCGCAAGGACAAGGAAAAATACGATGTGGCCCGGAAGTACAAGTTGACCGACTCCGCCGTCTGGGCCCATACGGCATTGGCCGGCGGGGAAATCTTCATCAAGGACGAGACCCATCTCCGGAAGTTTCTTGGACTCTAAAACCGTTCTCACGGAAGGCGTACGCTTTGAATTGCAGGCGCAATGCCCCGCCACCGGCGCGCGCGCGGGCCTGCTCCATACGGCGCACGGAATCATTGAAACACCAGTGTTTATGCCCGTCGGAACGCAAGGCACGGTGAAAGGCCTGACGCCCGCGCAGTTGGCGGACGAGCTTGACGCGAAGATCATTCTGTCGAACACCTACCACCTCTATCTGCGTCCGGGCCATGAACTTATTCGCGATTTCGGCGGCCTGCACGAGTACATCCGCTGGCCCCGCGCCATTCTCACCGACTCGGGCGGATTTCAGGTCTTCAGTCTCAGCAAGATTCGCAAGGTTACCGAGGAAGGCGTCGTGTTTCAATCCCATCTCGACGGCGATAAGCATCTGTTTACGCCTGAATCGACGGTGGATGTGCAGCGGGCGCTGGGCTCGGACATCATGATGGTGCTCGACGAGTGCCTGGAATATCCCGCGCCGCCATTGGCTGAGGTGCGCCGCTCCATGCACCGAACCGTCCGCTGGGCCGAGCAGGCGTTTCGGCACTATCGCGAACGGCAAACGAACCAAGCGTTATTCCCAATCGTGCAGGGCGCGATGTCCGCGGAATTGCGCGTGGAATGCGCGGAGAAGCTGTTGGAACTGCACGCGCCGGGCTATGCGATTGGCGGCCTTTCGGTGGGGGAACCGCGGGAGGAGTCGCTGGCGATGACCGAAATTACCACTCGAATACTGCCCGTGGAGAAACCGCGTTACGTGATGGGCGTAGGTAAACCGGAGGAATTAATTGAGTATGTCGCGCGAGGAGTGGATATGATGGATTGCGTGATGCCGTCCCGAAATGCCCGCAACGGCTGCCTTTTCACGCCGGAAGGCAAAATAATAATTAAGAATGCCCAATACCGCGACGATCGAGGCCCGCTGGACCCCGCATGCGGCTGCTACACCTGCCGGAATTTCTCAAGATCGTACCTGCGGCACCTGTTTTTGGCTGGGGAAATCCTCTTCTCCATACTCGGTACGCTCCACAATATGCGGCATTACCTTGACATCATGAGGCGGATCAGGCAGTCTATTCTCCTTGGGGATTTTCCTGAACTTCTTCGCGCGAACCGGGTCGCCGGCGCGGTAGGAACCGAGTGATACTCAGCCTTTTCATCTCATCATCGCCTTTTAATTCGATCATCGGCTTTCTGCCGATGGTGGCGATCTTCGGAATTTTCTACTTTTTGCTCTTCCTGCCCATGCAACGGCAGAAGAAGCAAACCGCGCAAATGTTGCAGAATTTGAAAAAGGGCGATATTGTCGTCACGAGCGGTGGGTTGGTCGGGATGATCGTCGACGTCAACACGGAAGACTCGACCATTGTGATCAGGGTTAAGCCCGACAACGTGAAACTCCAACTGGCGCGTAGCGCGGTCGCGTCGCTGCAGAACCCTCCGGCATCGTCCACGTAAAGAATTTTGAACAAGAGCATTACCCATGAACAGTACCCTGCGTAACAAAGCGATTTTAGTGTTGGTGATCATCCTGGTGTGCCTCTATGGCATCGTCGGCTTGCCCAAGAGCAAGGACGAGTTATTGAAGAACTGGAACGACAATATTCGTTTGGGCCTGGATTTGAAGGGTGGCAGCCAACTGGTTCTTCAGGTGCAGGCGCAGGACGCCTTCAAGGCGGAGGCCGATCAGACCATCGAGCGTTTGAAGACGGAAATGCAGAAGGACGGCGTCACCTATGTATCGCTGGATCGCAACGATCCGCAACGGTTGGAAGACGCCGAGACCATCGAGATTCTGGTGAAGGGAATTGCGGTCGACAAGGTGGCCGCATTCCGCGAGGTCGTCAATTCCCGCTTTGCCGCCTGGAATCTGAATTCCGTTTCGAGTTCCGATTTCAGGCTGACCTATAAGCCTACCGAGGCGGGCGTGCTGCGCAAGGATACGCTGGAGCGCTCCATCCGGACGATTGAAAACCGCATTAACGGCCTGGGCCTGGCGGAAGCGACCGTGCAGCAGCGCGGCGGATCGCAAGACGAATCGGAAGTGCTGGTGCAGATGCCGGGCGTGGACGATCCGGCGAGAGTCAAGGCGCTCATCTCCGCCGCGGCGATGTTGTCGATCACCGAAGTGCGCGGCGGCCCGTTCCCGGACCGGGCGCAGGCGCTGGCGCAGAATGGCGGCGTTCTGCCGCTTGGCACTATTGTGGTGCGCGAAAAAGTTCGGCCCGGAGCGCAGGGCGAGTCCTGGTGGCTGCTCGGCCGAAACGCCGTTGTCACCGGCCGCGATCTGCGCAACGCGCGTCCGTCGCAGGATGAGTTCGGCAAGTGGGAAACTTCGTTTACGTTGTCTCAGGACGCTTCCAAACGGTTTGGCCGCTTTACCGAAGCCAACATCAATAACAAGTTGGCCGTGGTGCTCGATAACCAGATTTTCAGCGTCGCCACCATTCAGAACAAGATCGAGGATTCGGGCCGCATCACCGGTATCGGCGACCAGACCTCGGCGAGCGATTTGGCGCTGACGCTTACCTCCGGCTCGCTTCCGGCTGGGATTGTGTATCTGGAAGAACGTACGGTTGGCCCGTCGCTCGGCGCCGATTCAATCCGCGATGGGTTAACGGCCGGGGTCGTCGGCGTCAGCGTGGTTGTGCTGGTTATGTTGATCTACTACAAGAAAGCCGGTATCAACGCCACGCTCGCGCTAGTCCTGAACGCCGTCATCCTGCTGGCCGCCCTTTCATACTTTGGCGCTGTCTTGACGCTGCCGGGCATCGCCGGGTTCATTCTTACCATCGGTATGGCGGTGGATTCCAACGTGCTTATCTTTGAGCGCATTCGCGAAGAGCTGCGTAACGGGAAGGGCGTTATCGCCGCGGTGGAAGCCGGCTTCGGGAAGGCCTTTCTAACGATCATCGATACGCACGTTACCACGATTGTTTCGTGCGCCTTTCTGTTCGCTTTCGGCTCAACGGCGGTTAAGGGATTCGCCCTGACGCTGGTCATCGGTTTGATCGCCAATATTTTCACCGCCGTTTTCGTATCGAAGTTCATCTTCGACTGGGAGCTGTCGGGCAGGAAGCAGTTGACCACGTTAAGCATCTGATCGGTTTTGACATCGGCCGCCGGTACTCTTTCGACTGGCCTAGTACCTGCCGATGTTTGTACAATTCAAGCAATTTGTGATACGTTTTTTGAGATCAAGCGGGAACTAGTTGTTCGAACTTGGTGTCAAACCGTCAAGGCGACCGCTAGCAGTATTTCATGGAAATTTTTAAGAACACGAACTTCGACTTCCTTGGGAAAAAATGGCCATTTATCATCGCCTCCCTCGTCCTGACGGCCGCGGGCGTCGGCAGCCTGATCACGAAAGGCGGGCCGCGGTACGGAATTGATTTTAAGGGCGGCACGGTGACTATCGTGCGGTTCCAGAACGCCGTCAGTGAAGATCAGATTCGCGCGGCATTGAGCAGCAAAATTCCCGGTGAAATCGTGGTGCAACGCGACACCACCACGAATGACGTCCTGATCTCCACCGAGCTTCGCGATGAGAGGGCGCTCGACGCGGCTCGTGAACTTGTTCTCGCTACCCTTCGCGCCAACTTCGGCGGCGAAGGCGGCGGCAAATTGGATCTGACGGGCGCCGGCACGGCCGCCCTGGCCGATCGGTTGCGCGGCCCGCTTGGGGCGGGGATGAACGAGCAGCAGGTGCAGGACCTGGCGAAGGCAATCACCACCTATCGCGATACGCAGCGTCGCGGCTTGATCGGGAACATCGATTCTCTGTCCGGTGTCAATGGTGTTAGCCCGCAGGTGCTGAATGTGCTAAAACAAGAGACGTTCCTGGCTCCTTATCAGGTTCTTGGATTCGAGCTTGTTGGCCCAAAAGTCGGCGCCGAACTTCGTTCGCAAGCGTTTAACGCCACGCTGCTGGCCCTGGCCGGCATGCTGGTCTACATCGCCTTCCGGTTCGAATTCAGCTACGGGTTGGCCGCCGTCATCGCCGTCTTCCACGACACTGTCATTACCATCGGTTTGTTTTCGATTTTAGACAAGGAAATCTCTCTCACCGTAATCGCCGCGCTCCTCACCCTTGTCGGTTTTTCGATGAACGACACGATCGTCGTCTTCGATCGTATCCGGGAGAACCTTCCCGGTATGCGTAAAGAGAAGTTTGACACCGTTGTCAACGCCAGCATCAACCAGACGCTGAGCCGCACGATCCTCACCTCGGGCCTGACTTTTATCACCGCCGCGGCGCTCTGGCTGTTTGGAGGCGCCGTTCTTAATGGCTTCTCTTTCGCACTCGTCGTCGGTATCATTATCGGAACCTACTCCTCCATTTTCATCGCCAGCCCAATTCTCATCTGGTGGCGGGATTGGAAGGAGAGCCGCCGGCCGGGTCCGCCAACGGCGGGTGCGGTACCGGCGGCCGCCGTTAAAGTAAAATCCGTGAAGTAGTTGTTGTTGCCTTGGCGGTTAATCCCGCCCCCAATTTCGAGCCGGAACTTCTTCCGGTTGAAAGGAATGCGGAAATGTTCGAACAAACGTTTGTGGATGGCACCGGAAAAACAAATACCCCGATGACCGTGGCTATTTCTTTTCTGATTCAGGCCGGCCTCATCACGGTCGGCGTCATACTTCCCATGATCTTCTTCGAGGGCTTGCAGCCGACGCAGTTGGCGTCGATGCTGGTGGCGCCGCCGCCCCCTCCGCCGCCCCCTCCGCCCCCGCCGCCGGCGACGGTAGTGAAAGTGGTAAAGGTAATCCCCCGGCAGTTTGATTCCGGCCGGCTGGTGGCGCCAAAAACTATTCCTAAAGATATCGCCATGATCAGGGAAGAGGAACTGCCTCCGCCCATGTCCGGCGGCGCGGGCGTCGTCGGCGGCGTTCCCGGCGGCGTTCCCGGCGGTGTGATCGGCGGCATTATCGGCTCCGTGCCCACCGCCGCGCCCCCTCCTCCGCCTCCTCCAAAGGAAGCTCCCAAACCCGTTACCCCTTCCCGTATTCGCGTTGGCGGCAACGTGCAGGCGGCCAATATCGCCAAAATGGTGCGGCCGACGTATCCGCCATTGGCCAAACAGGCCCGCATCCAGGGCACCGTCCGCTTCAATGCGGTGATCGCCAAGGATGGCACGATTCAGAATTTGCAGGTGGTCAGCGGTCACCCGCTGTTGATCCCCGCGGCTACCGAGGCTGTTCGTCAGTGGATTTACAAACCCACCCAGCTCAATGGCGAACCGGTCGAAGTGCAAACCCAAATCGACGTGAACTTCACGTTGAGCAATTAAGCGGCTTCGGAATCTTTTTTCGATCCAGGCGCCCACCGGGCCGGGGTCAGCCGCCACCTGGCGGTCAAAAGTAGCATACGCTTTCAGGCGTAGTAAAAAATCGCTTGAAAGCGCCCAACCTGGCCGTCCTAAACCAACGGCCGCCACGGCCTCCCGGAAGGGACCCGTTCCAATCGCCGGTTTTCCGGCACACTGATACAATTCAACTCGCAGGAGAAAATCATGGTTCTTCAAGTGCAGGTATGGGCGCTCAACCTGATGTCTGGCGGCGGTGCGGTTTCTTTCGACCCCGCTGACATGTGGTCCCAAATGGGCTGGCTCGCCAAGGCGGTCGTCATCGTACTCTTCATCATGTCCGCATGGTCGATTGGCGTGATGATCGACCGTATGATCGCTTACAATGCCGCTCGCGGCGAATCGCGCAAGTTCGCGCCGGCCGTCGCCGGTGCGTTGCGCGAAGGCAAGCTTGATGAAGCCATCAAGATTGCCGACCGTTATAAGAAGTCGCACCTGGCCAAGGTCGTCGTGGCCGGGCTCCAGGAGTTCCACTCGCATAACGTTTCCACCGAACTGTCAGGCGAGACGATCGAGGCTTCCCGCCGCGCGCTGGAGCGCGCCGAGGCCATTGTCTCCGCCGAATTGAAGCGAGGCATCAGCTCCCTCGCCACCATCGGTTCCACCGCCCCGTTCGTCGGCCTGTTCGGCACGGTGGTCGGCATCATTAACGCATTCAAAGGTATCGCTTCGGAAAAGTCGACCGGCCTCGGCGCCGTCGCCGGCGGTATTTCGGAAGCGCTGGTCACCACCGCTATCGGTTTGTTCGTCGCCATCCCGGCCGTTATGATGTTCAACTACTTCAACGGCCGTTTGGAATCGTTCACCGTCGAAATGGGCAACTCCTCTTCGGAACTCATCGACTATTTCATCAAGCGGAGCCAGAAGTCCGGAGTGAAGCACTAGGCTTCGCCGCTCTCGTACCCGCCGAGTTGAATCCAGAGCCCGGGCGGCGGCCGACGCCCCGCCCCCGCCCGGTACAAAAGGAGACAGTATGT
>JBJXFL010000207.1:0-15391 GCA_046155405.1 Bryobacteraceae bacterium | reverse complement strand
CGACGTACGAATTCCTGTTCGAACCAAAACTCGAGATCCGTTTCCTCAAGCGATTCCCCATCGGACTCAGCTATGAAAAGCTCTATGAACTGCTCAAGGACCGCCTGCAAGAGTTCGATCCGGCCCTCCCCCTAAAGGCCAAACAACTCATCATCGACGCCGGCGGCCCCGGCCCGCCCCTCGTCGACCGCCTTCGCGCCAACCTGTCCAGGCACTTCACCATCAAGCCGGTGATCATCACGGGAGGCAAGGGCGCGAACACCCTCACCGGCGGTTACACCGGCGTTCCCCGTCGCACCATCGTCTCCAATCTCCAACTGTTGTTGGCCGCCAAGACGCTCAAGTGCGACAGCAGCCTCCCCGGCTGGTCATTGCTCAAAGAGGAACTCCTGGAACTCTCCGGCGCCGACACCCAGCCGGCCAGCGGTGCAGCCCACGACGACCTCGCCATCGCCACCGGCCTCGCCGCCTGGGCGGCAACCCGCGACTTCCCCGAACTCCTCCCGGAAGCCGATGACGAACGAGTCCGCCGCGGCCTCAACGGCGGCGGCCCGCTCTTCTAAACACGAAATACTCAGCGACGCCGATCTTGGGACTTCGGCACCCAGTTAACCCAGCGCGTCATCGGCCAGAGCCACGCCCGCGACTCCATCGCCCAGCGCATCAAGGTCTCCAAAGCCAAGATGGAAGATCCCATTGAGCCCCTCCGCCGGCGGCAAAACCAAAACCGCCCACACGCTCGCCTACCTCCTCGACGGTAGCGAGCACAAAGTGATCGTCATCGCCATGAGCGAGTTCCAGGAATCGCATCGCCGTCACCATTGCCGATGACGCCGCGTTCGCCTACTCTTAAATTAACTCACGAGCGAGGCGGCAAAATTTCGCCGCCTCGCTCGATGAATTCGCGCCAGCGAATCCGCCTGATTAAGTAGACAGGTTTTTCTTCGCCGTAGGCCGCCGCAATATGCCAAATATCACTCAAGATACCCGTCTGCTGGAACTCCAGACTCCCCTCGGGAAAGACGCCCTCTTAATCCGCAATATACAAGGCCGGGAAGCGATCTCCCACCTCTACTCGTTCGAAATCGACGCCTTTGGCGCCAACGATGCGCCGGTCGATTTCGCCGAACTCGTCGGCCAGCCCGTGTGCGTTAGCGCCGTGCTGAAGATGGATGGGAAACGCTTCTTCCACGGCATCGTGAAGTCGCTCGTCCGCGGCGCCCGCAGCGACTACTCCACCGCCTACCGGATGGAAATCGTCCCAACTTTCTGGCTGCTATCTCAACGCTCCCAGAGCCGTATTTTCCAGCAGCTTAGCGTCCCCGACATCCTCAAAAAAGTGCTTGAGGGGCTTGACACCGAATTCGAGATCACCGGCACCTTTGAGCCCCGCGACTACTGCGTCCAGTACCGGGAAACCGATTTTGCCTTCGCCTCCCGCGTTATGGAGGAGGAGGGCATCTATTACTTTTTCCGGCATCGCGAAGACGGCCACACGCTCGTCCTCGCCAACTCCGCGCAAAGCCACGAAGACCTTCCGATCGAAAATAAACTCTACTTCGACGATGTTCGTGGCGGCATCGAGGACGACGAGATCATCTATTCGTGGGAAAAGCGGCAGGAGATCAAACCCGGTAAAGTCACGCTCTGGGATCACTGCTTTGAGCTCGCTCACAAGAGCCTCGACGCGCAGGAAATGGTCGACGAAGACCTCCAGATCGGCGAAGTGACACATAAACTCAAACTGGCCGGCAACGATCAACTCGAACTCTACGATTTTCCCGGCGGGTACGCCCAGCGCTTCGACGGCATCTCCCCCAGCGGAGCCGAGCGTTCCGGCGACCTTCAGAAAATCTACCAGGACAATACCCGCACCGCCAAAATCCGCATGCAGCAGGAGACCGTCGGC
Organism: Bryobacteraceae bacterium; assembly: GCA_046155405.1. Classification (GTDB taxonomy): domain Bacteria; phylum Acidobacteriota; class Terriglobia; order Bryobacterales; family Bryobacteraceae. Next base: position 13,482 of record JBJXFL010000207.1, on the reverse strand, counting down.
GCCCTGCAAATTACGGCCCTGACCAACTGCCTCAATATCTGTCCCGGCTACAAATTCGACCTCGGCCGCCACTATAGCGACGACGACACCTACGTCATCACCAACGCTTCCGTTGCCATTCCGCAAGCCGGCTCCTACGGCGCCAATGATGTCGACGCCGCGCCCCCGCCCGAAATCAGCTTCAACTGCATTCCTTTGAAGCTCCCCTTCCAGCCCCACCGCATCACGCCGAAGCCCACCGTCTACGGCACGCAGACCGCCCTCGTCACCGGCCCCGCCGGTGAGGAAATCTTCACCGATAAGTATGGCCGCGTCAAGGTCCAGTTCTTTTGGGATCGCCATGGCAAATTCGATGGCGACTCATCCTGCTGGGTCCGCGTCGCCAGCCCTTGGGCCGGCAAACAGTGGGGCATGATTCACATTCCCCGCATCGGTCAGGAAGTCGTTGTCGCCTTTGAGGAAGGCGACCCCGATCAGCCCATCATCGTTGGCAGCGTCTACAACTCGGATCAGACGCCGCCCCACGAATTGCCCGCCAACAAAACCCAAAGCGGCGTCAAGAGCCGCAGCACCCCCGGGGCGGGCAACCAGAATCTCAATGAGATCCGCTTCGAAGACAAAATCGGCGCGGAACACATTTTCATTCACGGTGAAAAGGACATCCACGTTCGCTGCAAGGCTTCCTATTTCGAATCCATCGGCGGTGACTTTAATCAAACCGTGGGCGGCGATTCCCGCATCGAGATCAAGGGCAAAAGCAGTTGTCGCGTCAAGGGCGACGAATCCCGGGTGATCGAAGCGACGTTCCTCCAACTCGCCGAATCGGGCACCAACATCATCGACGGCACGGCGATGAACCTCAAGACGGACGGCGAACTTCGGGTCAAAGGAAACCTGGTCAACCTCATCGCGGAGGCGGCGATCAAGATCATCGCCACCCAAGGCATTGAGATCGCCGACGACGCCGGAATCTACCTCAACTGCAAGGGTAGCTCCATCGTGATCACGCCCAGCTCCATCCACATCACCGCGGGTATGGTCCACATCAACTCCGCGGCGGCCGCCGGCAGTGTCGCCAACGTTGGAATTGCCGAAGGCACCAATCCCGATGCCCCGGCCGGCGCGATGATGCCCGGCGAAACCAAGGCCACCGAAACCCCCGCCGGAAGCGGCGGTGCGGGCGAAAACACCCACGACGAAAAGGCCGAGGAGAACAAGGACAAAACTCACTATATTGAAGTGGAGATGAAGGACGAATCCGGCGCCCCCGTCCGCGGCGAGTCCTGCGAAATTACCCTCCCTAACGGCAAAAAGACCACCCGCTCCACCAATAAGGACGGCCTCATCCGCGTCGATAAAATCGACGCCGGCAACTGCACCGTCCGGTGGATCAACCTCGATCAAGATGCAATTTCGCAATAACGGAAAAACCCATGCCAATTGAAATCCGTGAATTAACCATTAAGGTAACCGTTCCGGGCGACAGCATCCCCAGCATCGCCCACGATGCCGGTCACTTCTGGGAAACCGTCTGGAACCACCCTGACAACAGCGAGTTGAAGAGCAAGCGCAAGAACCCCAACATCCTTGCCCCAGGCGACGAAGTCACGGTCCCCCCCATCCGTGTCAAGGACTTCTCCTGCGCCACCGACACCCGCCACTCCTTCAAACGTAAGGGCGTTCCCGCCAAGTTGAAGATGCAGCTCTTCCTGCTCGGCGAGCCGCGCCGCAACGAGCCGTACACCCTGATCCTCGATGACGAAATCATCAGGGGAACTACCGACGGCGACGGCAACATTGAGCACTACATCAAGCCCAACTCAAAGGGCGGCGTGCTGAAGCTCAACGGCGGCAAAGAGGAATACCCCGTCCGCGTCGGTCACTTAAACCCCATCGACACCACCTCCGGAGCCAAGCAGCGCTTGAACAACCTCGGCTATTACTGCGGCGACGAGAGCGACGACGAATCCGACAAGTTCAAAGAGTCCGTCGTTCAATTTCAGGGCGACCAGGGCCTCGAACAAACCGGCCGATTGGACGATACTACCCGCGGCGAAATCGAGTCGCTGCATACGTAAGGAGCCATCATGTTAGGAGCTGTTACAGGGGCTATGGACGCCGCCAGCGGGCTGCTGGGCGGCAACGTGCCGGGCAGCCCCGCCGGCAATGCCGAACTCAAATTCTATAAGGGAGAGAATCTCGGGCTCCCCGAGCAAAACCTCGCCGGCGCCCAGGCGCCCGAAGACCGCCGCCCCATCGACGCCGGCGCTATTATCGAATTCATCCACATCGGCCACGTCCACCTCGACACGTCCAAAAACTTCCACCACAGTCCGAAAACCGACGATGCCGTCGAAACCTTTCCCAACAACGCCAAGCTCCGCGCCTTCCAATATCGCGCCGCCCTCCATCGCGAAGCGGTCCTGCTCTCCAGCATGATGACCGGCTGCCAGTCCGTCCTCGACGCCCTGGAAAAATCCAAGGGCGGCATCGGACAAATGGCCGGCATGGCCGCCGATATGCTCGGCGCGGGCGGGGCCGGAGCCGCCGTACCCACCGCCGGAGAAGTCAACGCCTTCGGCTCGGCCGTCCAAAGCGCCGTCGCCACAATCAATACGTCCAACGCCACGTACACCGACATCCACCAGTGCGGTATCGACCTCCAACAGGCCCGCTGTAACTACCGCGCTTTCCAGCAAAAGCTTCTCGACCCACCCGCAAACGACCCCACGGGCGGCCTCCTCGGCAAAATACCCGTTCTCGGCCCGGCCATCCCTTCCAAGGTCGCCGAGATCCTAAACTTCGTGACCGGCCTTGCCTTCAAGCCCATGGACGTCTACCAGCACTTCTACGTCCGCATCGCCATCGACCTCGAAAAGTCCATCGAAAAGACCGTCCGCCGCTACACGGTCGCCTCGCTCCAGGGACCCCTCACTCCGGCCTTCTATCTCTGGTACCCGGTCCCGCCAGCGCCGCCTCCCGCCGCCGGCGGGAATGGCGGCGGCACCGGCATCGGCTTCCTTGACGACGCCAAAAAGCGCTTCGACGACCTAAAATCCAAAGTCGACGATTTCGGCAAGAAAATTCGCGATTTCGTCGAACCCGATCCCGACCAGCCGCCCGCCCCCGGCGACGCCTACCTGCAGGAAGCCTTCCAGGTCGCGCCGCCGCCCATGCCCGCCAATGGCCAGCCGCCCGCCCCGCCCAAGGAACTCGCGACCTTAATCCTGAACGGCTTCAAGTCCGGTCTTGGCGTCGGCAGTCTCCCCGGTTTCGTGGAAACGGTAATTGTCGAGGTCACCACGGTCAATAACGAGTTCCTGCGGGTTGTCTACAAAAAGCTGATGGACCGCCCCGCCGTCCAGCCCATCAATGAGCTCGAAATGTATGAAGCCGCCCGCATGCGCATGCTTGAACGTCTCGTCGATATCGTTATGGAGAAGGTCAGCTTCCTCCAAACCGCGAAGGACTTCGGCATCAACGTCCAGGGCATCAACGTCAATCCCGGCGAAGCGCTGCTTGATAAGGGCATGGAAGCGTTGAACAAGGAAGTTCTCCGCCGCCTCAACGTCGCTCTTGAGCTCACTATGGGCGAGCTCGTCGACAAACTCGAAGGCCTCCGCCAGCAATGCGAATCCGCCAACGCCCTCGCCATGGAAGCTTACCTCGGCGCTTTCCCCTGGCTGCTCGCTCTCAACTTTCGAAATACATTCATGCCCGTTTGGCAGCTCATCATGGACAATACCTTCGGCCGCGCCTCCGGTCCGCTGGGCGATGCCATGCGCCAGGCCCGCGACGCCATGAACGCCGCCAAGTCCAAGGTCGATGACGCCCGCACCGTCGCGATGCGCCTCCAGCGAATTAAGGATCGGGCCACTCGCGAGGGCCTCCAGGCCGGCACGGGCGGCCAGAATCTCACCGGCTACAGGGAGGATTGGGCGGCCACTCTCCCCCCGGATCAGGTCCAGCCCAAACCACAAACTATTCCTTTTTTTCCTTTTACCAGCCGTATTTCGCAATCCGCCGGCGAAAAGGTGACCAAGACCGAGTACGATATCGTGAAGGGTTCCCACAAATGGGATATCGCGGGTGATTCGGCGACGGCTTAATTTTGCCAAATCCGCGTTAAGCAGAAGAGGTGCAGCATGGCGACTTACACCCAGGAGGATCGGCTTCTCGAGCTGACCACTCCGTTGGGCGAGAACAAACTCCTGATTCGCTCCATCGATGGCATGGAGGGCATCTCTCAGCTCTTTAGCTTTCGCGTTGAGGCCTTCGCCTTTAACGAGGAGGAGATCGATTTTTCCAGGCTCGTCGGTCAGCCCATCTGCGTTCGCGTCATTCTCGATCAGGACAGTTCGGCCAGAATCGAGCGCTTCTACCATGGCATGGTCCAGACCGTCACCCGCGGCGCCCGCGGCACCACTACCACCTCCTACAGTCTCCAGGCCGTCCCACGCTTTTGGTTTCTGACTCGCACCACCCAAAGCCGCATCTTCCAGCAGAAGACGGTCCCGGACATTCTCAAGGTCGTCCTCGCCGGCATTCCCGCGTCATACGATTTGCAAGGCACCTATGAGCCCCGCGATTACTGCGCCCAATACCGCGAAAGCGACTTTGACTTTGCCTCCCGCCTGATGGAAGAGGAGGGAATCTGCTATTTCTTCCGCCACGAACTGGATGGCCACACCATGGTCGTCGCCGACACGTCTTCCGCCCATAAGGACCTCCCCCACTCACCCTCGCTCTTCTTCGATCCCGATGTCGGCGGCCAGGACGACGCCGAGATCATCTACTCCTGGGAAAAGACCCAGACCCTTCGTTCCGGCAAAACCACCCTTTGGGACCACTCGTTTGAATTGCCCCACAACAGTCTCCAAGCCCAGGATCTGATCCTCGATACTCTCGCCGTCGGCAACGTGACCCACAAGCTGAAGGTCGGCGGTAACGAAAATATGGAGCTTTTCGATTACCCCGGCGGTTACGCCGAGCGCTTTGACGGTGTCTCCCCCAGCGGGGGCGACCAGCCTTCACAATTGCAGAAGATCTACTCCGATAACACCCGGACAACCAAAATCCGCATGCAACAGGAAGCGGTCAATTCCATCGTCATCACCGGCTACACGGCCTATCTGGGCATCGCTTCCGGATACAAGTTCAACCTCGAGCGCCACTATCAGGACAACGACGCCTACTTGATCACCCGCTCCCATTTCTCGATTCCCCAAAAGGGCGGATACGCCGCCGGCGACGAACCCGACGCGCCGCCGCCGGAAATCGTCATGAACTGCATCCCATTGAGCCTTCCGTTCCGGCCGCAGCGGGTATCGGCCAAACCGGTGGTATTCGGAACGCAAACGGCCGTGGTCGTCGGCCCCGCCGGCGAGGAAATTTTCACGGATAAGTATGGCCGTGTGAAAGTCCAATTTCTCTGGGATCGCGACGGTCAATTCAACGGCACCAGTTCCTGCTGGGTCCGCTGCGGCTTCCCCTGGGCCGGCAAAAACTTCGGATTCATTTCCATTCCCCGCGTCGGCCATGAAGTAATCGTGGCATTTGAAGAGGGCGATCCCGATCAGCCCATCATCATGGGCAGCGTCTATAACGCCGATATGATGCCGCCCTATACCCTCCCGGAAAACAAGACGATGAGCGCCTTCAAGTCTCGTTCCAGCCTGGGCGGCGGCGGCTTCAACGAGCTTCGGTTTGAGGATAAGAAGGACGCCGAACAGGTGTTTTTCCACGCCCAAAAAAACATGGACACCAGGGTGTTGAACGACCGGATGGAGTGGATCGGCAACGATACCCATCTCATCGTCAAGCGGGATCAGTTGGAGACCATCGAACGGGATTTCCAGCGAACCGTTCATCGGGACGTCGTGGAAGAGATCAAGCGTGACCGCATAATGGTCATCAAGGGCAAGGATGCCGTCGAGACTACCGGTTCCAGCACTTCCAAGACGACTGGAAACGTGGCGACTGAAATCGGCGGCAAGATGTCCATGGACGTCACCGGGGATGTTTATCTGAATAGTTCGGGGAAGATTGTGATCGAATCCACTTCGCAGATTTCCCTCAAAGTCGGCGGTAGCTTTGTCGATATCGGCACCGGTGGCGTCACCATCGTCGGCACCATGGTGAAGATAAATTCGGGCGGCGCCGCCGGCAGCGGCTCGAAGGGGAACCTCAACGCCACAAAAGCGGCCACGGCCCCGGCCGTCGCGGCCACCGCCGACCCCGGCGGGCACAAGGAATATACCGGCGGTAGTTCCCGCACAACGTCGGCTTCTTCATCTTCATCGTCTTCAACGTCCTCGTCGTCGTCTTCGGCGTCCTCCTCTTCGTCTCCGGGCTCCACGGCTCCGCCTCCGCCCGCGCCCGCGCCCGAACCCACGCACAATCCCAATACTCCGGAAAATGAGACGAAGACCCACTGGGTGGGAATCAAGCTGAAGGATCGGACGGGAAAGCCGATCGCGGGCCAGGCCTATAAGGTTGTCCTTCCCGGGGGCGACGTAGCCGAAGGAACGCTCGATGACGAAGGCAAGGCCAAAGTCGAGCATACCGATCCCGGCGAGTGCCAGGTTTCCTTCCCCGGTCTGGCCGATTGGGAAAAGGCCTGACCCATTTCAGCCGACAGGAGTCTCTCATGCCAATGTATACAGTTGTCCAAGGGGATTGCCTCTCCTCCATCGCTCTCCGCTACGGATTCGCCGACTGGCGGACGATCTACAATCACGGCAACAACGCCGAATTCCGGCGGCTGCGCCCGAACCCGAATCTCATCTATCCCGGCGATTCGCTGTACATTCCCGACACGGATACGCGAACCGATCCAGCGGCCACCGACGCCTGGCACGAATATAAAGTTGAGGGCCAGAAGACATTCGTCCGGGTCCGCATGTTGGACGCGGATATGGCGGCGCTGGCAGGGAAGAAGTACCGGCTGGTGGCGAACGGGAAGACGACGGAGGGTACGCTTGGCGGCGATGGCATGATTGAGCAGGAAATAGCCGCCGATTCCCCCGACGCCCGCCTGACGGTCTGGCTGGACGAGGATACGTCTCGTCCAGGTGTAATTTGGGATGTCCGTCTCGGCCACTTGGACCCGGTGGATACGCCCACCGGGATCCAGGCTCGTCTTCGCAATCTGGGGTACAACCCAGGCCCCATCGACGGAGATATCGGGCCCCTGACGCAGGCCGCCATCCGCGGTTTCCAGTCCCGGTTCGGACTGACGGTGGATGGTATCGCCGGTCCCATAACGCAAGGGAAGTTGAAAGAAATACACGAAGGCGGGTAGTTCGATTACCCTGAGCGGAAAATAGCGCCGGCCATAGGAAACTCAGTACGGGCGCTCGTTGTCCAACGGACAGAGGAGAAGGAAAAACATGATTCGGAAGATATTTCTTACCGCTCTAGTCGGCGCCGGACTGGCGATCTCCGCGAGCGCCGAGGTAGTAGTAACCGTCGCGCCGCCGCGTCCAATTGTGGAGCGCCGTATTGCATCGCCCGGACGGGGCTATGTTTGGACTCCAGGCTTCCATCGATGGGACGGTAGAGCGTATGTTTGGGCGCCGGGGGCGTGGGTGCTTCCGCCTCGCCCCCGTGCAGTCTGGGTACCCGCGAAGTGGGTTCGCCGGCCCGTTCGCGGATGGGTATTCGTGGAAGGACACTGGCGGTAGCGGAGTGGGGCGCCGATAAGGTCCCACGCCGTCAGGCACTCTCCAACTCCGCCATCCGCGCGCCAGTACCGGCCAGGCCCTCGGCCACATCCATCGCCGACAACAATGCCGTTTCCTGCGAATCAAATGGATGAAGGTACCCTCCCGTCAGCCAGATTCCATCGCGCCCCTGCAGCGGGCGCACCTCATTTTGCGCCTGGATGCTCGCAGCTGTTGGCAGCATGTGCCGGAATGCGGCTTGGTGGAGAATTTGCCCCGGCTGACTGGTGCGGTGCGTCACCCAGCTTTTCCACACGTTGGCCCCCACCACCTCTTTCAGCCACATCGACGCCTGGCAATAGCCGCCGTGGATTTGGGCGTTGAAGAACGACCGGTAGTTCTCCTTCGCCGCCGCGTAAACCGGGTCCATGTGCAATGCCAGCCGGGTATCGTGAAATTCGATGCCGCGGAGCGCCGTTTGCTGAGCCGATGTCTCCGGCATGCCGGCCAGTAATTGGAGGGTGGCCGGCCCGGACGAGGCGAACACCAGGTCGTCCACTTGCGTCTGCCCACCGGCGCCATAACCGACGAGGAAGCCGCCTTGCGCATCCCGTCCAACCGTTTTCACCTCCGCTCCGGTCAGCACCCGCACCGTGTGGCACTGCGCCAGCATTCGGCGCAGCGGCTCCACCATCCCCCGCTTGAGCGCGTAATAGAGCAGCGGGTCGGTGGCCTTCTCCGGCAGCGCCTTGGCCGCGAACACCATGGCCGCCCGGGCCGACAGCCCTCGCGCCTGTTCAATATTTCCGGAGTACAGGGACGCCGCCCACGGTAGTATCATTCCCTCCCACTGCTCTCGCGTCAGCCCGAGCGTTGGCAGCCAGTCACCCAGCGTGAGCGAATAGCTGGCGCTCGCTTCTTCGCGCGCTTTTGCCTCGCTGAATGCGACCGCGAAAGCTTGAAGCCCGGCCCGGTTCCACTCGGCAAGCAAGGGCCACGCGCGCCCCGGCAGTACGGGGGAAACGAAGAGGGGCGTCGCCGCGCCGGGGGCCTCCAGCGTGATCGACGCCGCGAACGAGTGAGTATCGCGCAGCAGCCCCAGTTTTCGCAACAGCCTGACGTAGGTGGGATACGGACCGGGGTGAAAGTACTGCGCGCCCATGTCCACCACCACCGTTTGGCCGTCGACGTTCACCGGGATAGTCTGCACGTTTCCGCCGATTGTATCCCGCGCCTCCAGCAGCACCACCTCCCGGCGCCCGTCCAGGAGCCAAGCCAGAGAAACGCCCGCCATCCCCGAACCGACAATCCCGACCCGCCGCATCGCACCCCGGCTCACTACCGGCAACGCCGCCGCGCCCGCTAACGCGCGGACGATCCGGCGGCGGTTCCAGGAAGATGTTACGAGCATGCTGAACTCTCCTTGACGGCTTTCCGCTTAGTAGATCCCCGACTCTTTCGCCACGTCATGTTCGATAGCCCAACGCGCCTCCCGGGCCGTGGAAGGATCAATCACCACTTTAACCTCGCAGATACTATCCGCCGGAAAACCGCTTAGATAGGCGTGCTCGCGAATCAATCTTTCATCGCGAGCGATATAAATGCTGTAGACCTTATCGGCGGTAACGAAACTTTCGACCCACTGAATGTGCGACCCAATTTCCTCCAGCGCGCGGCAAGACTTCTCGGAAATGGCCCCAAGTTCATCGCGCGACAAAGAGCCTGCGCCAGGCATATGACGTTCGATCACGTACTTTGGCATTCACCCTCCTTTCAACAAGGCAGTATACAACCGCCGATCGGCGGTGGGAACGGGGCGTCTCTACGGGATACTCCAAAGGAAGTAAGCCGCCAGTGCGGTCCCCAAAGTCGCTCCGCCATAGCAAAAAATGTTGATTAATTCGCTCAGGTGCTTGATCTGCAAGCCATCGTACAGCGTAAACCGGAACCGGTGAGCCCAGTGGAACAATGGGAGGGAGCAAAGAATCAGCAAATAGACTCGGGCGACCGGATGCGTGACCACCGCAAGTAACTTTTCGCGACCAGGTCCGTCCAGCCATCCCAATGGAAACGCCAGCCCGAACAGTAACAGGTGGATCGGCATCAGTAATGCGGACACTACACCGCCAGCGCTGAAAAGCATCCACAAAAACGGTTCATTCGATCTTTTACTCATTTACCCTCGCAGAAGTATCCACGCCACGGCCGCCGATATCACCGCCCAGGCGGCGTAGTTCGGCGCCGATATGGCTAAATTGGGAAGACGTTTCCCGCGTATCCGCACTACCATCGCTTTCGGCGCTAAATTGAACCAAGTTACGGCGTGGAAGACGACAAAGAAAAGGGCGATCACATTCAACGCCAATAAATATGGACTGCGCAGCCAATTCTGAAATTCCGCGTACTCCGCCGGTCCGCGCACGAGCGCCCGGATCTGAAGGAGCGTCAGTATTACCGTCCAAGCCACGAAGACGCTGCTCGCTTCCCTAAGGATGAATTTTAAGTACACCCAACGGGCCAACCACCAGTAAGTGGAGACACGCGGATGGTATGACTTGGGCAGATACTCGGTGGGATTGATCATCGGCTACTCCGCTCCCCGCGGCAGCACCAGCGCCTTCACCCATTCCATGGTGGCCGTTAACTTATACTGCTGAATGGCGCCGGCGGGGTCCACATTCTTGGGACAAACCTCGGTACACTCACCGACAAACGTACACCCCCAAATCCCATCGTGATGGGAGAGGATATCCAACCGCTCGCCGGCCCCCTCGTCGCGCGAGTCCATGTTGTATCGCTGCGCCAGGGCAATCGCGGCCGGCCCGCTAAATAAAGGGTCCAGTCCGTAAACCGGGCAGGCCGCATAACACAGCATGCAATTAATGCACATGCTGTACTGCTTGTACGCCTCCAGTTGCTCCGGAGTTTGGAAGTATTCTTCGTCCAGCGGTTTTTCCACCTTCCGAATGATCCACGGTTTAGACTTTTCCAGCTTTACCAGGAAATCCGAGGTGTCGACGACCAGGTCTCGAAGCAGCGGGAAGTTCTTCATTGGCTCCACTCGCACGGGGCCCGGCGCATAGTCTGAAAGAAACGTGGCGCAAGTCAATTTGGGAACGCCGTTCACCGTCATCCCACAACTTCCGCAGACTCCCATGCGGCACGACCAGCGAAACGTGAGCGACCCGTCTAGGTGGTCTTTAATGTAATTCAGGGCGTCGAGCACCACCCACTCCTTTCGGAGGGGGACCTCAAAGGCGTCTAGGCGAGGCTTCTCGTCATGCGCCGGATCATACCGCGTGACTTCGATGGTGATCCTATTCGCCATAGTCATTTACCTTCCGTAGACCCGCTCGGCCGGGGGCCAGCGAGTGATAGTCACGGGCGCGTATTCCACCCGCGGCCGTCCATCCGCGTCGCGATACACGAGCGAGTGCGCCAGAAACTTCTCGTCGTCGCGCGCCGGATAATCGGTTCGCTGGTGGGCTCCGCGCGACTCGGTGCGCTGCATTGCGCACTGCGCCATGGTTTCGGCCACCTCCAGCATGCAAGATAACTCCAGCGCGGAAATCAGTTCCGTATTGAATAAGTGGCCCCGGTCATCCAGACGTATGTCGCGAAACCGCTCCTGTAGCTCGTGAAGTTTTTCGGCCGCTCCGGCCAGCGACTCGCCCGAGCGATAAATACCGGCGCACTGTTCCATGATCTTCTGCATCTCTTCGCGCAGGTCCGCGATCGGCTCCTTGCCTCCGCTCTTCCTAAGGAATTGCTCTTGCAGCCGCGCTTCTTCATCCAACGCCTGAGCCAGCAAGTGCCGCCCCGGCGGCTTTTGCTCGGCCGCAAAGACCGCCGCCGCCCGCCCGGCGCGGGTGCCGAACACTAGCAGTTCCGGCAGTGAATTCGAACCCAGCCGATTCGCCCCGTTGATACTCACGCAGGCCACCTCACCCGCCGCGTATAAGCCCGGCAATGGGGTGGCTCCGTTCAGGTCCGTATGGACGCCGCCCATCATGTAGTGAATCACCGGACGGACCGGAATTAATTGCGTGACGGGATCGATATTTTCGTACTTCAGGCATAGCTCCCGGACAAACGGGAGCTTCGCGTGGATCGTCTTCTCGCCTAAGTGGCGAAGGTCCAGATTCACGACCGGGCCATAGGGCCCCTCCACGGTGCGGCCTTTCTCCTGTTCTCGAACGAACGCTTGCGAGAGCCTATCGCGCGGCCCAAGCTCCATGCTGCGCATCACCGGCTTGGCTTCCGGCGTCCCCAGGTTATAGTCCTGCAGATACCGGTAGCCGTCCTTGTTCAGTAAGTAACCGCCTTCGGAGCGAGCCGCCTCGGTAATGAGAATTCCGGTAAATGGAAGGCCGGTCGGATGATACTGAACAAACTCCATGTCTTTTAATGGAGCGCCCGCGCGGTAGGCCAGCGCCATGCCATCGCCGGTCTTGATGGCGGCATTGGTCGTGAAGCGGAAGATGCGGCCGCAACCTCCGGTGCACAGGATGACAGCCTTGGCGGTAATCGCCTGGACTTTTCCAGTGGTCAACTCCAGCGCCACCACGCCTTGAACGCGGCCTTCGTCCACCAACAGCCGGGTGACATAGAATTCGTCGTACCGGATTACCGCATCGTATTTGAGCGTGGTCTGAAACAGCGTGTGCAGCATGTGGAACCCGGTCTTGTCGGCCGCGAACCAAGTACGAGTTTTCTTCATTCCACCGAAAGGCCGCACGGCGACTCGTCCATCCGGCTCCCGGCTCCAAGGGCAACCCCAATGTTCCAGACGCATCAACTCGAGCGGAGCCTCTTTTACAAAGGCTTCCACCGCGTCCTGATCGCAGAGCCAATCGCCCCCGGAGATGGTATCGTACGCGTGTTCGTCCAAACTGTCTTCCGCGAGATGAACGCCGGCGGCGCCGCCTTCGGCGGCCACCGTATGACTGCGCATCGGATACACTTTGGAAACAACGGCCACGCTGAGTTTCGGATTCGTTTCGGAAATAGCGATGGCCGCCCGTAAGCCGGCGCCGCCGCCACCGACCAGCACAATGTCATGTGAAGAGATATCGAGCATAATAGTCGAATCGATGAATGATACACCCGCAGGAGGCCGGTTTCAAGTCGGATGTGTCGCGTTGTCGCGTGTCAGCGATTCCGCAACCAATACTCTGAAAGCACTCGCAACTCCGGTGAAAGAGTGGGGATAGCCGATTTGCGGGCGGAAGAGCAGATTCGCGATGGGTGCTTTCGGCCTACGAGTAGCGGAAAACGGGGATTGGGCATACTTACGGCGAAGGCCTATGCGCATCGACACGTTGCAGTTGATACTTCCGGCCAATGAAACGCGGATCGCGGCGGTCACGGCGACATCGCGCCGGGCGTCAAGTCGCCGTAAATTTCGGCTGCCATCAGCTTCGCCCAGTATTCTTCGGATTTGTTCTTGCGAATGGATGGCTTCAGGTTCAGATAAAGGAAGGCATGGTAAAGGATGAGGGTTAGAAAGGCCATGAGCGAGAAGCACTCGATGGCGGTGGCGTCATGCTTCATCACGTGATCGGCGTGCCAACCATTGACCAGTTCGTTGAACCCGTGATTCTCGATCTCAAACGGCCCCAGGTCTTTCAGGAACCCTTCAATATGGCCGATGTTTTCAACGATGTCTACGAAACACTGACGCAGGCTAGACTAGAGTTTTGCACTTTTAAGCCACGGCTTTGACCCATTCCATAAGGGGTTCAAGGAGTTTTCGCGTGTGCGCATCCAGTCCGGGGTCGTCGAAAATCTTTTCCTGCCAGGTAGCTTGGCGTAGAGT
>JBJXFL010000200.1:0-4413 GCA_046155405.1 Bryobacteraceae bacterium | reverse complement strand
AGCAACGCGCGGCGATTGTAACGGGCTCTTGTTACGGTGGGAAGGTGAGCGAGGACGCGGGGTTTCATGCGCTCTATTTTGATCGGTCGCCGCGTGTGCATCCGATGATGATTCCGCGTTCGATGGCGAACGCGGGGGCGAGTGCGTTGACGCTGGAGTTGGGCTGGCAGGGCCCGGTGTGGACCGTGTCGACGGCGTGCAGTTCGTCCAATCACGCCATCGGGCAGGCGTTCTGGCTGGTGCGGCATGGCATCGCCGATGTGGCGCTGGCGGGCGGGAGCGAAGCGCCGTTTACGTATGGATCGATGAAGGCGTGGGAGGCGTTGCGCGTGGTGAGCCCGAACACGTGCCGTCCGTTTTCGAAAGGCCGCGCGGGGATGGTACTGGGCGAAGGCGCCGCGATGTTGGTGCTGGAGCCTCTCGATCGTGCCGTCGCGCGCGGGGCGACGGTGTTGGCCGAGATCGTTGGGTTCGGCATGGGCGCGGACGCGCATCACATTACGCAGCCCTCGGCGGCGGGCGCGGCGCGGGTGATTGGATTGGCGCTGGCCGATGGTGGATTGACGCCTGATTCGGTGGGCGTTGTGAACGCACATGGAACCGGCACGGCGGTGAACGATGTCGCGGAATCGTCGGCGTTGCGGACAGTGTTTGGTGCGGGCCTGGATAACATGCGAGTGACGTCGACGAAGTCGCTGCATGGCCATGCGCTAGGCGCTGCCGGGGCGTTGGAAGCGGTGGCGGCGATTTGCGGATTGCGCGAGCAGGCGGTGGCACCGACGGCGAACTTTGTCGAGGACGATCCGGAGTGCGTGGCGCCTGTTACTTCTTTCGAATCGTTTCCGCATGCGGTGGCGATTTCGAATTCGTTCGCGTTTGGCGGGTTGAACGCGGTGTTGGCGTTGCGGCGCTGAACGAAAAACATATAATGCAGGAGCATGGTGCGCTTCCTGCTCTTCACCGCGGCCGTATTCAGCTCGTGGGCGCAATCGACCCCGAGCCTGCCGAAGCCGTCCGGCAAGTACAGCGTGGGGAAAGTCAGTTTGCATTGGATTGACGCGGAGCGCCTTGAGCCAGCGACGGAAGCCGCTCACGACAAACGCGAGATCGTGGTCCAGATTTGGTATCCAGCCGCGAAGCCTGGACGGAACACAGGCTCGTACCTGCCGGGGGTCGAAAGCCTGGCCGCCAGCGCCGCCGCCGATTCGCTGTCGGGTCTTTTCGGCCCAAGCTGGCGCTCGATCCTTGCCAACGAAGTGCGCTCGAACGCGCATGAGGAAGCGCCGGTCGCCTCGGCGGGCCGGTTGCCGCTGCTCGTGTTTTCGCCGGGCGGGGGCGTTCCCGTTGTCGCGTACTCGATTCAGCTCGAGGATTTGGCGAGCCATGGATACGTCGTGGTGGGTGTTGAGCCAACCCATGAGGCGCCCGGCATCGTGTTCCCGGGCGGGCGGGTGGTGACAGCGGCAAACGGCTACCTGAGCAGCCTTCGGCGCGAAAGCGGCAGCGTCGATGCGTTCGAAAAGAAGCTCGCCGACATCAGTGCCGCGGACATCCGATTCGTGCTGGATAAGCTGAAGAGCGAGGACAGAGAGAAGCGGTCGATCTTTCACAACAAATTCGATCTCGATCAAGCCGGTGTATTCGGCCATTCCCGAGGAGGACGGGTTGCCGCGCGTGTATGTCAGACCGATAGCCGGATCAAGGCGTGCCTCAACCAGGACGGCAACATGAGCTGGCAGCCGTTTTGGTTGGACAACGCCGGGCGGAGCATGACGCAACCATTCCTGATGCTCGACCACTTCGATCCCGATCCGCCGGACGAAGTGTTCGTCAAAATGGGCACGACCCGCGCGGCGTATGTAGCGCGGCGATCGGCGCGCCAGGCCGAGGCGAGAGAGAAAATATTCGCGACCATTGCGGGCGGCAGCTACCACGTCAAGATCAAGACGCCAGGGGTATCGCACAACAGCTTTGCCGATGTGCGCTACCTTGGGCGCATGGATGGGGCAGGGATCAACGCGTGGCCGGAAGACGTGCGCAAGGCCACGCCGAATCTGCAAATACTCCGGACGATCAGTGCTTGGACGAGGGCGTTTTTCGACAAGTCGCTTCGAGGCGACCCAGCGCCCCTGCGTAGGTTGATGCAGGCCGATACGAACGAGGTGGATGTTCTCACCTATGGCCCGCCGGCCCGCTAGTTTCTCTTCAGCAGCGACGTCCAGTTGAGGACGACGGTAATCGGCTGTTGCGCGGGGCGCGCTTCGGGCACGGCGGCGAGGAAGCGCTTGCCGTCGCCGGTGACGTCCCAACTGCCTGGCGCCGTGCTTTTGAAGAGAGCGCGGGGGATGCCGATGTTCAAGGCCGCGCCGGTTGGGGCCATATCGACGGCCATTTTAGTGAGGCCGTCGGCGCGTTGGAAAATGAGTTCGCGGCCGTCGGAGCGCCAGCGCGGGCGGCTGCCGCCGTCGCGCGAGACCTGCCACTTGCCTTCGCCGAAGCCGGGTTTATCGGCGGCGAAGGGCCGGACATAGACTTCAAACCGGCCGGACTCATTCGACGAATACGCGATCCAACGCATGTCCGGCGAGAAGAAGGCGTCCAGTTCGCCGAACGGGGATTGCAGCAGGGGAACCAGCTTGGGCTTGTCGCCCATGATGAGGATACGGAGATCGTGAGACGTTCCTATGCCGCTGCCTCGTTTGCACACAAGTACGAAGCGGCCATCGCGTGACCAACTGGTAACACGGAAATTGGCGCCAGGCTCTTTGTACAATTCCTTTTCCTCGCCGGTGCCCGAGGAAGACTTTTCCTGGATCGAATCCAATCGGGTGTCCTCGCCAGTTACGAAGATAATTCGGCTGCCGTCGGCCGACCACGCCGCTTCCGAATTAATTTTTCGATTCGCGGTCAGCCGAGTGCGGACTCCCTGCGATAGCTCCAGCGCCCAGAGATCTCCGCGGAGACTGCCCGGCGCGTCGCGCACGATCGCGCGTGTCCCGTCCGGGGAAAGAACGATATCGTGGCTTGTACCGGGCTCGCCAAATGTACCAGAGGCCTTTCCTTGGAGGTCATACCAGGTGATCTGCGATGTCAATTCGACGGCACCGGTGCGGTAGGCCAAGGTTCCGGAAGACGAAGCAGAGAACCTGGCCGCTGCCCCTAAAGTCTGGACGCGCTCGGCGATGGGGATGGGTTCGCCTCGGAGTTTTAGTTCTTTTTCATCGAACCGTTGGGCCATCATTGTGCCATCGCGCATGAAAAGCAGGTGGCCTGCCGCCCAGTGCGGCGACAACGTGGCGGCAACGATTCGTTCCTTGGACTGATCGGCGGGCTTGGCGTCGAGCGAGCCAAGATAATGGCCGGAAATCTCGTCGGCTCCGCTTCGCAAGTATAAAAAATGCCTTCCGCCGGGAAGCAGAACAGGTAAAGAGTGATACGCCTCTTTTCGATCTGGATCCAGCACGGTGACCTGCACCGGTTCGCCGCCGGCTTGAGGCAGTTTCCAGATAGTTCCGCCACCACCACCGAGCTCGCCAAAAATAATCCAGCCGTCTCGGCTCCAACTGCCCGTCCCGGTCGCATGCGCCAACTGGCCAAGCTTCTGTGGCGGACCGCCGGCAATATCCACTTTATTGATGCTCCCGCCGATTGAAAAACCGACAAAGCGGCTATCGGGCGACCAGAACGGGCCGAACGCGTTTTTCGTCCCGGGCAACAAACGCCATTCCGTGGCGCTGAGATCGCGCAACCATAACCCGCCTTCGATTTGTTCGCCGGGACTTGGGGGGCCGACTCCACTCCTGGTGCCCGCGGAGACCACAATCTTCTGCCCGTCGGGTGAGACGACGATGCCATTCGAGGTACCGACATCGGGCGGTGGTGCAATTTCAAAGCGCATGACCGGCGCGAGTGGTTCTGGCTTCGGCCATACCGCCCAGGCGGCGAAGCCCAGTGCGGCGGCCGTGGCGATGCCGGTGGCGATTCGCCAACGCTTTGCATCTGCGGGCGCAGTCTGCGGCGCGGCGGGCGTGGTCCATTGCAACGCGTGCTTGATCTCGCGCGCCGATTGCCAGCGAAGCTCCGGATCTTTTTCGAGACAGGTCTGCAGCACGCGGTCGAGCCGCGGTTCCAGATCGAGGATCGGCGGCGGCTGTTCCTTCATCACGGAAGCGATGAGGTTGGCCGCGGTGGCGCCTTGAAACGGCCGCTTGCCGGAGAGCATTTCGTACAGGACAACGCCGAAGGCGAAGAGATCGGCGCGGGCGTCGATCTCGCCGCCTTCGAGTTGCTCCGGCGCCATGTACTGCAACGTGCCCGCGATCTGGCCTTCCTGCGTGAGAGCGGCGGTGAGAGTGGCGTCCGTCTGGCGAAGCTTGACGTCGTGCTTGGCGAGGCCGAAGTCGAGGAGCTTGA
>JBJXFL010000165.1:0-58314 GCA_046155405.1 Bryobacteraceae bacterium | reverse complement strand
CGATATCAGCAGCGTCGCATTGACGGCCTGGTCGCCACCGCCAAAAACCTCGGCTTCGAGCTGACGCCAAGAACCTCCGAATCCTGAGCATCCGCCCTTCGAGGGAAAGAGTCACAGACCAGGAAGGCGCGATGCTACCAGTCTTTCCTGCGGGCCGGCCAGAGACATTGACGTGCCGCCGGGGTTCGAGCGGGCCGCGCCTGGGGATTCACGGTTGCGGTTGGGATTCGCGGATTGTGTGGACTGCGGGAGATCGATTTGGTGAGCGATTTTTGAGAGGAAAGGCGGGTGGAGGGCACTCTATTTGTGATGCCACGACCTGAACGATTTGTACCGGCCGGAGTACCCGTGCATGTGACGCAGCGGGGGAACTTTCGGAAGTCCGTATTTGCATTGGACTACGACTACCGGTTGTTTCTGGAGTTGCTGGGCCGGTATGCGGGGGAATATGGGAATCGGGTGGTTGGGTATTGTATGTTGCCAAATCACTTTCATCTGGTTTTGATTCCGGATCGGGATGAGGGCGTGTCGGCGATGATGCAGGTTCTGAATTCGAAATACGCTCGGACCTTCAATGAAAGATTGGAGCGGAAGGGGCATTTGTGGCAGGCGCGGTTTGGGGCGTCGTCGATGAGCGAAAATCACTATCGGACGGCGTTGGCGTATGTGGATTTGAATCCCGTGCGGGCAGGGTTGGCCGGGGAGGCGACCTCCTACCGATGGTCTAGCGCGGCGGCGCATGCGGGGTTGTGCGATTACCCGGCTTATTTGGACAGGGGGGAATTTTCGCGGATGTTTACGGTTGAGGATTGGACGGAAATATTGCAGTTGGAAGTGCAAGCCGAGGACGCGGCGGACTTGCGGCGGGCGACGCATTTGGGGGCGGTGTCTGGGGGGCCGGAGTTTGTAAGGGAGATGGAATGCAAGTATGGGCGGGTGCTTGAGCGGAGACGTCCGGGGCGGCCGCGGAAAGAGGCTGGGCGGAAGGCGGCGCCGGGAGATTAAGGTTAGATTAAATAGTGCTTTGACACGGTTTAGAGGAGGTTGGCGGGGGTCCGCGGGGACGAGAGGATTTCCGTGAAGGCTTTCCAGCGGGCGGCGAGGTCTTCGCCGGCGGTTTTGGCTACCCAGTTGGCGACGATGTCTTCGCCGAAGCTGTAGTTGATGATGTAGCTGCGGTGCTCGTCGAAGAACCGGATGCGGCGTTCGGCCCTGGCTTTGGTTTCGAGAGTATAACGCTGGAGATATTCAATGGTTTCGGCGGCGGTCCGTGTCCCGTCGAGATAGGTCCGGGCGGCTTGGATGGTGGCGTGGCGGAGTGGGCGGAGCAACTTTTGCATTTGG
The DNA here is from genome assembly GCA_046155405.1 of Bryobacteraceae bacterium. Lineage (GTDB taxonomy): Bacteria > Acidobacteriota > Terriglobia > Bryobacterales > Bryobacteraceae. The sequence continues at coordinate 56,970 of JBJXFL010000165.1, read as the reverse complement.
TGCTGTTCGGGGGCGAGCGCGGGGTCGAGATCGGCCTCCTTGAAAAGAACGTCGCGCTTGAAGGCGAGACTTTCTTCGCCGTGGATGACGAGACCGGCGCCGAAATCGGCGGTCCCTTCGGCGATTAACGATTGCGGGCTGTAGAGGGGGTAGACGCTGTACTCCATCCACGCTTTCTCCCTAACCAGGCGGGCTTCGAGGAGCGCGTTGTAGACGTGATGGCCGGGGTAGCCCTCGTGGCACGCGAGTTGGAGGATTCGATCAATGCGGATGGGGAGATCGATATTGACCTGGATGACCGAGCGGGCGCCGCCCTTGTACCAGTTGTACGCGCTCCAGGACTTTCCTTTGACGTACTCGATGTCGAACGACTCTTTGGCGGGAAGGCCTGGGATCCACTTTTTGGTCCGGGTGCGGGCTTCGGCGATGGCGGCCCTAAAGGTTCGATCGACACGTTCGGCTGGAATGGCGAAACGGTTGTAGAATTTGGCGTAGCGTTCTTCGATGGTACCGGACCCGGGGAGGGCTTTGCCGATCGCCTGGAGGCTGGTCTCAAGCTCGGCGAGGCTGACGGCGGGAGGCTCCACTTCGTAGAGCATTTGCGCTTCCTTGTCGAACGAGAACTTCTCGCCCTGGAGCATGCGGATGCGGGAGCCGGCGGCGCGGGTCTGGATGAGCAGATAGTTTTGGCGATGGAGGTCGCCGCCGGTTTGAAGATCGATAGAGTCGGCGAGGGTGCCGGCCTCGGTTGCGAGTTGGGGCAGCGGCTGTTTGGCGGGCTTCCACTCGGGCGGACCGTAGAACGCGTCGACGTAGTTTGGATCGTGATGGCCGACCCCGAGAATCAGCTTAACGTAGCGCTCGGCGAGGGCGTTCATTCGATCCGGCTTGGGGGCGCAACCGGCGGCGGAGAGGGCAGCGAGCGCATGGCGTCTGGTGAGCATTATTTGTCGAGGCTGAAACGCTCGATCAGGCGATAGAGCGTTTTGCGTTCGATACCGAGGATTTTGGCGGCCTTACTTTTGTTACCGCCAGTGGCGGCGAGCACTTTGCGAATCTGCTCGACTTTGGCGTCTTCCAGCGTCTCGCCGGATGTGTCCTTGCCTTCGCTTTCGGCGATGGCGTCGTTGACGGCGGACTCATCGATGCGGCCGGACGGGGCGAGGATAACGAGGCGCTCAATGAGGTGCTGCAGTTGACGGACGTTGCCGGGCCAGGTGTAAGAATCGAGGGCCTTGACGCCGCTTTCGGTGAGGATGGCGCGGATGCGATAGCGCTCGTTGTAATAATCGAGAAACGTTTGGGCGAGGAGCGGCACGTCGCCACGGCGTTGGCGCAAGGCGGGAATTTCGACGCGTACCACGTCGAGGCGAAACCAGAGATCCTCGCGGAATTTGCCCTGTTCGACTAGTTGGCGGACGTTCTTATTGGTAGCGGCGACGATGCGGACGTCGATAGGTTTGCCGCGGGGCGAGCCGAGGGGGCGGATTTCGCGCTCCTGGAGGACGCGGAGGAGCTTGGACTGGAAGTTGAGATCGATGTCGCCGATTTCGTCGAGGAAGATGGTCCCATGGTTGGCCGACTCGAAGACGCCGATGCGGTCGCGATCGGCGCCGGTGAAGGACCCCTTTAAAGCGCCGAAGAGTTCGCTTTCGAGCAGCGATGGGGGGATGGAGCCGCAATCGACGGGGACGAATGGCTTATCGAACCGCAGCGAATAGCGGTGGATGAGGCGGGCGATGAGTTCCTTACCCGTTCCGGTTTCGCCTTCGACGAGGAGCGTGGCGTCGGTGGGGGCGACTTTGGCAAGGATCTTGAAGATCTCGACCATGTGGGGAGAGGAGCCGATCATATCGGTGACGGGAATGTCGTCGATGCGGGTTTCCTTCTCCTCGGGTTCGGCGAGAGAGGCTTCGGCGCGGCGAATTTTTTCCACCATGTCGTCGAGGTCGAAGGGCTTGGCGAGATAGTCGAAAGCGCCGCCGCGGGTGGCGGCCATTACCGTCTCCATGGAACCGCGGCCGGACATGAGGATGACGGCGCAATCGGGATTGGAAGACCGGGCGGCGTTGAGGACATCGAGACCGGTGCGCTCGTCGAGATAGATGTCCGAAAGGACGATGGGATAGCCGCCATCCTGTAATTTAGCGAGCGCTTCCCGCGTAGAGCCAACGGCGTCCACGGCAAAACCTTCAAGTTCCAGACAGGTAACGATATTGTTGCGAACAGCGTTATCGTCCTCAACAACCAGCAAACGTTGCAAGGATTACTTCTCCGATTCCGGCGGACCTTCTGATTTCAAAAATGGACTCTCGGGGGAAATTAGGGCCGGTACTAACATCGTAAAGCACGAGCCATGTCCGGGGGAACTGGTGACTTTCAGACGGCCGCCGTGGTGGTTGATGATTTGCTGAACGATGGAGAGGCCGATGCCGGTGCCTACTTCGCCGGATTGCTCCGCTTTGGCGGTCCGGTAGAACTTCTGGCCTATTTTCTTAAGTTCTTCCGCGCTCATTCCTATTCCTTCATCCTGCACGGCGACGCTAAGCAATCCGTTCTGTAAAGACGCGTTTACATCCACTCTGGTTTCGGCGGGCGAGTATTTAACGGCGTTAGTGAGGAGATTGTAGACGGCGTACTCCATCAACTCGCGATCGCCGTGGACGGTGGCGGCGACGCACTCATGGAGATGGAGGCCGATGGATTTACGTTCGGCGAGCGGGCGGACGCGATCGACACAATTGTTGACGATCTTGGCGATTTCGAAGGGCTCGCGTTTGAGATCGAGTTGACCGGCGGAGAGGCGTTCGACATCAAGGAAAGTTTGGATCATGCCGGCGAGGCGTTTGGATTCCGTGTGGATTTGTTGGGAGAGTTGCTTTTGCTTTTCATCGCTGAGTTTATAGCGATTCATGAGCTCGCTGGATCCCTGGATGGCGCTGAGCGGGGTGCGCATTTCGTGGGTGACGAACTGGATGGCCTGTTGATACCGGAAGCGTTCGCCTTCGGTTTGGGCAAGTTGTTCGCGAGTGCGGAAGTATTGGAAAACGGCCGCGCAGGTGACGGCGAACCAGGCGGTGGCGGCGGGGGCGACATAGGGAAAAATGATTCCCTTGACGAAGAAAAGATGGGGGAGGGCGTGGGCTATCAAGATGAGCAATGCGCCGAGGGCGTACGCCAGCGTGCCCGACCAGCGGAGAAAGAGCGCGCCGGCTATTGCGATCAAGCCTAGCGAGACGAGCAGAACTAGCGACGGGGAAGCGTCGGAATAGAACTTGCCCTGCGCGAGCGTTTCGAAGGCGTGGGCATGGATTTCCACGCCGGGCATGGGGCGGAGGGTGTTGTAGGGCGTCATCATGCGGTCGCGGGTGGCGGATTGTGCGGTGGCTCCGACGAAGACGACTTTGCCGTTGAAGGCATCGGCGGACCGGGGCGTTTTGAGGATTTGTTGGAGCGTGACCTGGGGGATGTGGGATTGTTCGTTGGCATCGGGCGGGAGATAGCGGATGCGGAGCAGGCGTCCGTTGTCGCGAGAAGCGGGGATATGGCGGCCGGCGATATCCAGCCCTTCCGGCGTTTCCGTGATTTGGGCTTTGACCGCGGCGCGGAAGGCTTCGAGTGAGAGAGCCCAATAACGCTCACGGTCGCCGGTTTTTTCCAGTGGTATACGGCGGCTCATGCCGTCGGCGTCGGACTCGGCGTGAACGTGGCCGAGGGCTTTTGTGGCTTCGAGGAAGATGGGCTGAGGGAGTTTCCAGCGGGGGCCGGGGAGGAGTTCGCAGGGGAGGATGACATTGCTCGCGCGGCTTAACGCCTGGGCGAGTTGGACATCTTCGCCGCCCTGTCCGGCATCGACGAGAACAACGTCAAGCGCGATGACTTTGGGTTGAGCGGCGGCCACGATTTCGATCGCTTCGGCGAGTTTCGCGCGGAGATTGCGGACGCCCTGGGTGAGTTCGTAGGAGTCCTCATCGAGAGCGAGGATGGCGGATTCGGGTTGCCAAAGTGCCGGTTTGTGAACGCGGAAGAGCCAATCGGCCGCGTAGTTGTCGATTTGAGAAGCGAGGGGTATCCAACTGGCGACGAAGGCGAGGAGGCCGGCAGCGGTGACGGCGAGCCAGTAGGGCGTTTTACCGCTGGCGGGCATTTAACGATTTTTCGATGGCCTCGGGATCCGATGGCAGGGCGCCGGTGAGGAGTTTCGCGCCCGTTTCGGTGACAAGAAGCATGTCCTCAATGCGGACGCCGATGCCCTCTTCGGGGATGTAGACGCCGGGTTCAATGGTGATCACGTTGCCGGGTTCGAGAGGCAAGATGGGCAGACCGGGGTCATGGACATCGAGGCCGACGTGGTGACCGAGACCGTGGGTGAAATACTTGCCCAGGGGCTCGCCTTTGAGCGATCGACCGTGTTTATCGATGTAATCGATGGCGACTTTGTGCAGACTGTTTTCACCGTCCTTGGCGAGGCGCATGCCGGGCTTGACGGCGGCGATGGCGGCTCGTTGGGCGCCGAGAACGACGTTGTAAATCTCACGTTGGCGGTCCGAGAATTTGCCGTTGACGGGGATGGTGCGAGTGATGTCGGCGGCGTACATGGAGCACTCGCCGCCGACGTCCATGAGGAGGACTTCGCCCGAGTCCATGCGGCGATCGTTGCGGTTGTAGTGAAGGATGGTGGAGTTGGGACCGGACCCGACGATAGGCGGATAAGAACTGCGCTCGCAACCGGCTTCAAAGTAGACGTTGGTCATGGTGGCGCCGATCTGGTACTCGAAAAGCCCGGAGGCGGCGCGCTGCCACGCGGCGCGGTGGGCCTTTATGGATATGTCGACGGAATGCTGGATGAGAGCGAGTTCGGCGGGCGATTTAATTTGGCGGAGCGGGAAGATGATGGGCGCCGCGCCTTCGATGGGACGCTGGCCGGTGAGGCGTTTGAGCGGGGACGTTTTATTGATGTTGAGAAGGGCGAAGATTTTTTCGGCGGCGTCCAGCTTTTGGAAAAAGGTTACTTCGAAACGGTTGGAGTTCAGAACGTTGGCGACACCGGTGGTATTGGTATCTCCTGGGGCAAGTTTGCGGCCGGTGTAGCGTTCCTTGATTTCATTGCGGGGCGGGAGGAAGAGGAATTCGTCGTCGGCGGTGAGGAGGAGGCGGGCGCCGGGTTCGGTCCAGCCGGTGAGGTAGTAAAAATTCGCTTCCTGGAAGAATCGGCTGCGGATGCCGCCGCGCTCGTCTTCGGTGGCGCCAAAGAGGACGAGGACGCCCTTTTCCTTGACAAGACGTTCGCGAACTTTGGCGCGACGCTGGCGGTACTCGTTCGGCTGGACTGTATCGACGGCGAACGTCGAGAGGCTGAACAGAGTCAGGACCGCCGCAATCCGGGGGAACATGTCTCAACTATAACGGATGAGATAATGGTCTGTATGGGAATCCGAAGTGAATGGGTGGCCGCGCGCGCCGGCGACGCGGTCCGGACGCAGATGCATTATGCCCGGAAGGGCATGATTACGGGCGAAATGGAGTATGTCGCGCGGCGCGAAAGGCTGAGCCCGGAAACGGTCCGCGACGAAGTGGCGCGGGGACGGATGATTATCCCGGCGAACATGAATCATAGCGCGCTGGAGCCGATGGCCATTGGCGTGGCGACGGCGTGTAAAATTAACTCCAACATCGGCAATAGCTCCACGACTTCGGACGTGGAATGCGAGTTGGAAAAGCTGCGCTATTCGGTGAAGTACGGCGCGGATACGGTGATGGACCTATCGACGGGCGGAGACATTCCGCTTATTCGGAAAGCGATCATCGAACACTCGCCGATACCGATCGGGACGGTGCCGATTTATGAGGCTTTGTCGCGCGTGCGGCGCGTGGAGGATTTGAACCGGAACGTGATGTTGGAAGTGATTGAAGAGCAGGCGGAGCAGGGCGTGGACTACATGACTATCCATGCGGGCGTGCTGATTCAATATGTCCCGATGACCACGAAACGGATAACCGGGATCGTGAGCAGGGGCGGATCCATCTTAGCCGAGTGGATGGTGAAGAACCATAAGCAGAATTTTCTGTATGAGTATTTCGAGGATATCTGTAAGATTTTCCAGAAGCACGATGTTAGTTTTTCGCTGGGAGACGGGCTGCGGCCGGGTTCGCTGGCGGATGCGTCGGATGAGGCGCAGTTTGCCGAATTGAAGACATTGGGCGAGTTGACACAGCGGGCTTGGAAGTATGACGTGCAGGTAATGATTGAGGGTCCGGGACATGTGCCGATGGACCAGATTCAGATGCAGGTGGAGAAAGAGAAAGAGCTGTGTTACGAGGCGCCATTTTACACTTTGGGGCCTTTAGTCACTGACTTTGCGCCGGGGTATGATCATATTACTTCGGCGATCGGGGCGGCGATGATTGGGTGGTATGGGGCGTCGATGCTTTGCTATGTCACTCCGAAAGAGCATTTGGGTCTGCCAAATAAGGAAGACGTGAAGGCCGGCTTAATCGCTTATAAAATTGCGGCGCACGCGGCGGATATCGCGCGGCACCGGCCGGGAGCGCGGGACCGGGACGACGAGTTGTCGCGGGCACGCTATAAGTTCGATTGGCGGCGGCAGTTTGAGTTGGCTCTCGATCCGGAGACGGCGCAGGCTTATCACGATGAGACATTGCCGCAGGAGGGGTTTAAGGACGCCCATTTTTGTTCCATGTGCGGGCCGAAGTTTTGCTCGATGAATATTTCTTCTAAGGTTGAAGAGTTTACGGCGGAGGATGCGGCGGCGGTTTTGGAGGGGCGGGAGGGATTGGTGCGGATTGGAGATTGAGATGACCGTTGCGTTCGGCGGCGGGCGAGTCTATAGTAGGCTCCGCGCCTGGACTCTTCCAGTCCGCAAATTCGATTTAGGAGAGAACTCAATGCTCAAATCGTTAGTACTCGTGTTGTGCGCTATCGCGGTAACGGTCTCGGCCGCCGACATAGCCGGAGTTTGGAAGCTCAACCCGGCCAAGTCCAAATACACCGGCACGGCGGGGAACAAGGAAATGACAGTCACTTACACGATGCAGGGAAGCGGATGGACTTACTCCGCCAAGGGCGTGTCCGCAGCCGGCGAACCTATTACTAGGAGCTATACCTATGTGAAGGATGGGGAAGAGTTTAAAGTCACCGGATTCCCGAATTGGGATGGCCTTGTACTGAAAAACGCCGCAACTAGCAAGAGCACGTCCACATATATGCGGGGAGGCAAGGCCGTGGGGACTGGGACGCGTACGATTTCCGCGGACGGGAAAACGATGACCATACGGAGCACGGTTACCCTTCCCGACGGGAAGAAAGCTACAATGCTCTCCGTTTACGACAGACAGTAGCGGCTCCGCATGGTTAAGGCGGATCGGGCGGCTTTTTTGGCGCCCGACCCGAAGTCCTGGAGAGCGGGCATCGATTTATCACCGCGCGGATGCGGGCGAAGAGCGAAGCGGTTCTATCGCGCAAAACTTCATTGTGGAAGCGATGAAAAAGCGGTTGGCGGTACGGCCGGCAGAGACAAGAAAGCCTCCCACGGGCCATCGGGCGACGCAACGCTCCCAAGATTCGACTCTTGAGCCCGGCGCTGATCGTGTCGCGCCACCGCCCGCGACCCCGGCCAGATCCAACATCCGTTCCGTCCAAGGATGCCTGTCCGTTGCCTTCGCCGTGAAATGAGAGGCTCGGCCTTCGCAAACACCTCTACCGGGTGCTACGGCGCTTGCCCGGACGGGTCTTTCACCCGCGAGAGTAGCGCCTCGTTCGGGACGCACCAGGTTTCTATTCCACGGGGCGCGGCGGAGTGATCTTTCCCATGATTTTTCGAACATATTCCTGGGTTTCGGGGATGGACGGAATGCCACCGGCGGCGTCGACTCGCCCAGGGCCCGAGTTATAGGCGGCGAGCGCCTTGGCGATGTCACCGCCATAGCGTTCCAGCATTTGCTTCAGGTACTGCGTACCGGCGGCGATGTTCTGATCGGGATCGTAGGGGTCGGATACCTGCAACAATTCGGCGGTAGCGGGCATGAGTTGCATAAGCCCCATGGCGCCAACGGGCGACACCGCGCACGGCGAGTACGCCGATTCCGCCTCCACTACGGCCTGCACCAGCCGCGCGTCCATCTTCTGCCGAGACGCCTCCCGATCAATGATCGGCTTCACCGCCGCCGCCGAAATGGGCGGGCAATCGGCCGGCGGTGCCGTATCGGCAACAGCCCCGCCGCTCCCCGCAAACGGCGGGGGATAATGTTGCCGGATCGCCTGCATCTGCCGCTCCACGCTGAGACGCTGTCGTTCAAGGCTGGATACCGGCTTATCCGGAATCTTCGGTTTTGCGGCGGGATCGGTCTTTACGGGCGGAACCGTTCGCGGAACGTCTTGCGCGCAAACGACGGCCACGAGCGGGATCCCCGCCGCGATAATTTTCCACATTTAATAGTTGATCGGCAGCGGCGGCCCAGGACAATAGATGAGATTTTCGGAGCGGTTGCGGTAGCGTTATCCTGGTTGAAGAGAGTTCCACGAAATGAGTGCCGTTTTTCCCGTTCCGCAACCATTTCGACGCCATTCCATTGTTGACGAGCTTCTGGAGGAGCGGCGGAGTCTTCGCGATGCCGCCCGTTCGGCGGCGGACCACAGCGCGCGCTCTCTGGTTAACAAACAAACCGCCGAGGGTTATTGGTGCGGAGAACTGCTCGCCGATATATCGCTTGAATCCGATTACATTTTGCTTGAACTCTGGCTCCACCCGCCCGAGCATGGCGTATGGAATCCGCCCTCCAAGCGCCGCCTGGAAAAGGCCTGCCTCCGCATTCTTTCCCAACAAATGGCCGATGGCGGCTGGTGGATCTATCCCGACGGCCCGGCCGACGTCAATTCGACCGTCAAAGCCTACACCGCGCTTCGCCTCTGCAGCCACTCGCCCGGCACCGAGCCGATGCGTCGCGCCCGCAATCGTATTCATTCGCTCGGCGGCTTGCAGGCTTGTAATAGCTACACGAAGATTAACCTGAGCCTTTTCGGCCTCTATCCGCGCAAATACGTCCCGACCATTCCGCCCGAACTGGTGCTGCTGCCCGGCGGATCTCTCTATATGGGCGGCGTGCTGTACGAGATGGCGTCGTGGACCAGGGCGATCGTGGTGCCGTTATCGATAGTGCAGTCGGTGGGCGGCGTGCGGCCGGCGCCGGAAGGGATCGGCGTCGACGAATTGATATTGCCCGGGGCCAAACTGGGCCTGCCGAAGCGCGACCGGTTCCTGTCGCCGATTTTCCATCAAGTGGACAAGCTGTTGAAGATTTGGGAGCGGCGCGGCCATAGAGACGCCCGTATCGCGGCGATTCGCCAGGCCGAACGCTGGATGCTCGATCATTGCCGCAATAGTGACGGCCTTGGCGCTATTTACCCGGCCATGCAGTACACGATTATGGCGCTGGAAGCGCTAGGCTATCCGAGCGATCACCCGGACCTCATCGCCGCCAAGGCGCATTTCGACCGGCTCATCACCGAGACGGACGATGAGTTGTATTTCCAACCCTGTTTCTCGCCCGTCTGGGACACCGCCTATGCCGCCTTCAGTCTGGCCGAGGCCGGTTATCCCAACCCGGAAGCGCTTCGCAAAAGCGCCGACTGGCTGCTTTCCAAGGAGATCCGCCGCCGCGGCGACTGGAGCGTGAAGCGTCCCCACCTGCACCCCTCCGGCTGGGCCTTCGAGTTTAACAACGAACACTATCCGGACATTGACGACACGGCCATTGTCCTGATGTGCCTGGAGTTCAGCCAGGCTTCCGATCCGGTGAAACAGCGGGCCGTCGAAACGCGCGCCATCGCCTGGTTGAAAGGCATGCAGTCGCGCGACGGCGGCTATGCCGCCTTCGACGCCGACAACGACTGGGGCGTGCTGAACTCCATTCCGTTCTCCGACCACAACGCGATGCTGGATCCGACGTGCCCGGATATTACGGGACGCGTCCTGGAATCGCTGGCGCGCCGCGGCGTTCCGAAGTCCGACCCCGCGATTCATGGCGCCGTTCGCTATCTGGTCAACACGCAGGAGAAAAACGGCAGTTGGTACGGGCGCTGGGGGGTGAATTATTTGTACGGAACATTCCTGGCGCTACGGGGTCTACGGGCGGCCGAATTCGACGATCCAAACCTCTACCGCCGCGCCGCCGATTGGGTGATCTCGGTACAGAATGCCGATGGCGGCTGGGGCGAAAGCTGCCTCGGCTACTTGCATGACGATTTTGTCAGCGCGCCCTCCACGCCGTCGCAAACCGCTTGGGCGCTGCTCACTTTGCACGCCGCCGGCCGCAAGGATTCGCCGTACGCGGAGCGTGGCGTGCGCTACTTGGTCGACACGCAGGCCGAAGACGGAACCTGGCCCGAATCCCTAGCCACGGGGACCGGCTTCCCAAACGTCTTTTATATGCGATATACCATGTACCGGCATTACTTTCCGCTCTGGGTTTTGGGACTTTACGCACAATGACACGACGCACTCTATTGGCCGCCTCCGTTCTTTCCGCCTCACGGGTCCGGGGGGCGAATGAGAAGGTGAATGTTGCGCTGATCGGCCTTGGGGGTCGCGGGCAGGACCACGCGCGCTTCTATTCCGAGGTCGCGGCGGCGAACATTACGGGCGTCTGCGATGTGAACCAGGCGGCACGTGAACGCGGCGTGGCGCTGGTCGAAAAACTTACCGGGCGGAAGCCGAAAGAGTACTCGGATATGCGGCAGGTGTTCGACGACAAGAGCGTCGATGCCGTCTCCATGGCCACGCCGAATCACTGGCATGCGCTGGGGACCGTTTGGGCATGTCAGGCGGGCAAGGATGTTTATTGCGAAAAACCGGCCAGTCACAATATTTATGAGGGACGCCAAATGCTGGCCGCCGCTCGTAAGTACGGGCGGATGGTGCAGGTGGGTTCGCAAAGCCGTTCGATCGCGCATAAGATAGAGGCGATCCGGCTGCTGGGCGAGGGCATAATCGGCAAGGTGTATCTGTCCAAGGGGCTATGTTACAAGCGGCGTAAATCGATCGGCCGTAAGCCGGATCTGCCGGCACCTCCCGCGGGCGTCGATTGGGATAAATTCCTCGGCCCGGCGCCGTTGCGGCCGTTTAACGAGAACCGCTTCGCCTATAACTGGCATTGGTTCTGGGATACCGGCAACGGCGACATCGGCAACCAGGGCGTGCACGAGATGGATATCGCGCGTTGGGGGCTGGGGAAGACGGAGTTACCGAAGAGTGTCTACTCGTTCGGCGGTAAGTTCGTGTATGACGACGACCAGGAGACGCCGAATACGCAGACGGCCATTTTCGACTACGGCGACGCGCAAATGGAGTTCGAAGTGCGCGGGTTATTGACTCCTGAAGAAGGGAAGCTACCGTTCCGCGGCGGACATACAATCGGCAATATCTTCTTCGGTAGCGAAGGCGTGTTAGCGATGGACCTAATGGGCTACCAGGTCTACAAGGGCGACGAGCATCAAAAGGTGATGGACGTACGCTACCAAGAGAAGCGCGCCTGGGACTCCGCGCCCCACATGGCCAACTTTGTGGAGGCGGTGAAACATCGAAAGAGCGCCGATCTGCATGCCGATATCGAGATCGGCGCGGGGGCGGCGGCGCTGTGCCATATGGCGAATATCAGCTACCGCCTTGGCCGTAAACTGGCTTTCGACCCGCAAACGATGCGATTTACGGGCGATGCGGACGCGAATCGGATGTTGGCGCGCGACTACCGGAAGCCATACGTTGTACCCGAGAAAGTTTAGCCCGCTTTTTTCATGCCCAATTCCCCGGCGGCCTTCAGGCGCCGGTCAAGCGGAGTGAGCCGGGCGACGACTTTGCGCGGGATAAGGGGTGTGTGGGAGATAGTCGTCAAATAATTAGGGATATGCCAGGGGTCTTCTTCGGAAGTCATCCAGCCGGTAGAGTCGAACTGGGACAAATTGATGGGCCGGGAGTAACCGCGCAATGTCCTTTGTCCGCGCGGGTTGAAGTAATGCTCAAAGTAGGACATCGCTAACTCGCGAAGGGACTTGTACACTGGCTCGCGGTATCGAAGTCCGGAGTAATTGGATTTGCCTATGGCGCCCCAAAGGCGATCGTGGCGGAAGAGAGTGAGTACGTGGTCGTCGTCGCGTTCCGCTTCCAGATCCAAAATCAGGGGCGGATGGCCCAGGATGCGCAAGGCTGAAGTGGCGAGCAGCGCGCCTTCCACACAATGCCCCCTCCGCTCCCGCAGTACGCGCCGCGGGGAGCGGCACGACGTACCGGGGTCATAGAATATTTCTTCGTCCAGAAACCGCTGAATCTTCTCCGGCGAGGATAGTCGCCGGAAGACAGCGCACTCTTGACGCGTGAATCCGAATAGGTTGGCCATCATGCCTAACATAACCGACATTCCGTAATGTAACCCAACGCGGGCCGCGGACAAAGAAGAAAGTTCAGGATTTTCGACGAATGGCGCCGATCGCGATGGCGCCGAGGCCGAGAGCCAGCATTACCCACGCGGCCGGTTCCGGTACCGGCACCTCCGGTGGTGGCGGGCCAGGAGGCCCGGGCGGATTCGATGGCGGGGGCGGGCTCGCCGGCGGTGGGCCGGCGGGCGGTGGGTCCGAAGGCGGCGGATTGTACGGGGGCGGCGGGTTTTCCGGCCGCGGAAAATGCACTCGTGACGGCGGGAAAACCGGCGGCCGATGGTCCCATCCTTGAGCCGAAATCAGCGGAGCCACCGGCGAAACGGGCCTTTGTAGTTGCAAAAGCAAGGGAATGTGGACCAAGGGCGGTGCGACTTCGACGGGGTATGAAAGCGTCGAAACCGGCACTGGTGGTGTGCGCGCGCTGGTTGCTTGCGCGCCCGGGGGCGCAGGCGTCGAGAGGGTCGCCGGGTTGGAGGCCGCACCGACGCCTGCACTGGGAACCCCGGCAATGCCGCCCCCGGATCTGGGATTCCCGCCGGCCACCCAGGCCGGCGGCAGCGGATCGTGAGCTTCCGGCGAGGGCAGCACGCTGGTCATTTCCCGGCTGTCGCCCAACTGTTTTGGGTTTTTGAATTTCCCGCTCTCGACCGTAGTTTCCGATGGCAGCGCAGGAGATTGCATCAATTGGGCCGCCAGAACGGGGATATCCATGGTGATTTCGGCCGGTTCGACCGCCTCCGGCGCCACGGGATCCTGGGGCGCGGACGAAATGAGATTTCCGCAACGGCCGCGGATCATATATCGCCCGTCGCTCAGGATCGTCTCTCCGGCCTGGAGCGTAACCAAACGCCGGGTCCAGTACACCTTGTCTCGAATGCGGTACGAAACGTAGCCTTGCCGTTTGGCCGACAGCGATTCAGCCCGGAATTTTGCCGGATTCAGCCCGGCGTAGTGGGATTCCACCACCGGATCGTCCTGGATCGCCTGCCGCATCGCCAGCGGGGAATCCACGCCTCCGGCGACCACCGACCACGGATAAACCAATCTTTTTCCGGGGAGCGGCGCCGTTGACACGACCGCGGCCCGTTCCTCTCGCTTGACGGCCGGCTCAGATTTGGCTTTTGAACCAGCGGTCCGGCACCCGGTTAGCAGGAGCGCCGCCATCGTGATTCCCGTCCATCTTTTGCCGCTCATCGACTTTTTGCCGCGCATCAGCGCCCGCAGTGCCTCGCCGTGACCGAATCCGCTTTGCGCGAGTCCCTCATAAAGGCCTTTTCGGACGGTTGGGGAATAATGTGAATGGAGGTCGGTGATACTCGTTAAGTGAATCGATTCTGGAATAGCCGCTTTGCTAAACCCCCAATTTTCCTGCTCTGCCTCATCCCGCTGGCCATTTTGGCCTGGCGTTGGCAGAATAACGATCTGGGTATCAACCGCCTGGAAACCGTCGCCCGCTATACCGGCAATTGGACGCTGCGTTTTCTGTTGTTGAGCCTTTGTATCACTCCGCTCCGCCGCATCCCCGGCCAGAGCGGCCTTATCCGCTTCCGCCGCATGATCGGTTTGTTTGCGTTTTTCTACGGGACATTACACGCGCTGCACTATTTCGCCCTCGATGTGCAGTGGAATATGGAGATTATCAAGGAGGACTTGACCCTGCGGCGGTTCTTCATCGCCGGGATGCTAGGGCTGGCGCTCATGGTTCCGCTGGCCGCCACCAGCTTTCAAGCGGCCATTCGCTGGATGGGTGGAAAGCGCTGGCAACTTTTGCACCGATTAGCTTACGTTTCGGCGACGGCGGGAGTCGTTCATTTCTTCTGGCAGGGAAAGGCGGCGTTGTGGACTCCGATCTACTACGGTCTGTTCCTAGGGGTGCTGTTGCTATACCGGATTTGGTTTTGGGCGTTTAAGCAAAGAAAGTCGTAAAAAGTTGGCGGCGGTATCTTGACAGTACAGGACTCATAAAATATACTGTGATTGAAAGTAGATCTTCCAAGGAGGTTACCAAAAAATGCTAGTCACAAAGTTCAATCCCGTCTCCGCCTTACCGGCTCCCTTCCGTTTCTTCGAGGAGGCCCTGAATGACCTGATTCAGGAGCCCGCCACCGGTCGCCCCTGGGCGCCATCGGTCGACATCCTCGAAACGGAAAATGAGTTGATCGTGAAGGCCGATCTGCCGGAAGTCAAGCTCGACGACATCTCCATTCACCTGGAGAACGGAATCCTGTCCCTGAAAGGGGAACGGAAGTTCGAGCACAATGAAAACAAGGCCGGTTACCATCGCCTGGAGCGCGGCTATGGATCATTCGCCCGCAACTTCAGCATTCCGGAAACGGTTGACGCCGAGCAAGTGAAAGCCGCTTTCAAGGATGGCGTGCTTACCGTTACCCTGCCGAAGAAAGAGGTTGCGAAACCACGGGCCATTAAGGTGAATGTCGCCGGCTAAACCCGGCGCCGCGGGGCGGAGATCGGTCCGCCCCAACTAAAATGGAGGGAAGTGCAACGCCCTTCCCTCCGGATCCAACGCCGTGCCGCTGATCGTCTGGCGGCCGGTCACGTTTGGGTCTACGCCTCCGACGTCGATCGCCCCGAAAACGCCAAGCCCGGCGAAACGGTCACCGTCCTGGACCCTCGCGGCTTGCCCCTGGGCACCGCCCACTTCAGCGCCTCGTCCCAAATCGCCCTCCGTCTCTTTTCCAATCAAGTCGAACCCCTTGATGAAGCCTTCTTCCGCGCCCGGCTTGTCGCCGTGATCGCCCATCGCCGCAAAACCGTCCGGAATTCCAACGCCTACCGCCTGGTTTTCAGTGAAGCCGACCGTCTTCCCGGCCTTATCGTCGATCAATATGCCGATACGCTAGTCCTCCAGACCTTGACCCAGGGAATGGACCGCGCTCAGCCGCTTATCGTCCAACTACTTGAGGAACTGCTTGCGCCGCGCGGCATCTGGGAACGTAACGACGCCCAGGTTCGAACGAAGGAACAGCTCCCATTCCGCAGCGGCCCGCTCGCCGGCGCACCGTCGCCAACGGTGGAAGTCGTCATGAACGGCATTATCTTCCGAGCCGATCTCGCGTCCGGGCAGAAGACCGGTGTCTATCTGGATCAGCGGGAAAACTATCTCGCCGCCGCCGGCTGGGCACACGGCGAAGCTCTGGATTGCTTCACCTCCACCGGCGGGTTCGCCCTGCATCTAGCCAAGACCTGCTCCACGGTGGACGCCGTCGATTCCGCCGCCAATGCCCTCGCCGCCGCCGACGGAAATCGGCAACGGAACGGCATCGGGAACGTCCGCTTTCTCGAAGCCGATGTCTTCGATCTACTTGCCAACTACCGTTCCGCCGCCCGCCGTTTTCAAACGATTGTGCTCGACCCGCCCGCCTTCGCCAAGACCAAGTCCGCTCTCGATGGCGCCGGGCGCGGGTACAAGGAAATTAATCTCCGCGCGCTTCAACTCCTGGAACCCGGCGGAATCCTGGTCACCTGTTCGTGCTCCCATCACGTGAGCGAAGCGATGCTGCTGGAAACCGTTGTCGCCGCCGCCCAGGATAGCCGCCGTACGCTACGGCTGCTCGAACGCCGCACCCAGGCGTCCGACCACCCCATTTTGCCCGCTATACCCGAAACGCTGTACTTGAAGTGCCTGATTCTGGAACTGCTCTGATTGGAACGCGGCGCACGTCCCGGCCCTGCCGCACTTGGTTTTCGTGCTCGGCGAGCCGCAGCATCCGGTCCGTTCGGTTCCGGTCGCGAATCTCCACCCAAAGGAGATATACCGCCGCCATGGTCCCCATGGAAGTGACGCATTGCTGCAGCACGGAGGCCGCTTGCAATAGCGATTGGCCCTGCAGGTGGCACAGGAAGGCGACGGTTTGGCTGATCGATACGATACTCACGGTCAGAACTAAATGCCGCAGCCGCCGGTTTGGATGCCGCCCCAGTAGTTTCAGGGCCCACGCCAGCGTGAGCCCGTTGGCCATAATGAGAAGTACCGCCATCCAATCCATGTCTGCTTTATCGTCCGGTCTTCAACGCGCCAATAGGATAAAACCATCCCTACGCCAAAGTAGGTGTACAGCCTTAGCCGAAAAGTCCTATTACTACCAGACGCCGGAAACACGGGATTTGCTTCCGTTAACGAACTGCTGATACGCTGTTACACTGTGGATCGGCCCTAATAGGGCTATTTCTTTTTCTTTGGAGGAATCGCTCGAATGCTCTTGCATTCCCTGTCGCGGAATCTTTCGCCAACCATGCCGGCCGGCGCGCCATCCGCCGCCCGCGGTTCCAAGGCTCTTTGTACAAGAGTCCTTTTCTTTGCCCTGCTTCTCTGCCTGATTGGCGTTTGCGCCACCGGCCAGCAGCCAGCGCCCGTGCGTCATGCCGGCGGCGAAGCCAATCTTGTTTTACCTGATTTCGATCAGGCCACCTTCCTCGACGGCATCTCCGGCCGCAATCTGCTGATGAGCGGTCTGGTTGTTTGCTTCCTCGGCCTGCTGTTCGGGCTGTTGATGTATAAACACCTGCGCAACCTGCCGGTCCACAAATCGATGCTCGAAGTAAGTGAACTGATCTATGAGACATGCAAAACGTATCTGCTGACACAGGGCAAATTCCTATTGATACTCGAAGTTTTCATCGGCGTCATAATGGTCTTCTATTTCGGTGTCCTACAGCATTTTGAACCTTTTAAGGTCGTCGTCATTCTGCTTTTCAGCCTTGTCGGCATCGCCGGCAGTTACTCGGTCGCCTGGTTCGGAATTCGCGTCAACACCTTCGCCAACTCGCGCTGCGCCTTCGCCGCGCTGCGAGGCAAGCCCTACCCCTGCTACGCCATCCCCCTACAGGCCGGCATGAGCATCGGCATGTTGCTTATCTCCGTCGAGCTGCTGCTGATGCTCTATATCCTCCTGTTCGTGCCCCGCGACTACGCCGGTCCCTGCTTTATCGGTTTCGCTATCGGCGAATCGCTTGGCGCCGCCGCGCTGCGCGTCGCCGGCGGTATTTTTACTAAGATCGCCGACATCGGCGCCGATCTGATGAAGATCGTCTTCAAAATCAAGGAAGACGACGCCCGCAACCCCGGCGTCATCGCCGATTGCACCGGCGACAACGCCGGCGATTCCGTCGGTCCCTCGGCCGACGGCTTTGAAACGTATGGCGTCACCGGCGTCGCTCTCATCAGCTTCATTCTGCTCGCCGTCCGGGATCCGCTCGTGCAGATACAGCTTCTCGTTTGGATCTTCGCCATGCGCATCATGATGGTTGTCGCCAGCGCCGGCAGCTACTTTATCAATGAAGCCATCGCCAAGTCCAAGTACGAAAACGTGGACAAGATGAACTACGAAGCGCCGTTAACCTTACTCGTGTGGCTAACTTCGGTTGTAAGTGTCGTCCTCACTTACATCGTCTCCTATGCGTTAATCCCCAACATCGGCGGCGACGCGTCGCTATGGTGGAAACTCTCCAGTATCATTACCTGCGGCACGCTCGCCGGCGCGATCATTCCGGAGCTCGTTAAAGTCTTCACCTCCACCGAGTCCGGCCATGTGAAGGAAGTGGTGATCTCATCCCGGGAGGGCGGCGCGTCGCTTAATATTCTCTCCGGTCTGGTGGCCGGCAACTTCAGCGCATTCTGGATCGGCCTGGCCATGCTGCTGCTGATGGGCGCGGCGTACTACGTCTCGAATCTGGGCATGGCGGCGCTGATGCTCGCGCCCGCCGTCTTCGCTTTCGGCTTGGTGGCGTTCGGCTTCCTGGGCATGGGTCCGGTGACAATTGCCGTCGATAGTTACGGACCGGTGACGGACAACGCGCAGTCGGTTTACGAACTATCGATGATCGAAGACATCCCCGGCATCGAGAAAGACATTCAGACCAACTTCGGCTTCGCGCCGCAGTTTGAAAAAGCCAAGCATAATCTGGAAGAAAACGACGGCGCCGGCAATACCTTTAAGGCCACGGCTAAGCCGGTGCTGATCGGCACCGCGGTTGTCGGCGCCACCACCATGATCTTCTCTATTATCGTGAACCTCACGCATGGCCTGAAGCCGGAGCTTATTAATAATCTGTCGATTCTCCATCCCCCGTTCCTGCTTGGGCTCATCGCCGGCGGTTCGGTCATCTACTGGTTTACCGGCGCGTCCATCCAGGCGGTCACCACCGGCGCCTACCGCGCTGTCGAGTTCATCAAGGCCAATATCAAGCTCGAAGGCGCCGTAAAGGCTTCCGTGGAAGACTCGAAGAAGGTGGTGCAGATCTGTACCGAATATGCGCAAAAGGGCATGTTTAACATTTTCCTCACCGTATTCTTCGCCACCCTCGCTTTCGCGTTCCTGGAGCCGTACTTCTTCATCGGCTACCTTATTTCCATCGCGCTCTTCGGTTTGTACCAGGCCATTTTCATGGCTAACGCCGGCGGCGCTTGGGATAACGCCAAGAAGATCGTGGAAGTGGAGTTGAAGGCCAAGGGCACGGACCTGCATGCCGCCACCGTCGTTGGCGACACGGTTGGCGATCCGTTCAAGGACACCAGTTCGGTAGCGCTGAATCCGATTATTAAATTCACCACGCTATTCGGCTTGCTCGCCGTCGAACTCGCCGTCTCACTCACCGAATCGCAGGGCGGCGGATTCACCAATATCCTCTCCGTCGGCTGCCTGGCTGTCGCGCTATTCTTCGTCCACCGCAGCTTCTATGGCATGCGGATCGGAAAATAAGCGGTCCGCTTCAACATTCCGAAGGCGAACTCTCCGGCGCAAGCATCGGTAAAGGGGAGTTCGCCTGTGGTATTTGAAGTCGTCTTTTTCTTCGTCTCGCTGTCCGTTCTCGGCTTGTGGCTCTTCGCCCGGGAAGCTTTAGGCGACTGGCGCCGCCGGAATCGCGCCCGCCGGGTCCGGGCGCTGCTCCAGACGCTACCCGGAAAAGATCTCACCCGCGCCGAAGCGATTCTCGGGCCCGCCGTCGAAATCGTCGCCGGTTCCGGCGGCCGCCGCCTGTTTGTTTGGAAGGCGCCGGCCGTCTTCCCCGAAGCTTCTCCGCTGCTCATCATCACCCTCACCGTTGACGCCGCCGGAATTGTTACACATGCGGCTTGGGAAGAGCGATAACGCCGGTTACCCGCCCCATGTCACATTCATTTCACCCCTCATCCATTGCCAGTCGCCCCGCTCCATGGTAATTTCCAGCTAGCGTCATTTCCAAATTCCGAGTATGACGCCCATCAAAGTAAACGAAACCGTGTGGTAGCCCGCGTCGATCAGCCACAGCCGCCATCCGCGGGCTTCAAAAAGATACGTCACCCCCATGCCCAGCGCCACCCAACCGAATCCCGCCGCGAACGCCGCCGCCACCGCGAACCCCGGCGTCGCGTCCGGTCCCAGGAACGCCGCCAGATTGAACGCCATCAGCATCGCCAGCGCGAATGCCGGCCCGAAGATTTTCGCCGGGTGGCGCCGCTTCAACTCGTCGTCGGTCAACCCGGTTTCCCGTTGCCAGGCCTTTCCAAACAACACGGGCGAATACCACAACCCGCCAACCAGAAACGTCGACGCGGCCGCCGCAAAAATTGCCAGATAATTCAGCTTCGCTGGATCCATCGAATAAGCATAGAGGCCCAACGCCATGTCAGCCACCGCCAACCTGCCCAACCCGGAAATTATCGTGCCGAAGCCGGATTCCCGCATGTTGGAGCGGTTGCTGTCGAAACCTATTGAGCTCGACGACGCCGGCATCCGTCTGCTCTGCATTCCGTTATTCGGCATCGCCATTCCGCTCGTCAGCGGACTTTTCGGACCCATCGGCCCGGCCGCGCCCGCCTTCTGGCTCGGCTTCCCGTGGTTCATTGCGGTGTCGTCGGCCATCTGGCACGGCAACCGGTTCTTCTATCTTCGGCAACGCCAGAGCAACGACTGGTTTCAACATCCCGCCCGGCGCATCCTTTATATGCTCGCGGCGATCGTGTTCTACACGGTCCCCTGCAGCGCCGGCATGTTGTGGGCGTGGTACGCGGCCAACGGACTGCCGCCCGATTGGGCCGCCATCCGCTCCGCCACGCTCATCTCCGTAATCTGCGTCATTTTCATTACGCACGTCTACGAGACGGTCTATCTCATCCGCCAGCGTGAATCGGACATGGTGACATTCGAAAAGCTGGAGCGCGCCAAAGTGCAGGCCGAACTCGAAGCGTTGAAGAATCAGCTCGACCCGCACTTCATGTTCAACTCGCTCAACGCCCTTAGCTGGCTTATCGAAAACGATCCCGCCCGCGCCGTCGCCTTCAATGACAACCTGGCCGATGTGTACCGCTACATCCTCCGCAACAAGGACCGCGCTCTCGTCTCGCTCGCCGACGAACTCGAGTTCCTTCGCCGCTACTATGCTCTCTTGAAAATCCGCTTTGAAGACGCCATCCACATGGACATCCCCGCGTCGCGTCCGGAGTTCGACACGCTCTTCCTCCCTCCCATTTCGCTCCAGATCCTGCTCGAAAACGCCGTGAAGCACAACGAGTTTACCCGCGAACAACCGCTCGAAACGCGCATTCGCCTGGAGTCCGGCGCCATCGTGATGGAGAACGATATTCGTCTTCGCCGCCACCCCCGCGTCACTTCCCGCGTTGGATTGCAAAACCTTAGCGAGCGTTGCCGCCTCATCCTCGCCCGCGATATTGACATCGTTCCCGGACCCGTTCGCTTTTTGGTGCGTTTGCCGCTAAAATCCATCAATTAGCCGCATGCGCCTTGTCATCGTCGAGGACGAGCCTCTGGCCCGCGAAAAGCTCGCCTCCTGTCTTCGCGTCGCCGCGCCGGAAGCCGCCATCGTCGCGCAACTCGCCGGCGTCGCCCAGGCCATTCGCTGGTTTTCCGCCAACCCGCCCCCAGATCTGCTCTTCTGCGATATCCAGCTCACCGACGGTCTGAGTTTCGAGATCTTCCGGGCCATTCCCATTCGCTGCCCCGTAGTCTTCACCACCGCCTTCGATGAATATCTCCTCGAAGCCTTCCAAACCAATAGCATCGACTATCTGCTGAAGCCCATTCGCCAAGCGCAAGTCGCCGCCTCCCTCGGCAGATACCACGCTCTCGCCGCTCACTTCACCGCCGAATACGCCCACCGCCTGCACGCCGTTACGCACGGCGCCGCCGCGCCCCGCGACCGCTTTCTCGTCCGTAAAGGAGCCGGTCACCTCGTCGTCAAAGTCGCCGATATCGCCTACTTTTACACCGAAGACAAACTCGTCTTCCTGGTTACCGCCGCCGCCCAACGTCACCTCCTCGACAAAACCCTCGCCGAAATCGAAGCCGAGATCGACCCCGCTCATTTCTTTCGCGCCAACCGGGCCACTCTCGTCAATGTTGACGCCGTCACCCGCTGCTCCTCCTTCGGAAAAGGAAAACTGCTGCTCGAACTTCGCCCGCCGCCGCGCGAGCCCATTCTCGTCAGCCAGGAACGCGCGGCGGCCTGCCGCCAATGGCTCGGCGCGTGAGAACTTTCGTGCATTCCTTGCGCATGAAAAGGTGCATGCCACAAAAGGCCGCTATTCCGGCCGATATAGAAGCGATAATCGCCGGCCTGAATAATGCCAGTCGCCATGCGGAAGAACTGTTCGCCTCGGTCCCGGCGGATGCGTTGGAGCGGTCTCCGGCGCCTCGCCGTTGGAGCGCCGCCCAATGCCTGGCCCATTTGGCCGTCACCAATTTCACCTACCTCGCCGCGATGCGAACGGCCATTAAGCCCGCCCTCCACTTGCGCAATCACGAACGTAGCGGCCCGCTTCGCGCCGGTCTGCCCACCCGTTTGTTCCTGGCCCATCTGGAGCCGCCCGTCGGCAAACGCATTCGCACTCGCGGCGCCCTTGTTCCCCCGCCGTCAATCGACGCCCGCGCCGCGCTGAAGGAATTCCTCCGCTCCCAAGCCGCCGTCATCGAACTCCTGATGGAGTGCCGCCACCTGGACCTCAACAAAATCCGCTTTGCCAACCCTTTCGTCCCCGGTCTCCGATTCACCGTCGGCGCCGGTTTCCTCATCATCGCCGCCCATGATCGCCGTCATCTATGGCAAGCCGCGCAAGGCTTGCCGGTTGTGGCAACATCAAAACAATGATCCCTCGCCGCATGGCGATTTTCTTGCTCGTGTCCACGTTGCCAAGCCCCGCTGGCGACTTTGGTCGCCTCGCCGGCCGCTGGCGATCCCGCATCACCGTCGTCCGCAACGGCCGTCCGCTCTATACACGTCTCCGCCTCACGTTCACCCCCGCCGGCAGCTTCGCGATAGAGGAGTTTGCCACCGGCGGCCAACTCGCCTGGATATATAAAGGCGCAGCCCGCCTGACTTCCGATTCCGAACTGTTCCTCGATATCAATTCCGTCACCGATCCCAACGGCGCCACCCCCGAGGAAGGCCGGGCGCGCTATCAATCCGGCGAATCCTATAACCTCGGCGCGGTCGAATATATTTCCGCCGCTCGTGTCCGCGTCGGCGCGATGGAACTGCAGAAAGAGCTCGATTGAGCCGGCCCCGGCCCTACCCATTCACGAACTCTCGCCCAACCCCGCCGCGGCCGAGTCCATTTGCGCGAGCATTAACCTGGTGTCTCACCCGCGAGCGGTACTACCCAAGTTGTTGACGCTCTTGGCCGCGAGCCTGCCCCGAGGTTAGCGGCTCATCGAGTACTTCACCACCACGCCCTCCACCGCCGTCACACTCACCACTTGCTCCTTCGTCACGAACTCCCACTGCTGCGTAAGGATGCCATCCGCGCCCACCGCTTCCGATAGCAGTTTGCCTTGCCCCAGCTTGCCCCGCACGTCTTCCATCGACATACCCCGCCGCAACATCGGCTCATCATACCTGGTTGCCGGCGCGGTCGAAACCAACGGCCGGCCGGCCGCCTGCCCGCTAAAGTCAACGTACTCACGCAGCCAATCCATCAACTGATTCGGAAGCGCTTCCGTCGTCCCCGCCACCCGTCGCAAATTGAACCGCGATCCCCCGCGCAGCCGCTTCTCCATCACTTCCTGCCGCTTGATCGCGTTCGCCGTTTCCGCCGCGGCCCGCAGGCGCGACTCTTCCCGGTACCGCCGCGAACGCTCACTGCTGAGGGCGGACTGCAACCGCCGTTTCCGCCCCGGATCCGTCTCATTCCTGATGTCACGCTCCAGGTTGGTCTCGTGCCGCGACTTCGAAACATATGTCGAAACCGACGTGTTCGTGTCGTCGCCGAACGTGCCGAACCCGCCGCCGTCCAACTGTATCTCGATCATGTCTTTTTTCACTATCAGCGACGTCACCATGCTCGCCCGGCCCTTGGGAATCGACACGCCGAAATTCTTCAGCCGCTGCGAATATTGCTTCCAATCCATCGGGTCGTCCCGGTCCAGGTTCAGGTCCACCCCATGATGCGTTCCCGGCATGTCGATTCGCGGGATCGCCTGCTTGCCCACAAACGCGCGGCGCAACTCCGCTTCATTGGCCTGCAGCGTCATTCCCAATAGCAATAGAGGAATCATCTTCATATCTTCCTACGCCGCACATACAGCGGCGAAATGTGCCGTGTCGACACCGTTCCGGCCAGTTTCATCGTCGTCGAAAACTCCGCTTGCAGCAGTTCCAGCACCCGCTCCACGCCCGCCTGCCCAAACGCGCTCAACCCCCAAATATAGGGCCTTCCAATGCAAATCGCGTTGGCCCCGATCGCCAATGCCTTGAATACGTCGGTTCCCCGCCGGAATCCGCCGTCGATCAACACCGGCATCCGGCCATTCACCGCTTCCACAATCTCCGGCAGCGCCTCCAGCGTCCCTTGCAGACTGTTCTCCGAACGGCCGCCATGGTTCGAGACGACAATCCCATCCGCGCCATTTCGCAAGCAGATCGCCGCGTCCTCCGCCGTCATAATGCCCTTCAAAACGATCTTCATTTTCGTCACGGCGCGCAGCCGTTCCACCAGCGTCCACGTCACGGAACGTCCGCCCGCCTTCGCCAGCGCCGGGTCAATCCCTTCGAACATCCCATGTTCCTTGTAATAGTCGGCCTGGGTCAAACCATGGCACGCCGCGCACCGCTGCTCCGTCTTCACGCCCCCGCGCGCGGCCGTCACCCGATTGGACCCCGCCGCGCTGTCCACCGTAATCGCCAGCACCGTGCAACCCGCCTGCTCGGCGGCGCCTACCAGCGCCCGCGAAACTTCGAAATTCGCCTGTGTATAGAGCTGATACCACAGCGGTCCGCCAAACGCCGGCGCCACTTGTTTCACGTGCAGGGATGCATTCGTCGATGGGATCATTTGCGCCTGCCGCGCGGCCGCTCCCCGCGCCGTCGCCGCCTCCCCATCCGGATGAAACGCCTGATGGGCCGCCGCCGGCGCCACCAGAATCGGATACGCATGCTTCTGCCCAAACAGAATCACCGACGTGTCGATCTTCTCCACATCCACTTGCCGCCGCGCCCGAATCTGCCATTGCGAAAACGCGGCCTCATTCGCCCGCACCGTGCCGTCGTCGTCGGAACCGCCCATCAGATAGGCCCAATGCTGCGGTTGCACGTTCTTCTCCGCCAACGGTAGAAAATCGAAAATATCCAGCGCGTCTTTCGCCGAACCCAGCGCCTTCTTCGCCGGTTGACCCGCCATTTCCGCCGCCAGCGCCAACAATGGCGACTGCTGCAAATATCGCAAAAAACGCCGCCGGTTCAAGCCTTCACCCCCAACTGCGCCGCCAGGTCCACAAAGTCTTTCGCGTACACGTCCATCCAGCTTTCCCGCCCCGTATCCGCCCCGCCGCCCGGTCCCTTCTCCAATGGTCTCTCCACGAACGCGGTTTTCAATCCGGCCTTCCGCGCCGCCTGCAAATCGCCCTTGTGCGCCGCCACCATCATCGCCTCTTCCGGTCTAACTCCCAATGTCTCCGCGGCGCCCAAATACACTTTCGCGTCCGGTTTGTAAGCCCGGTACAACTCGGCCGACAACACGCAATCCCAAGTCAATCCGCCATGCCGCGCCAAATCGACCAGCAGCGAAACATTCCCATTCGAAAGCGTCGCGCAAATGAACTTCCGCCGCAACAGCGCCAACCCCCTCGCCGCGTCCGGCCACGGGTCCAGCCGGTGCCATACCCGATTCAAGTGGTCTTTCCGCGCCTCCGTCAACCCGCCAATCTTATACTTCACCAGCAGCCCGTCCAGGATCTGACGATGCAGCGCGTCAATCGACGTCCAACCCAGCTCTCCGCCCCGCACCCGCGCCATCGCCGGTTGATACCCGGCCCGCCAATCGTCGGCGAACTTCGCGCCGTCCACGCGCAATTCCATCACCGCGGCCTCATGAATGATCGAGGATCGCCAATCCACCACGGTGCCAAACACATCGAAGGTTAGCGCCTTCACGCCAGGGAACAACATGTCCCTGTCATAATAGAGGACAGCAATACCAAACGGGAAGGACTATTACAGGGATGCCAGTACCGGTGTCGCAGATGTGGACCGTTGCGACGTACGTTTTGAAGCAGAGGCTGATGGGGCGCAAACGCTATCCGCTGACGCTCATGTTGGAGCCTCTCTTTCGCTGCAACCTCGCCTGTGCCGGTTGCGGCAAGATACAGTATCCCGCTCATGTGCTGAAACAAAACATGAGTCCCGAAGAGTGTTTCAAAGCGGCCGACGAATGCGGCGCGCCGACAATCGCCATCCCCGGCGGCGAACCGCTCCTGCATCCGCAAATTTACGAAATCATCGCGGGCCTGGTCGCGCGCAAGAAGTACGTCTATATGTGCACTAACGCCCTGTTGTTGAAGGAAAAGCTGCATCTGTTCAAACCCAGCAAGTATTTGAGCTTTTCCGTTCATATGGACGGCGAACGCGAGCATCATGATTTCTCGGTGTGCAAGGAAGGCGGCTACGATGCCGCTCTGGAAGGCATCCGCGAAGCGGTGGCGAAAGGCTTCCGCGTGACCACGAACACAACGCTATTCGATGGCGCCGATCCCGCCTCCGTCCGCTCCTTTTTCGACGAGATGATGGATGCCGGCGTCGAAGGAATGATGGTCTCGCCCGGTTACTCGTACGATAAAGCGCCGGACCAGAGCCACTTCCTCGGCCGCGCCCGCACGCGCAGTCTGTTTAACACCATCCTTTCTAATCGCAAGCCGACGTGGCGCTTCAACATGTCGCCGCTGTTCCTGGAATTCCTCATGGGCAAACAGCACTTCAAGTGCACCCCTTGGGGCATGCCGACGTTTAACATTTTCGGCTGGCAGAAACCGTGTTATCTCCTGCAGGACGGCTACGCCGACACGTTCAAAGAGCTGATGGACGATACCGTCTGGGAGAACTACGGCACCGAATCGGGCAACCCGAAATGCGCCAATTGCATGGTGCATAGCGGTTACGAAGCCTCCGCCGTGGACTATACGTTTGGTTCATTGAAAGGCCTTTGGGCCACGGCAAGCGCGATGCTGTTTGGCAAGTATGAGGATAAGGCCGCGCTGGCCGCGTTGGACAAGCACTTCAAGCATCCGCTAGTGCAAATCAAGGCGAAAGCGAGCGACGAGGTACAGGTTTGAATCCGGATGAACTGGAAGTAGTCCCCGGCTTCGCACACGAGGAATTGCAGGGACAGGTCTGGCCCGCCAAAACGGAGGAAGACATCCGCGTCGGCCTCGAAAAAGCGTTCGACTACCGCGGCGACGTGACGATCACGAAGAAAGATGGCGCCGTCATCGAAGGTTATCTCTTCGACCGCAATAGCGGCGTCACGCTGCAAGATTCCTACATCCGCATTATGCCGCGGGCGACCACTGACAGAGTCAAAATCCGCTACTCCGAAATCGCCGGCCTGGCCTTCACCGGCCGCGACACCGCCTCCGGCAAAAGCTGGGACGCCTGGGTGAAAAAGTACTTCGAGAAAAAGGCCGCGGGGGAGACGAACATCGAGCTCGAACCGGAAAAGCTCGATTAACGCGTAATCTCCGCCAGCCGTATCCCGCGCAACTCGATCTTCCTCTGCACATGCGCCACCGGCTTCCGCGTCGAGATTGAAATTCGTCCGCTGCTGTAGTCCGATCTCGCGCCAAAGCCGCCCCATATAAAGGAAATCGGATGGATAGACGGAACCAGCCGGATCGGCGAGCGCTCCTCCTCCCGCGACAGGACCACCAGAGATCCCTTCGCCTGCGTTCCCGTCGCCCATTGCCCTGCCACCCGCAAACGTCCCTCAAACACGGACTGGCAATCTATCGACAAGAAGCCCACCACTTGGCTCCGGCATCGTCCGATACCTGGAATCGTCGCCTCCTCATCGACGGACATAGAAAAGTGCCGCGGCGCTTCATAAACCGTCAACTCGGCGGAAATTGAAATGTCCATCGGATCATACGGATGGCGCTCCGCAAAATCCGGGCTGATCGCGAGCGAAATACTTCGCGCCGCGCCTTCTCCTTCCAGTAGGGCCCGATGGGTACCCGTAGCGTAACGATCATTTTCAATTCCCGCCTCGACATAAACCGCACCCCAACCGTTCAGTTCCACGCTCCACCCTTCTGGAAGTCCCTCCACGCGAAGCGGAATATATAGATAGCTCCTCTGGGCCCGGCCGTCGCCGATTCGAAATCGATGCCATACCAGTTGGCCCTCGTCTACCTTCAGCCGCGCCACGCTGTCGTCTACCCGCGTCGGCGACGCCGCCCGTTGCACCGCGTACCAAATGGAGACCGGCCAGAAATCGATGGTAGCCAGCAGAAGGAAATACGCCACAACCACTACCCGCCCAGACACCGTCCGCCTTGTCGCATACTGCCAAATTACGATCGCGGCGCCCGCCAATACACCGAGCGCAATCGTCACGGCATTCGGAACCCAGCGCATTTCTTGGGGAAATCCCACCAGGAATTGCCGCAGAGCTAACGCCCCCGCCGAAATTCCGAGTGCCCACAAAATTAGCTGTTGTAGGTTGCGGCTGATACTTGCCACCACCGCCACCGGCACTAGGCACGCCATGCCCAGCAGCAGCGCATTCCAAACAATTCCGCCTAGATTTTCGAGCAAGGGAAAGCCTCGCGACACAATCACCCAGCTATGGACCAGCGCCACCGGCGCCACCACCGCCGCCAACAGAAGCAGCGTCTTCGCCTGCAACAGATTCTGCCACCGGATCGGCCGCGTCAGCCAGTATTGCCGCTCCCCGGGCAGCCGCTCGCCATGCATTAGCACCGCGCAAAAGAGAGCCCATGCCAGTATCAACACGCCATCCACCGGTCCTAGAAATCCGCCCCGATGGACCGCCAGGAAGCCGTTAAAGCTCCATGCCCACAAAATCAGTAAAACCGTAGCCGCCGCCACATATATCCACGTATGCCGGAAATCTTTCCGCAGAATATGCCCAACCAATGTCATCTCAAACCACCCCTCTCGCCGCTTTCGCCAGCGTCACAAAAATCGATCGCAACGGCATCGCCCGGATTTCAACCCCTCGCGCGCCCGGAAATACCTCCTCTAAATCGTGCGCCGTCCGTGCCGCATCCCACCCTGTCTCGACAAACCGAACCACGGAGGAGGACGCCTCCATCCCCACCCACGAAGCCGGCAACCGCGACGGCACCGAAGCGGCATCCACTGTCACCTCCACTTCCCGGAACCGCTCCCCCAGGACCGCCATCTCTTCCGAAAACTGCATTCGCCCCTGGTCCAGAAACCCAATATGACTGGCAAAACTCTCCATTTCCGCCAGATCGTGCGACGAAATCAGTATCGTACTCTCCTCCGCATGCGCCAATAACCCCTCAATGAACTCGTCTCGCACCAGCGGATCCAACCCGCCAAACGGCTCGTCCAACACAATCAATTCCGGCCGGTAAGCCAGCGACGAAGCCAACGCCGCCTTCATCCGCATCCCTCGCGACAAATGCTTCAATTTCCGTTCCAATGGCAACCGGAACAAACCCAACAACTCGCGCTCCCGTTCCACGTCCCACCGCGAATAAAACGGCCGCATAAAAGCCAAATACTCTCCCACCGTCATCGCATCCGGCATCTCCTGTCCCTCCGCGACATACCCAATCCGTCCGTACTCCCGAACTCCCAAAATCCGCGAATCCACCCCCAAAACGGAAGCCGTCCCGCCAAACCCCCGCAGCAAATTCATCAGGATCCGCAGCGTCGTCGTCTTCCCCGCTCCGTTCGATCCAATCAACGCATAAACGCTCCCGCGCGGCACCCGCAGATCCAACCCATCCAAAACGATATGCTTCCCAAACCGCATCCCCAACCGCTCCGTAACAATTGCCTCATCGCTCATCGCTTCCCTCCGTCCAAACGAACCCAGTGCTCCGCCAGCGCCCCCTGTACTTCCCCCAACTTTAGGCCCAGCTTCTTCGCCTCAACCACAAGCTGCTCCAACTCGTCCTGTAACAACTCGTTCTTCTCCGCCCGCGTCGAAACAGGCCGCTGTGCCACCACCGTCCCGATCCCCGGCCGCACTTCCAACAGCCCGTCGTTGATCAAATGCTGTTGCACCTTGTGCGCCGTATTCGGGTTGATCTTCAACGCCGTACTCATCGCCCGTACCGATGGGAAAGGCTCGCCCGGCCGCAACTGCCCGGCCAGCAACGCCTTCTTCGCCGCATACACCACCTGCTCATACAACGGCAGGCCCGGCTGAAACTGTACCCGGAACGGAATCACACGTGTATGATTACACGTAGTACACCTGATGGCAAGCGAAATCTTCGGATACAATACTTCCATATGCCACGCCTACCCGTGGCGCTGATCGTCTGCGCCCTTCCACTCCTCGCCTCCGACGGCGACGAATTCTTCGAAGCGAAGATCCGCCCCCTCCTCGCCACCCATTGCCACGGCTGCCACACCGGCAATGCCCTCGGCAATTTGCGCCTCGATTCCCGCGAAGGAATCCTCAAAGGCGGCAAGTCGGGCAAGGTTGTCGTCGAAGGAAAACCCGAAGACAGCCTGCTCATCCAAGCGGTCAAACGAACCCATGTCCGCCTGAAAATGCCGCCCGTCGGCGCGCTTGCGGCGGAGGAAATCGCGAGCCTCGAAGAGTGGATCCGCCGCGGCCTCCCCTGGCCCGAAAAACAGGAACAGGTTCAGGTCACCACTACAAAAATCACGCCCGAACAAAAAGCGTTCTGGTCCTTCCAGCCGCTAAAACCGGCCACAAACGAACCAATCGACAACTTCATCGATGCCAGGATAAAAGCCGCCAAAATCACCCCCGCCAAACCGGCCGATCCCCGCACCTGGCTCCGCCGTGTCACCATTAGCCTCACTGGCCTGCCCCCCACGCCCGAACAGTCCGACGCCTTTGCCGCCAGTCCCGACAAAGCCAAAGCCGTCGACCGCCTGCTCGCCGCCCCCCAGTACGGTGAGCGCTGGGCCCGCCATTGGCTCGACCTCGCCCGCTACTCCGACGGCGAGCTCGCCGCCAGCGTCGACACCCCGCTCCCCAACGCTTGGCGCTACCGCGACTGGGTCATTGAATCGCTCAACAATGACCTCCCGTACAGTACCTTCGTCAAAGCCCAAATCACCGAAACGCCCAATCACATCGCCGGCCTCGGTTTTCAAGCCCTCGGCGCCGGCGCCAACGATCAGGTTGACGTCACCACCAAAGTCTTCCTCGGCCTCACCGTCGGCTGCGCCCAGTGCCACGATCACAAATACGATCCCATTCCGACCAAAGACTACTATTCCTTGTTGGGCGTTTTCCGCAGCACCCAAACGAACCAACACGCGCTGGTCGAGGAAAAGGAAGTCGAGCGTTACAAGGCCCAGAAGAAAAAGGTCGACGACCTCAAGGAAATCCTCGCCGATTACCTCGCCGAACAAACCAAACATCTCATTGATCTCCTCGCCCGCGACACCGCCAAATACCTCCTCGCCACTTGGAACAATAAAGCCGAAGGCCTCGACGAGGAAACGCTGAAACGCTGGAAGACTTACCTCGCCGACCCCAACAAGGAACACCCCTATTTGAAGCCTTGGTACGACTTGCTCAAAACCAATCCCACTGAAGCGCAAGTAATGGCCGAGGCCGAAAAATACCGCCAATTCGTTCTTGATCTATTGGATGAAGCCAAGGAAGTCGAAGACAAAAACTACGTCGCCTTCGGTGGCCGCAAAGGGCAGAAGAACGAGAACACCCGCCAGTACACGAACATCGTTTCGCTGCCGGTTTTGAAGTTCTACCAGTGGCGTGAACTTGCCTACCGACCCTACGTCACCGACGGCTTCAAAGCCCCCGCGGGCGTATATTTTTACGACGCCAAACAGCTCGACCGCTTCCTCGGCGGCATAGCGAAAGATTACGTCGAAAAGCTCCGCGCCGAGATCAAAACCGCCGAAGCCACCCTCCCGCCCATGTATCCTTTCCTCCATAGCGTGAAGGACGCCGCCAAGCCGGCCGACATTAAAGTCGCCCTTCGCGGCGACCCCAAAACGCCCGGCGAAGTGGCCCCGCGCCGCTTCCTGCAGGCCCTTTGCCCCGATGAACCTGCGCTGTTCGACTCAGGCAGCGGACGGGCCCAACTCGCGGACGCCATCGTGAATCACCCCCTCGCCGCCCGCGTCATCGTCAACCGCGTCTGGCAGCATCACTTCGGCAAAGGCATCGTCCGTACCCCCTCCAATTTCGGCCGCATGGGCGACCGCCCCACCCATCCCGAACTCCTCGATCGACTCGCCGCCCGCTTCGTCGCCAACGGCTGGAGCCTGAAAAAACTTCACCGCGAAATTCTGCTCACCGAAACCTATGCCCGCGCCTCGGGGCCCAACGTCGAAGCCGATCCCGACAACAAACTCCTGGCGCATTTCCCCCTCCAGCACCGCCTCGACATGGAAGCCATGCGCGACTCGGTCCTCCACGTCACCGGCCAACTGGACCCCAAAATCGGTGGCGCATCCTCAAATATTTCCGACGACAACAAACGCCGCTCGCTCTATCTCACCGTCAGCCGCACCCGCCTCGATCCCGGCATGGCGCTCTTCGATTTCCCCGACGCCAACGGCTCCACCGACGAACGCGCCATCACCGCCGGGCCGCTTCAGGGCCTCTTCTGGCTCAACAGTGCCTTCGTCACCAAACAAGCCAAAGCGCTCGATGAACGGTTGATAAAGGAAACCGGTGCCGACCAAACCGCCCGCATTCAACGCGCCTACAAACTCCTCTTCGCCCGCCCGCCCGATTCCGCCGAAATGAAACTCGGGATAGAATATCTATCAACCGCCGGCGCCAACGCGTGGCCCAAATACTTGCAAGCCCTCCTCGGCTCCAGCGAATTCTCAAGCGTGAATTAACATGTTCCCACGGCGAAAATTTCTCGAGACTCTCGGCGGCGGCTTCGGCCTCAGTGCCCTCCAGGGCGTGCTCCAGGCGGAGACAACCGGGCAACCCCACTTCACGCCCAAAGCCAAACACGTCATCTTCCTGTTCCTGAACGGCGGCATGTCGCAGGTCGATACCTTCGACCACAAGCCGGCCCTCGCCAAGTACGACGGCCAGCCCATGCCCGGCCCCAAGATCCGCACGGACCGCGCCAGCGGTACGCTGATGCGCAGCCCGTGGGAGTTCAAGCGCTACGGCCAATCGGGCCTCGAAGTCAGCGAGATTTTCCCGCAAATCGCTCAGCGAATCGACGATTTCTGCGTCATCCGCTCCATGCACACCGACAACGGCAACCACGGCCCGTCGCTGCAACTGATGAACTGCGGCCACCAGCTCCCGGGCCGTCCGTCGATGGGTGCGTGGATCACCTACGGCCTCGGAACGGAGAACAAAAATCTCCCCGGCTTCATCGTCCTCTGCCCCGGCTTTCCGGTGCTCGGCTCATCGCTCTGGAGCGCCGGGTATATGCCGTCCGGCTATCAGGGCGTGCACATTCACAATGAAGCCGTTGAGCCCGAAAAGCTCATCAGCCACCTGCGCAATTCGCATCTCAGCGTCGACGAACAGAGGCAGCAGTTAAGCCTTCTCGACCAGTTAAATCGCCGCTATATGCAGCGCGTGGGCGACCAGCCGCAACTCGAAGGCGCCGTCCAATCCATGGAGTCCGCCTTCCGTCTCCAGACCGAAGCCGCCGGCCTCTTCGACATCCGCAAGGAGCCACAACACGTCCGCGCCCGCTACGATACATCCGATTTCGGCCGCGGCTGCCTCATGTCCCTGCGCCTCGTCGAAAGCGGCGTCCGCATGGTGCAAATCTACTTCGGCAACTTCCAGCCCTGGGACCACCACGACGACATTCGCATCCACGCCAAACTTGCCCGCCAAGCCGACGGTCCTATCGCCGCTTTGGTCGACGATCTCAAGGCCCGCGGCCTCTTCGACGAAACTCTCATCGTGATCGCCGGCGAGTTCGGCCGCACGCCGATGATCCAGAATTCCGGCCTCGAAAAGCTCGGCTGCGGCCGCGATCACAACCCGCCCGCATTCAGCGTCCTCCTCGCCGGAGGCGGCATCAAAGGCGGCATCGCCTATGGCGCCACCGACGATTTCGGCTTCAAAGCCGTCGAGAACAAAGTCCACGTCCACGACCTCCACGCCACTATTCTTCACCAACTCGGCTTCGATCACACCAAGCTGACCTATCGCCACGCCGGCCGCGACTTCCGCCTCACCGACGTCCATGGCGAGGTCGTCAAAGCCGTGATCGCGTAGGTGCGCCCCAACCCTTCGACCAGTCCTTCAAACTGCTCGCCGAAGTAGATCCACGCGCCGTCGGCATCCCACTGTCCGCCAAGCCCATTGACCCAGCGGCGCCGTTTGTATGCCGGCCGGGAGTCGACCAAACTGGGGCGCGTCGGTGATCGCCAACTGGCCGGCTATCTCGATCCGCGCACGCTGGCCCAGGTCAATCGGGAGGCGAAAGCTGGATCGCCGCGGTCTGCAAGCGGCGGCTTCGCGAAAATTTGGCCTGCGAAGAAGCTTTAGAGTAGCTTCACGACCGCCGCTTCAATCTCGGCGATAGCGGTTTCGCCCTTCCAGATTTTCACCTTGCGGCCGGCCTTGTCGTAGAGCACCAGGGCCGGCAGTTCGCCTCCCCATTTGGGGTCGATGGCGCGGATGAAAGTGTCGTCGTCTTTTGGCGCTTTCAAGTAACCCTGCGTCTTCACGCCGGCCTTGGCAAGGAATTCGCGCGCCGCGGCTTCGTTCTCCGGCTCGTCGGCGCTGATTGGGATAAGGACCAGGCCCCTGGCCTTCAACCTCTCCTCCAGCTTGGCGAGTTCGGGCATTTCTTTCCGGCACGGAACGCACCAGGTGGCCCAGAAATCCACCAGCAGAACCTTGCCCTTCTGCGCGGCGATCATCTTGGGATAGCCGATTTCATTGATCTTGGCCAGCGGCTCCGCGGTCAGCGACACAGCGGCGAGGAAAAGAACGAGTTTCATAGTCAGGACACCTTTTTGATTGCGCAGCCGAAGGCGCGAATGGATTTGACGGAGACGGCGCGGCTGGCCAGCAGATCCTCCACTGCAAGTTTGACGGCTTCAATCCTGACGCGCGCCGGATTGCGGGCGTCGTCGATCGCGCCCTGGTAGCGGATGGCGCCGGTCGCGTCTATAACAATGGCCTCCGGCGTCAGCGTCGCGCCGAAGCGGTCGGCGACCGTGTTGCGCCAATCCTTGAAGAACGGAACGGCGAACTTGACGTCGGCCGCGTATTGCTGCGTTTCGGCGGCCGACTCGTTGTCGTTCGAGTTGATTAGCAGCACGCGCGCGGGCTGGCCGTCAAACCGCTTCAAGAGCGCGTGAATTCGGTCCTGGTAGGCGTTCGAGATGGGACAGACGGTGGACAGGAACAGCAGCGCGGTGGCCCGGTATTGTTTGGCGTCGACGTATTCGGGAAGGCCGTCGGTACGGCTCAGGCGGATAGCCGCCGCGCTCCAAAGAGGCGCCGGAAGGAATCCGCCAAGGAAGAGCCGCCGGTTCACTGCTTCTTGTTCTCGAGCTTCAGATGCACGATAGCGCGCTTGCGGTCGTCGAATGTGGAGAGCGTCCGCTCCGGGCTTACCATGCCCTTCGCTTCCGCCTTCAACTCGTAGTCGACGTTGGTCGACAAACCTTGAAACTGATATACGCCGTCGGCCTTGGTGATGAAGCTGCGCACCTGCATGGACTTCGTATTCTTGAGCTGGACCACGGCCCCGTCGACGAGCGAATCGTCGGCCATACGGACGGTGCCGGTGACGGCGCGAACGTTCGGATCGTCGCCCTTTTTGTCCTTCTGCGATCCTGGCAGCCAGTTGCCGTAGCCCGGCCCTTTCGGGTTCTGCTGCGCTACCAGCGCGGCCCCGCAGAACAGGATGACAACGAGCGTGCGGGCGATGGTGGTGCGCTGCATGGAGAACTCCTGGATATTCGATGCGATCACGGCGTTGCCGGTTTCAACGTGAAGAAAACGTCCATTCGCACGCCGGGCGCGGCGGTGGCTTCCTTCTCTTCGGGTAGCAGGCCTTTGGCGGAAGCCTTCACCTTGTATCTTTGTTCCGCTGGAGGAACCTGGAAAGCGAACTCGCCGCGGCCGTCGGTAATCGATTTGCGCGATCTCGCTTTCTTCCCGTCTGTGCGGACTTCGATCAGTTCGATCGCCGCGCCCGCTACCGCAAAGCCGGGATCCCGGAACACGGTTCCGGCGATGACGGCCGCAAGTTTTTTTCCCTTCTTCTTGTCCGCCGCGGCCAGGCCCGCCGTAAGAAGCAGGACCAGGGCGGTACGGCGCGCCGTGCTAGCGCCAATCTTCGTCGGCTTCTTCTTCCTCTTCAAAGTCGTCCTCGGCGTCTTCGGTGTCCTCGTAATCGTCATCTTCCTCTTCTTCTTCGTCGTCCTCATCGTCCTCGTCGCCGTCGTCGACGGCTTCGAGTTCCAGAGGAGTTTTGCTGGAGACGCGCACCATTTCGCCGCATTCCTCGCAGGTAAGCTCGTCGCCCTCGTCCAGTTCTTCCTCGTCGAATTCCAGAGCGGCGTCACATAAGGGGCAGTTAACCATAAATGAATCCTGTGCTTCCTTCCTCCGCGGCGTTTTGCCGCGGTATTGGGTCACGAAAAGTAGTCCGGTTCTCAGTCATTGTACAAATGCCCGGACCGATTGCAAGTCGCGATAAATCCTAGTGTCCGGCGGCGACGGCGGGCCGAAGCGTCTCCGCATAACCGAGGATGGTGTCAAAGTCGAGCGTAATAAGAGTTTTTTCAATGTCCTCGCCGGATTCAACCATTCTCTTTAGATGAATGGCGGCGATGCGGTGGACCCAGGGATCGGTCACCGGTTGGTTGGTTTCATGGCTGGCCCGCAACAGATCCTTGTGGGGCAGAGCGATGATCTTTTCTTCGTGGAGGGCGCCGGAAGTAATTTCAAACTTCACGTCCACGGTATCGGCGTGGCGGATGGAGATCGCGTTCTGCGACCAGCGGAATTCCACTTTCCAGATGGCGCCGAAGGGATCCGGCCCGGCTTCAAACGCGCGGTAATATTCGCTCATGCATCCGCTATTGTAGCGGCCCTTTCGCCCCTGGTTCAATGGCGCCCAGTCCATTGGCGTGATAATCTGATGCCGAATTGCGTATCGTCGGCGTCATTCTCGGCCTCGCCGCCATCGCCGTGCCGGCCCAACCCCGCTCCGCGGCGAAGCGAATGGACGACCCGCCAGTCACCGCGCTGAGAGAAATGATGAACGCCGTCAATGCCGGCGATCCGGAGGAATACGCGCGTCTCTACGCGCCCGATGCCGTCATCGAAATCCATGGCACGCGCGTATTCACGGGACGCTCCGCGATCGAGGACTACGAAAGAGAACTTCTCCGGGAATTTCCAGGCGTCCGGCTCGCGTTTCACGCCATTTGGCGAAAAGGACTCTTGGCCGTTGTCCACTATGCGGTCAATGGGCAGACCGCGGGCGGCCAACGGATGGGGCACGAGGGGCTGCTCTTCTACCGGTTTCAACAGTCCGGCCTGATCCAAGACGAGCGGCGCTATCTGGACAGTCTGACGCCCATGGCCCAACTGGCCGCGCGCGGCGCGGCCCCGTTCCGCCCGCCGCCGCCCTTGCCGGACGCGGTGGCCGTGCGTATGGCGAAGGGGTCGCCGATGGAGGACTGGAATGTCGCTCTGGTGCGCGCGAGCGTCGCAGCGCTGGACTCGAAAAACGAAATGGCGTTTCTCTCGAACCTGGCCGATGACATCGTACTGGATGAGATGATCGACCCGCGGCCTGTCACGGGCAAAGGCGACGCGAAGGCGTGGTTCCGGAAGTGGACCGCCGCTCTCCCGGACGCCAAAACCGAAATCACGCGGATCCTTGGGATCGAAGAGTTCGTGCTCGTGGAGATGGTCGTGCGCGGCACGCCAAAGGGTCGGCCGGTGCACCGCGCGGCGATAGTCCAGGTAAAGGCCGGAAAGTTCACGCGCATCGCGAATTTCATGAACGGCCGGGAACTCGCCGCGGCTGTGGGCCGGTAGCCGATTGGCGACTAGGCGAGTAGCACGCAGACGAAGGCACGGTGTTTTCCAACGGCGACCACCGATGTAGGTTGACGTAATTACTTACAATTTCCGACGTAGAAAGCGACAAATCTCGACACGAAATGTGGTAAAATCCGACCGTATACACGGGCAGCCTCGATCACGGTAGTAGGTGGGCCTATCGCCTTCTTCGCGCTCGATGCCGCGCTTTTCCGAACCGGGCGTATAGCATGACCTCTTCCAAATCGGCGTCGTCGAGATCGGCCGCCGCAGTGAGAAGCACATTCGTCCGTGACTTAGGCGCTTCCTTCTCCGGCGCCAGGCTCACAGATTCTTGAAGAATTCTACGTAACTGGGAGCCAGTTGGTCCGGATGGTAGATCCTTTCAGTTGGCAGCGCCCTTTCCGATTCCGGCCGGAAAACGAGTGGGGGGATATCGATACAGCATGCCGCCGTCGCGGCCGGCACACTCAACCTGCGCGTTGCGCCCGCCGTGATGGCATCCGAATCGCCGCAAACGTCCGCGCCCGTCGCGATCCTCATGACGCGCCCTCCCGATCGCTCGTCCGTCTATACGGGGACCGACCCATAAAACTTTCACTCAATTCGAAAGAATCTTCGTTCCGGGCAGTACATGCGGCGGAGCAAAAAAACCACGAAATGGTTCGAGGTTTTTCCAGCGACTGCGCGTAGGGTGATGGAACAGTTCCAGCCAGCGCGATCGGATCCGGGTTTCTAAAGACTGTCAAAGCGACCCATCATCGGTCCGCGTGCAGGTCGGCAAAGGAAAACAAACCAGTGCAAGCGCAGAAAGGAAAAAGAATGAAGTACATCGAATCTAAATTCAGAAGGTCCCATACCCGGGCCGTCATGGCCGGTCTCATGGGTCTGTGGCTCGCGAGCGGCACCGCCGAAGCGGCTACGGTCTTCTTCACGGACAGCCTCAGCTTTGGGGCGGCGGCGCCGGTACCGCTCTCAGTCCAGACCTTTGAAGGCGTGCCGGCGGGAACGGCAGTCCCACAGGGCACGCCGTTTCAGGGAATCACCTACAACTCAAACCTTGGGGGCCTGGGCCTCGAAGTCTCCAACGTGTTCGCCACAACCTCGGGCACGAACTACCTGGGCGCCACGGACGACCAGGAATTCCTCTCGGGCCACGAGTTGACGTTCTCGTTCGGTCCGCTCGCCGCGTTCGGCTTGTTCATCATCGCGAGTCCGGGCGATGTACTGGCCAACGACTTCCAACTGGTGGCGCCGGGCGGGAGCATGTTCAACGCGGGCACTCCGGAGCGGGTCCTGTCAGATGGCCGGGAGGTGTTCTTTCTCGGCGTTACGAACACGGACGCATTCAACGGCGCACAGTTGCTCAGCTTCGGCGACCCCGACGACCCGTTCTTCGGTTTCCAGATAGACGACATCGCGACCGGCGCGGTGCCGGAACCCGCCAGTTACGCCCTGATCGGCGCCGGTTTGGCGCTGCTAGGCCTCGCGAGACGTTTCTCTGGATCGCGCGGTAAACACAACAACGTCATTTCAAACGCCCATGTGGAGAAAGAAGGTAACTAAAATGAACAAGCTCTTTGCGAAAACCAGGGTCACATCCGCCGCGGCATTCGCAGTCACGACGCTTATCCTGGCCGCCCCCGCGCAGGCCATCGTCTACACTGCCAGCAATGAGGCTTCCGGCAATCAGGTCATCGCGTTTAATGTGGACGACCGGGGCAATCCCTTTGAGATCGGCCGATTCCCCACTCAGGGAACGGGGACCGGCGCGCCCTTGGGCAACCAGGGCGCTTTGGCGCTCGATGCCAGCGACCGCTGGATGTTCGTGGTCAATCCCGGCGACGGCACCTTGACCAGCTTTCGCCTGCAACCGGCGGGGCTAGAGTTCGTTAACCGCGTTTCGTCGGGCGGCTTTCGTCCCCTCAGCGTCACCGTGTTCGGAACTCTGGTGTATGTGTTGAACGAGGGGGACGGCGTGAGTGCCGATCCCAACCTTCGGAACGACAACATCAGCGGTTTTCGCTTTACGGGCGGCGGCATTCTCGTACCGATTCCCAATTCGACGCGGATCTTCGCAGCCACCCCCACGGCGCCGGCACAGATCGGCTTTAACAAATCCGGCACAGTACTGCTGATCACCGAAAAAGCGACGAACACGATCACAACGTACGTCATGCAGCAAGACGGCACACCCGCCGCCACTCCGCTCAAACGCCCGTCCGCCGTACCGACGCCATTCGGCTTCGCCTTCGGCGACCGGGACTTCGTCTTCATAACGGAAGCCAACGGGGGTGGACCCGGAGTCACAGCTTCCTATCGCGTCGATCGTGTGACCGGCCAGGTATCTTCCCTCGTCGGCCTTGTCAATCAAGGCAACGCCACTTGCTGGACTGTCTTGTCGAGCGATCAAACGATCGGATATTCAACTAATACGGGCAGCGGCACGATTTCGCTGTATCGCATCAATTTCGACGGAACGGTTCAGTTCTACTTCAACTCCGCGATCGATACTCCGATCCCTGCCGGGAACGGCGTGCGCGATGCGATTCTGACGCAGAACAACGATTTTCTGTTCACGTTGAATAATGGCGACCGCCAGGTCCGCGGATTCTTTGTAAACCGCTCCGGCGCGATTTCTCCGCGCGGAGCGGCGCCTGTCCCGGCGAGTTCCACCGGCCTGATCGCCAGATAATGGCACAGGCGGCAGCCTGGTAGTATGAGCGCTCCACAGGCGGGGGGTCCGGCAGGATCCGCCCGCCTTAATTTCTCGTGTGTGGACCACCATCCGCCCGGAGCCGCATTCAGCTACAATGAGAGCGACTCGGAGGCTCTCATGCCCGACAGAACGGACAGGACCGTCACGGAAATACTGACGGCCGCAAGCCGGGGCGACTCTTCGGCGAGAGAAGAACTGGTTCCCCTGCTTTACGCCGAATTAAGGCGCCTAGCCCGGCAGCGCCTTGTACACGAGCGTCCCAATCATACACTTCAACCAACCGCCCTCGTTCACGAAGCGTACGTGCGGCTCATCGACCAGTCCCGCATCGAGTGGCAGAATAGGTCCCAGTTTTTTGCCGTCGCCGCCGAGACTATGCGCCGTGTGCTAGTGGATTACGCTCGGCGTCGGCAGGCGCATAAACGTGGTGGCGCCGCCATGCAGGTGTCCCTCGAGGAGGCGGAAGCTCATGGGCAGCGGGATGAGGGCCAAGCCGCGAGCGTGCTGGCCCTTGAGGCCGCGCTTACGGAACTGGCGAGGATCGATCCGCGAAAGGGCCGCCTCGTCGAGTTGCGCTTCTTCGGTGGCCTCAGTATCGAGGAGGCAGCCAAAGCCCTGGGGGTTTCTCCCGGAACGGTGATGCGAGACTGGACCATCGCCAAAGCGTTTCTGAAGAAAGAACTCGCCTAGTTGTGAGGACCATGCAGTGACGCCAGATCGCTGGCATGAAGTAGAGCGAATCTTCCACGACGCTCTCCAATACAGCGGAGGCGATCAAACCCGGTTTGTCGAATCGGCGTGCGGCACGGATTACGATCTCCGCCGCCAGGTGAGCGATCTGTTAGAAGCGCACGAGCGCCCCGGTACTTTCGAAGGAGACGAAGCCGCCGCACTAGCATTGGAGCTGCTTCGTGAAGAGGAACGCGGCCGCCTCGCAGGACGTTCCCTGAGCCATTATCGGTTGGACCGGCTGTTGGGAAGCGGCGGCATGGGAGAAGTCTACCTGGCCGTCGATCTGGCGCTGAGCCGCCCAGTGGCGCTTAAGGTGCTGCCGCCGGCGCTCAGCCGCAACGCAGACTTTTTGAGGCGCTTCGAAATAGAGGCGCGTGCCGCCTCCGCGCTGAACCACCCGAACATCGCTACGATTTACGAACTCGATCGGGCGGACGGCACACAGTTCATTGTGATGGAATATGTCGAGGGCGAGACGCTGGAAGCGCAGATCGTCCGCGGAGCCATGGAGCCCGAAGCCATCCGGGACGTGGCGCTGCAAATCGCCGCCGCGCTTGATGAAGCACACGGCAAGGGAGTTCTGCATCGCGATATTAAGCCCTCGAATCTGATGATCACACCGAAAGGCCAGGTGAAGCTGCTCGATTTCGGCCTGGCGAAGCTGTCCGGCCACGGCTCCATTTCAGCGGCTCCACACCACACCGTCACGCTCACAGGAACGGTGATGGGCACCTATGGCTATATGAGTCCAGAGCAATTGACTGGACGAGACGTGGATGCCAGAGCGGACTTATTCAGCTTCGGCGCCGTGCTTTTCGAGATGGCGACCGGGCGCCCTCCTTTTCGCGCGCCAACCGTGGGGCAGACGATCGCCAACGTGTTACAGGCGGAGCCGAATGGCATCTCGGCCGGCGAACGGCTCGGACCTCCGTGGGTGTGGCCAATCATTCGCCGGTGTCTGGAGAAGGATCGCGAGAAGCGATACGAATGCGCCACGGAATTGCGACTTGATCTGGAGTCGCGACCTGGTAAGGCTGGAAGAGCTGCGGGCAGGGCGATCAGCCGGCGCTGGCTCGTGGCGGGCGTCGTTCCCGCCTCGGTAGCGGCGGGCGGGCTTTCATGGCGGCTCCTCTCCGGCCGGTTTGGGGAGGAGTCGGGTGTCCGGTCGCTGGCAGTGCTGCCCCTCGCCAGCCTAGCGGGCTCTCCCGATCAGGACTACTTCTCGGACGGGATGACGGAGGCGCTCATCGAGGAGCTTGGCCGTATCGACAACTTGCGGGTGAGCTCGCGCACCTCGGTAATGCGGTACAAGAGCGCCCAGGTATCCCTGCAAGAAGTGGCGCGAATGCTGTCTGTGGACGGCGTTGTGGAGGGGGCGGTCCTGCGTTCCGCGGATCGCGTCCGCATCTCGGTGCGCCTGGTGAACGCCGTGCAGGACCGCCAACTCTGGAGCCAGAGTTTTGAGGGCTCGATCGCCAACGTTCTGGAACTCCAACGCGAGGTCGCCCGCGAAGTAGCGCTGCGGATCTCGCAGCGGCTCGCGGTCGAAAAGGGCTTCGCGGGCTCACGCGCTTCCGACATCCCGCCGGAAGCGTACGACAGTTTTCTGCGTGGTCGTTATCACTGGAATCGGAGAACTAGGGTCGATCTCGAGAAGGCAATCGGGCATTTTGAGGCAGCCATTCGCGATGCGCCGAAATACGCGCCCGCGCACGTGGGTTTGGCCGATTGTTATAACCTGCTGGCCCCCTTGACAGGTACGGCCCCGTCGCAGTCCTATCCGAAGTCGGAAGCCGCGGCGCGGACGGCGCTCGAGATCGATCGGCATTCGGGAGAAGCTCACGCGGTATTGGGCGTTGTCTTGCACGAATATCACTGGGACCATCCGACAGCCGAACATCATTTGCGGCGGGCGATCGTCTTGAGCCCTAACTACGGGCCAGGGCGCCAAAAATACGCCGAGTTTCTAATCCGCAATCGCCGTCGGCGGGAAGGTTTCGAACTGATCCAGCAGGCACTTGCCCTGGACCCGGTATCGCTGCCGGTGAACGCCGTCGCGGGATGGGTATTGCAGCACGCAGGCCGCCATCGGGAAGCTATCGCGCAGCTTAAGAAGACGATCGAGCTCGACCCCAATTTCATACTGGCTCATGGGTACCTGGGGAGGGTCCTCACGGCGGGGAAGCAGTGGTCTGAGGCCATCGCCCAGTACGAGACCGCGTTTTCGCTATCGAAAGGCGGAATCCGGTATCGCGCCGAACTGGCGGCGGCCCTCGCGCTGTCGGGCAGACGCGCGGATGCAGAGGAGCACCTAGGCGTTCTTCTCCGGCAAAGCGCTAGCGAATACGTGCCCATGTTCCTTATAGCCACCGTTCACATG
Source organism: Bryobacteraceae bacterium (assembly GCA_046155405.1). Classification (GTDB taxonomy): domain Bacteria; phylum Acidobacteriota; class Terriglobia; order Bryobacterales; family Bryobacteraceae. The sequence goes on along the minus strand of JBJXFL010000165.1, from coordinate 13,229 downwards.
GCTCTCGGAGACGTGGAGCGGGCACTGGAGTGGCTCCAGCGGGCCAGTGGCGACCGAAGCGTGTGGAGTCTGCTCGCCAACGTCGAACCGATCTACGAACCGTTGCGCGGGGACCCGCGCTTTCAAGCCGTCCTGAGATCGCTAGGTTTCTCCATATAAGGCTCCGGGCAGGCTCTTTGGCGTCATGAACTTCCTCATTAGAGGAATCCCAGCCATTTGGCGCGTAGCTGATTGTGAAGCGACGTCTGATCGCGTCCGGCGCTATCCTAATTGCCTTGTACGGGGTCTACCGGTGGACGAGATTGCCGCCGTCACCTTCCGCCGAGCCGTTTCGCCGCCTGATCATCGCCCATCGAGGCGGTAGCGACGGTGCCCCGGAGAACACACTGGCAGCCATCCGCCGCTCTCATTCCGCCGGCGCGTCCGCAGTCTCGGTCGACGTAAGGCTGTCGAGGGACCTTGTTCCCATTGTCATCCATGATGAGACGGTTGAACGCACCACGAACGGCCGCGGCCGCGTCGATGCGTTGTCAGTGGCGGAGTTGAAGCGGCTGGATGCCAGCAACGGAATCCCGGCATTTGCCGGTGAGCGAATTCCTACGCTGGAGGAACTCATCCAACTGTGCCTGCAACTGGGAATGAAAATCGAAATCGCGATCAAAGGAGGAGTGTCGGATTCCGACCGCATAGCCCGCGAGGTTCGGTGGTTGTTTGCGAAGTATGATCTTTACGGAAGGGCGTTTGTATCGTCCTTTTATCCCGGCGTCTTGTACCGGCTCCGGCGGGAGGATCCGCGGATAGTTACGGCACATGCAATGACGTCGAATGCGACAGGCAACCCTCTCATCGATCGTCTATTGGTATCCCCGCCGGTAACGAGATTCCTGGGTGCCGGGATCATCGCACCCCACAGAGGTCTGGTTTCAGTCAACCGCATGAAGGAATGGCAGGCCGCCGGTTATGTCGTGAACGTGTGGACCGCGAACAGCGCTAACGACAAAGCTTGGCTGGAATCCCTGGGGGTCTCGTATACGACGCGCTGTCCTCAATCCACGTGCCAGGATTACGAGCCGGACAATCCGCCGAACGGCGTCAAGCCAGGAGCCAACGCTCCGTCCACCTCGCGCTAATCGATCTAGCGACTTCCCGGTCTCCGCGAGGCGCGACCTCCCTACCCGCGGGCCGCCGGCGTTGAAACGCCGGTCAGTCACCGCCGGCCGCCATTCTCGCCTGCTGTTTTCCAGTTTGCCGGGCCCCAGTTCCAGACGCCACGCGTCGCCTCGCCCGAAGCGCCTAATCCACCCTTGATACCCGCCGGAAATCCCACGGCGCCGGCCAAGAGCCACTTGCACGTCCTCCACCGGCACATCGACGGCAGCCCCGGTGCGTCCATCGATGAAGTCCTGGGCTCCAGCCCCGTCTTGAGCGGGGGGAATCCAGTCGCGATTCATGATGCGCGCGCAGTCGTGAATGATTTATGCGATCACCTCTCTTGGCGCGAATAGCGGTGCTTTCTCCGGGAGCCCACCATTCCGATCGGCCGCCGCAAATTGCCGATGGCGGCATTAGAGGGTCGCCGGCGATTTCGCGCGTAAGCCAATACAAGAGGAAAACTTGCACGTACCAAGAGAGGCTTAACTACAATGAGACGTTCAACAACCCTGTCGCAGTCGGTCCTTTTGGCGGCCGTGCTGTCTGGAATCGTAAGCACAGCCGTCGCTCAGTCCGAGCAGCCATCCGGCGCCTGGGACAATCACCGGCCATCGCTCGTCGATGCAACTATTCAAATGACCTGCTTTCCGCCGCCGTCCTCGACGGGTGGGCAGCCGGGAATCGGTTCGCCTCCTCCTTGTGTGCTTCCCACCGGGTTGGACCCGAGATTCATTTCGCCGAATCCGTCGGGGCGCGCTCGACTAAGAGTCGGTCAGGATAGCGACGTCAAGGTGAAGATCGACCTGGATGGGCTCGCTCCCAACCTGGTGATCACGGCTTGGCTGGCCTATTACTTTCCCCCCACGCCGCCTCCAAATCATCCCGTGTTTGCGCCTATCGGGCCGGGTTTGCCGCCTGTGGCCGGGGTCGCGGTACCGCTCGCGCCCACGGATGCGGCATTCACGGAAGGCTTGGGGTGGGATCCGAACCGTTTCAAGGTGCGCGGAGACAAAGGAAGTCTCGACGTTGACCTGAATTTCAACCCTCTCAAACCCGGTGAAGGACCACTGCGTAACGAGTTGGTGCAGATCCAGCAGGCGGCCGCGCCCGTTAACACCGGAGCGAGCCAGCCGAATTGCTGCCCGAATGGATTTCCGGAGCCAAAACCACAGCCCATCGGCGCATCTTTCCTTCGGCAGTTTGATCAGGCCACCGGACTTCCCATCATCGGGTCCGACGGCCGTCCGCAACTGCTTCGCAGTCCGGTTCCGGCGGTTGTCATAGCCATCGTTGTGCATCTGGACGGGACGACGCATGGGATCTCCGCGGGAATCCCGATTCCGCCGATGCCAGGCGTTGCGTCTACCTCCGGCGATCACTACACACTCGGGTTGTTCGATCTGCGCACCTTCCACATGGCAAGGTAAGGACCACGACGTCCACGCGCGACCGCCAAGTGGATGGTCAATGGTGAACTGTATGAAAGCGGTGAAAGACAATGTCGAAGATCACCGAAGTTCGGCGTGGGGTGGTTCCACGGAACCAGGCGGCCCGTATCGGCGCCGCCCCAGCGGTTAGGGCGAAGTTCCGCACGGCTCCGCCGGTGCAGGTCGCCCTCCGCAATACCCTCCCGGAATTTCTCGCAAGTACCGCCAATCCCTCAATCCTCGTGAAATTCATCCGAGACAGGCTTGATCCTTCCAGAACCGAAGGAACCAGCTTGGCCGCATGAACCGAAAGTCGTTAGATATCGGTACTCTCAAGGAACTGAAACGAACTTACTAATGGAGTTCCACAAATGGGCGTCTCCGTTAAAAGCGCAAAGGCCGGTCGCGGCCCCCACCCATTCACGAACTCTCGCCCAACCCCAGCCGCGACCGATTCCGTTTTGCGCGAGTTCCTGGAGAGCTCGGCAACGGACTCATACGGCGACATTACGTGCAATCGATCTCGAAATGGAAGCCATGTCGGAGCGTATCGGAAAGCTCGAAGGTTCTGGAAGGTCTTAGAATCGAACGCGAGCCGAAGGCGGCGCCCGCCGCTCAAGGCATTTGGAACGAGGCGGACTGAAGCATGTTCGCCACCCAATCGGCGTGGGGCAGGCCGCAACTGGATAGAGACCGCACCTCGCGGTCCACATCATACTCCACGCGCCGGATGCTGGGCGCGGTATCGTCCAGCAGGAGATAGGCGGCGCGGCGATCGCCGTCGTAAGAGAGGCTAACGCTGCCCGTGTTGGCGACGAACATTCCCGCAACGCGCCGAACATACGACCTGTGAATATGCGCGTAGACGGCGACCGGCCGGCCCAGCGGCGCATAAATGGTCTCCAACTCGGCGTCGCTCGCCTCCGGCGCCGGCGCGCGCCATCGATCCTCGGGGCTGGCATGCACCAGCGCCATCGCGTCATGAACCTGCATCGGCGGCAGGCCGCTCAGCCAGGCCAATCGCTCTTCTCCCAAAGCTTCGCGGGCCGCGGCGGCCATTTCCCGGATTGCGGTGAAAAGAGTTTGCAAATGCGGGGATGAATTGGCGAACTCTTCAAGCGAGCCGGGCCGGAAGAGCAACTCGTCGGTGTTGCCCGCCACGCCTTGCCAGCCGAGATCGCGGATGCGGTCGACTATCTCCGCCGGACTTGCCCCGCTATCCGCAAGATCGCCGCCATGGAAGACCAGGTCGGGCGACGTGTGTAGTAAATCCGCGAGGACTGCCTCAAACGCGGTTCGGTTCCCATGAATATCGGAGACGATCGCGATTCGCATGCCTATGGCTTGACAGCTAACAACCCGCGCGCGCCAAGCCACTCGTGGAAGCGAATCAACCACTCCTTCACCGGCCCCTTCATGTCGTCGCGCAGGCCGAATCCATGGCCCACGCCGCTATAAACGTGAATCTCGGCCGGCGCGCCGGCCTTCTTCAGCGCGAGATACAGCTCGGGCAGGCCTTGCGAAATACTCTGCCGGTCGTTCTCCCCGCAGACCAGGAACGCCGGCGGCGTGTCCTTGGTGAGCGTCATGTTGCGCGGGATGGCGGGATAGATCAGCGCCTGAAACGCCGGTTTCGCGGTGCTGACCGCCGCCAATGCGGCCAGTTCGCCGCCGGCGGAAAAGCCCATGACGCCAACCCGCGCCGGGTCCACTTTCCATTCCGCGGCGCGCGCGCGGACGACTTCGAGCGCTTTCAAAATGTCGGAAAGCGCGTCGCCTTCAATCGTGTATTTCGAGTCCTTCTCGCGGGCCAGGCGGTACTTCAAAACGAACGCCGCCACGCCATGGTCGCTGAGATACTTGGCGACGTTGTGCCCTTCGTGATCCGTCCATAGTTCGCGATGGCCGCCGCCGGGGGCGATGATAACCGCGGTGCCAGTGGCGTTGGCGGGGAGGTACGGCGTAATGGACGGGCGGTGGACGCCGGAGACTACGCGCTCATTCCTTGGCGGCGCGAGGCGAGTGGATTCGGCGGGGGCGTCGGCATTCAGATTCGGCCAGAGGACGACTTCCGGGCGGGCTTCGGCGGCAAGCATTGCCATTGACGAGAATGCGAGGTAGTACAGAAGATGCTTGGGCATAGACCTTTCTGCTATTGTACAAAGGCTAAACGTCAGCTACTATTGCTGATTGATTTGGAGGACAAACTAAACATGACGAAATTGAAAATACTCGCGCTGGCTTTCGGGCTTTGCGCAACGGCCATCGCTCAAGAGCAAATGGCCGACTTAACGGCTGAAACGGCCAGAGTTTTCAGCGGCAATCAAGGCCAGACACTGACCGGGCGGTTCGCTTCCGCGCGGGGAGCGGCGGAGAGCTTTCTCCGTTCCCAGGGCCGATCGGCCGCGGCGATCGCGTCGTTGGTCGCAAAGAGCGAGACGCGCGCCGCGGCTAGCGGTTTGACGCATCTCCGTTTGGAGCAAGCCGTTGGCGGGCGCACCGTGTATGGCGCCTACGTCAAGGCGGCGGTGAACGGAAACGGAGAGTTGGTGCACCTGATCGATTCGATGGTGGAGGTGCGCGGGACGGCGGCGCGATCCACCGTGACGGCGGACGGCGCCATCGCCGCGGCCGCGGCGGAACGGTTTCCCGGCGAGCGGTTCAGCTTCCGCTTGGTGTCGGACGTGAATGGCGTGGCGCGGTTCTCGACCGGCGATCGCTTCTTCTTCCAAGACCCCACGGCGACGCGTATCGCAATTCCGTTGGCCAACGGCTCACTTGAAGACGGCTGGCTGGTGGAGACTTGGACCGGCCGCGATAACCAGTTGTGGCACACCGTGGTCGGCAACGGTGGACGCATTTTGAACGAAGAGTCGCGGACGGCGAACGATTCCTACCGCGTGTTCCCAGAGCATCCGGTGATCAATTTTGGCTCCGGCAACATAGGCACGCCGGAAACAACGATTGCCAATCCGGCCAACGCAACCGCCTCGCCGAACGGCTGGATCTCCGCCGACGGCCGGACGGCTGGCGCGCAGGCCCAGTTCCGCCTTTCGGGCAACAACTCGGATGCGTACCTGGACCGCGATGCCAACAACACGCCGGATGCCGCGGGCGCGGCCATTGTCAGCGGCGACTTCATTGCGGCGGCCAATCTGGCGGCGGATCCGACCACGGCTCCGAACCAGCAGGTGGCGATTCAGAACCTGTTTTACTCGGTGAATCTGATCCACGACAAGCTGTACGTACACGGCTTCAACGAGGCGGCGGCGAACTTCCAGGAGAACAACTTCGGAAAGGGCGGAGCGGGCGCCGATTCCGTATTGTCCGAGGCGCAGGATGGCGGCGGCACGAATAACGCCAACTTCTCCACTCCTCCCGATGGCTCCCGTCCGCGGATGCAGATGTATCTGTGGACGCTGACTCCCGTGCGGCGCGATGGCGACGTGGACAGCGATATCGTGTTTCATGAGTTCGGTCACGGCCTGACGTGGCGAATGATCGGCTCGATGTCGGGTTGCATGTCGGGCGCGATCGGCGAAGGCGCCAGCGACTCGGTGGCGGTCCTGATGAACGCCGATGACGTCGTGGGCGAATACTCCTTCAACAACGCGAATGGGATTCGCCGCTTCCCGTACACGAACTACCCGCTGAAATACGACGACCTGAGTGGAAGCTCGGTTCACTCGAACGGCGAGTTGTTCGCGGCCATCATGTGGCGTGCGCGGGAGAAGTTTCTGGCGGCCGGCAAGCCGTTGGATTCGCTGTGGAATCACTTCGTCGGCGGGATGAACTTCATTCCGGCGGCCCCGAAGTATGAGAATATGCGCGACGGTATTGTGCAGGCCGCCGGCGGCGCCGTGGGCGGCCCAACGTCGGAAGGCTGCCTGATCTACAAGTCCTTTGCCGAATTCAACGTCGGCGAAGGAGCGAAGGGACGCTGCTTCCTAAATGGCCTAATTTGGCGCGTGACGCCTTCGGCCACCGTGCCTGCCGGCTGCCAGTAAATCGGCGGCGGCTCGAACGTGCGCCAATCCGCGCGACCGCTTTAGGGCGGTCGCGCGGATTTGGTTTTTCTAGGCGGGAGGCGCGGTTGTAGCGGGATGTTCAACTGCGGGTAAGTCGCGCGGTCGTCTTCGGCGTGGCGGCGCGGATGCGTATTTTGTGGGGCGGGCGGCGCGGTGGAAGCCGGAGGGCGGGTACTTCCGGTCGTTGCGGGATTGTTCGGCCGCAGGGGGGCGGCGGCGCGGATTTGTTTTGTGGGGCCGGCGGCGCGGTGGAAGTCGGAGGGCGGGCACTTCCGGTCGTTGCGGGATGTTCAACTGCTGGTGGGTCGCGCCGTCGTCTTCGGCGCGGCGGTGCGGATTTGTTTTGTGGGGGCACTGTGGAAGCCGGAGGGCGGGCAGTTCCGGTCGTGCGGGATGTTCAATCGCTGGTGGGTCGCACCGTCGTCTTCGGGGCGGCGGCGCGGATTTGTTTTGTGGGGCCGGCGGCGCGGTGGAAGCCGGAGGGCAGGCACTTCCGGCCGTTGCGGTGTTCAACCGCGGGTCGGTCGCGCCGTCGTCTTCGGGGCGGCGATGCGGATTTGTGGGGCCGGAGGCGCGCCGTGGAAGCCGGAGGGCAGGCACTTCCGGTCGTTGCGGGATGTTCAACCGCGGGTAGGTCGTGCCGTCGTCTTCGGGCACGGGCGCGGTAGCCTGAAGGGGTGAACGGCTACCTCGAGGATCTCGCCTATATCAACGACGCCGGATTCTCCGACTTCACAACCGGCACCACGCCCGGCGTGCTTTCGATCTTGCGGCGAGCCGGCGTGCGAAGCGGGCTGGTGGTGGACCTGGGGTGCGGGAGCGGGCGGTGGGCGGAGGCGCTTGGGGAGGCGGGCTACGACGTGCTGGGCGTGGACCTGTCGCCGGCCATGATTCGCCTCGCGCGGCGCCGTGCGCCGCGGGCGCGGTTCGAAACGGTGTCGCTGCTGTCCGTCAGATTGCCGGCGTGCGACGCGGTAACGGCGATCGGCGAAATCGTCAACTATCAGTTCGACCCCAAACACTCGCGAGCCGCGCTGACGCGTCTGTTCCGCCGCGTGCACACGGCGCTGCGGCCGGGCGGGGTCTTTGTCTTCGACGTGGCCGGGCCGGGCCGCGTGCCGGCGGAGGTACCGGGGCTGTATTGGAAGGAAAGTGCCGATTGGTCCATTCACGTGGAAGTGGATGGCAACGCCGATAGCCGGTGGATGTCGCGGAAGATCGTCTGTTTCCGTCGAAACGCGGCCGGCCGATACCGGCGGACCGAGGAGTTGCACCGGCTGCGATTACTGGATAGCGCGGAGGTGGTGGCGGAACTCGAAACCATCGGGTTTCGCGCACGGGAACAGGCCGGGTACGGGCGGTTTCGGCTCTATCCGGGAATGCGCGCGGTGGTGGCACGGAAGGTTCCTTAAAATAATTTCGCCGCTAACTCGTCTACAGAGATAGATGGAGCAAACGGTGATCGTGGACAGTATGGCGGACGAAGACCGGCGCATCTCGGAGACCATTCGGCTGCAACAATCGCGGCTGTTTGCTTTCATCCGGCGGCGGGTACCCGATCCGGGCGACGCGGAAGACATATTGCAGGACGTTTTCTACGAACTGGTGGCGGCTTACCGGCTGATGAAGCCAATCGAGCACGCGGGGGCGTGGTTGTTCCGGGTGGCCCGCAATCGGATTACGGACTTTCTGCGGAAACGCAGACCCGAACCGCTGGAGGCGCAACAGATGGACGGCGAGGAGTTGACGCTGGCCGATATCCTGCCATCACCGGAAGGCGGGCCGGAGGCGGCGTACGCCCGGACCGTACTTTTTGAAGAGATCGACAACGCATTGAGCGAACTTCCCGACGAGCAGCGCGACGTTTTCATCGCTCATGAAATCGAGGGCCGCAGCTTCAGGGAACTGGCCGCGGAAAGCGGTCTTAGCATGAACACGCTACTGTCTCGCAAACGTTATGCCGTCTTGCATCTACGACACCGGCTGCGGGCGATCCATGACGAATTAAATCAAAAATGAGGACAAGAAAAATGAGATCACACCGGGGCGCAATCGTACTTAAAGTCGCCCTCCTCCTAACCATCGCCATTGCCGGTTTCGGAAAGGCGGTGCATGAATTGTGGAACTGGCTGATGCCCGGTATTTTCGGGCTGACCGCCATCACATTCTGGCAGGCCGTGGGGCTGCTGGCGCTAAGCTGGCTCCTTTTCGGCGGATGGCGCGGATTTCGCGGACCGGGCTCCGGGCATCGGGAGCACTGGCGGGGCCGGATGCTGGAGCGTTGGGAGCGGATGACGCCGGAGGAGCGCGACAAATTCCGGGAAGGGATCCGCGGGCCGTGCTGAACGACTAGCGGCGCCGGATGAGTACGAGGAACTTGTCGAACGTGGCGCTGGTGACGGTGGCCGATTGCGATCACATTCGGCCGGGCCGTGGGACTACCGGCGCTAAGCGGCTCCGGGCATCGGGAACACCGGCGGGGCCGGAGGGAGCGGGCGGTGCTGAAGGACTAGCGGCCGCGGATGAGCGCCAGAAACTCGTCGCGGGTTTCCTTGCGTTCGCGGAACTCGCCGAGCATGGCGCTGGTGACGGTCGCCGAATGCTGCTTTTCCACGCCGCGCATCATCATGCAGAAGTGCTGCGCGTCGACGGTGACGGCGACACCCCTCGGATTCAGGATGTCCATTAGAGTCTGCGCGATCTCCTGCGTCATCCGTTCCTGCACTTGGAGGCGGCGGGCGAAAACGTCCACAATGCGCGGGATCTTGCTGAGGCCGATCACTTTGCCATTGGGTATATAGGCCACGTGGGCCTTGCCGTAGAAGGGCAGCATATGGTGCTCGCACATGCTGAAGAATTCGATGTCCTTGACGATCACCATTTCGTCGTAGTCCACCGAGAAGAGCGCGCCGTTGACGATTTTGGCGATATTTGAGACGTAACCGCCAGTGAGAAATTTCAGCGCTTTTTCGACCCGTTCCGGCGTGCGCTGCAGGCCCTCGCGATCGGGATCCTCGCCTAGCCCGGAGAGGATTTCACGCACGTTTTTGGCTATTCTGCCCACCTGGGGCAGGGGCATCGTTTGGACAACGGCTTTTCGCTTCATACGACCTTTTCGATGACCGGAAGTTCGATTACGTTCCTTTTTGTTTCTTGCACCCGGACATGCGCGAGGGCTGGAAAGCCGGCGGGCCAGGCGTTGAGCAGACGGTCGCGAATACTGGCGGCGATGTTCTCGGTGGTGGCGGTTGCGGCGGCGAAATCGGCCACGTCCTCGTTCAGATATTTGTGATCATATTCGGAGACGACTTCGCGGTGGACGAGCGAATCAAGCCGGGCCGGATCGACGACTAGGCCGTTGACCGGGTCGACCACGCCCTCGACCGTGATGGCGAGAATGTAGTTATGACCGTGCCCGTGAGGGTTATTGCACTTGCCGAACATACGCCGGTTCTCGTCGTCGGAGAACTGCGCCACATGCAGGCGATGCGAAGCGCTGAATCGATAGTTGCGGGTGAGGCGAACCGTTGGCACTGTGCGCGGTCCTCAGCTTCCGTAATAGTCGACAAACGTGTCTTCGGTTTCGTGGAGGCGTACCGAGTGGAGGCGCGCGGGGGCGTCCTTGAAGTGCGGCTCCAGCCGCCGCCAGATCTCGATCGCGAGATTTTCGGTGGTCGGGATCACCTTGTCGAAGGGTGGGATTTCGTAGTTGAGGTGCCGGTGGTCCATCGGGTCCACCACTTCGCGCATCATAACGTCCTTCAAGTCCTTGAGGTCGTAAATCATGCCGGTGGCGGGATCGGGAGTACCTTTCAGGGTGACTTCCAGAACATAATTGTGGCCGTGGCCATTGGCGTTCGCGCCGGCTCCGTAAAGGCGCACATTCTCCTCATCGGAAAGTTCGGCGTTCCGGCAGATGTGGGAGGCGGAAAACTCGGCGCGGCGGGAAATGAGCATGCTACTTTTTGGATTCAAAACGGCGGGGAGACGATACACTTAAAGTATAAGGGATAGCGATGCGGACATTCGGAATCGATAAAGCGCTGCGCGCGGGAATTCTGGTCCTGACGCTGGCGCTGGTGGCGGTGCTGGCGAGTACGTTGCGGGACCATAACGTGGTTGCCGGCGACTCGGCGCCGGATTTCGAAGTGACAACCGATAGCGGGCGAAAGGTGTCGCTAGACAACTTCGGGGGTCGCGTTTTGGTGCTCAATTTCTGGGCCACGTGGTGCCCGCCGTGCATCTCCGAACTGCCTTCGTTGAACGCGATGGCGGCGGAATTGAAGGGTAACGGCGTGGCTGTCCTGGCGATCAGCATCGACAAGGACAAGACGGCGTACGATAGATTCCTGAAAAAGGTCAAGCTAACCTTCGAGACGGCCCGCGACCCGGGTTCCGATATCAGCACTGAATACGGCACGCTGAAGGTACCGGAGACTTATGTCATCGACGGCAACGGCAAGGTGCTGGAGAAGTTCATTTCCGATCAGGATTGGATGGCTCCGCAGGTGCTGGCGCGGTTGAAAGGTTACGCGAAGTGACGGTCGACGCGGACGTGAAGCGCTGGCTGCGCGCCATTGCCGGGGACAATAACGTTCTCGACGCCGATATCGATCTGCGGCTGTACGAATATGACGGGGGCGTCGACAAGCACCGCCCGGAGGCCGTGGTCTTCCCGCGGAGCACCGATCATGTCGTGAAGATCGTGAACCTGGCGCGCGAGCGAAAGATTTCCTTTGTCGGACGGGGCGCGGGCACAGGTTTAAGCGGCGGTGTTATTCCGCGCTCGGGCGGGATTATGATCTCGTTTGCGCGGATGAACAAGATCATCGAGATCGATCTGGAAAACGAGCGCGTGGTAGTGGAGCCGGGCGTGGTGAATCTGGACGTCACGCTGGCGGTGCAGGGGCGGAAGTATTTCTATGCGCCCGATCCGTCGAGCCAGCGGGCTTGCACCATCGGCGGGAACGTGGCGGAAAACGCCGGCGGGCCGCACACGCTGGCCTACGGCGTGACGACGAACCATGTGCTGGGTTTGGAAGCGGTGCTGCCGGACGGTTCCGTGATTCAAGTGGGCGGCAAGGCGCAAGACACGCCCGGCTATGACTTGGCGGGGCTGTTGACGGGTTCGGAAGGCACGATGGTGTTGGTGACGAAGATCGTTCTGCGCCTGATGCGGCAGCCGGAACTGGTGAAAACGACGCTCGCGATTTTCGATTCCGCGGAGCAGGCGGGTAATACCGTGGCCGAGATAACGGCGCGGGCGATCACGCCGGTGGCGGTGGAGATGCTTGATGGCGTCATGCTGCGGATGGTGGAGGAGGCCACCCACGCGGGCTATCCGATGGATGCGGCGGCGGTGTTGCTTATTGAATTGGAAGGTCTGACGGAGGCGGTGGAAGAACAGGTGGAACAGGTGCGCGAGGCTTGTATCGCCTGCGGCGCCCGGGAGTTCCGGATTGCGCGCGACGCGGCCGAGCGGGACCTGTTATGGAAGGGGCGCAAAAACGCCTTTGGCGCCGTGGGCCGACTGAGCCCGTTCTACTACGTGCAGGATGGCGTGGTGCCGCGGACGCGCATTGCCGGGACGCTGCGCTTTATCGGCGAGGTTAGCGAAAAGTACGGTTTGACGATCAGTAATATTTTTCACGCCGGCGACGGCAACATGCACCCGATTATCCTGTTCGACGCGCGCAAACCGGGCGAACTGGAGAAGGCCCGGCTGGCGGGCGAGGATATTCTCTCTTACTGCATTTCAGTGGGCGGATCGATCACGGGCGAGCACGGCGTGGGCATGGAAAAAATGGAGTTGATGGGGCAGTTGTTTACGCCGGAGTCGCTCGATATGATCGGGAGTTTCAAGAACTTGTTCGACCCCACGTGCCTGTTGAATCCAGGTAAGGTTCTGCCCACTGGGCGGGGTTGCATGGAGATTCACCAAAAACCGCTAACCGCGTCCAACATGCTGTGACGACGGCGGCGGTTACGTCGGGTTATCCATTTGATTCCTTGGGTTATTTTGGGTTTCCCTTCGGTTTTCGTGGGTGGCTACTTGGGAGGTTCCGGCTTGGAAGTCGTTTGTAATCAGCAAATCCTGGGTTATTCCCATCAAATAGCCCCCCTCCCCCAGTGTGTCCCGTTTCGCCCCAGAGGCGTGGACACACTTGTGCTTAGGACGTGTATATTCAATTTTCAAAGAGCGGTGGCGACCGGTCCGCGATGGCTTTTGGCCAAGACGAATGGCCGCTCAAATACTGTGAGGGGAGCTAACTGCCAGTGCAGATAGCTCCCCTCAATTTGCAGTGTAGCACGCGTGTCTACGGTATTCGGGGCGCCGGATTTGTAAGTGGTTCATTCGTTGGGAAATATAAATATTAATTTGTTTGGACCCACTTGCAAAACTCGTCCAAAACAGGGTTGACAACTGGGAACGTGTGTGCCGGGGCTGGTTTGGGTGGGTCTAAAACATAAAAGTGGTGTTTTTTGCTCAAAACAGTCAGGCGGCGGCTTGGCCTGCTTTGCAGGACCCAGTTTTTTCGCGGCGAAGCGTCCGCGCCCGGCTTCCTCAGCCGCTGAGGGGAGGAGCCAGCCGCAGCCATTGGTCCACTGTTAGGGCCACCAC
>JBJXFL010000162.1:0-38376 GCA_046155405.1 Bryobacteraceae bacterium | reverse complement strand
AGATTTTCTCGACCGTAGCCGACTGCCCGGACATCGACCCGGAGTTCCTCGCCATGCAAAAGCGCGCCGACGAAGTCAAATACGGCCAGGACTTCCTCTGCGAATTCCTCCAGCCCGCCGACCGCCTTTTCACCGTCGAAATGCTCGACGAAATGACCAGACGTTAAGGAGAAAACCATGCCCACCGACTCCGGCCGCGGCCGCCAGGAAGTTCAGATTCGTATGGATCTCGAACTGGCCAGGAAGTACAACATCTCTACCGAATCGCTTGCCTACGTCCTCGGCATGGTAGTCCGCGCGGACAGGAGATCCGCGGCTACCGCACCCCCGAAGGCGAAGTGGATATCTGGATGCGCCTCCAAGCCAGCGACCGCTCGGATCTCGAAGACCTCAAGTCGATAGTCGTCGGTTCCGGCCCCGGCAGCCGAACGTTCACCATGATGTTCGTCGTCTACGGCGGAGAAAAGAAGGACGAAGATAAAAAGATCGTCTCCGAAGTCATGGACGGCCTGACCTATCCCCAAGGCTACGGCTGGAGCTACGGCTTCTGGACGAGGAGAGAAGAGAAGGAAGACAACGAATTCTTCTTCAATCTCCTATTCGGCCTGGCAATGGTCTAATTTCTAATGGCCTCGTTATTTGAATCGATCTCCCCCCTATCGATCATGCTATCCCCGCCATTCGCGATGGTAGGCGTAGTCGCACTGACAGCCAACGGCGACCTGCTGGCTTCCGATTCGCAATTATGCACGATCAAGCTGTGGGACCCTCGCTCTGGCCGCCTGCTGGGTACGCTGGAGGACCACACTGTCCGTGCGCTAGCGCTGACGGCCAACGGCGATCTGCTGGCCTCCGGATCTTGGGACAACACGGTCAAGCTGTGGGACCCTCGCTCTGGCCGCCTGCTTCATACGCTGGAGGGCCACTCAAGCTATGTCCATGCCGTGGAGCTGACAGCCAACGGCGACGCTGGCCTTCGGGTCTGCCGACAACACCTTGAAGGTGTGGGACCCGCGCTCCGGCCGCCTTCTTCATACGCTGGAGGCTCACGAAGATGAGGTCCGTGCGGTGGCGCTGAGGGCCAATGGCGACCTGCTGGCCTCTGGGTCTTTGCAAGGCGGGGTCAAAGCTGTGGGACCCGCATTCCGGAGCACTTCTTGCCACGCTCGAAGGCCATGCCAATTCAGTTACATCGATCTGCTTTTCAAACGAAGGGAAGAGGGTCCTAAGCGGATCCGCGGACGGGACTATCAAGATTTGGTCGGTTAGGGACCGCCGCCTGATTGCGACGATGATGACGGGTGGCCCGGCGAACGGCTCACCTACATTCCGGAGGGCTACTATACAGGTTCTGAGGACATGCTGAAAGAGACGCTGCGCCAAGTTCAGCCGAAATAAGGCAAAGTTCCCGGAGCACTTGCTGCGGAAGGAAAATCCCAACGCCGAGAAGGTCGTGGAAGCACTTCAGGGCAAGCTGTCGTCAGAGAGAAAAGCCGCCACGCAGCGTCCAAGGATTGGGCCTGTTGCGGATATCCCCCAGATCACCGATGGTGGGGCTTCGCCGAAAGACTGAGGAAGGATCCGAGCATGTCCGATCAGCGGAAGAATAATGCACTGACCGTCTTTGGTCCCGACCAAGGGATCCGCAGAAATGAGGCGGGTCTCCCCGCGCAGACCATTGACTGGGGATCACTGGTTGCTAGCGGCCATCATGTAGATCTAGAACTATGCTTGTGCGCCGTTTGGATTGGACGGCTTAGCGAGGGCCGGGACGCTGAATTCGACGCTGGGGCGTTTTGGGTTGTGATCGGCGAGGACTTCGTCCATGCGGACACCGCGATTCTTGTTTAGCGACGCCAACCTGGCTTGGATGGCGGCGCGATCGGCTGCGGTGAGTTCGTGGCGCTTTGCGCAGCGTGAGATAAACGGAAGCGCCCGCCAGTCGCGAATGGCGGCTGGCGGGCTTTGATCGGGCTGGGGACTGGTTTTTATTCCTTCTCGGGCAGCGTGCCGGCGGCGAAGAAGGTTTGGTAAGCCGCGTCGCTGGCTTTGCGGTTGTTCGCGGCGGCGGGGATGGGGCGCATTACTCGGAACGCTACGGCGTCGCCGGGCTTCATGTTGGCTTGGGCTTTGCGGAGGTCGTCGAGCGAGGTGACCGGCTGGCGGTTGATGCTGATGATCACGTCGCGCTCTTGGACGCCGATTTCGGCGGCGAAGGAACCCTCTTCGACACGGGTGACGTAGATGCCGCGCTCATCGCCGAGCTTGAGCGTCGCTTTCTCCTCGGCCGACATGGCGCGGATGGAGATGCCGAACTTGGCGGGCGAACCTTCGACCTTGGTAGGCGCTTCGATTTCGTCGCGGTGGCGGGCGAAGCGTTCGTCGTCCTTGAAGACTTCGACACGGTCCTGGACCAGGACGTTGAAGTCCATGTTCTTGCCGCCGCGGTCGACGGTAATCTTGAGGCTGGTATCGACCGGGGTTTCGGCGACGATGGCGACCAGTTCATCGCCGTTCTTGATGCTCTTGCCGTTGATGGCGACGATGACGTCCTCGGCGCGGACACCCGCCTTTTCGGCGGGCCCTTTGGGCGTGACGGTGGTAACGAGAACGCCGTTGGCGACACCGGCGGCCTTCAGGACCTCCGACTTCTCGTACTTGTTCCAACTGATGCCGATGGAGCCGCGCTTGGCGCGACCGTATTGGATGATGCTGTTGTAGACCTTCACCATCTGATTGGCCGGGAGGGCGAAACCGATACCTTGATAGCCGCCGGACTGGGTGGCGATGGCGGTGTTGACGCCGATGATTTCGCCGTGGATATTGACGAGAGGGCCGCCGGAGTTGCCGGGGTTAATGGCGGCGTCGGTCTGGATGAAGCGCTGGAACTGTTCGGCGCTGGGGAGGTCACGGCCGGTGGCGCTGATGATACCGGCGGTGACGGTGGCGGCGAGGCCGAAGGGCGAGCCGATGGCGATGGCCCAATCGCCGACCTGGACGGCGTCGGAGTTGCCGATCTTGAGGGCGGGCAGGGGACGGCCGGCGTCAATGCGGATGACGGCGATATCGCTCTCCCAGTCGGAGCCGATCACTTTAGCCTTGTATTGCTTTTCGTCGCCGGAGAGTTTCACTCGAATAGAGTCGGCTTTTTCGACGACGTGGAAGTTGGTGACGATGTAGCCGTTCTTGTCGACGACGAAGCCGGAGCCGGTGGCCTCGCGAGGGCGGGGACGGACATTGGGCTGGCCGCCCGGAGCCTGGCGGCCGAAGAAGCGGCGGAACATTTCCATTTCGTCGCCGCCGCCGTCCTCGTCCGCTTCGTCATTGGGGGCGCGGCGGCGAGCGGTCGGCGCTTTAGAGGTGACTTCGGAGGTGATGTTGACGACGGAAGGCTCGACGAGTTTGGCGAGTTTAGTGAACTCGTTTGGCGAGGAGGAAGCCGTGGGGATGGCGAGGGGAGTCGCGTCGGGCGCAACGGCCTGTCCTTTGGCGGCGCTAACGCTGCCGCTTGCCAGCGTTCCAATCAGGATGCCCACCGAGAGGGTGAACACGAGGAGACTGAGAGAAAGCAATTTCTGTTGTTTGAGATTCCGAAACCAGTTCATGGATACCTTCCTGCCTAAACCTTTGTTCCTTATTTTACTTCTATTAGAGTCGCGCAAAACTTGCCCGGCCGCCACGGGGGGAGGGGGCGAGGTTTTCAGAGTTCGTTATGTTTGTAGCTAACACTATGGATGTGCCGAGAGGGGCGGCGGTTTCAATTCCACCAAAAGGATGCCCGCTAGAATGAGCGAAGCGCCGGCGGCGGCACGGGCGGTGAGCGCGGTGGCGAGGAGGCCGCCGACGAGGATGACCGCGATAACCGTGGGCGACCGATGGATGGCGGGCAAGTCGACGAGCGGCGCGGCGGCAATTTGCAGCAGACTGGGCGATTCGAATCCGACGACTGGCGCCCAGTGGCTGAGCAGGACGATGTGAACGGCGAAGACGCCGGCGAGCGCGGTGGTAAGCAGGTCGCCGCGAGTGATTGAGAGTGATTCGCCTTGCATCGCCAACAACGTCATTCCCGGCGACTTCCAACAACCGGGGTCTAGTGCGATAGACGAGCGAGGCGACAAAAGGTACCAGCACTATGTACAAACCGGTGAGGAAGGCGCTTTTGACGGGGGTGGTGGACTGGAGACCGACTGTTTGGAGGACGTAGCCGAGCATGAGGACGGCACCGGCGGGGAGGCTGAGATAGTAGTCCCGGCGGTTGAAGCCGAGGCGGATGCGGCCACGGAACCAGATTGTAAAAACGGCGGCGGCGAGGCTGAAGCGGACGGCGAGGAAGGCGAGGGTCCAGCCGGCGTTAATGCGGATGACGGCGATATCGCTCTCACAGCCGGAGCCGATGACTTTGGCCTTGTACCGCTTTTCGTCGCCGGAGTTGCATTCCATGCGCAGCGAAGAAAACGAGCCGCGCGGTGTTAGAATCGTGACCAGTTCCCGGACGCCACTGTCCATGGCCGTTCGTGAATGTTCCTACTATGCTGTTGTCCGCCGCCGCGGTTTTCATCGGGAGCCAACTGTGTAGGTCCTGCCACACCGATATCTTCAATGCCTACGCCCGGACTCCGATGGCACAGTCCAGCGGCCGTGTCGAATCCGTTTCGCCAGCCACCTTCACCGCTGCCGGCCACCGCTATCAGATCGCTGACAACAAGTTGCTTTTCGACGGTGGTTCCGTGACGATGGACTACTTCATCGGCTCGAATGCGGCCGGCCGCACCTATATTCGCGAACGCGAGGGGTATTTGTTCGAGTTACCCGTCACCTGGTATGCCCAAAAGCGGGCATGGGATGCCTCGCCAGGGTACGAGAGAGACACGGAGGTCCGGTTGACTCGGGCCGTTGAATCCACTTGCCTCCAGTGCCACTCCAGCCGGGTGCGACCGGTTCTGGGCACGCAGAACCGCTACGGGGATCCACCGTTTCTCGAAAACGGCGTGGCGTGTGAGCGGTGCCACGGTCCGGGGAGCGAACATGCGAAGGATCCCGCGAAAAGCCGTATGGTCGATCCTGTGCGGCTCGACGCGGAACGGCGCGACGCGATCTGTAGCCAGTGCCACCTGACGGGAGAAGCCCGCATCGAGAGGCCGGGCCGCAAGGTCGCCGAGTACCAGGCCGGCGGCAGGCTATCGGACTACGCCACCTATTTTGTCTGGAAGCTCGGCAGGCGCGATTTGAAGGTTACGAGTCATGTGGAAAAGCTGGCGGCGAGCGCGTGCAAAACCGGTTCCGGCGACAAGTTGTGGTGTGGAACGTGTCACGATACGCATAGCAATTTGGATAAGTCGCAACCGGCGTGCCTCGGCTGTCATACAGCGGCGCATCGGCAACGAGAGCGCTGTGCGACGTGCCATATGCCGCGCACCAGGGCGGTGGACGCCAATCACGGAGTTATGACCGACCACAGCATTCCGAGAACGCATAAAGGCGAGCCGTCGCCGCCGGTGGGAACGCTGGCGCCGTTTCTGGGGACGGGCGACGACCGGGCGCTCGGTCTGGCGTATGCGGAACTCGGCGACAAGCGGGCTCGCGAATACCTGTTGCGTGCAACGCCACGGGATTGGCCCGTCCGGCTGCGGCTCGCGGTGCTTGAGCCGGACGCCGTCCAGGCTGCGCAGCTCTACGAATCGGTACTGCGGGAGAACCCGCACGAGACGGCGGCGCTGGTAAACCTGGGGTCGCACCTGGCACGGCAGGGCCGTACGGCCGAGGCCGGCCGCTTGTGGGACCGGGCCTTGGCGGCCAATCCGGCCCTGGAGGAGGCGGTGCTGAATCTGACGCAAATCCGTTCGGCCAAGGAATCGCAAGTGCTTCTGGAACGGTATCTGGAATTAAACCCTGTCTCCCGGAAAGCGCGAACGCGGCTGGCGGAAATTGGGACAGCGGAAAGATAGGCGGTCGCTTTCGGAATTATTTGGCATTTAAGCCATAGGAACGGCAAGAGCCGGACGGAGGGAGCGTCCGTTGCGTAAACCTGCCGCCAAACCAAACCTCGGCGCTCTGCATTTTGCAACGCCGAAACTCCGGCGAACTGAACGGACAGCGAATCGTTTCACAACCGATAGTTTCCGCAACTCGGACGAACCGGGACTTGCCGGCGGAAAACTCTGCGCTCCGCCGTTGCGGGACCCGAGTCCGCACCGCGAAGAATCAATTCCGTTGACGAGTATCGAAACACGGCCGGCAGAGGCGTGCTCGTATGCACGCGCAGATCAGTTCTGTGCGGCAAGCTGTAAGGCTTTCGCCAACACTGGATCTGATCCGCCCCTCCAATCGGCGAGTGATGGTCTGATTTCCACATCCGGCCTGATTCCGACACCTTCCAATGGATTACCGTCAGGGAGGTAGTACCGTTTGCTGCTGACCCTGAAGCTCATTCCATCACCGAAGTCGTAGTAGTAAGGTTGACCGGAACTCCCATTGCTCGCTTCGCCTATCAGAATTCCCCTGCCGGTGGACTTGAACGGCTGAATGAAGTCTTCGCACGCGGAATTACAAAAGCCATCTACGAGCAGAATCACCTTCCCTTTGTAGGCGTCCGCTGATGGCGAATATGCAGCACCGGGCGTGAGAACGTCCGCGTTTCGGAACTCCTCGAACGCGTCGAGATACCCGCGAAGATACGGGTCGGATTGGACCTTCGGAAACGCTCTACGGACCTGATTCTGAGCACCCGCATGCGCGATGTGAACAGGGGTTGTATAGCGGAAATCACGCCATGGACGGTCAAGCAGAGTTGATATCAATTGTGTTGGACTCGATCCCCCGCCGTTTCCCCGAACATCAATGATAAGCGCCTTCGCCGCACTTAGCTGCTTGACCCGGCGCACCGCCGACATCTCGTGAGCCGGATCTTCAAACGATTGAATTCTGATGAATCCAATCCCCTCGGGCGTTCTCACCTCACCTTGCGGAAAGGGAAAAGTCTTAGCGCTCTCCAGCTTTTGGTTTCCGCGGTCGATCGAAACTGTTTTCCCATTCGTTAACACCAGATCGAACCTTTCAGGCCATAAGTGCGTGGACCAGCAAAACTTGCGCCGGCGCGTAGCTTCCGATGAGCCCTCAAGCATGGCGTCATTTTCGGCGTAGAAGTTTTCGATGGGCTTGCCGCCCACCGACACCACAATGTCGCCGGGACTTAGTCCCGGGAGTTGACTCGTCGTGACTACCCATCCTTCGGTCATGGGCAGCAGGCTAAACCCGAGCGGCTGACCGTGGTTCTGCAAGAGCCAGGAGTCATAGAAGCCGGAGTGTCCATTGCGGAGCTTCCCGGCAAACGCAATTGTGGCAAGATCGAAAGCGCGCCGGTCCGCGGCCTCCATCGCAACCTTCAGATAGGCTCTGTACTCGCGATCCAAATCGAACCCCGGCGCACCTTCGCTATGCGCGTTGAACATTTGAATGGAGGCGTAAAGCTTCGAAGCCACCCAAGCCCTCTGTTCAACGGGCAAGCCGGAGCCGGGAACCTGCGCCCGAATGAGAACACCGAATGCAATCAATGCGGACACGAGACGCTTCATATTGTCACAGTCCCGGTTTCATCAGCGCCCTTCGATACTCGGCGATCGTGTCCGTGTGCAGGCCATCCGAAGACGTGACCGGGGAGATCCCAGTTCGGCGAAGATTGATCCCTAATGCTCGACTGAATCCAACGTGACCGCCGATCGGCCCGGTAAGCGCCGTTACCGGAATGTGGCCCGGAACCGGCCTCCATTGTCCGTTTGCCCACATAGATCCTACCTTGCCGCGATCTCGTTATCCAATCGGTACGGTCGATATCGTACTGGCGGTGGCGCCGCCAGCGGATCAAGGGCGATCGCGCCGTTTCCCGCGAGTAATCTGTGGTGAAAGGTACAATCTGTCATGGCCAAGCGTGCTCGATTCCTGGAAGCGCTGAGCGGCGAAGCGGGTTGCAAGCGGCTGTCGGCGGAATTTTACGCGCGTGTCGGCAAGGACCCGGTTCTTCGTCCGCTGTTCCCAGGTAAGAGCCTCCGGTGCGCCACCGAAGAGTTCGCCGCTTTCCTCGTTCAATTCCTGGGTGGCGATGAAGAGCAAACCCAGTACCGATGGTGGCTGAGCTTGCGCGAGTCGCACGCGCGTTTCCAAATCGGCCCAGCCGAGCGGAGCGCCTGGTTGAAGCATATGGGGGCAACGCTTGAAGCGGCTCCGATCGATGAGGGGACGCGGACGGCTCTTCTTCAATTCTTCCTGCATAGTTCCGCTTATGTCGTGGGAAAGCAGGCTGCCGAGCCGATGCATGAGGAACTAGCCGCCCGTTGGTCCGAGCAGCGTATTTTGGATGACGCCATCGGTGCGATTGCGGCTGGCCATGACGATGAAGCCCTCGCACTCGCACCGCAATTTGCTCCTCGCCCGTCGGTTTTCGTTGGACTGCTGGCGCGGATGTTCCAATCCGGCCGGGCCGCGTTGATTCGCTTTGTGGTCGATGCCGTGGAGAGTGAGCCGTCCTTGACGGCGCGCCGTTTTTCCGGAAGAACACTTCTGCATTTCGCATCCGCCGCAGGATGCTTCGAGGTGGTCGCGACGTTGCTGCGGCTCGGCACGGACCCGAACATCGAGGACCGCGGAGGCCATACGCCGCTCTACTCGGTGGCGAACGAATGCGCGTCGGAAACAGGCCCGGAGCTAGTCCGGGCGCTGGTGCGAGCCGGTGCGAATGTTGACGCGTGCGGCGGCGTCACTCGGGCGACTCCGTTGCATATGGCGGCAAGGCGGGGATACGCGGGAATTGCCAGCGCGTTGCTCGATTGCGGCGCAGCCTTGGAAGTGAAGGATAGCAGGGGCGATACGCCACTGCGGCGAGCCGTCAGTTGCCGCAGAGATATGGTCGCGCAGTTGCTGGCGGCGCGCCGGGGCTAACATGAAGGTTGATTGTAAACGTACGATAGGCATGAGATACTCAGGCGGTCGTTGTGCTTACTATACGTACATCACAGTTGGCGACTTTTGAAACGCCCCTGCTCGACCAGTTCATCGACAGCCTTACCGGCTACGTCGAAGGGCGATGGCCCGGCGTCGTCGCCGCCGCAGGCAGCGATGCGGCGCTTCGCGAACGCATCGGCGCGTCCGTGGCGCGGGCTCGCGGCCTGGGCTTCCGCAATCGCGGTCACCTCACAACCTGGGTAGATTGGGAATGCGAATTCGGCTTTGAGTTCTATCAGCATGAGAATTGGGAGTGGCTCAAGACCATCCTTCATTACGGTCTGGACCCGGCGATTCGCGTTTACCGGATCGAGAACCGCCTGCGCGTCCTTCGTCAAAGGGGAACGATTTGAGCACCGCCGCCCGTCCCGACGCACGGGGCAATATCGATGAACCCGTACTTCCCTGTGAGAATCTCGACGTCGAGGTTGTCAGCGACATTGTAGAAGATTACGCCGATATTGAGGTCGTGGCCAAGGCCGAAGAACAACCGGATCCTGACCTTGACGTCGTGGCCAAGGCCGAAGAAAAACCCGAGCCTGACCTTGACGTCGTGGCCCTCCTCGAAGATGAGCACGCCGGCCAAAGTCCGGCCGCCGCCGGTCCGTCGAACGCCGCACAACCTCCGGCGGAACCCGGCTACTACGTCGAGGTGGCTGTCGAAGTCAAAGAGGAAGGGGAGCCTGAGATCGAAGTCGAGGCCGTAGTTACCGATTCCCCGGTCACGCAGCAAGGCGCCAGCGAGGAAACGATCGACAACAGTACGGGCGCGGCTGGCGCGAGTGGCGTTTCGCCGCCGCCGGAACCGGATTATGATATCGAGGTGGAATGCGAAGTGATCGACGCCGGGGAGCCGGACCTCGACGTCACCTGTACGATAGTAGGCGATTCAAACGAGGCGAGAGGAGGGGGCGTCAATGCCTGAGGACATTTTCGAGGAATCAAAGATAACGATCAAAGCGACGCTTAAAGAGGACGGCTTTTTCTCCGGCGATTATAAGGGCAAGCTTGACCTGATCTATCAAAAAAACGACGTTGAAATCAACAAAGACGCCGACATTGACGTTCCAAAGGGATCGGTGGACCGCACCTACGACGTACCGAAGGTTGCCGGTACGGAGGACACCTACAACCTGAAGGTGATCGCCCACTACGGAAAGACGAAGGAGAAGACTCGCGTTCTTGTCGATGCCACCGTCTGGCCGAAGACGATGAAGCTCACGGCCAAGGACATTAAAGACGATTCCCTGGTAAAGAAACTCCCGTACAACATTCTCCACACTACGCTTTGGTTCGGAGGCACCACCAGCGGCAACACGAACGACTCCGGTGTGGGCAATGAAGACCTGAAGAAATCTCCGTACACCATTGAAGTTAAGGCTCCGTGGGAAATCGTCACCAACAAGAACGATGCCCACAAGCGGGAGCACGATGTCGTTGTCCGCAATAACCCGCTAGCGAAGTTCCTGAAACCCGATCTGACAAAAGACTGCTACCTCCCGGCCACCGCCGGCGCCGATAAGAAACTGGGCGTTCGCCAGTACGTGAACGTGACTACCGCCGAGGAGGGTTGCGACGCCAAGGGTAACATCGTCGAGTTCGAAGTTTGCCATAAAGACAAAAAGCAAGGGATGAAGGACGACAAGATCTACATTCAAGTGAAATTCACCAAGCTGAGCAAACGGAATGCTCCAAAGCCGGCGCTGCTCGCGCCGTGCCTGGACATCGCGGAAAAAGATGGCGGCAAAACCTTCACCGGATTTGTCAAGTTAGATGCCGATGGCGGTTCGGCCAAATTCAAGCTGGAACTGGGCTATGCCGGCGGCGAGACCTTCACCATAACCTGCGGGTACTCGAAAGCGGATCCGACCGACGACAAGCTGATCTTCGTATCGTGGCGGAAATTGGGCTACCAGTTGCGATTCCCGACGGTAATGAAAGCCCGGATGATCGAAAATACCAGGGCCGACGGGACAAAGTATTTCGACCTGCCGAGTAGTATTCAAGACTTTGTCGTGGCGCGATTGGCCCCCGCTTTTATCGAATACGAGAACATTAAGTCGCACGAGTATCCCAATCCGGGCGCCGGCGCCGCGGCCATCGTCAAGAAAGGATTCATGGATCAGAGCGCGGATGCCACGGATATGTATGTTCTTGACGGCAGCAGCAACTGGGCGGTGACGGCGACGGCTTTCGACGCCGTGGCGGACAACCGGGAGATTCAGGTTACCCTCTGCGACAGGGCATTTTCGGGAGGCGGGAAGGTGTTCGCTCCGACACTGCAACTGAAAGCGGTGGATTCGGAACTCATCATCGATCCCGATGCGAGCTACATATACTTCGTGAAAACGCCGAAGGCCGCCGATACCGACAATTTCGTGGTGGCCGGCTATGAGTGGACAGCCGACCTTTCCGGTGTCGCCGCGATGGACAAAAATAAGAAGCCATCGTCCGATGCCACGTTCGCCGCCGGCGCCGGGGGCGGGCCGCTCTCCTTCTCGATTTCCGAACCCACCGTCGGGGGCCCCGCCATCACCGTAACGTGTGACGCTGCCAACGCGCTGCCGCCAGGCGAGAAAACGAAGATCAAGACGTACTACGAGGCCTGCTTTACAAACCCAAAACCGCTCCGCCAAGCCAAGAACGAGCTGCATTTCCAGGTCGCCGGCGCCGCGGGTAGCCCCGGCGACGATATCCGCAGTCAAGCTGTACTGGCGGCCATTGGCGAAATCCATACGGCGAGCGCGAAGACAATCCTCTATCATCCCGGCCTCGACGATGACGGCAACCCCCGTAAGGGACCGATGTCCGACGTTACGATCACCCATACGAACGGCCGGAAGAAGAAGTTTACCTTGGCGGCGGGAGCCGCCGACAAACCGGGGGAATTCGCCGGTGATCCATCCGCCACCAAGTGTCCCATCAATATCGAATTCAAAATGGACGGAACGTATTCGATTAACGGCAATGCCGGCGGCGGGGCGCAGCTCCTGGTTCTCCGCGATGCCGTTCCGGGACCATGCTCTTCCACGGTCTGTCACGAGCTCGGCCACGCCATGGGAATGGCGGTAATGCCACTCACCGGCGGTACCGCCTATCCGGTTCCCCCCGGATTAACGAAACCCAAACACGTCGACGAGAGCGGTTGGTATTACCTGAATGGATCCGCGCCATTTTCGGGTGGCATTCGAAACCTTCACGTCGGCCCCCACTGCGCCGATGGTATGCCGGGCGGCAATCGAAGCGATCCAAAGTTTAATGCCTGGTCTCCGTCGGCCGGCGACAGTGTCTGCATCATGTGGGGCAGCGGTGGTAACGACGACAACCGCAAGCAGTACTGCACCGTATGCACGGATGTATTGAAAGCCCGCCGGCTAACCGATGTTCGCGGCGCCTGGGCCGGACGGGCGGACGGATGACCTGGCCCCTGATTCCCGCCCTTGCTTCGCTGCTCATCGCGTCTGGTCTATCCGGCCAAAACCGCCCTAACAAGAAATTACAAAAAACCGGTGGGAAGCCCGCCCCCGCCTGGGTCAACAATGGGAGGAGTGGTATGTCTATCGATATTTCGTCCGTTCGCTTACCCGATGAGGCCTTCTGGCAATCCGGCGCCGATCATGGACGGGATCCGCTGGTTCGAAAGTACAAAACAAGCCACTTCGGCGTTTTGGTGGATGCGCCTCGCGAAGTTGCCATCGCCGGCCAAAAGACTCTACCGCTATTCGCCTACTACATGGGTACGTTCGCTCAGGTAGCCAGCCGTTCGTTTCTCGATCATGGTCTGCTGGTGGCGGTGGACCCGGACCGCAACGAACTCTACGTTGCCGATGCCGAGCAGGACGACGGCGAACGGATCCGGGTTCCCAATACGGCGAAAGCGGAAGACATGCCCACGGGCTGGGTAGCGGAGATCAAGGATCTCGACGTGCGGGAGCGTATCCAACTTCCCTGGAAGCCAGGCCGCATCCTGTTGCAGGTGGTCCTGCTCGACCTGCCTTCGAATCGTGTGGAAACGAAGCTTAACGGAGGTCCGTCCGCCTTCGTCGATCCGGAGAAGGAGAAGTTCCTGGCCGAGGAGCGTGGCCGCCAGAATCCACCGGGCCCATTTCCCGCGCTTCCCGCATCCGCTTACGCGCCGACCGCCGATTCCCCCGCCATTCCCGCCGATCCGGGAATCGCCCTGCGGGCGTCCCGTGTGGTAGTAGTTGAAGGCAAAGCGCCTGTCCTTCTCCACGGCGCCTTCCGATTGCCAGTCGCTCCGGAGGAGACCGTAAAACCCAATAGCGGGGAATACAACAAGGAGCATGGGCTGACGGGGTACGCGGCCTGCCTGACGATACATTTGCTCGTTGCGGGCACAGGACAGCAGAACCCCTTTCAATATCGGCTCCGGATTCCGGCGACTAACGTGAATGCCGGCATGGCGACGAGTCATTTCACGCTCGACCTATCCAAACTTCCCGATTTTCCACTCTCCGAACAAACGGTATTCCTGTATGCGTATGCCAAGGAATGGGCAACGGAGCCGGTGACGATCGGATTGATTGACCGCCGCTCGGCGGATTGACCGGGTCCACCGTTGAGCCAGGGATGCCCGGCTTGCGTGGGCGGGCGGCACCGCCGTCGTGGCGCGCGCCGCCGCTTCCGCACCGTCGCTTGATGAGGTCGCGTAGAGGTTAGCTAGTCAAAGACGAGCCGGAACCCAATGCATCCGTCGTGAGCGTCCGAGTCAATCTCGTATCGCTTAGAGACGGTGCAGTGGATGGCCCAATTATGGAAGCAGCCGCCGCGAAGAACGCGTTGACCGTCTGGGCCGGCGAAAGCCGACCCGTCGGCGGGAACTCGGGCGGGGTCCGGATTGTAGACGTCCC
This sequence comes from Bryobacteraceae bacterium, assembly GCA_046155405.1. GTDB lineage: Bacteria > Acidobacteriota > Terriglobia > Bryobacterales > Bryobacteraceae. The sequence goes on along the minus strand of JBJXFL010000162.1, from coordinate 24,511 downwards.
GACACCACTCCCAGACGTTGCCGGACATGTCGTAAATGCCCAATTGATTCGGCGCCTTCCGCCGCACCGGTTGGGTGTGATCGCCGTGCCGCCGGTCGTACCACGCTACCGCATCGATGTCGTCGCCGCCGCTGAACATGTAGCCGTCGCGCCAGTGGGGACCGCCGCGCGCGGCATACTCCCATTGAGCTTCCGTGGGCAGACGGAAGCGCGGCAAAGCACCATCGGATAGGGCCGCGCCCGCAGCTAAGCCGGCGCGGATGGAACCGGCGTTAATGCGGTCGAGGAATCCACCAGTCGCCGTGAGGCTGTCCCACGAAACGTTCTCCAGTGGGTGCTCGCCGCTCTCCCGGTTGAGCGCCGGGTTGGAGGATCCCATCACGTGAACCCAGAGGGCCTGCGTCACGGGAGCAACCCCGATGTAGAAGGCTCGTGGGATCTCGATGAGCGGACCACCGCCGCCGCCGGCGCGATCACCGAACGGATAGCGGTTGCCCCTGGTTCCCCCGACCAACGCGAAATCAATAGCGTGCCGGATCGGTCCGGCGGACTCGATCCAGGAATAAGTGAGTAGGGCCATCAGTTTGACCTGGAACGGATGAGTTGAATCACTTCACGAATGGCTTCGATCACGGCCAGAGACATTTGCGCCAACTCGTCATATGCCGCGATTCGTTCCTTGTCTGGGCTCAATCCTCTCGCGAGAACGATCAGCGGCAAGCCTCCCAAGGAGTGCGGCGTCTTCTGTCGCGCATCGTTCAGCCTTGCGAATGTTGCCCGTTCCGCCTCGGCCTGCCGGGCTACAATCTCGGAACTGACCGAGGGCAGGTAGGAATCAATCGTACGCTGGTCGAGCTGTACGCGTGTTTTGAGCAACAAGTCCGGCAAACGCGAAAACGGGTCGCCTGTCTGCTGACGCCGTCTGGGGATCTTAACGTCGTCCTTCGGCATGACAGTCCGATACTGCTCCGCGCTCAACGAAGCAACCGGAACACTCTTCCCCGCATAAGTTGTATACATCCGAAATTCGTGCGTTGGGTCGACGAGCACCATCCCCTTCACCTCATCGGGGTACTGCATCTGAAATAGACGCACGTAGATTCCGCCCATTGACGCACCCACCAGAACGTAAGGGCTCTTCTCATTCGCGGCAGCCAGAAGCCGATGCAGATCCTGTACGAAATTCACCGCGGTTTCGGCTGGGCCGGGATCGCTCCAGCCCAGCCGGGATCGATCATAGGCACACACCCGATTCGTCTTGGCTATGTCCGGCTGTACGAGACTCCAGTCGATCGAGAAGCCGCTGGCTCCGGCTTCAAGGATGACCGCCGGAGACCCGGAGCCGGTGCAGTGGATGTGCAGGTTACGCCCGCCAAGGTCGACCGGTTGTCCGGGTGGTTCAGGAACTTGGGCAACGAGCGGCAGGGCGATCAAGAAAAGCGATCGCATAAGAGGAGCATAGCGAAACACGGAGAATGTAGAGCCGCTAACCGCAGGGCAGGCTCGCGGTCAAGAGCCGCGGAAACTTGGGTTGTCCCGCTCGCGAGCGAGGCGTTAAGTTTCCGGAGGTCGTGTGATAGACTCGGCTAAACTTCGAGGGAGTCATGAGAAAACCAGTTCTAGTCGCTTTGTTGGTCTTATCGATCTCCGCACTATTCGCCCAGAGCGACCGCGGCGTTATTACCGGCACGGTATCAGATTCCACGGGCGCGTTAATCCCGGGTGTCCGAATCGTCCTCTCCAACGCAAACACGGGAGCAAACACGGAAACTGTCACCACGGGGACGGGCAATTACACGGCGCTGTCGTTACCGGCCGGAACATACACTCTCAAAGTTGCGCATCCAGGCTTCAGCCAGTATGAACAAAGCAAGATCCAAGTGCAGGTGGCAGTCACCACGCGCGTTGAGGTGGTTCTATCGGTTGGGGCGGCGGCCGAATCGATCCGGGTGGACGCCGAATCGACGCAATTGAAGACCGAAAGCGCGGAGCAATCGGCAACAATTACCGGTAAACAGATCAACGAGTTGCCCATCAATTTCGGCATCGGCGCGGGCGCGATCCGGAATCCGCTGTCGTTTGCGCAGATGACGCCGGGAGCGACTTTTAACGGCTGGAATAACATTTCCATCAATGGCGGCTCGGGTAACTTCAAGATCATGTTCGAAGGCCAGGAATCCGATAGCGCCCGGCAGACCCTGGTCTCCGACGAGTTGCAGCCGTCGGTTGAGGCCATCGAGCAGTTCACGCTGCAGACGTCGAACTTCTCGGCGGAATTTGGGCGTGTCGGCAACGGCGGCGTCTATAACTTTACGTCCAAAAGCGGCACGAACCAGTTTCACGGCAGCGCCTACACTTACTTCGAGAACACGTTCCTCAACGCTGGCATCCCGTTCACGAACGACGGCGCCGGGAAACATATCAAAGTGGTGAAGCACCTGGCGGATTACGGCGGATCCATCGGCGGTCCCGTAGTCATTCCGAAACTCTACAACGGAAAAAACAGGACGTTCTTCTTCTTCAATATGGAGAAGTACCGCGACCGCGAGAGCCTCTATGCGGGCACGACGACGGTGCCCAACAGCGCTTACTTATCGGGCAATTTGAGCAACAATCTGGCCGTGACCGGCAACCGCAATTTGGGGACCGATTTCGCCGGCCGTCCAATCATCCAAAACGCCATTTACGATCCAGCGACAACCACTCTCGATGCCACCGGCCGCCGTATCCTCAGCGTTTTTCCCAACAATATCATCCCGGCAAACCGCATCGATCCCAGCGTGCAGAAAATTCTGGGCTATTTCCCCAAACCTAATCTCGGCAACGACGCCTTCGTTAATAACTTCACCCAATCGGGCGCGTTCTACAAGCTCCAGCAGATCCCCTCGGTGAAGATCGACCACAACTTCAGCGACCGGATCAAGATCTCCGGTTACTGGGGATCGCAAAATACCGATAAGTCGAACGGAGTCGACGGTCTGCCGGAGCTCTTGTCGCGCGTGCGGATTCAAAACATCTGGAGTATGACGAGTCGCGTGAACTACGACCAAACGCTGACGCCGACGTTGCTCCTGCACCTTGGCGCGGGCTTCATCCGCTACCGGAATCCCGACACGGTACCTCCGATCAGTTCTGAATTCGACTTGACCACGCTCGGAATCACCGGCGCGCCCGGCACCGGATTCCCTCGCATTAACGCCGTTGGCGACAATGTTCTCGGCGGCATGGCGCTGGCGTTCGGAACCGGAAACAGATTGCTTCTTTTCGATCAAAAGGCGACCGCCGTTACCAGCCTGAGTTGGATCCACGGCAACCATACGTACAAGTTTGGCGGCGATTGGAAGCTGGAAACGACCACTCCGCTGGCATTCAACAATCTGACGCCGACGTTTAACTTTAGCGGCGCCCAAACGGCGCAACCGCTCTATGGACAGGTCCTCCCCACCGGAACGGGTACCGGCTCCGCCTGGGCCAGTTTCCTGCTGGGGCTCTATGACAATGCCTCCGCTGGAAATGTCTCCGCGCCGCAAAACCGCCGCAAGTCGCTGGCCTTATTCGCCCAGGACACCTGGAAGCTGACGCGAAAGCTGACGCTCGACTACGGTCTGCGGTGGGATTACCAGGGGCCGCTCGGAGAACTCTGGGACCGTCAATCCACGTTCAGCCCGACGACGGCCAATCCGAACGCCAATGGCCTGCTCGGCGCGACAATTTATGCCGGCTCGGGTCCGGGGCGGTGCAATTGCGATTTGGTCCCCTCTTATAAGCTTGCCTTCGCGCCCCGCATCGGAGCGGCCTATCAACTGAATGCCAAGACGGTGCTGCGCGCGGGATGGGGTGTCGTTTACGGTCCCTTGTCCCCGACGGCGGTTGCGCCTTCGACGGCTAGCATGGGCTTCAACGTGGTGAACATTCCGTCACCCGGAAACGGTGTCGCCGCCGGAACGATTTCCCGGCCGTTGGCGCTCGATCAGGCGTTGCTTTACGGCGCCGCCTACGATCCCGGCCTGAATGTGATTCCCGGCGCCGCGGTGCAGGCCGCGCCCGCTCTGGTGGATCGCAACGGGGGCCGGCCGTCTCGCGTGAACCAGTGGAACATTTCCGTGCAGCGCGAGGTGGCCAGGGATGTCGTGGTGGAAGCCGCCTACCTCGGTAACCGTACGGTTTGGCAAAACGCCGGCGGTGGCGGGAATGGCCAGTATCCGGTGGGGAATCTGGTGAACTACAACGCCGTCGATCCGGCGACGCTGGCGCGGTTTGGTCTGGGCGATCTTACCAACGCGGCCACCCGCACGCTCCTGAATTCCACGATTACGTCCGCGGGCGCGGTCGCGGCGGGTTTCAGACCGCCGTACCCGGGTTTCCCAGCCGGCGGGACAGTCCTGCAGAGTCTGCGGCCGTTTCCCCAATTTAGCGGTATAGGCCAATTGTGGGCGCCGATCGGCGCATCCTGGTATGACGCATTACAGGTTAAGGCGACCAAGCGCTTCTCCTACGGTCTTACCGCGACGTTCGCTTATGCCTTTTCGAAAACCCTCGACAACGCGACGAATGCCGGGAGTATTTACGAGCGAAAGAGCTTTAAGGGACTTTCTCCGAATTACCTGCCTCACATCACCAGCCTCAGCGTTAATTACACGGTTCCGGCATTCGGGTTCGTGAAGCAGAACCGCGCGGCGAGAGGTCTGCTCAGCGGCTGGAAGCTTGGCACGATCAGCACCTGGCAGAGCGGAACCTTGCTGCAATCGCCGGGATCGAATAACGCCATCGGCGGTTTCGTAGCCACTGGATACACTCGACAAGTTCGGGTGGCGGGTGTGCCGTTGTATTTGAAAGATCCGAATTGCGGATGTATCGACCCGACGCAGGAGACGATTCTGAACCCGGCCGCCTGGCTGGATCAGGCACCCGGCGTCCCTGGCAGCAACATCGCTTACTACAACGATTTCCGTGGTCAACGCCGGCCCATTATTTCCGGCGGTCTTGGCAAGGAGTTCCGCGTTCGCGAGAAGGTGTCCTTCAGCCTCCGGGCGGAGTTTTTCAATCTGCTCAATCAGAATCTATCGATCGCCAACCCCAGTACTGGCAGTCCGGCGAACCCTCCGACGCGCGCCAACGGCGTGCTGACCGGTGGATTTGGGTTCCTCAATTACAACGGCATCGCGTCGAACAGCGTGAACTCGTCGCTTCCCACTCCGCGGACTGGGCAACTGGTGGCGAGGATCGAGTTCTAACGCGTAGTGCGCCAATTCTGTGTAGGCGTTTCTCTTTCACGGTTGCGGGCGCTGCCGTCAATGCTGTCAGGCGAATTGATTGCTCTACCCCTGGCGACTTATCGGGAACAGGGTCGATTGTGCCTGTATAATCGGCAGAACGGCGATTTGGTATGCCCACTGTCGAGACAAGAAGAAATCGTGTACAGACGGTCGCTGCCCTTGTTCTTCTGAATGCTCTCGGCGCACAAGGGCAGATCACGGGAGAACGAGTTTCCCAGTTCGTGAGCCTGGACGATGCCATTCAGGCCGCGATGGTGCGCTACCAAGTCCCCGGTGGTTCAGTTGCGATCGCCAAGGACGGACGCCTGGTGTACGCACGGGGTTTCGGCCGCGCCGACATTGCGACCGGCGAACCAGTCCGCCCCGACTCTATGTTTCGAAGCGCCAGCGTCTCAAAACCCTTCACCGCAGCCGCAGCATTGCGACTGGTTCAGGAACACCGCCTGGACCTCGACGAACCGATCTTGCCGCGTCTGCAGAAAGCGCTAGGTGACGGATTCCGGATCGGCGACGCAAGAATCGCTGCTATTACCGTACGTGATTTGCTGCGCCACTCCGGCGGTTGGGACCGGGACTCTTCGTTCGACCCCATGTTTCAGTCGGCGACCATATCGAATGCGACGCGCGAGCCGGCGCCGGCGTCCTGTGAGACCGTCATGCGCTATATGTTCCAACGCCGCCTCGACTTCACGCCCGGCACAATGGCGGCTTATTCAAACTTCGGCTACTGTGTCCTGGCACGTGTGATCGAGGCGGCCGGTGGAGAACCCTACGAGCAATACATTGTTCGTGAAATCTTACGGCCGCTGGGCGTTACAAGGATGCGCCAGGGCCGGACCCTCGAGGCCCAGCGTCTGCCCGATGAAGTGCGCTACTACGATTACCGGGGAATGACGGCTTCCGTTTTCCCGACGGGCCCCCGGCAAGTGCCTTGGCCGTACGGCGGCTATTACCTGGAATCGATGGACGCCAGCGGTGCTTGGTTGGCATCGTCCATCGATTTGGTTCGCTTTGGCGAATCCACCCGCGCCGGCAGCGTTCGGCTCATGTCACCCGAAATGGTCGACATGACCCTGCGCGATCCAGGTCTGTCTTTCCGCAATCTGGCCAGTGGCTATCACTATGGCCTTGGTTGGTTCGTCACTGCGACACGAAGCGGCGAGAGGCTTTGGGGGCACGGGGGAAGCATGCCCGGCGTCGTCTCACAACTGAGTGTGAACACCGGCAATGTCACTTGGGCATGGATGTTCAACGCTACGCTACGCGACGAGGAGGCCTTTCGCGATTCGATTAACGGCGCGATCATCGCCAGCACTCAGTCGGTCATCGGTTGGCCCGATCACGACTTTTTTGGCGTCTACCAGGCAACGGTCGACGACGGCCCGGAACTCGATGACAACGGGCTGATGAATGCCGCTTCGCTCCAGACCGATGTCTCGCCAGGCGCCTGGGTCACTTTGAAGGGGAGGCGGTTGGCGGCGGCAAGCCGGTCATGGCGCACGGATGACTTCAGGGGCGCCTATCTCCCGACGTCGATCGACGGCGTGCGGGTGATCGCGAATGGCCGGTTCGCTCCTATCGCCTTCGTAAGTGAGAATCAGATCAACGCGCTTTTGCCGCTTTCCACGCCGGATGAATCCGACGTGTGGGTCCAGGTGATTCGGGAAGGTATTGCCAGCAGGCCGCGCAAGGTTCGCTTGGCGCTCCGGGCGCCGGCGATCTTAGCCTACAAGGGCGGAGGGTCGGACTTCGCGGCGGCAGTGCATGCCGATGGAACCTTGGTCGGCGATCCGTTGCTGACGGAATCGAGCCGGGCCGCCCGGCCCGGCGATCGGATCTCTTTGTATGCCACAGGCTTGATGCCGTTCGCCGTCGAACGAAGTCTGGAAAGACCTGAACCCTTAGACCGTGCCGTATCGGTGTTTGTTGGGGAAGCCGAGGCGCGAGTCGAATTCTCGGCACTGACCGCTCCAGGCCTGCAGCAGGTGAACATAGTCGTGCCGTCCATGGCGCCCGGAAATCACGCCCTTCGAGTGGTTGTTTGGGACTTCGAATCGCGCCAGATGGTCAGCCTCCCAGTTCGATAGACTTGTGTAGCCATGCTGGTGGACGTGACCACGGAGATCCTCATCAATAGGCCTCGCGAGAGCGTTGCAGCGTACGCGGCCGATCCAGACAATGTACCCGCCTGGTACAAGAACATCAAGAGCGTCGAGTGGAGGACGGCGCCGGCCGTGGCGGTTGGCTCCAAGGTGGCTTTCGTCGCGCACTTTCTGGGCAAACGATTGGCGTACACCTACCAGATCGTGGACAACGTTCCTGGCGAAAAGATGGTGATGCGAACCGAAGAAGGTCCCTTCGCGATGGAGACGACGTATACCTGGGAAAGTGTCCCGGCAGGTACTCGGATGAAGCTGCGAAACAGGGGGACCCCCACCGGATTCTCACTGCTTATTGCTCCATTCATGAAGATGGCCATGCGCCGCGCTAATCAGAAGGATCTCGCCTTGCTGAAGCAATTGCTCGAAAGGTAGAAAGTCCTACCCGCCGCTGCCAGAGGGCGCGATAGATCCACGCTAACAATAGCGTTTACGGAGCTGCCCGCTTGGTCTGTTGGGTATCCGGAAAGTGACTGGCCATACAAATTCGGCGGGCACTTGCAGCCGCCACTTCTACCCATCTTCGGTGTAGCATGGAGCTAGGCCAGCCATGAACGAGATCATATTTCTAGTTGAGGACGCACCCGAAGGCGGCTTTTCCGCCAGGGCTTTAGGGCACTCGATTTTCACGGCGGCGGACTCAGAGCAGGAACTCCAGACCATGGTAAAGGATGCGGTCGCCTGCCATTTTGACGATGGCGAGGCCCCCAAGATCATCCGGCTCCACTACGTTCGCGAAGAAGTGATACAAGCTTGAAATTACCAGGGGGCCTGAGCGGCGCGGACCTCGTCGCAGCGCTGAAACGCCTCGGCTACAAGCAGACGCGTCAGACCGGCAGCCGCGTACGGATTTTCCCCTAGCGCGCGCCATTGCCCCCGGGAACTCTCGCAGCGTTTGTCAAGGACGCAGCGACTCATCTCGAGGCCTCTGTTGAGGAGAGCCTTGGCAAGATTTGCTAGTTCGGTGTTCGGCAAGGGAACCCTTTGCGACTGATTGTCACCTATCCGCTGGAACACGGGAACTGCCTTCGTGAGTAGAATGGCGGTGTGACGTTGCGGGCCCTACCCATTTTTGCGCTGCTGCCGCTCGGCTTCGCCTATGCAGAAACGAAGTTGGTGTCGCCCGAGGTCCACCCAGACCGTCGAACTACCTTCCGGTTGCGTGCGCCGAAGGCCGCGCAGGTGAGACTTTGGGGCGAGTGGATTACGAAACACAACACCACGGAGGAATTGAAGCGTGACGATAAGGGAATCTGGTCGGTCACGATCGGTCCGCTCGAACCAGCCATCTACTCGTACCTCTTTTTGGTTGATGACGTCGCGGTCCTCGACCCAGGCAACCCCACTTGCCACACTGGCCGCGAGGGTCCTTGGGGAAGTCTACTGGAGGTGCGGGGTGATAAGCCTCAAGACTATGAGACTCGTTCGGTGCCGCATGGTGTGCTACACACGCACGCATACAGTTCCTCCCAGGGCCTTGGGACGCGCCGCGCGATCGTGTACACACCACCGGACTATGATCGCAACCGCCGGAATCGGTTTCCCGTCCTGTACCTATTGCACGGCTCTGGAGATACGGAAACATCGTGGACCGCCGCCGGTCGCGCGGAGGCGATCACCGACAACTTGCTTGCCGGGGCCACCGCTAGGCCGATGATCGTTGTGATGCCGAATGGACATATTTCGCCGCCGGATGGACCTGACCCCAAACCATCGGAGCTCAGACGACTTTTCGGACTGGACCTTGTCCGGGATTTGTTCCCGCTGATTGACTCAAGCTATCGTACTCTTCCAACTCGCCGGGGAAGGGCGATCGCGGGGCTGTCGATGGGTGCTTACCAGGCGATGTGGTTTGCGATGGACTATCCGGATCTTGTCTCGGCTTTGGGTGTGTTCAGCGGCGGCATTTTTGTTCCCGCGACTGATGGGGAAGCGGATGTGATCGGGTATGCCACTTCAGCGACGGCACGCAAGTATCCTCTGGACATTTTTCACATTGCAATAGGGGACCGGGATATGAATCTACCCTTGTCGAACAAACTCGATTCCTTGCTGACACGGCACAACATCAAGCACGAGTTCAGGGTCTCCCCAGGGGCCGGGCACACATGGCCGTTTTGGCGCAAGTGCTTATCTGAAACGCTGCCGAGGCTGTTCCCTAACACACGGTGACCGTATTGCCATGGCCGCCTTCCATTGTGAAGACTGTTGCGCGTAATGGATGGCAGAGGCCGCGCGAATAGTTGGCCTGCCGAACCGAATTCTACTCGCGATCAACGGCGTAGTGTCGACCAAGACCTTTGCATGCTCCCGGATCGCTCCTGGATCACGCCGTAACCGGAAGTCTACAGGGCTGCCAGGGGTTAGATCCTCCCTGGCGGCGCAGCGTTTACGCATCTGACTGCCTGGTCTGTTGGGTATCCGGAAAGTGACTGGCAACACAAATTCAGCGGACCACCTTCTAACGCGGGGCCCGGTTTCGGTAGGATTGGAAACAGCGTGTTCCGTTTCGTCGCACTTGTGATGGTTTTTGCCGGCGTTGCGGGATCCGCGGCCGCGCCACGGCCGCCGATTCGCTTCGAAGAGATCGCGGCCAAGTCCGGTTTGCGATTCGAATTGCAAAATGGCGAGGCGGGCGGGTTTCATCAAATCGAACTGACGCTCGGCGGCGTCGCGGTCCTGGACTACAATAACGACGGCTGCACCGACGTATTCTTCACCAACGGCGCGGCCATCCCTAGCCTTCGCAAGACGTCCCCGAAATTTTCCAACCGGCTGTTCCGGAATAACTGCGGCATGAAATTCACCGATGTCACGGCGGAGGCCGGCGTTGCCGGAGAGGGGTATTCCATGGCCGTGGCGGCGGGCGACCTGGACAACGACGGATTCACCGATCTCTTTGTCGCCGGTGTAAAGGGCAACGCTCTCTACCGGAATCTCGGCAACGGCCGTTTCGCCGATGCCACGGAACGCGCCGGACTGGCCGGCCTGGGAAGTTGGGCGGTTTCGGCGGGATGGCTCGACTATGACAATGACGGCTGGCTGGATCTCTTCGTCGCCAACTATGTGGTGTGGGATGCTGGGCAAGAGCCTCGCTGCGGCACACCGGAGCGGCAGTACTACTGTCATCCGAACGCGTATCGAGGTCTGCCGAACCAACTGTTTCACAACAACCGCGACGGCAGTTTCAGCGATGTTTCGAAGGCTTCCGGGATTGGGGGGCATATCGGCAAGGGAATGGGCGTTTCCTTCGCGGATATAGACGGAGACGGCCTCACTGACATCTTCGTCGCCAACGATTCGGTGCGGGGTCTGCTGTTTCACAATCGGGGCAATGGGAAATTTGAGGAGATCGGTCTGGAGGCGGGGGTAGCGCTTCGCGACGACGGCCATGCCATCGCCGGAATGGGTGCCGATTTCCGGGATCTGGATAACGATGGGAAACCGGATCTGCTGGTATCCGGGATCCTGAACGATTCGTTCCTGCTGTTCCGCAATCTCGGCGGGAAAAAAGGCTTCGAGGACTACGCCCAGCGGACCGGCCTGCTGATGAGTACACGCCAGTTAACCGGGTGGAGCCTGGGTATGTACGATTTCGACAACGACGGATGGAAGGACCTGTTCTTCGCCCTGGCCCATCTGATGCAACTGGATCGCTATCTCGGCCGTGAGGCCGCATTGCCCAATCGTGTCTATCGCAATATCGAGGGCACGAGCCTGGAAGACGTTTCGCCGGGCGCGGGAGCGGGCTTCCAATCGGCTGCTTCCCACCGGGGCGCGGCCTTCGCCGATTTCGATAACGACGGCCGCATGGACGCCGTTGTCAGCGTCGTGAACGGTCCGGCGAGGCTGTTTCATAACATTACCGCGGGCAAGTCCCATTGGCTGGGTATTCGGCTCCGCGGCGTGCGATCCAACCTTCAGGGGCTCGGCGCGGCGGTGCGCGTTCATCTGGCGGACGGTCGCGATCTGTACAATCACGCGTCCACCGCCGTCGGGTACGCCAGTTCGAGCGAGCCAGTGGTCCGGTTTGGACTGGGGGCAAATCGAGCGGCGGAGCTGGTGGAGATCCGCTGGCCGGGAGGCGGTGTGCAAACGCTCGCCAATGTGGCGGCCGATCGGATCGTCGAAATTGCCGAGGAAGCGCGGCCGTGACGAACTGGAAGCTTTGCATCGCGGTGGGCGCCCTGCTGTACGGCGCCTCCCCAGGGCAATCCACCTACGAAAAAGCGAACGCCCTATTTGTGGCGAAGAAGTTTTCCGAATCCCTGGCGGCCGTGGAAGAAGCGCTGCGGCTGGATGGGAACCTCATTCCGGCGCTCACCTTAAAGGCAAAGCTTGCCATGGCCGCAAATCGGTACGATCTGGCGCGCCAAAGCCTGGAACGCGCGCTGGCCGTAGACCCTAAAGCGCCCTATCCACAATTCCTGTATGGGATGGAGGCCTACATGAACAACGAGATGAAAGAGGCGTTGCCGCGATTCCGGAAGGCGCGGGAACTGGCGCCCCAGGATCCGCGTGCGGCGTTGTATCTCGGCCTTACCACGGAGAGCGTCGGCCAGCCCCAGGACGCGCTGGCACTTTACCGGGAGGCGATTCGCCTGGAACGCGCCACCGGCCAACAGCAGGCGGAGACGCTGCTGCCGGGGGCAAGACTGCTGATGCTTCTTGGCCGTCTGGATGAGTGCGAGGGTTGGATACGGCAAGCGGTGAAGTTGTCGCCGAATCTGCGCGATGCCCATTTCGAATTGGCGCGGCTCCTGCTGAAGAAAGGCGAGGCGGCAAAGGCCGCGGCCGAAGGCGAGCTTTCGCTGGGCTTATCCGAAGGAACCGTGACGGATACGGCGATCCACTATCTGCTGATTCGCGCCTGGCAGCAGGCGGGGAGCCCGGAGCGCGCAGCGGTACATGCAGGGGTGATTCGTGCCCAGGAGACACCGGTTGTCCATACAGTGGGGAAGTGATACACGGGTCCGCGGTCGCGGTCGTCTTGCCGGTAAACGCTGGGCGCTGCGATATCCACACGGCAATTGCCGATGACCGGGGATCCGCGCACGCAGCCAAAAGGGAGAAGCTAAGACTACTTCCAGATCGTCGCCAGTTGCCCGAGTGTGAGCCGGGAAACGCGTATTAACTCCTCCGTTTTTCAAAGACCCGTGGTCCGCCTTTGCGCTTCCGCGGCGGTTGGCGTTTAGCGGCTGCCAGTTATGCAACTGGCGCCTTGCTGGGCGAACGTGACCGAGCGGCAGTAGCCGATGGTGGGCCAGTAGTCACCCATGGCCGCTTTCCACTGGGCTGGCGGCAGTTGCCCCACGGCTGTAAAAGACTGGGCCCAAGATGGGTTAGGGACCGTCTGGCGATAAAGAATGATGCCCTGATAGTAGGCCCCGCTGTTGTTATCGAGCACATTGCCCTCAATGTCATAGATAAAATCGCCTGACAGGAGGGCGCCCCAGGGGAGCCAGACGGCGGCGTGCCGGGCGAGGACTTGACTGGGTGGCTTCGTGGAAGGATCGGAGATAACAACAGTGGCGTAACCGTTGAGAAGCGGCATCTGGTAATCGGCCACGCAACGGACAACGCTAGTGGACATGGGTTCGTTGGTGCAGATCGACCAGAATCGGAGTTGCCGGGTGGTGGTGGCCAGATATGGCGGCTCGCCGGCGTGCGTATTGGCAAAGGTTGGAGCTTTGATCCGGACGACGATCAGATCGTTGGAATACGGCGACTTGAGATAGTCTCGGTTAACGACGGTTGACATGTAGCTATTGTCCTGACTGGGATAGTAAGGGGTGTTTGGATTGGTAACGGAGAGGAACCACCGCGGAGGATCGGCGGCCGGCAACACTTCGGCGGGACGGACACCGGAGAAATCGACATTATCGAGACGGCCCCACACGGAGTTGTCCTCGGGTTGGATGATAGGGCGAACAGGACACGCCGATTGGAGAACGCCGGCGATATAGACTTCCGGGAGGACGGGGTTCGCGGTACCGCCCGTGAGATCGACCGCGTTGGTGGGGTAGTAGATGCGATAGATGAGGAGAACCCCCGGAACAAGGCCGGTGTAGATGGTGTTTGGAGTGGGCTGAGCGGGCTTTAGCCCGAAGACGATTCGGATGGTGTAGGTTCCGGCTTCCGTTCCGGATTGAAAGGGATTGTTTTGCCCGGGATCGGGGTGGATGGTCTGGTCGTTGATGGCGTCGAGGACATGGCGATCGGAATCGTAAAGCTGAAATGCCATGTAGCGCGCTTTGGGGTAACGGCCGTGAATGATCATGTCCGTTCCGGCGGGCAATTCGAGAACGGTGGTCCAATAGGTGGCGTTAGCTTCGGGGTATGCTTGATTGCGGTAGCCAAGGGTGTCCGATTTAACGCTACCCTGGAATTGCCAGGACTGATAGGTTTCACAGCCGGGGTCGGGGGTACCGCCGCCGGCCGCCGCAAACGGCGCCGCGTGGAAACCGAGAACGAAGATCGAAAACGCGAATGATGATCGGTACATATATTTCTCCCTGAAAGTATTCGCCGTCAGAGCGGGTCCGGCATGGCACTCGCCGCAGCCACATCGCCTTTGCTATATAGCTTCGTGACGCGTTCGCCTATCACGGCGCCCTCTCTATTGACTTGGGCGCCTCACCGGCGAGCGGTACCGCCCAAGTTGTTGACGCTCTCGACCGCTAGCCAGTCCCGCGTTTAGCAACCCGGCAGCGGAACATGTGCCGGTTCCCGACGCTTCAGACTGCCTGGGCGGATACGTTCCGCGTAAAGGCTTCTGTTGGGATAAGCGGACAACCGCGACCTTTTGCGACAACAACTCGCAATCCGCCGCAATCGTTAGTCCACGGACTGCACGAGCCTTCGATCATTGATAAAGTAAAAAGCAAATGTCAGAAGGGCTCGGAGAGGTAACCAAGATTCTTCACCGGCTGGCCGGCGGCGAGGCCGCCGCCGAGGCGGAATTGTTTGATTGCCTCCATGCTGAGTTGCGTCGCCTGGCCGCCGGGCAAATGCGCCGTGAACGCGCAACCCACACGCTATCGCCCACGGCTCTAGTGAGTGAAATCTACCTGCGGTTGACTGGGAATTGGGGCCACGCGTGGCAGGGAAAAGACCATTTCATGGCCGTCGCCGCGCGCGCGATGCGAAGAGTTCTGGTCGACCACGCACGCGCCGCAAGTGCCGGGAAGCGTCTGGGGAAAACCGATTATCTGGATCTCGATCAGTTGTCCGACGGCCTGCTTCCGGTCGATGAGCGACTGCTTGCCGTGGATGCCGCCCTTACCCGGCTCGCCGTTCAGGATCCTCGCAAGGCCAGAGTCGTTGAACTACGATACTTCGCCGGACAGACGGAGGAACAGACCGCCGCCATCCTGAACGTAACGCGCCGGACCGTCAACCGCGACTGGGAGTTTGCACGCGCGTGGCTTCGTCACGAGTTGCAAGGGAACGTCCATGACCGCTGACCGCTGGCGGCTGCTTGAGTCCATCTACTTAGACGGTCAGCGACTCTCCGCCGAGGAGCGAGCCAAACTTCTCGAGGAACGCGCCAGCACCGATCCAGGTTTGCAATCCGAAGTCCGTGCGTTATGGCGCGAACATGAATCGGAGGAGAGCTTCCTCCAAAATCCCGCGGCGCGGTTGGATGCATCGCCGCACGCTTTCACGGAAGGTCAAACTCTCGCGGAGCGCTTCACCATTGTGGCGTTTTTGGGAGCGGGGGGCATGGGGGAAGTTTATAAGGCCGTCGATAGCAGGCTTGAACGTACCGTCGCGATCAAAGTACTGCCTCGCTCACTAATCCAAAACCGGCAGCATCGTGTCCGACTTGAGAAGGAGGCTCGCGCGCTTTCGCAGTTGAATCACCACGGGATCTGCGCTCTCCATGATCTGTGCTGGGAAGACGGCCAGCCGCTTCTCATCATGGAGCACATCGAAGGGCAGACCCTGGCCGCGCGTCTTCTCACCGGCGCGCCGCCAATGCCGGAGGCGCTCTCGATCGCAAGGCAAATCGCCGACGCTCTTATCTATTCGCACGAGCGCGGAGTAATCCACCAGGACCTGAAGCCCGGCAATATTATGCTGACCGCTCACGGCGTGAAGTTGCTCGACTTCGGTCTGGCTCGCCGCCTTTCCACGTCTCTACCAGGGCCGGAGGGCAGTGAGGTCGTAACGGCGGACCACGCGGTGCGTGGAACTCCGGGCTATATGAGCCCGGAGCAGGTGAAGGGCCAACCGGCCGATGCGCGATCGGATATCTTTAGTTTCGGCTCCTTACTGTTTGAGACGCTCACGTGCCGGCGGGCTTTCCGGGCGACCTCATCTATCACCACGATTGCCGCTGTCCTTCACGTAGACCCCCCTCCCGTGTCGCAGATCGCTCCTGGCGTGCCATCCGGATTGGAACATATCGTGGAACGTTGTCTCCGCAAGGATCCCGATCAACGATGGCAACACATGAACGACGTGAAGGAGGCGCTGGAAGAGGTCTGGAACAACGCGGCAGCTTTCCGCGCGGTGTCGAAGCCAGGTATCGCCAAATTTCGACGCGCACTGTGGGCTTTGCCCGCTGCGGCCGTTCTCGCCGCGGGCTTTTGGCTGGTCATTCAATCCCGGCGGCCGATATCGCTTCCGCCAGCTATAGCCCGGCCGTTGCCCGGAGAGGGGCGGGTGGTAAAATGGCCTTCCTTTTCTCCCGACGGCAATCAGTTCGTTTATGCGGGGGAGGGGGATGTCGCAAATAGTTTGAACCTCTTCGTCAGGTTTGTAGGGGGAGGCTCTTCCCTACAGTTGACGAGCGGCGATGTACAGGACATCTCCTCCGTGTGGTCTCCGGACGGCAATAAAATTGCATTCCTCCGCAGAACCTCGAACACTGACGCAACTCTTCTGCTGATCTCTCCATTGGGCGGACCGCCTCGCAAAGTGGTCGATCTTCGTATCGTTGATTTTGCAGTGCTCAACATTTGGAACTTTCTGTCCTGGACGCCCGATAGTGAGCACTTGATCGTGTCGGAGAAATCAGGGCCATCGAGCCCTGTCCGCCTTTTGATCGTGTCGGTCGATAGCGGAGAGAAGCGGGTACTCACGGATCCGCCGCAGTCCTCTTTAGGGGATGTCGATCCCGCAGTGTCGCCGGACGGCCGCACGCTCGCTTTTGTCCGCATGCCAGTGTTCGGCGTTGCGAAACTTCATCTTCTTCCCCTGGAGAATGACACGAAGCCGACGGAAGTCGTCACCGGTCTTCGATTCATAAGCGCCCCAACTTGGCTCCCAGACGGGCGTTCGCTGCTCGTCAAGGAATCGGGTGAGACAGAAAGAAGCACTCTGTGGAGAATTTCCCCGTTCGGTTCCAACGCTCCGGAGCCTATGTCATTTATTCAGGACAGTGTGGCCTACTTCCTATTGTCCCGGAACAACCGCCTGGTGTACGTCCGTGAACTGGCCCATTTCGATATCTGGAAAGTTTCAGTTGGTCGAGGCAAAACGGAGATCGGTCCCATCGTGACCTCCAGTTACTTGGACACAAGCCCGAACTATTCCCCCGACGGGCGCCGCATCGCCTTCAGTTCAAACCGCACGGGCGACTTTCAAATATGGGCGTGTAACGGCGACGGAGCGAATCTCGTGCAGTTGACGAATGTGCCCTCCTCCCAGATCGGCGGACGGCCGCGTTGGTCTCCCGACGGAAAGTTCATTTCGTTCCATGTGCGAGTTGACGGTAAGTCGGACATCTATACGGTAAGCGAGGAAGGCGGCGCCTCACAGCGGCTGACCAAGGACTCCGTGGAGAATGCGGGCGCGAGTTGGTCCCGCGACGGTAGCGTGATATATTTCGGCTCGAATCGCACAGGAAGGTTTCAGATATACAAAATGCCCTCCACGGGCGGGGTAGCAACTCAATTGACGAAAGAGGGCGGCGTCTCTCCAGTTGAGTCGTACGATGGTAATTTCTTGATTTACTTAAAAAATCCTGGATTAACGGACGTTTGGCGGGTACCAGTGCGCGGCGGCGTCGAAGAACGGCTGTTCGGTCCCATTTTCTACTTGAATCTGGCTGTTGGCGCAAACGATCTCTTCCATCTCGCATATTCTCAGGCGAAGCGGCGATTTGCGATTCGCAGTTTCCCGCTGATTCCGGGCGTGTCAAGCGCGGCAAAGACGCGCGATGTAGTAGATCTTGGCCCGGAATTCGCGGTGGGCCTTTCCGCACTATCCGACGGAAGTTCATTTTTGTACTCGAAGCATTCCAGGGAACGAATGGACTTGATGATGGTGGAAAACTTCCGCTGAAATCCGGTGACGCCGTGCATGGGCGGCCGATTTCCCGCTGGAGTCTACTGAAGGCCGCGCGAACAGAGGAATCACCGGGGGGAGCGGCGGGCGTAGGCTCGGCGAGTTTTGGACGCAGCAAGGACGCGCAACGACAGGACGACCCCGGCGGTGGCCGGCACCCGTCACGAGCAAGAATAGCCACAAGAGTGGATCGTTGACCGGGGGTTAGGGCCAGTATATGCACGGTGACGCGGAAGGGGGCTATTTTGTGTTGGCAAAAAGGAACTTGCCGCCGCTTTCTTTGATGAGGATTAGACGCTCCGGGCCAACGAGCGATTCGACCCGGGGGACGTTGGGTTTTTCGACGATCAGATAGTAGCGCTCGGGGGCGGCCCAGCGTTTTTGGAATTGTCCGTCGTCGATGAAGACATCCGGCGCGTTTGGGGCGTAGCTTGAGTATTCGAGGTTGTTGACACGGCCATTGAGCAATAGCGCTTGGGGAGGATTGGCGTAGAAGAAGACGCTGGAGAACGTGTAGTACTGGTTGTCGACGATGAGCGTGCCGGGCGGGGCCTGTTTGAGGGCTTCGGCGAGCGGACGGGAGCCGAGGTAGGGATCGAAAGCGATGAGCGCGGTGCGGGCGGCGTGGAAGAAAAGGGTCATCATCGCAGCGAGGCCGAGAACGAGCTGGGTTCGTTTGTACTTAAAGGCCGCGAAGGCGCCGATGAGGAATGCCAGGCCGCCCATGACGAGGGGTACGCGGAGGTAGGCGAATGAGGCGACGGTGAGGTCTCCCATGTGGCCGAGCGAGAGCGTGTAGGCATCGGGGTTTTGCGTAAGCGCGCGGGAGATGTCGCCAGGGGTGCCCAGACCGTGAACCCTGACGAGGATGAACGCGACGGCCGCGGCGGCGAAGGCGGCGGTGACGCCGATCAGGAGTTGTCCGCGGCGCAGCCATACGCTTTCTTCTTTTTCAATCGCGCTGGCGAGGAGCAGGGCGAGGGCCGGGTAACAGGGCATCCCGTAGTATTCCTGCGTGGTGGAAAAGGTGAAGAACAGCAGGAGGAAGCCCGCCCAGCAAAGGGCGAGGAGGCGGGTTGCGCCGGCGCGGCCGGTAGGCGCAAACTTCAACTTGGCGATGGCGGGGAGGAAGGCGCTCCAGGGGAAAAGCCACAGCAGATGGAAGAGCCAGAAAAGGTGGCGGGGAACGGTGTTGTAATCGCGCGGCCAGCGCATGTTGAGAAAGCGGAAGACGTGCTCATTGAAGAAATAGAACCAGAAGAAACCGTGGTACTGGCCGGGTTCGCTCTTCATGGTGAAATCGAAGTACGGCGGGTTGCGGAGCGTGGCGAGGACGTGCCAAGGGGCCGCGATCGCCAGCAAAATCAATGCTCCGGTGAAGGGGCGCAGTTTGCGCCATTCGCTCCAGCGGCCGGCCGCGGTGAGCCACAACACGATCGCGGCGAGCGGGAAGAGCATGGCGATGAGGCCCTTCAAAAGCAGCCCGGCGGCGATGGCGATGGACATTAGATAGGCGTATTTGGCCCGGCCGGATTCCATCGCCTGGAGGAAACTCCACATGGCAAGGGTGATGGCGGCGGTGAGAATTGCGTCGGGAATTTGAATACGGGTGAATAGCCAGAGGCCGATACAAGTGGCGAGCATCAAGCCGGCGTAGAGGCCGGCGGCTTCGCTGAAGGCCCAGCGGGCGAAGCGCGCCGTTAGCCAGCAGAGCAGCACTACACACGATGCGAGCGGGATACGCGCGGCCCAATCATGCACGCCGAAAATGGCAAAACTGACGGCCATGGACCAATAAATGAGCGGCGATTTTTCGAGGTAGGCAACGCCATTGAGACGCGCGGTAACCCAGTCGCCCGACTCCAGCATGTTGCGGGCAATCTGCGCTTGAACGGCGTCGACATCGTCCATCAATCCGGGCGGGCTGACGATGCAGCCGAAGTAAATGGCCGCGGCGACGAGCAGCACAACTAGCTGGTAACGACGTTCCATCGCTTCTTCCAGAGAAACAGCGTGAGCAGGCCCCAAAGATGATAGCCGTAGTTCCCTTCCCGGCGATCGTGCGCTTTAAGGAGGGCTTCCACGGTGCCTTCGCGGAAGATACCCATTTCGCGAATCGCCTGCGGCGTCAGCGTGTCATGCAGCAGCGGTTTTAACACGGTCCGGAACCAATCATGCGCAGGGATGTCGAAGCCTTCTTTCTTACGGTTAATGACCGTGTCCGGGAGTTTGCCGCGCAACAGTTCTTTCAATACGAACTTCAGTTTGCCGCCGTTGACTTTGTAATGCTCCGGGAGGCGGGCCGCGAACTCGACGAGACGATGGTCGAGCAGCGGAGGGCGCACTTCGAGCGAATGGGCCATGCTCATGCGGTCGCACTTGTTGAGAATGTCGTCGGGCAGATACCAGTGTTGGTCGAGTTCCAGGAACGATTGATAGTTTGGGGGCGCATGGAGGCGGGAGTACCAGCCTTGCTCGAGCAAATGGGCGCGTTCCCGCGGCGTAAATGTGCCATTCCAGTAGAGGTGGGCTTCGAGGGGATCGAGCAGCGAGCCGGCGAGGAAGCGTTTGATCTTGTACTCGAGGCTGATTTTTTCGTCGGAGACGGGTAGGAGATTGGCGAGCGAAAAACCGGCGGCGCGGAAGGGGCGGGGGAGAAGGCGCAGCCAACCGGCGTACTTGTCGGCGAGGTAAGTATAGTAGCCGCCAAAAAGCTCGTCGGCGCCTTCGCCGCTGAGGGCGACGGTGACGTGTTGGCGACTCATTTTACTGAGATACCAGACGGGGAGAGCGCCGGCGTCGGCGCTGGGTTCGTCCGAATAAAATGGCAACTGCTCGACGGTGGCGGCGAGGTCCAAACCCGGGTTGAGATCGAACTCATGATGATCGGTTTCGTATTTTTGGGCGACTTCGCGGAACCAGGGGCTTTCGTCGAAGCCGCGGCCCCGGAAACTGACGGAGAATGTCTTCATGCGCTGCGTTGCTACCTGGGAAGCGTAGTGGAGAACGGCGGTGGAATCGATACCGCCAGAGGCCCAGATGCCGAGCGGGACGTCGGCGATGAGATGCTCCTTGACGGCGGAGCGGAGGAGGTGGTCGAGTTCTTCCTTAGCGTTTTCAAGCTTGATATCGCCGCGGGGCGCGAATTTGAGTCGCCAATAAGGCTCGGTTCGTTCGCGGCCCTCCAGCCACTCCAGCCAGTGGCCGGGGGCCAGCTTGGTGATGCCGTCAACCATGGTGAAAGGCGCGGGAATGTAGTTCAACGAGAGGTAGGCGTTGAGGCCGGACTTGGAGAATTTGCGAGGAATTTCGGGATGGCCGAGAATGGCTTTCAACTCGGAACCGAAATACAGGTCGGGCGCATGGCGATAAAGATACAGGGGTTTGATTCCCATGCGGTCGCGGGCGAGGACGAGACGTTTTTTCGACTCCGTCCACAGCGCCACGCCGAACATGCCGCGCAGTTTTTCGAAGACGCCGATGTCCCATTGGAGAAATCCCTGAAGAACGACTTCCGTATCGCTGCGGGAACGGAATTGGCGGCCCCTGGCGCGCAGTTCCTCGCGCAGTTCATCGTGATTGTAGATCTCGCCGTTGAAGACGATGACGGTATCGCGGTTGTCGCTATAAATGGGCTGCTCGCCGCCGGCGCGATCGATGATGCGGAGTCGGACGGCGCCGATGGAGCAATCGGGCGCATCGTACACGCCCCACTGGTCGGGCCCGCGATGATGGAGCGACTGGGTGACGGCTTCAATACGGCCAGTGGGCGCGGGACGGCCGCGGTGGGTGAACCCAGCTATGCCGCACATGTTCGACTATTCATAGCGAAGAGCTTCGGCGGGGAGGACGGCCGTGGCGCGGCGGGCAGGATAGAGAGTGGCCAGGAAACTTACGATGAGCGCGGCGGCGCTGACCCAGATGGCATCCATGGGCCGCGGCTGGAACGGGACGTAGGAGAGCGCGTAGATTTCCGCGTCAAGCGTGAACCAGCGGCCACTTTCGGCGGCATAGCTTAAGCCGTAGCCGAGCACGAGGCCGATGGCCGTGCCGACGGCGCCGATATACAGGCCCTGGAAAATAAAGATGCGCCGAATCTGTTCCCAGCGCGCGCCCATGGAAACCATGATGGCGATGTCTTTCGATTTCTCCATCACCATCATGATGAGGCTGATGAGGATGTTCAGCGCGGCGACGAGCTGAATGAGGCTGATGGTAATAATGGTGACAATCCGATCCATCTTCAGCGCGTTCAACACGCTTCTGTTCTGCTCTTCCCAGTGCGACGCGGTAAGTTTGTCGCCGATTATCTTCTCGGACGCGGCGGCGACGGCGACGGCGGTATTGATGTCGTCGAGCTTCAGTTCGATCGCGTTAATGGAATTTTCCAGGCCCGTCACTCGCTGCAGGTCGGAGAGCGTGGCGTACGCGAAAGTGTTGTCAACATCGTAGAATCCCGATTCGAACAGGCCCACGACGCGAAAACGCGGATAGCTGGGGCGAGCTCCGGCGGGCGTGATTTCGC
This sequence comes from Bryobacteraceae bacterium, assembly GCA_046155405.1. Lineage (GTDB taxonomy): Bacteria > Acidobacteriota > Terriglobia > Bryobacterales > Bryobacteraceae. The sequence goes on along the minus strand of JBJXFL010000162.1, from coordinate 2,255 downwards.
CATTGGGAATGATTACGGTGACGACGGAATCGAGCAGCATGCCAGTTCGCTGCGCGAGCTTGGCGCCGAGCAGAATTGGCGGATAGCCGTCGGTTTTCGCGAGACGGTCCAGGCTGCCCTGCGTAATATAGCGGCGCAATTCCTCCCGCTCCTGCGTTGCCGTTTCGGGAATCCCTTTGAGATAGCCGCCCCAGCCCTGTTGCGGACCGGAAAACAGCACTTGGGTATACAGCACGCCGCTCGCCGAATTGACATGCGGGAGTTTTTCGAGGTTCCTGGATATTGAGCCCCAATCCTCAAAACCGAACCCAACCCGCTTCTCCACAATGTTCACGTGCGCGGTGGCGCCGAGGAGGCTCTTCTGCAGCGTGGTGCGGAAGCCGTTGGTGATGGCGAGCGCGATGATGAGCGCCATTACGCCCGCGGCCACCCCGATAATGGAGACGGCGGTGATGATGGAAATGACCGCCTGCCGGCGTTTGGCGGTCAGGTACCGGCGGGCGACGAAGCTTTCAAACGCCAGTCGAGGCATCGGTTATGCGTCGACCTCGGACTCGGCTTTGCGCAGCAGATCGGCGATACCGATCTCGCCTTCCGGACGCAGGAGCGGGAAGAGAATGACGTCACGAATGGAGCGCGAATTCGTGAGCAGCATCGTCAGCCGGTCGATGCCAATCCCCTCGCCCGCAGTGGGCGGCATGCCGTAGCAAAGGGCGCGGACATAGTCTTCGTCCATCTGGTGCGCTTCGTCATCGCCGCGAGCCTGCATGGCGAGTTGTTCTTCAAAGCGCTTGCGCTGCTCGTTGGGATCGTTCAACTCGGTGTAGGCATTGCCGATTTCCATCCCGGCGCAGAAGATCTCGAATCGATCGACGAAGTTGGGATCGTGGCGATTGCGCTTGGAGAGCGGGGATACCTCCACCGGGTACTCGTAGACGATTGTGGGCTGGATGAGGTTCTTCTCGCTGACACGCGCGAAGATCTCGACCAGCGATTCGCCGGCGGTGTGCTTGCCGCCGTGCCGCCGCAACCATTCCGGATCGCCGACATCGGCCAGGGTAGGCTTGTCGCCGCCGGTCCAGAATTCGATGATGGCTTCGCGCATGGTGTAGCGATGGATGTTACCGAAGTCGAGCGCCTGCCCCTGATACTCGACGACGGTCCCGCCGGTGACATCAATGGCGGTCTGGCGAAGGAGTTCGATAGTGAAATCCATCAGGCCTTCGTAGTCAGTATAGGCCTGGTAGAACTCGAGCATCGTAAACTCGGGGTTGTGATGGATGGAGACGCCTTCATTGCGGAAGTTCCGATTGATTTCGTAGACGCGATCCATACCGCCGACGATCAGGCGCTTGAGGTAGAGTTCGGGGGCGACGCGGAGAAAGAGATCGAGATCCAGCGTATTGTGATGCGTGACGAAGGGCCGGGCGGCGGCGCCGCCATAGATGGGCTGCATCATGGGCGTTTCGACTTCGATAAAGCCGCGGGCGTCGAGTTGACGGCGCAGGGATGCCACGACTTTGCTACGCGCGACGAAGACTTTCCGGACTTCGGAATTCGAGATGAGGTCGAGATACCGCTGGCGGACGCGCGTCTCAACATCTTCGAGGCCGTGGAACTTTTCGGGCATCGAAAGCAGCGTCTTCGACAGGAACGTGAGCTTGGCGGCCTGGACGGAGAGTTCGCCGGTGCGGGTCCGGAAAAGAGTTCCCTCGACGCCAATGGTGTCGCCGATATCCAACATCTGATAGAGCTGGAAATCCTTCTCGCCTATGAGATCGATCTTGATATAGACCTGCAGCCGTTCGCCGCCCTGCTCCAGGTGCATGAAGCCGGCCTTGCCTTTGCCGCGAATGGACTGGATGCGGCCGCAGACGCGGACGGGGATCTTTTCGGTTTCGAGTTCTTCGGCCGTCTTACTCGAGTAGCCGACGGCGATTTCGGGCACGGGGTGGGAAAAGTCAAAGCGGGCGCCGTAGGGGCGATGGCCGAGAGCTTCCAATTCACGGGTGCGGCGGAACCGCTGCGAGAGGAGCTCGTGTTCGAGCGACAATGATGGACTCCTGGCGGGAAAATCGGGACAGAATCTACCATTATAGAAAGACCGGAGGAGAACGGAGGCGAAAACGCCGCCGAGCCGCCGAGGGGTGCGTAACCGTTTTGGGGGAAGCGCCGGAGGCTGATCGCCGCCGGGGGGAGACGTTGTACTGCCGTCGAGTTTCCGATTGCCGTGAAAAGCATTTATTGTAAGGTAT
>JBJXFL010000141.1:0-21132 GCA_046155405.1 Bryobacteraceae bacterium | reverse complement strand
CTCGCATTGATGAACACTACGACAACCTCCGCTCCGGCATGCGAGGACTCTTCGGTGCGCTGGGAATCGCCGCATGACACATCGACAATCTTTTTAGCATCCCTGTTTCACAGCGCCTATCTGAATCACGAGAACGTTCCGGCTCCAGCCGTTCTCAATGGCAGCCTGGGCGTACCAGAGTCGCTCCTCCGGGGTCTTCACTTTCTCCAGAAAGGTGAGATTGTGGTACCAAGTCAATTTTGAAAGCGGCGCTTGCAAAATTGCCTCCGTCCGGCCACGCCTCTGCAAAAGCCTTCATATAACCTAGGTTCCGGGGCGAGAGCCCCTGCATCTCCGGGAACGCTGAACTGAGATCCTTGGCCAGCCTTTCAATAACCCGACTCCCCCACCCGTCTTTGGTTTGACGGGTCAGAATCTCGTTTCCAATTGTCCAGTAGAGTACAACGAGTTCCCGGTTCACGGCAACGGCAGCCCGAACCTGCCTGTCGTAACAGATTTCGCAAGTCCAGGCACGTAAAAGTCCACGCTTTCCGATCTCGTCTGGATAACGATCCTGCGAGACAGGATCTCGCAATTAGATCGCCGGAAGAGTAAATACCTTGCCGGCACTTTAGATGTGGGTGCAGCCTACCCGGAGTACCTGGTTGCCAAGCCAGGGAAAGGGAGTCGGTTTATAGGCACATTGTTTCAGACGAGGTATTGGCGTATCGCGCCGCCATGCCTCGCGAGGGCTATCCGCCAATGGCGCAAACTTATTCCGCGTGGAACTTGTCGAGACCTCAGTTTGCACGCGGCGGTATTAGGAAAGCGCTCATAGCCGTTGGATCGCGAGGAAAGAGTGACGGTGCCCGTGTCATTTACTATTTGGCTGTCCGAAAGAACCTCGTTTTGTTGCGAACTCTTGGCGCTTGACGTGAAAGCGAGGGCCGCCGGGCGGACCAACTCCTCCTCCTACTTTTATGTCGCGCACCTTGGTATACTCCGCCACAGATAAAGTCCTACTTTGCATAGGGGGTGTGTTATGTCACTCGTCATTCGATTCACGCTCGCCCCAGTCCTTGCCCTCGGCCTCGCCGCTCAGGTCGACCGCGCGACATTAGCCGGCACCGTATCGGATAGCAGCGGGGCCGTAGTTCCCGGCGCAAGAGTGGAAGTCGCTTCCCAGGAGACGGGCCTTCGGCGTGAAATGCAATCGTCGGAGACCGGCGCCTACACCTTTTCGCTGCTTTCCATCGGTGTATACACACTCACCGTCGAGCGGGCGGGCTTCCGCAAGGTTTCGATGAGGGACCTGCGCTTGGGCGTCGGCGATAACCGGACGCTCAACATTGAGATGCAAGTGAGCAGCGTGGGAACGGAGGTCACGGTGGAAGGCGTCCTGGCGCCGCTGGATAGCGCCTCGGCGGTGATCGGCACCGTTATCGGCGGGCAGCACATGAGGGAGATTCCGCTCAACGGTCGGCACTGGGCCAGCCTGATGGCCCTGGCGCCCGGCGCGATTAACACCGGGGAGGGAAATCAGCAGTCCATCCGATTCGTTGGGCGCGCGCGCGACGACAACAACTGGACGTTCGACGGCCTGGACTCCACCGGCGTGAAGGATCCCCGCCAGGAAGCGGCGCTCCGCCTGGTCATCAGCACCGATTCCATCGCTGAATTCCGTGTCAACTCCACCCTGTACTCGGCCGAAACCGGAAGCGGCGCGGGCGGGCAAATCAACATAGTGTCCAAGTCGGGCTCGAACGAATTCCACGGCAGCGTGTTTGAGTTCTTCCGCAACGACCGCCTCGACGCCCGCAACCCCTTCGACACCGCCAAACAACCGTTCCGCCTGAACCAGTTCGGCGGCAGCGCCGGCGGCCCGATTCTAAAGAACCGCACCTTTTTCTTCGCCAACTACGAAGGTTTGCGCCAGCGCGTCAGCCAGACGTTCCGCAACGATGTACCGAGCGCGGCGTTCCGCGCCCGCGCCACGACCGCGGCCGTCCGTCAGATCCTCGACGCCTATCCCATGGGCACCGAGTCCACGTCCAACACCGAGATCGACCGGGCCGCCGGCGAGCGGAGCCAGGCATGGCGCGAAGATTCCGGGACGCTTCGCGTGGACCATCGCTTCAACGACCACAACACTTTCTTCGCCCGGTATAACGTCGACGATGGATTCATCAATGCACCCCGCACGGTGGTTGCCGGCGACCGGCAGGAAAGCTTCTTCCGGCCCTCGAATTTCGTGATGCAGTTCCAGCGCGTCTTTTCGCCTACCGTGGTGAACGAAACGAAAGCGGGCTTCAACCGTTCGGCGCTCAATCGCTTCAGCTTCTCTCCGTTCACCGAGTCGATCACGGTGGCCGGCTTCACCACGCTCAACAACTCGAACCTACTGGTCGAGTCTGGCACCTCCTACTCGATCATCGACAACTTGGTCGTTTCGCGCGGCCGGCATACGCTCAAGTTCGGCGGCGAGATTCGTCGCGCTCACGTCAACGTGGCCGACCCGGCTTTCGCCGCCATCGGCGTGACTTACGCCAGCCGCAATGACCTGCTCGCCAACAGGGTGGACCGCGTCGCCGTCGGAAGCGGTAATAGTGTATTGGGCACCCGCAAGTGGTACTACTACGCATACTCGCAGGATGACTTCAAAGTGACGCCCGAACTCACGCTGAATATCGGCCTGCGCTACGAGTACTATGGCGTAAACCGGGAAGCCAACGACCGCTATCGCGTATTCGACCTGAACGCATGCCGCGGTTTCTGTCCTCACGTGACGCCCTGGTACTTCCCCGATCGTAATAACTTCGATCCTCGGATCGGCCTGGCCTGGTCGCCAAAGGCGCTGAAGGGTAGAACCGTGATTCGAACCGGAGCCGGCATTTATCATGGCCCCGGCCAAATTGACGACCAGAACGCCGCCCTCGACAATATGGCCCAGAACTTCTCCCTCACCTCAGCCGAGGCGCCGGGCCTCGCATATCCGGTGACGCCGTTTCTGGCCCTGGCCAGAGAGGTCGGCATTACTCCCCGCTCCTTACAACGCGATCGCCGCGACCTCTATAGCGCTCAATGGGGCCTGTCGATCCAACAACAATTGCCCGCCGCCTTCATCACCCAGATCGGCTACGTCGGCAGTGCGGCCAGCAAAGTGACCACCCGCAAGTACATCAACAATCTCGACCCCGTCACGAAGGTTCGCCCGCTGCCAACCTTCGGCCGCATGGACGAAAAGAACAACGACGGGAAGAGTAACTTCAACGCCCTGCAACTCTCCCTGCACCGGCGCGCCGCCCGCGGCCTCACCTTGGGCACCGAGTACATGTGGTCGCACTCTATCAACGACAACAGCATCGGCGGCGGCGAAGGGTCTCAACCGCAGAACAATTTTTGCCGGGCGTGCGACCGGGGCAACAGTCCGCAGGATATCCGTCACACCATCACCGGCAATTGGATCTACCAACTCCCCTTCGGTCCCAACGAGCGTTACCTGAAGTCTGGGCCGGCTTCGAAGATCCTGGGCGGCTGGGAAACGAGCGGCATCTGGACTGCGCGCACGGGCCGCATGCTAACCGTCGGGATTGCGCGCAGCACCGCCGACGTGCCGGACGGCAACACCTCGGGGCAGCGTCCGGACCTGGTCCCCGGCGTTTCCGTTTACCCGGCGGGCGGACCCACCTTCGCGCAATGGTTGAATCCAGCGGCTTTCGCCATTCCGGCCCGCGGCACGTGGGGCAATGCCGGGCGTGTCGTCGCCACCGGCCCCGGTCTCGCGCAGATCGATATCGTTCTGCAGAAGACCACGCGTCTCTCCGAGCGCACGGCGCTGGTGTTCCGCGTCGAGTCTTTCAACCTCACCAATCGCATCCAGGCCGGTAATCCAGGGACCACGCTAACTTCACCGGCAAGTTTCGGTCTCGTGAATAACGGACTCAATCGCACCATCGGCACCGGCACCTCGCGCCAGTTGCAGCTCGCCATGCGGCTGAATTTTTGAAAGAAGCGGATCGTATGACGCAGCACGTAATCGTTCTTGCCTTCCTCATCGGAGCGCGGTTGTGGGCGCAGGCGCCCGCCGCCGGGCCTGATCCGGCGTTGCTGCAACGGCTATTGGAACGGCATCGCCCGGAGTCTCGAGCGTTTGACTTCGCCGCGATCGGCGACCAGCAGTACGGGGCTGACGGCGAACGCAAGTGGCCCGCTCTGCAAGCCTCCATCAACCGAGGCAACGTCGCATTCACCCTCCACATAGGCGATATCAAGAGCGGCGACACCCTGTGCGACAACGAAATGTTCGAAAACCGCTTCACGGCTTTTAACAATTTCGCCATGCCGATGATCATCACGCCGGGCGACAACGAATGGACGGATTGCCACCGCGAGAACAACGGCTCCTTCGATTCTTTGGAGCGGCTCGACTACTTCCGCCGCACTTTCTATCGCGGTAACCAGAGTCTCGGCATAAGGAAAATCACCCTCAGTCGGCAGAGCGAGGATTCGCGCTACGTGAAGTATGTGGAAAACGCCGTCTGGTCGACGGGGAATGTGCTGTTTGCCACTTTGCATATGGTCGGAAGTAACAACAATCTTGACCGTAACGCGGAGAATGACCGCGAATGGGCGGAACGCACGGCGGCGAACTTCAACTGGGTGAAGACCATATTCAGCGTGGCCCGCGACAGTGGATTTGCCGGTGTCGTCATCGGCACGCAGGCCAATCCCGGCTGGAGCGGGACCCCAGTGCGCAACACCGCCCTCCGCACCGGATTCCAGGAAACCTTCTTCCACATCGAGGACGAAGCGATCGTCTTCGGACGGCCGGTGCTGATCGTGATGGGAGACAGCCACATCTTCCGTATCGACAAGCCGATGCTGGCGGCGCGGACGGGCCTGGTTCTGGAAAATCTCCTGCGCCTGGAGGTTCCCGGCAGCGCCTACGCTCATTGGGTCCGCGTGCGCGTGGATCCCTCCAAGAGTGGTTTATTTTCGTTCGAGCATGAGGATGTTCTTGAGAATCTCTTTCCTCAGCGGCGGCCGTAAGCCCATGCGGGCCGCGTGGCTCTTCGTTCTGTGCGCGGCGGCGGGTTGCCGCTCCAGCCAACCCGCCGCCATCGACATGAAGCCCGCCGGCCAAACCACGCAAGCGGCCGACGACCCCGACGATCCCGCCATCTGGGTCCATCCAACCGACTCGTCCAAGAGCCTCATCCTCGGCACCAACAAAGTGAAGGCTCCCGGCGGCGCGCTCCTCGTCTTCGACCTCTCCGGCGCCGTGAGGCAAACCGTCTCCGGTCTCGACCGCCCCAACAACGTCGACATCGAATACGGCTTCATCCTCGCCGGCAAGGAAACCGCTATCGCCGTCGTGACGGAGCGGCTCCAAAGCCGCTTGCGCGTCTTCCGCATTGACGCCGGCCGCGGTAGCCTCTCCGACATCACCTCTCTCGGCAACACGCGCGTCTTCACCGATCGCGCCGGCGAGCAGGCCGCCCCGATGGGCATTGGCCTCTACCGCCGCCCGCGCGACGGCGCCATTTTCGCCATCGTCGCTCCCAAGAACGGTCCGCTCGAAGGCTATTTAGCGCAATACCGGCTGGAAGACGATGGCCAAGGGCTAGTCAAGGCAACCTTCGTTCGCTACTTCGGCAGGTTCAGCGGCGGCATGGCCGAAATCGAAGCCGTTGCCGTCGACGATCCGCTCGGGTACGTCTACTACGCCGACGAAGGCGACGGCATCCACAAATACCTCGCCGACCCCGATCATCCCGATGCCGCCCGCGAGCTCGCCCACTTCGGCCGCGCCGGCTTCCAGGCCGACCGCGAGGGCATTGCCATCCACCAGCGTCCCGACGGCACCGGTTACATCGTCTGTACCGACCAGATCGCCGGCAACAGCGAATACCGCCTTCACCGCCGCGAAGGCGAACCCGGCCGCCCCCACGACCACGAACGCGTCGTCCGCATTGTCCGCGGCGGCGCCGACTCCACCGATGGCATCGAGATCACCTCACGGCCCCTCGGCCCGCGATTCCCCTCCGGCCTAATGGTCGCCATGAACAGCACCGCCCGCAACTTCCTGCTCTTCCATGCCAAGGACGTAATCGGCGAGTAGCCGCCAATTTTACCCTCGCCTCCCAACATTCCCGCCACCCCGTACTCCGCGCACTGTCAAACGCGGTGACCCGCTCATCTTCGGACTTATCCAAAACTAAGACCAAAATCGCTATATTGTTCGTTCTTAACAAACTGCTACCGTGCCGTGCTACCGCACATGGAAGCAATGCCGGCTGGCGTTGTGCCACCGAGGCCAAAGGGCCGGCGGATGGAGGTGTTGTTTGGGACGAAGTATTGAGGGGTAGCTCGCGCATTTCGGCGATGATCTCCCGCGGTGACTCTAGGCAAGCGCGCAGAGGCAACATAGTCGGTCGTGCCGTGGGAGACTCCCGTAGTTCCGCTCGCCGCCGTACAAGATACGGGTGGCCTCTTGGAATCGGCGTCCTGGGCTCTCAGCCTCGGACTGACTTTCTGTCGTTCAAAGATAGGCGCATTGTTTCAGACGAGGTATTGGCGTATCGCGCCGACGTGCCCTGTGAGGGCTGTCCGCCAATGGCGTATACCTATTCCGAGTGGAACTTGTCGAGACCTCAGTTTTCACGCGGCAGATCACGGTGATGCTTACCGATGGGGAGTATCGACGTTTTCAATTTCAGTTGGTCGCCAACTCGGCGCTAGGCTCGGTGATCGGGGGTGGCGGTGCCCGTGTCATCTACTATTGGGCTGTCCGAAAGAACGTCGTTCTGTTGCGTTTCGCGTACCCGAAGAGTGTGGCGGTGAATTTTACACTGAAACAGACCGCCCAGCCTGCCAAGTTTGTGAAAGAGGAGTTTCCAAATGAAAACGAAAATGTTTGAAGAATTATTGGAAAGTGTCCGTGAAGGTGGCGTGATCCTGCGAGGCGGGAAGAAGGCGCCGCGCCGATTCGCGATTCAGGCCGCCGGCGTGCGCGCAATCCGTGAACGCACCAGCCTGTCTCAATCGGAATTCGCCGGCCTGATTGGCGCAAGCGTGAAAACGCTGCAGAACTGGGAACAGGATCGGAGGCGTCCGACGGGGCCGGCCGCGGCGCTACTACGAATCATCGCGCAGGAGCCCAAACTAGCGGTGGAAGCGATTCACCGCGCGTAGTCTTCGGATATTCCGTGAAGCCGGCGGGCGTATATATTTTCTATGTCCCAAGCGACACCGGCCCATCCTGCCTCGACAACGTAGCCACAATCCGCTCCTTGCGCTCTTCCGCCACTTCCTCGGCGATCTCAGTGGCGACGGCGTAGAAACAAAGTCCGGCCAGAAATGCGACACCCAGCACGCCGTGATAGGCCCAGTAATTTCCCGCGGCCCACCGTGCGATATGCGCAATCGCAATGGGGATGGACAGGATTGGATAGGCGAATAGCAGCAGAAACTGCGTCTTGCCGCTAGTATTACGCCAAGCCTGTTCGGCGTCGATGGGGCGGGGCATATAGACGCTGGTCAGGTTCCCGGCGGCCATGACGCACACCAGAAACACGGCGGCCGCGGCGAGTGCGTCCACGATCTGCGCCGGCCCGACCCGCACGGGTAGCACAGCCGCGATGGAACTCAGAATCGCCATGGCGAAGAGCGTGAACAGGACGGCCACCATATTCTTGGCCCGCAGGACGGCGCCGAAGCGGACCGGCGTGACGAACCACTGCTGGGCGCTGGCGCGTTCAAATCCGAAGACGTTCCAATAGAGAGCCTCACCAAGCACGAGCATGCCGTAGAGCGTCGCCATGCTGATGTAGTTTTGGGCTATCCAACCATCCTTGCTCCGGATCGCTTGAGGCAACCACAGTACAGTGCCGAAAGTGCTGGCCATGAGGAAAATCAGGCGAAACCGCGGCGCGCGGAAGAGCGTGCGAATGTCCTTTTCGACCAGCGCGGCTAGCGGATCGGGCAGCAGGGCGGACGGCAATCCGGCGATGCGGTCAAACCACGTCACCTCTCCATTAACTTGGTGCCTCACCCGCGATTGGTGCTGCCCAACTTGTTGACGCTCTTGACCGCGATCCCGCTCCGCGGTTAGCGGCTCCGTACTCATCGCCTTCCGGCCGGCGCCGCCGGAGCTATCGTCCAACTGCAAGGAGCGCGCGAACTGCCGGCGGGCGAACACGAAGGCGATGCCGACGGCTGCGGCGAGACTGGCTACCGAGAGGCCGGAAAACTTGCCCAGCCCGAGATCTGCCGCCGCGGACCATGGCATTACGCGGAAGATCGCGCCAAACCGCCGCAGAGACTGGAGCTGCGGCGCGCCGCCAGTCTCCAACCAGGCCGCAAAGAACTGGGGCAACAGGATCAGGCCGAGAAACACGAGCATCAGCAACTCGCGCACGCCTTTCTTCTTGAAGAGGCGTTCCAGCAAGGACTTGATGCCGGTGGCTAAAAGCAGATTCAGAACCATGAACGACACGATGGCTATCGGTCCCCACAACCGTATCGCGGGGTTGATGAGCAATCCCACGATGAGGCCGCCGCAAACGAGAATCATCTCGACCGCCGTGGTCACGCGCAGAACGGTTTCAAGGAGAAATAGTTGGCTGCCGGGAATGGGATAAACCAACAGGCGGCGCATGTCGAGGAATGCGCCTTGCGACGCGAGGATGATGGGAAACAGTTGCCAAAAGAAGAAGACGAGAAAGAGCGCGCCGGGTAGCGCGCGTTCCACGACGGGCATTGGGACGCGACCGCTGGCAAGGAACGCCGCGCCAGCCGCGCCGAATACCCACAGGGCATACCAGAGCAGGGCCATCAGCCATTTGAAGGCCAGCCCGCCTTTATTGGCGCGCAGAAAAACGTTGTGGGAAATCCGCCACTGGACCCAGACGATGGCCCGCAGCGGCGCGAGCGATTCCACTACAGCCACTCCAGATTTTCCGTGGTGCGCGACCCGCCGACCACGCGAACGAAGATCTCTTCGAGCGACTCCGTTCCGCCGCGCAGATTGGCCATCGAGTCATCAACCACCAAGCGTCCATTCGAGATGATGGCGACGCGGTCACAGAGCCGTTCGACCACTTCCAGAACGTGCGACGTAAGGAAAATAGTCGCGCCCTTACCGACCAGGTCCAACAGGATATCCTTCATGAGCCGCGCCCCAACGGCGTCGACTCCTTCGAACGGTTCGTCCATCAGAAACAGTTGCGGCCGGTGCAACAGCGCGGCGGCCATCGCCACACGCTTGCGCATCCCCTTGGAATATTCGCCGATCAGTTTGCGGCCCTGCCCGTCCATTTCAAACAGGGCCAGCAGTTCGCGTAGCCGCTCGCGCGTCATTGCGGCGGGAAGGCCGTAGATGCGGCCGGTGAATTCCATGTACTCCTGCGCGGTGAGATGATCGAATAACAGGGAGTCTTCGGGCACCAGGCCGAGTTGCCTTTTGATGGCGACGCCTTGTCCAGGCATGGAAAGGCCGAGAATTTCGATGTCGCCGGAGGTGGGCGTGTTGACGCCCATCAACATGCGGATGGTAGTGGTTTTTCCGGCGCCGTTAGGTCCCAAAAACCCGAAGAAACAGCCGCGGGGGACCTGCAATGACAGACCGTCGACGGCCGCCTTGGGGCCGTAGTACTTGCGAAGATCCCGAACCTCTATGGCGGGAGAAAGGACCACCGGCGGCGGAAGCGCGAAGGCCGGTTGCGGACCCCAATCATTCGCGAACTCTCCCGCAACCCCGGCCACGGCCGGGTCCGTTTTGCGCGAATTCATCAAGAGTGGAGGCGGATCCGCCTCTGGCCCGGACTCCGGTTCAATCTCGGGGGTCACTTTCCCAGTGTAAGACTTTCTCTCCCGTGGCCGAAGAGAGAAGGGAGTATGTCCTCTATCCTTGCACCCTCCACGCTCCGTGAAAAAGCTCTAGAAGGAATCGGTAAGCTGCCGCCGTTCAGCCCGGTTCTCACCAAACTTCTCGCCAGTTTGGCCAAGGACGACATCATGGTCACCGAGTTGGCCGACTGGATTGAAAAGGACACCGTCCTTACCGGTAATGTGATGCGGATGGTCAACTCGGCGGCCTATGGCCGCATGGGCACCGTGTCGAGCGTCCGGCACGCGATTACGATTCTGGGGACGAATCGCCTGCGAAACATTGTGCTGGGCCTGTCGGTGTGCAACATGATGGCGCAGTTGAAATTGCCGGCCGGTTGGTCAACGAAGCAGTTCAATCTGCACGCGGTGGCGGTGGCGAACATGTCCGACCTCATCGTGCAGAACGTGACCGTCGAGTATGCCGAAGGCGCCTTTGTGGCGGGCCTGTTGCACGATGTGGGCAAACTGCTGTTGGCCGTTTCCTGCCCGGAGGAATACGCCAGTGTGATCGCCGCGTCCAAGCGTGAGGGACGCGAACTGTACGATGTGGAAATTGAACAGCTTGGCTTCTCGCACGCGGAACTATCGCAGAAGGTGCTGGAGAACTGGAAGCTTCCCATCCCCGTGCAGGTATCGTCTCGATTCCACCACAATCCGGATGCCGACGACACCGCCCCCGGCCTGACCGCGCTTAGCCGCGCTATACAATTGGCCGATTTTACGGTCAACGCGTTGGGCATTACCGCCGTTGCCGACGATCGCGAGGTCAAGGACCCGGCGCCGGTTCTGCAAGCGTTCGGCCTTGGCGACAGGATCGAGAGAATTCTCAAAACGTTCGATCAGGAAATGGAAGCGATTCGCGGCATTCTCTAATCGGGGATTGCGGCGACGTAGACTTGGGTCGTTCCCGTGCGGTCGCTGCTGAACACTACACTTCGCTCGTCGGGCGAGAAGGACGGATGCGGATGCGTCCACTGCGGACCGTAAACCGTGTCTGTCCCCGCCTCCATCCAGCTTAAGGTCCCCTCGGCCGCCGCTCCGGTGCGAGCGACCGCGAAATCCTCCTCCAGCGCGTAGCGGCTCGTCTTCCACTGGCTGCCGCCGCCGGAGGCTTCCGAAAGACAGATCTGTTTTCGCTCGCCGGTGTCGACATCGATCAGGAATATTCCCAGGTCCGGGTGATTCGTGTCGCATAGAACCATACTCCCGTCTCGGTTCGGGGTAATGTGCCAGGCGTTGTACTCGCAAATTGTGCGGTGCTCCCGCGATTGCCAATCCATCGTCCGCAAAGCGCGCGGCCACACGGTGTAGACCAGATTGCCGTTGCCGCCCAGAAATGTTTCGTGCACTACAAATTCGTCGTTCCGGTTTTCATAGAGGCATTCAAGCCCCGTCCCGTCGCGGCGAACCCGATGCATCCGCGGCGCCGGATCTCCGGCGAATTCCAGCCACTCCGAATCGAGCGGATGAAATTGCGGGTGGATCACGGTCCGCGGAAAGGGCGTAACGCGCCAATCGCGCCCATCGGTACGCCCGGTCGCGAGACCGGCTCGGCCATCCTTTTTGAATGCGGCCACCATCCATTCGCCGGCCGCGTCCAGCGACGGCTCCCCCATGGACCCGGAGCCATAATCCACCACGCGAAATTCGGCGAGAGTCTCGAGATCGAGATACCATATCGCCGCGGCGCGGACAAAGAACACGCGCCGGCCGTCGGCATGGATCGCCGGTGAGAACGGATGGATGGGCGCGGCGGCGGTAAGTTGGCGAATGGGGCCATGGGGATATGGGTTTATCCGAAAAAGCTGCCAGCTTCCGGTTCGATTGGAGATAAAGAGCAGCGTGCGGCCGTCGGAAGTGAAGGAGCACTGCAGAAAGTACGTGGCGTGATTGATCGACGCGCCCGCCGTCATCTGGAGCACTTCCACGCCGGTTGCCGGGTCTCGTCGCCGCTGTAGCTCCGAAGGGAATTCTTGTCCTTTGCCCATCGCCTAATTCTTCCGCAGGAAGATCATGTGCTGCCACGGCAGCGTGTCCAAGACTTTTTCAATCTTGAAACCTTCGGGTTCCAGCTCCGCCTTCACCTCCGCCAAGCTCATCTTGTGCTCCAGCCGGATGGGGACGCCCGGATCTTCTTTCCGGAACTCCAACAGAACCAGGCGTCCCGAGTCTTTCAACGCCGTTCGTATTGAGCGCAGCATTTCCTGCGGATTCGAAAACTCATGGTAGACATCGACGAGCAAAATGAGATCCTGCGAGTCCGCCGCCAAGCGAGTTTCTGCCTCCGCGCCAAGCACCGGTTCAACGTTTTTAATCCCCGCCGCGGCCAAACGCTTGCCAAGCAGTTCCAACATGCGCGGCTGAATGTCAACCGCGTACACCTTCCCCGTCGGGCCCACCAGCCTGGACATGCGCACCGCATAGTAACCGGTGCCGGCGCCCAGATCGCACACGGTCATTCCGGCCTTAATTCCCAGTTGCGCGACGGCTTTCGTGGGGTTTTCCTCGTTTTCGCGCTCACTGCGCTCCAGCCAGTCCGCTCCGGCCGCGGACATAACGGGAGCGATCACGCGCCCGCTTACCGGATGCCTCGCCGGAATTCGCTGCGCGTAAGTCACGCTGGCCAGCAATACGAGGGTCTGAAGAAAGATTTGCATTTGGAGGCGTAAGCTAATCATAATAACTTCAATTCCAACAATATAGGATCGTATTGAAATGTCGATGTCCCAGCGCGCGTTACTTTCGTTACTCTTCACATGTCTGATTTCGTTCCCGCCATCCTGTTCGTCGGCCAGGTCGCATGTGCTCACGTTCCCGATTGGGCAAAAGGCCCAGGTGGGAAAGCTAATCTACCAAGTGATTGAAGCCCAATGGCTGCCGGAACTGGAGGGAGCTAAACAATCGCCGAAGAATCGCATCCTGCAACTCCGGCTTACGGTGACGAACAGCGGCGCCGAAGACGCCGCGATTCCGTTCTTACGGCTGATCGATGCGGCTGGCAACGAGATCGTGGAGGTGTCCGACATCGAAGGAAATTCCCATTGGTTGGGAGCGCTTCGCCGCTTGCAGCCGTCTTTAACGGAGGAAGGTTCCGTGTATTTCGACGTTCCCATCGGCGCATACAGGCTGGAAATTGTCGACGCCACTGAGGAGAAAGTAGCGCATATCGAAATTCCCGCTTCTCTGGCGCCGCCGGCGGCGACTCCGGGTCCCACCGGGAACTAATGGCTATGCGTCTGTTTGGCGCAATCTCGTGGTGGCTTTCGCTAACGTCCGTTGCCGCGTTTGGCCAATTGACGATTGTGCAGCCGGTGGTGGCGCAGTTTGACGGAGGACCTTCAGTGGCCTCCGGATTTGCGTTCGGTAGCGGCGAATCCATCTTCTTGAGTTTCGATATAGCCGGGTTCAAGCCGGAGGGGGATGAGGATCTGAAACTCAACCTTTCCTGGCAGTGCCAGGCATTTGACGCGGCGGGCATCGCGTTGACGGCGCCGCAAAAGGGCGACGTCAAGGTTGACCTTGCGGCTGAAGACAAGAAGTGGCGTCCGCGGGTACGGGTGGAATTGGAACTGCCCCAGGCGCTGCCCGCCGGCGCCGCTGAGATTCGTCTCGCCGCGGTGGATCATGTTGGGGCGGGCAAAGCCGCTCTGGTGGTTCCATTTCGAACGCGCGGCCTGAATCTGACGGGAATCGACAAGTTACAGCCATTGCGATTCCGATTTCTTCGATCCGAGGAATCGAACGAACCGTTGACTGTGCCCGCCTATCGGCAGGGCGACATGGTCTGGGCTCGATTTGAAATCGCCGGCTATCGCCTCGGCGAGGGCAACGCGTTCCAGGTGGGATACGGGTTGGAAGTCTTCCGGGCCAACGGTGAGAGCCTGTTTAAGCAGGATGAAGCGGCGAATGAATCCGGCAAGCCGGTCTATCCGCGCCGTTATCTAGCGGGCGTGCTGAGCCTGCAATTGACCAAGGACCTGGCGCCTGGCGAGTACACCATTCTGCTCCGGATCCGCGATGGGATTGGCGGCGAGCAGTCGGAGAGTAAACATTTGTTTCGCGTGGAGTGAGAATAATCCGAGTGGAGCGGCACTCCTCTCATATGGGGCTTTTCCGGACGCGCACCGCGGCGGTGTTTGGTATCGACGCGCATCTCATCGATGTAGAGGTGGATCTTTACCCGTCGGGCTCGGCGCGGGACTTCATAACCGTGGGCATGCCGGATCTGGCGGTGCGGGAGAGCCGTGAGCGTATCAAATCGGCGCTGATGAACTCCGGCTTTGGATACCCCTCAAAGGCGGTCACGATCAATCTGGCGCCGGCGAATGTGCGGAAAGAAGGCGCGGGTTTCGATCTGCCGATGGCGCTCGGGATTCTCGGGGCCACCGGCGCGTTGCAGCCGAGCGATCATCACGCGTTCGCCGGCGAGTTGTCGCTCGATGGCACGCTGCGGCCGGTGCGCGGGGCGTTGTCGATGGCCGTGTGCGCGCGGCGCAGCGGGCTGCGTTATTTGGTGGTGCCGAAGGAAAATGCGCCGGAGGCGGCGGTGGTGGAGGGGATTCGCGTGCTGGGTGTACGCCATTTGGCCGAAGCGGTGGCCGCCCTGCGGGCGCCCGATGACTTCATCGCCGAACACCCCGCGGCCGATTCCGATAGCGCCATCGGCATTCCGGACTTCGCCGACGTTCGCGGTCAAGCTACCGCCAAACGCGCCTGCGAAGTGGCCGCCGCCGGCGGGCATAATGTGTTGCTGGTGGGGCCGCCGGGATCGGGCAAGACCATGCTTGCCAGCCGCCTCGCGGGCATCCTGCCGCCGCTTGAATTCGCCGAAGCGTTGGAGACGACGCAAATTCACTCGGTGGCCGGACAGCTTCCGCCCGGTTCCGGATTGATGCGGCGGCGGCCGTTTCGCGCTCCGCACCATACGGTGTCCGACGCTGGCCTGATTGGCGGCGGTAGCGGTATCCCGCGCCCCGGCGAGGCCAGTCTCGCGCATAACGGGGTGCTCTTTCTCGACGAGTTGCCCGAGTATGCGCGCAACGTCCTGGAACAGCTCCGTCAACCGCTGGAGGAAGGCGCCGTGGCCATCGCGCGGGCCTCCGGCACCATGCGTTTCCCGGCGCGGTTCATGTTGATTGCCGCGATGAATCCGTGCCCCTGCGGCTACTACGGCGACGCCAGCCGCGAATGCCGCTGTACCGCCGGCATCATCCAGCGCTATCTCGGAAAGATAAGCGGTCCGCTACTCGACCGGATTGACCTCCACGTCGAAGTGCCGGCCGTACCCTACAAGGACCTCCGCGCCAAGGATTCCGGCGTGTCATCGGAACATATGCGGGAGCGGGTTCTGAAAGCGCGCGCCCGCCAGAAGGAGCGCGGTTGTTACAACGCCAATCTGGCGCCGTCCCAGGTCCGTCCCCTCTGTGCGCTGGACGAAGCGGGGGAACGGACGCTTGAATTAGCGATGAAAAAAATGGGCCTAAGCGCCCGCGCGCACGATCGACTGCTGAAAGTGGCCCGCACCATCGCCGATCTCGATAACGCCGACCGCGTTCTGGCTAAGCATCTGGCAGAGGCGATTCAGTATCGTAGTTTGGATCGGAGTTATTGGGGGTAACCAGCGGCGGCGAGTTGATGTGTGAAATTAGCCTGGTCCCGTGACGTCCTAGTTCGCCTCAAAAAGTGGCCGCCGATCAAGCGACGTGTTGGTATAACCACTAGCCAGGGATCGGCTGAGACACTCGACTCCTAAATTCATCAGAAACCACGCTGCCTTCAGCGGAATTCTGCCCAGCAGTATCGCGAATATTTGCGGAGTTTCTTTGCCGAGAGGCTTGGCATCCTGCTTCGAAACATGCTGCTGGCAGTCCATGCAAAAATTGTTCCCAAGATCCAATGAAGTCCTCCAGTTGGGACAGTACATGTTTCTATCCTCATTTGTAGTTTGCATCACGTGATGCCCCAATGTTCATTGGCGTGATCTTCGATTATCATCCGGACTCTTTCTCTGGCCGACAAAAAAAGGGGGGGAGGGTGGCGGGTCCCTTTTATTCGGGCTGAGATGCCAAGGAGTGGCATGGCCTACGGAAAGTCACGCGATGTTCTAGGGAGGAGTGAATCCTCTCTGTTTTTGTGAATGATAACTACGAGCATAAACAATCCAAAACACACAAAAGCCGTTGTTCCACTGTAGACCTCTCCAAAGCTTGGTGGGCCATGTGCAGCACAATAGACGAAAAGCTGACCTCTCGCATATGTATGGCGTTTAAACCTCCGTAGATCGTCAATGACTTCTGATGTCGCCCGAGTCGCTGTGCGATCACATTGTCTGCACTTCAAGTCTCCATAAGAAAACGGACTCAGATCGACACGTACATTGTGAAGTGCGATGCATGTGCCTAGGGGTAAGCAAAAACCTACCAATGCAAGCAGCTTCGTCGCTCGCAAAGCGTTTTTCGACTCTGAATCTTGTGTTCGTGTCGTCATGCCGATCCCGCGCGAGTTCCAACAAGTGCGCCGATAGGAGGATATCGCCTTCGAGTGATGTCTGTCAACCTTGCGACGCCTCACCTTGCGACGCCTCGTTCCCACGGTCCCTTTATTCGGATTCCTGAATACTTGGACGGGTCTCTTCGTTGGACTTCATCACGTTGCGAAGGACGAGGTGACCGGCTATTGTTTGCGCAGTTGTCTTGTGCGGCGTTAGATCAGCGGCCAGTTGCTCGACCGGATTGACCTGCACGTCGAAGTGCCGGCCGTACCCTATAACGCCAAGGATTCCGGCGTGTCTTCGGAACATATGCGGGAGCGGGTTCTGAAAGCGCGCGCCCGCCAGAAGGAGCGCGGTTGCTACAACGCCAATCTGGCACCGTCTCAAGTGCGCCCGCTCTGTGCACTCGATGAAGCCGGGGAGCGGACGCTTGAATTAGCGATGAAGAAAATGGGCCTGAGCGCCCGTGCGCATGATCGGCTATTAAAGGTGGCCCGCACCATCGCCGATCTCGATAACGCCGACCGCGTTCTGGCTAAGCATCTGGCCGAGGCGATTCAGTATCGCAGTCTGGATCGGAGTTATTGGGGTTGATCCTCTTCGCTTGATCAACGGCGGTTTGTTCTGAACGCTAAACTGGGGTCATGCCCGATTCGAAACTGGAGGTTCTGCATTCGTTCAAGGAAGCGGAGCGGCGTGACCTTGAGGAAATGTGGGCCATGTCACCGGATGAGCGTATGGCGCTCATCGAAGTACTGCGGAGGAGCTGGTATGGGGACGCCGAAACTGAATCCGCATTTCCTGGAGTTCTCGAAGTGTCTTGGCGCTCATGACGTACGCTACCTCTTGATCGGGGGATATGCGGTGGGCTTTCACGGCTGGCCGCGTAACACGAAGGACATCGACTTTTGGATTGCCGGGGACGAAGAAAATCAGGCACGGGTCATAGAGGCGCTTCGGGAATTCGCGTTTCCGCATGCCCAAGACGATCTTCTGCGGGAGGAATCGGTTATCGTGCGCTTCGGAGTTCCTCCCCATCGCATCGAAATCATCCGGAATATCAGCGGGGTTGCGTTTGAAGAGGCGTGGCCAAACCGTGCGGAGTGGACGGGAGAGGGTTTTCAAATCCCGGTCATTGGCTTGGCCGACCTTCGCCGGAACAAGGCGGCCAGCGGCCGCAGCCAGGACTTTGCGGATTTGGAACACTTACCGGACGTGTGACCGGCCTTTCTCAGACGCATGGCCCGCATGGCCCGCATGATCGCCGATCTCGACGACGTCGGCCGCGTTCTGGCCAAGCATCTGGCCGAAGCAATTCAGTAGCGCAGTTTGGAGCGGAGCCATTGGGGCTAACACTGCACCTCTACCGTCCCTCCGGCAGCCGAAACACATACAACGCATTCCCGTTGCCCGGATGGTGAATCTCCGGCGCGATGGCGCGCGGCACATTCCGCGGGCTTCCTCCGCCCAGCCCCGTCGTGACCGCGATGTACTGCTTTCCGTCAATCGCAAATGACACCGGATGCCCCTGTACGGATGTCCCCAGCCGCGTCTTCCAAAGCTCCGCTCCAGTCTTCACATCATAAGCCCGGAAATAACGATCCAGATCGCCCGCGAACGCCACGTCTCCCGCCGTCGACAAAACCGCCGTCAGAAACGGCGCCCGCTGCTCGATCGACCACATCTGCTTCATCGTCCGCACGTCATATGCCGCCAGCTTGCCGATCTTTCCCTTCGTCCCCGGCATCTCATGGAAGCGCCGGTCCGCCGCGCCGCCGCCGGAGCCCTCCTTGAACTCCACCTGTCGCCCGGCCATATCCATGCAGCTCTGGCTCAGCGGAATGATCAGTTGTCCGGTCCCCGGGTGGTAACTCATCGCCTGCCAGTTATGTCCCCCCTCCGTGCTGGGGCATGCCTGAATCCATTCCCCGATTTTCTGCTCCAGAATGTCACTGCGGTACGTCGGCTCCCCGGTCTTTGAGTCAATCCGCGAGAAGACATTCTGAAAGACCGTTTCCTTGTAATCCAAGAACTTTCCCGTTGTCCGGTCGAGCTTCCACAGAATACCCGGCTTGCCGATCGTGAACAGCAGCTTCTCCTCCCCAATGTCCACCAAAACCCGCTCAAACACCTCATCCAGATCCAGCGTCTCCCCGGGTACATGCTGGAAATGCCATTTCAACTTACCTGTGTCCGGATCGAGTGCCAAGGTCGAATTCGTGAACAACCCCTTATCGCCCGGCTTTGACCCGCGGCTCACCCGCAGCCACGGCTTGGCCTGCGAAACGCCCCAGTAGGCGGTGTTTAAGTCCGGATCGTAACTGCCCGTGATCCACGTATCGCCGCCCGCCCGCAGCAGGTTCGGCAGGGAGCCCCAGGTATCTCCCCCCGTTTGTCCTTCCCGCGCCACGGTGTGGAACTTCCACACCTGCTTCCCGGTCTCCGCGTCGTAAGCGCTGATGTAACAGCCCTCTTCCTTGTACTGCGTGCAACCCGTCAAGCCCTGGATCACTTTGCCACGAATCACCATCGGCCCGGCGGAATTAGTGTAGCCGCGGTCCGTCGGCCCCACGTCGGCCTGCCAGACGATCTTGCCGGTTCGCGCCTGGAGCGCGTACAGCTTGGCATCCGTCGTCGGTACAAGAATCTTGTCCTGATAGATTGCCAGGCTGCGCGTGGCGCCATATGCCAGCGTCGATTCCGGGCCAATCCGGTTCTCCCAGATCAATTCCCCGGTCCGCCCATCCAGCGCCTGCACCGTGTTGCTTGTATTCGACAGATAGATAATCCCGTCATGCACGATCGGCGTTGGCTGGTTGGCGCCGCCGTCGTTCATCGCCCACACCCAGGCCAGTTGCAGGCCGCGCACATTTTCCGTGTTGATTTCCGCCAGCGGACTGTAGCTCCACGCCTGATAGTTCCGCCGAATCATCAGCCAGTCCGCCGGATCGGGATTCCGCAGCATCGCGTCGGTCACCGGGACGTATTTCTTCACCTCGCCGGTCACGGTGAGTCCCTTGGGACCGCTGATCACTACCGGCTGGCGGGCGCCCTGATCCGCCGTGGCCGCCGCGTTCAACTGTTCTCGCAGCGCGCCCGGCATCTGCCCGCTGGCCACCGAACCGATCACTGCGCGTGACGCCGCCCCCAGCGGCTGCGATCCCGGCGTGGCGCCATTCGCCTCCAGGATAAACGCGGCCAGTTGGAGATAGGCGTCCTCGCCCAGCCCGCCGGGATTGGATGGCGGCATGGTCGATTGCATATTGATCAGCAGGTCGCGCGTTGAGCGGCGGCCCCATGTGTTGATGAAGTTACCCCCGGCCAGTTGGGGCGCCTCATTGCGGCCGCCGAGATTGGCCAGATGGCAGGCGGCGCAGTGGACCTGGTAGATAGCTTGCCCGCTCGCCGACTGCGCGGCCGTAAACGGTCCCGGTTGCGCCGCAATAGTGCCGCAGAGCGCCCAAATCCAACGCCATCGAACTGGAGTCATGATCCGGCTATCGTATCCCAGCTCGGCCCCTACTCGGCACTTAACGATCCGAATGGCGGTGCGAATATCGATGAGCGGCGAGCGTTCGTAGCCGCGGTTTTCCATCAAACAACCCGAAGCGGATTTGCGGATACGCGTTCTTGCCTCGGCTCGCTCCGGGGCGGCCGAAAGCTTCGTCATTGCCCTTTTCGTCGGCGATATCCAGCGTGCTCCCATCCATACGCGCCAGACGCCGGGAGCGATACCATGCGCCTTTCTCGCCGCCACGGCAATCGGCTTCGCTACTTTGGTCGTGCAGATGCAGTAGAGGCTCCCAGCCCAGCCTCGTTCGCGCCTGCGAGATTCCAGAGTAACCGGCCACGTTGACGCGCGCCGCCTTGCATTAGCTAAACAAGAAGGCTAAACTGAGGATTATGCAAGTCAACGTGCATGAGGCCAAAACCCAGCTCTCCCGGCTCCTGGAACTTGTTGAGAGCGGGGAGACGGTGATCATCGCCCGGCAGGGGCAGCCGGTTGTCGAGCTGGTGCCGGCGCGGAAGAAGTTGGGACTTCCATTCGGCATTGCGCGAAATGCTCCTTTAGTGGCTCCCGGCGATTCCTGGTGGGGACCACTCAGCGTCGAGGAAGCGGATGCCTGGGTCGAAGGCTAGTAAGGCGGCGGTCCCGCCAAAGGCGCTGGTCGACACACATACGCTGGTCTGGGCATTGTCTGAACCGGAATTGCTGAGTGAAGAAGCGCGACGGGCGCTGGCGGCGTCTGAGGTGGTGGCCAGCGTGGCCAGTTTGTGGGAGCTGCTTCTAAAGCGAGGTAAGCCAGGGGCACTATTAGCCGAGCCGCTGCCGTGGTGGGACAAGTTCGTGATCCGGGCTGGCATACAAGTGATTGGGATCCGGCAAACCCATGTGATGGCTTTGGGGCATTTGCCGGATCATCACAGAGACCCGTTCGATCGAATTCTGGTAGCGCAGGCGATGGTTGAGAAGGCCGCGTTGGTGAGCAAGGACGGTGGACTTGCGGTCTATGGGATCACGGTTGTTTGGTGAGGGGACAATCTTCGCGAACGCGCACAACAGCGGTGTTTCCAGCGAACTGCCGCGATTGGCGTAACCCGGGTTGGCGCGTCTCGCGCCTTTGCCATATACTAGCGAGACCCGTCGTTCCACGTTTGGAGAGCGGATCGGCACGCGCCGGTCGCTAAAGGCGGATTCCCAGGAGGCCTACTTGTTATTACGACTGACTGTTCCGCTGGGTTTGGCGGTCGCTTGCTGGGCCCAGCAAGCG
>JBJXFL010000125.1:0-3249 GCA_046155405.1 Bryobacteraceae bacterium | reverse complement strand
ACGGCCTCGATCAGGTTGGAGCCTCGGTTTGGGAACAACTGGAGTTGGGGCGCAATTTAGACTGGCTGGCTGGTTTCGTCAGCGGCCGCTTCAAGCTTGACCCTGACGTTTGTATGAGTGATCTGCTTGCCTTCGCCCACGCCCTGCAGGACCACGGGTTAGTCGAGGTTGTCCGCTAAACCCCCTACTGCAACACGTTGAGCCCCGCCGTGGCCGCCGCCGCCGTAACCTCCGGCAAATCGCCATTATCGGGCCGCAAGTAGCGGCGATGATGGGGCTTGACCGTCTCCAGCAACTACTTGCGGGTCTTAACTTCCAGAGGCTTGACCACGTAAATCTTCCCCACTGCGGCCATCCATTACTCCGGCAACGCGCTGGCAAAGTTGAGTAGCGGCCAGGTAAAACTCGGGCCGTTCAGCTTCCGTAGTTTCCACATCCACATCGCCACCGTGCCAAACCGCCACTCCATGGGAGCCCACCAACTGTAGTTGCCGGGGCGCAGGTTCATCTTCCAACACTTCATCATCAACTGCCACTGCGAGCGTGTAAGCTGACGCGTTTCCCGGACGCCCTCCTTCTTCTCAATATGCGTGTCGTGAAGCGGCGTGAAAATGGACGGAATGAAGAACGCGAACAACCCGCGCCGCTCTACCTCATAAATCAGATCCAGGGTAGCCTTCACATCGTCATCGGTCTCGCCCGGGCTGCCGACGATCAACGTCACGGCGGGAAACCAGTTGTTCCGGTTGAGAATCTCCATTCCACGCAGGAAGACGCTGGGCCATTCTTCGATTGGGAACGGCACGCCTTTGGATGGCATGATTTGCTTGGCGATACGTACGGACCCCGTTTCGAGTCCGATCAACAGCGAAAGAATCCGCTTGGCTGGGTGTTTGGAATACATCGGTAGCGTGATCGGACTCCGGTCCAGCAGCAGGGCCGACATCTCCTCTATCAACTTGGGGCCGGGTGCGCGACATAGAGGAGGAAAACTCGCCGTTCTGCGCTGA
This sequence comes from Bryobacteraceae bacterium, assembly GCA_046155405.1. Classification (GTDB taxonomy): domain Bacteria; phylum Acidobacteriota; class Terriglobia; order Bryobacterales; family Bryobacteraceae. The sequence goes on along the minus strand of JBJXFL010000125.1, from coordinate 2,239 downwards.
GTATGAACGCCTCCACGGCGTCCTCACCTCCGTGAGTTCCACATCCAGGCGCTTGAGGCCCTCGAAGAATCGCTCAGCGGTCCCGATTCCACGCCCGCCGTCCGCCTCCGCGTCGCCATCTACGTGCTGGGCGGCAGCGCCGGACGACCCGAACAAACTGGAACTCGGCGGGCTGTCCTACTGTTCGCCGCGTCGCGCGTCAGCGAGCCCTGGTACGAAGGCGACGACGGTCCCAGTCTCCGCTACACTGGCCGTTTCCCACGATCTATCGACCCTGCACGCAGTCATCTCGGCTATTTCACGTACCGGTCCATCCACTCCACGTGCCGCTTCATGATGTCGAGCAGGAACTTCGCTTCGGTCGGCCCATGCGGCATGCGTGGGTACGTCACCATTTTCACCGGCACACCCTGCCGCTTCAGGGCGTGGTAGAGTTCATAGCCTTGGCCGATCGGCACTCGCAGATCGTTCTGTCCATGCAGAATCAACGTAGGAGTCTTGATCTTGCCGGCGTAAGTCAACGGCGAGTGCGCGCGGTAGCTCTCAAAGACCTGCCAAGGCTCGCCTTTTAAGAAATCCGGCACGAAGCTGAGGCTATCGGAAGTGCCTGTGTAACTCCAAAGGTTGTTCACCGCCGCTCCGGACACGGCAGCCTTGAAGCGCGTAGTATGGCCGACGATCCACGAAGTCATGTACCCGCCATAGGACCAGCCCATCACGCCCAGGCGTTCCGGATCCGCCACGCCTTTCGCAATCACGGCATCCACGCCCGCCATCACATCCTCGTAGTCCCCGCCGCCCCAGTCGTTGTAATTGGCAAAGCGGAAATTCCTTCCGTAGCCGGAAGACCCGCGCGGATTAGGCCGCAGAATCGCGTAGCCCTTCCCGGCCAGCGTAGCGAGCGGATGGATAGCGGGGCCGCCGATGAACGATTCGTAGAATGCGCCCGCTGGTCCGCCGTGGATGTTTAGCAGTAACGGGTACTTCTTTCCGGCCTCGTAACCACCGGGATAAGTCAGCAACCCTTCAATCTGCAGCCCGTCCTTCGACTTCCACCGCAGCACTTCGGTTTTCGGGAACTCCCATTTCGGCAAGGACGCATTGGCGCGACTCACCTGCACCGGCTTACGCGCGGCCAGCGGCATCGCATAAACTTCCGGTGCCGCGGAGGGCGATGATAGCGAGTACGCCACATGCGTGCCGGCCGCGTTCAGAGACACGGCCAAAGTTAACGCGGTGAAGACTCCCTCTTCGGGAGCGAAAACCACCGCGGGCGGGCCGTTCAGAGGCATCGCATACAGTACGCCTTTAGTTCCTCGCCCTTCGAAGAAGAGAATGTTCCGCGACGCCGCATCCCATCCGACAAGCCAGGGCCATTCATCGAAGGTCGCCGCCAACTCGCGCGCCGCGCCACCCGCCCGCGGCAGCAACATGAGGTAGCCATCGATCGCCCACCGCGGTGGATTCGAAGTTCGCTGATATGCGATCCAGCGCCCATCCGGGGAGTAGATCGGCACGCTCTCGGATGCTCCCGTTGCTGCCAACGGCTTCACGACGCCCGATTCGACTTCCACTTCCGAGATATCCGCGGTCGTCCAGTATTCCTCGCCGGGTCGCTTGGTGTGAGTGAACGCGATCGAGCGCGAATCTGGGGACCAAGCCATGGGAACGAGTGTGGCGAATCCGCCTCCGACATGGTAGTCTCCAGACGCGATTTTTCGGTGCGCTCGCTTGTCCTGCGCATCGGCTTCCGCCAGAATCACATAGAGCGCTGCGTTGGCCGGCCTCTCATCCACCACCACGAAGTCGCGCTTTTCCTTCTTTGCGATCTCAACGGCGGCATCCGGTTCGTGCGCCGTGAAGGCGACCTGTTTGCCGTTGGGCGATAGCACATACGAGGCGACGCCGTCCTTCAAATTCGTAATCTGCTCCGCCTCGCCGCCATCCACCGGAATGCGCCAAACCTGATTCTCACCCGACCGTGAGGACATGAAGTAGACCCAGGCGCCGTCGGGCGAGAAAGAGGGGCTGAAACTCGATCGCTCTCCATTTGTGAGCTGAACGCGCCGCGACCCATCGGCCCGCGCCAGCCAAACTTGCGTGTTGGATTCGCTCTTCCCGGAGTCCATGATTTGGCGCGTCTGCGTGTAGACGACCCACATGCCATCAGGCGACGATCTGGCGGCATCGACCAATCGCACCTGTAGAGCCTGTTCCGTGGTCCAGTGAGCGGCCGGTT
>JBJXFL010000107.1:0-2703 GCA_046155405.1 Bryobacteraceae bacterium | reverse complement strand
CATAGCTTGAGCACGGCATCAACGCAAATCCACAATCAGTAGGGGTTGGAATGGCATTCGCTCCAAAGTGAAAAAAAAACAGGAGGCGTTCGCGTGAGGCGGAATCTCTCCCCTGAAGCGAATGCCGGCACTGTGATGGGCCGCCATTGAGGAGCTAGCCGGGATACTCCCGCTCCAACCAAACACTCAACAAACCCACCGCCCCCTCCGCTCCGCCCGGCTGAATCCGCCCGGCCCGCTCCGCCAACTCACGCGCCCTGCCGAACTCCCCGGCGGCAAGAGCATCGCGCGCCGCCTCGCGCAGCATCCACGCCCGCGCCGCCAACCGCATCAACGGCTCCAAATCCGCGCCGCATCGCGAACAGATCCGCGCGCCCCGGAATCGGGCTCGGCACACCGGGCACTGGCCGGCATCGCTCAATTCGGCTTGCCCTCCACGAAGAACAGCAGTTCGCGTAGCGCCGCCGCCGCCTTCTGGAGCGCCTCGGCGTCATCGGATTCCAACGCCGATTCGATCTGCTCGTGAAGGCCGATGGCCTCCTCCCGATCGTCGCCATGCATCTTTTCCAGCAGCCCGCGCGACCGCGCCAGCAACTGTGCCGTCTCGTCGTCATAGGGTTGCGGCTCCGGTTCCGGGGCCGCCTCGGCGTCGATCGTGACCCCGTCCTCCCAGTCGTCCTCCACTTCCTCGCTGGGCCCACGAACCAGATGAAGCTCCTGAATCCGCTTCCGCGCCGCCGCCATTTCCTCGGCGGTCTTGGCTTTCAAGGCGTTTGAAATCGTCACCCGTTTCGATTTCCCGGTGTGCTTTTCCACCGCCGTCACTTCCAGAATTCCATCCAGATCGAGCCGCATCCGGCAGAGAATCTCAACCGGCTCTTCCCTCGGGGTCAGACCCTCAATCATGAAATCGCCCACCAGAATGTTCTTCAGCGCGTCGTCGTCGTCGCCCTGATAGACATTGATCTGCGCCTCTGTCTGGGACGGATGCCCGGTGAAGTAGCTCTCGGTCCGGGTGAGTGGCAGCGGCGTGTTTCGGCGAATGATGGGCCGGTAGCAGTACGGATACTGGTAGCCGCCTCGTTCTCCCACGTAAGAGATGCCGAACGAGAAGGGCGAGACGTCCACCAGGATTCTGGAAATGCTCTGCCCGGCCAGGCGGGACGCAAGCACGCCCGCGCCCAGCGCCACGCACAGATCGGGATGCACGTCCTGGCGCGGTGTGAGGCCGGTGTGTTCAATCAACAGATCCGTAACCAGCGGCGTCCGCGTGGACCCGCCAACCAGCAGAATCGCGTCCATGTCGCTGGCTTTGCGGCCCGCGTCACGAAGGGTCTTCGAGACGCTGTCGAGCGTCGATTCGACAAACGACCGGATCATCGTCTCGTATTCGCGCCGGTCGATCTCCATCTCCAGATGCAGCGGGCGGCCGTCGCGGATCACAAGCGCTTCTTCTCGAATTTTGACGAACGGCTCGAAGCTCAGTTTCTTTTTGGCCTCTTCGGCGGCCCACCACAGCCGGGCTCTGGCCGCCGCATCGTTGCGGAGGCTAATGCCATGCACATCCAGAAATTCGCTCGCCAATCGCTCAACCAGTAGATCGTCGAAGTCGTCGCCGCCCAGCCTGTTGTTGCCGTGGCTGGCCAGCACCTCGGTCACCTCTCCTTCGATCAGGACGACCGACACATCGAAAGTACCGCCGCCCAGATCGTACACCAACGCCGTGTGCCGCGCGCCGTCGGCGTATCCGTACGCCAGGCTCGCCGCCGTCGGTTCATTCAGGATGCGGACGACCTCCAAACCCGCCAGCGCGCCGGCCTCGCGAGTCGCGTTCCGCTGCGCGTCGGAGAAGTAAGAAGGGACCGTGATGACCGCCTTCGATGGCCGTTGCCCCAACGACTGCGCCGCCCATTCCGCCAGTTCGCTCAGAATGAACGCCGAAATCTCGGGCGGCGTGAATTCCTTGTCCCCAAGCGTGACCGTGTCCGGCAAGCCCATCTTGCGTTTGATGCTGTGGACCGTCCGCCCAGGGTAGAGCGCCTGTTGATTTCGAGCGGCTTCGCCCACCAGCAGCTCACCCGTCGCCGAGAATCCCACACACGACGGCAGGATTCGCTTGTCGCCGGGCCCGAGTATCCGCACCTCTCCCTTGTGAAACGCGGCCACCTCGGAATTGGTGGTCCCTAAATCGATTCCAACGATAATGTCACTCATGATCGGCTCCCTCGGCGCCGCAAGATACCTTCACCTGCGCCGGGCGGAAAATTTCTCCATTCCACTCAAAGCCGCTCCGGTACACTTCGAGTACGATTCCTTCGCCGGCCTCGGCCGACACCTGTTTGTCGACGGCGTTCATGCACCGCGGGTCGAACGGTTCACCAAGCGCGCGACCCTCGCGGACGTTCATATCCGCAAGAGTTTGGTCGAGCCGCTCCAGCCCAAGTTCGTACCCTTTCAACATCGCCTGAACCGCTTCGGCGCCAGGGTCGGGATCGGGTCCCACCAGCCGTTGCAGCCAGGTTTTTTCGCGCAGCCGGGCGGCGCCGGTTTTGGCCGAATCCAGGCCGCGTTCCAGCCGGTCGCGAAGATCGAGCAGCGCGTGAAGGATCTCCTTACGGCTCCGCTGTTCGGCCTGCCGTTGCAGGAGCCGCTCCCGTTCGCCGAATTCGGAGCGAAGCTCGTCGAGCGACCGTTCCGCCTGGG
>JBJXFL010000097.1:0-19208 GCA_046155405.1 Bryobacteraceae bacterium | reverse complement strand
GTCCAGCACCTGTTCCTTCAAGCCTTCGGCCGCCCGCCGGAACCCTGGGAAACAAAGGAGTCCGTACAATTCGCAGCCAAACTCGGCTGGGACGGACTGTGTCACGTCCTGCTTAACTCCGCGGAGTTCCTCTATGTCCAGTAACCGCCCGCCATCCCGTCGCGATATGTTGTGCCGCTGCGCCAACGGCTTCGGTGGACTCGCGCTACTCGACATGCTGGCCCGCGAATCGCAAGCCGCGTCCGTCAAACCGCCCCATCACCCCGCCAAGGCCAAGTCCGTCATCTTTCTGTACATGGACGGCGGCCCATCGCAAATGGACAGCTTCGACCCCAAACCGCGCCTCAATCGCGACAACGGCCAGAAGCTTCCTTTCCAGCCGCCCACCACTGTCTTCAACATCAGCGACAAGATATACGGCTCTCCCTTCCAGTTCAAAAAGTACGGCCAGAGCGGTATCGAAGTCAGCGAACTCTTTCCCCACGTGGCCGAATGCGTCGACGACATGGCCATCATCCGCTCCATGTTCGCCGACCATTCCGAACACACCGCCGCTAACTACTTCATCCACTCCGGCTCCGGCTTCCAGGGACGGCCCAGCATGGGCGCGTGGGTCAACTATGGGCTCGGCTCCGAAAGCGAGAATCTTCCCGGCTTCGTAGTTCTCGAAAGCGGACTCATTCCGCCCGGCGGCATGGACTGCTTTGGCAGCGGCTTCCTTCCCGCCTCCTACCAGGGCACTCTTTTCCGCAAAGGCGGCCATCCCGTCGCGGACCTGGAGCCAGGTGACAAAAACCCCCAGTCGCAGAAGGACAAGCTGGAACTCATCGGCAAACTGAGTCGCGGAGTCCTGGACCGCTTCGGCAAGAACAGCGAGATAGAAGCCACTATCTCCAACTACGAGTTAGCCTACCGGATGCAAAGCGCCGTTCCCGAACTACTCGATTTTTCGAAAGAGTCGGATATCACCGCAAAGATGTACGGCCTGGACGACCCGCTAACCGAAGAGTTCGGACGCGAATGCCTGATCGCAAGGCGGCTCGTCGAACGCGGCGTGCGATTCATCGAACTCCTGACGCCCGCGCGCAAGGGACTCGACCGGTGGGACCAGCATTCAAACCTGCAGGAAGGCCATCGCCTGAACGCCAAGTCCACCGACAAACCCATCGCCGGCCTGCTCAAAGATCTGAAATCCCGCGGCCTGTTGGATCAGACCCTCGTCCTATGGGGCGGGGAATTCGGCCGCACGCCCTGCGCACAGTTCCCCGACGGCGGCTATGTGACATCCATCGGCCGCGACCACAACCCCTTCGGCTTCACCATGTGGATGGCGGGCGGAGGCGTCAAGGGCGGCACTGTCTACGGCGCAACCGACGAGTTCGGATACTTCGCCGTCGAAAACAAGGTCCACACCAACGATCTGCACGCCACCATGCTGCATCTGCTGGGCTTGGACCACCAACGCCTCACCTATCGCTACAGTGGTCGCGACATGCGGCTCACTGACGTGGCAGGCGAAGTGATTCGCGGCATCCTGGCCTGAAAATCAAAAAGGGGCGGACCCTTTTGACAGGTCCGCCCCGATTCTTCTCGCCGAGTGAGTCAATTACTTAGTCGGCGGCTACACCCCTCAGCGGAATCTCGACCACTCGAACCCCGCCGGCTGTTTTGACTTCTTTCCGCATTGCCCGTTCGGCCTTAGTGACGGGCATCTCACTGCCAGTACTGTTTCCGCCGCCGGCCCAGACCTGACCCAGGAAGTACTGCGATCCCACCTGCCGGAAAATCAGCTTCGCCGTTTGCGGCTTGGTGCTGACCGCCGCGTTGGCGATCACAAAGGCAATCCGCTTGCCTTCTTCGGTGCGCAGCGAAAGCATCGCACCCGCCTTATCGATGTCGATCAGATACGTGCCAGCCTTAACGTGCGCGAGGCCCGCCTGGAAGTCGAACGGGACAGTTCCCTTCAGGACCGCAGCGCTCGCCGGGGCCAGGTTCGCCATGCCAACCACCGCGGCGAACGCGGTGATCATCGTTGTCATTGAGTATTTCAGTTTCATTGGGCTCCGTTGCCCCCTTTCACTTAAGAGAGCGTGCCCGCCGCGAAAATCCCGCCAAAACATTCCGCCGCGTTTCCGTCCCCAACCGGCGACAGTCAACTATGGCGATCCGCATGTCCCAGGGCGTCACCTGCCTCAGTGAGCCGGAATCCGCTGGTTCCGCGCGTGTAACAGTAAGCAGGTCACAGTTCGTTCATGCGCATCCGGCCAAGACAGCTCGATTCGTTAGCCGCAGGCATGCGCTCGCGATTTGCGAAGGACATCGCCGAGCACCTGAGGGACCGCTACGCCGACCGTCTTACACAAGTCAGCGACGATTCCCTGGAAAAACTCGCCAACCGCGCCATACAGCGGTCTGCCAGGTACAACGTCACGCTCGACTATGACGTGCAGCGATACGCCGAATACATGGTCGAATACGGGATCGACTTCGACGTGCATCCCCAAACCCCCTGGGCCTCGCGCACTCTCAACGGCAACGAAACCGGCACTGAAAAAATGAACGCTCTCGACGCCTTCACCACCTTTGAGCTCCGACGGAGACCGGCTTGAGCACCAGACGCGCCAAGCGCCCACTCAACGACGCCGCTGTCCAGGCCGCCGACGACGAAATCTACCGCCGGCACGCCAATGATCCCCGGCCCAACGCCCTCTACGACGCCAATGGCAATCGCCTTCCTCTGAGCGCCACGGACCCTGCGCAGACAGACCTACGCCGCGAATGGATGGATCTCTATATCGCCAATGGCGGCGAGATTGAAGGCGGCTCCGGTGGAGGCGGAACCACGCCCGTCACTCCATGTCCCGATCGTCCGGGCTCGGACCCCGACCCGACCCCAGGTGGACCGCCAACGCCAACGCCCACGCCTACCGAACCAGGCCACATACCGTCGGAGACCGCCAACTTAGGCGTCCGTCTGGTGCATGCCTGCGACCAGTCGCCTCTCGAAGGTGGCACCGTCCGTATCTCCGGACCAGAAACGCGTGAAGGCCGCACCGGGCCCGATGGATGGGCTCACTTTGAAGGCATAACTCCGGGCTCATATCTCATAGAGGCTGTCCATTCCCAACATCATCCCGGTACCGGTAGCGTAAGTGTGCCGGCTCTGATGAGCACCACCACCGAGCTGCCTTTGCAAGGCATGATCCGGATCGCGCCCATACAGGTAACCTACACCGTGGTGCTCGACGCCAACGGCAACGCCTCCGCTGCGCATCCCATCCTGAAGTTCAACATCACCAATGGACCGCCCAATCACTTCATCGACGTTCAGCTAAGCCGCACCGGCGCAGCGTCGCTATCTGGCGGACCCGGCTTGGCGGGCTCCTGGGTGCATGCCGATGGCCGCGATGCGAGAAAAGACCGGCAGGAATTCAGCTCCTGGTCAAACAACCAGCGCGCTATTCAACTGGATGGCGGCGGTAACGCCACGTTTGAGATGCCGCTCGAATGGTGGCGCGATCAGGTCCGCCGCCCCCTCGCGGGCTTCACGGAATTCACCTATCATTACCGCGTCGTCGCCATGCGCAACGCCGCCACCGCCGTGTGTGCCCATTCCTCCGCCGATGGATCGGCGTCGGGCTCAGTCAGGCTCCTCAACAATCTCACGGCGTTCCGCGTCGTCGATCTCGGCTACATTGATAGCGGAACCAAAATGTCCATGCGCATGGAATTTGAAGTGCGCGAGGCCAACACCACCGATATGTACACGTTCGTCCAATGGAAAATCGGCGGCCGGGAAATCTGGTCGTCGGCAACCCCGTCGGTTATGTCGCGGCCCAACGTCCAGGACTATAACGTCATCCACGTCTCCGACTATCCTGAATCGCAGATTGACCGCCTTGGCACCAATCCGAGATATTGGGATGGCGTGTACACGATAACCAACGGCGGCAAGAAGGCGGCCGCCACCGACAAGCCAGGCAGCACCGCCACCAGCGCGGCCGAACCCAATACCTTCACTCACATCGATTTTGATACCCGTGTCCATCTCAACTTTGAAGTGCCCGCCGCCGTCACCATTTCCAGGCAGGATGGCGCGGCACCCGTTTTCGGCGTGGTCATCGGCGTACTCGCCGACCCGCAACCCATCACCCTCGATTCCGATGACTGGAATTCCAGAATCCTTAGAGCGCGCCAAGCCGATGGGACGGAGGTTGTAACCCATCCGGCTGCGTATGCCGGACCATGAGGAACCCATGAGGCGAGGGGACTTTTACCGGTCACTGGCGGGATTTTCTCTAGTCATTACCGGACTCATAAAGCCAACTAGCAGCTACGCCCAAAGGCGGGGCACGAAAAAAATGAATCAGAAAGATCTTGCACGCTGGCTCTCTACAGCCGCTGACTCCACGGCGCAATTGCTATTGCGCATCAACGCCCTTGAGGAACTGGCCAAGCTAACCGACACCGGTCTCCGCGCGCCCCTCAACGGACTCTTCAAACGCATCCGGCCCCATGTCTCCGACAAGCCCATGGACTACGATCCCGACGGTGCCGAACGTGTCGTCGACCAGTACATCATCCTGGCCGCGTACAAGAGCGGCGATGTGTCGCTGCTGCCGGAACTGCCGAAGCTGATCGCACAGGCGGGCGATGTCTTGGAAGGTCCCGAAAACGAGCTGACCAACGCAGCTAAAGTCCTGCGTGGAATCGGACGTTCCGAACCCGTCCAGTCGGTCGCCGCACTCACAAGCTCCGGCGCACATCCGCACGCCACCTCAAATGCGGTACGCGTTCTTCAAATGATCGGGATGCCCAATCCGCCCACCGGCGGCTCGGTGGCGGTCCCTGAACTGGATAAGCCCGTGGACTTCACCATCAAAACGCTACGGCAAGAAGTAGAAAAGATCGCTGAGCTATCGGAAGGCAAAATCGTTCTCTCGCCCGGCGCAAAAGAGTTCATCGCAAAAAGGGATTTCCAACGCGGCGAAGTGAATCGCGAGAATCGCACGCTAGCGTCCGTGCTGACGGAGGATCTGGACATGCTCGACCTGACCTATGCGGTAACGCCCAGCGGTGTAGTGATCTGTACCTTTGAGGAAGCAGCCGCACGCTGGCGTCAACGCGTAAACGTAACCGCCGCGCCCGCCAGATAGGCGCACCCAAGGAAAAGGGGCGGACCCGTGAAAGGTCCGCCCCTCTTAATCTCACAAGGTTCCGCGTATTCAGTTACTCAGCGCCTGCGGCTGAGCCAAGCGGAATCTCAACCAGTTGAATCCCACCCGCCATCCGGACTTCCTTGCGCTGTGTCCGCTCGGCCCGGGTGACCGGCGTTTCGCTGCCACTGGTGTTTCCGCCGCCACTCCAAACCTGTCCCAGATAGTAAGAAGATCCCACCAGCCGGAAAACCATCTTGGCCGGCTGCGGCTTGCGGCTTACCGCCGAGTTAGCGATCACGAAAGCGATCCGTTTGCCGTCCAGTGTGCGTAATGTCAGAGTCGCACCTGCCTGACCGGTATCGATCACATAAGTGCCGGCCTTGACATGCGCCGCGCCCGCCTGAAAGTCGAACGGGACCGTTCCCTTCAACTCAGCGGCCCGCGCCGGGGCCAGGTGTCCCATGCCAACCACCGCGGCAACCGCGGCGATAATCGTCATCATCTTGTTGCGTTTCATTGGGCTCCGTTGCCCCCTTTCACAAGGAGAAGCGGACCCAACAAGAAGATCCCGCCAAAAAAGTTACCAGGCGGACGAAGTTATGATTGATCGAAACTCCTCTTTATTCGCGAGTGAATCCATGGGTGTGCGTGGACCAGCCGAGATAAGTCTCCATGGCATCGGCCAGGACCGCTCCGCAACGGGAGGCGTTCATGGCGGCATGATGCTCAAATCCTTCGCGGCAGATGTAGCGCATGAGCTTCTGCAGCTCGGGCACCTCGACCACGGCGCGGCTGCCGAAGGTGGCTAGTGGATCGTCGGTGAATTGGCCCTCGCCGACGTAGGCGCGCATGCAGCCGTTGGTGTCATCCGTGCTCACACGGGCGAACGTCACTGGCCCGGCGGGCGTGCGGCCGGCGACGGCGCCGTAGGTATTCTCCTCGCCCAGCGTTGTGCCGAGAATGGGAGCGGTGCCGATCTGAATATCTGGCAGGTAGGTCTTGGCCCAGTTGCCACAGTGGAAGAAGACGCACTTGTTGCGGTCCGAGCCGTAGTTGTTGTTCCAGTCGACGAGGGCGCTCGGGCGGCCGGAGGCGAGCTGGAGAGCGTACATCGCGACGACGCCGGCGATGTCGACTTCACAGGCGCTGGGCATGAGGCGTTCGCTCATCATGCTCATGACCGTGCAAACATTCACGCCGAAGTTTTGCTGCATGGAACTCCAGCACTGAATGGCGGTAGCGTCGAGGTCGTTCTGCTCCATCCAGTCGAGGAGAACGATGGCGAGCTTGGCCATCTTACTCATCGCCGATCCAGGCACCTGCGGCGCGGCGGCATATTCGCCGATGTCGGCGAGTTTGGCCTTTACTCGCGCATCGCCGTCGGTGATGGCGTGGGCCCTGCCGAAGAGATCCGACAGATCCATGGTGCTGACACTGATGCCGGACGACTGCAAAAGTTTTTCGCTATAGCGAGTCGTGTTAAACGCGTTGGGGCGCGCACCCACGGCTCCGATACGGGCGTCGCGTATGCCGCTCACCACTCGGCACAGCGAGACAAAGTTGGCCAGATCCTCGCGGAACTCCGGCGAAAGCGGGTGTGTGGTGTGATCGCGGGTGAGGCTGTAGGCGAAACCATACTGACGGAGGTTGTTGCAGACGGAGATCTTGCCGCAGAACGCATCGCGCCTTCTGGCAACGGACAACTGATCGAGATCGTCCGGATAGGCCTGCACCAGAATGGGGACGCTCAGCCCGGCGAGCTTCAACGTATCGGCCACGCCCTTTTCGTCACCGAAGTTCGGCAGGGAGACCACGACGCCGCTGATACGGTCGCGGTTTTTGCGGAACAGGTCCGCGCAGATCTTGGCGTGTTGCCACGTCTCCACCGCTCCGAGCTTGGTTGCCTGGTCATCAAGTACGACCGCTTCGATATCCAATTCGGCGAAGAGCTGCAGTAGATCCCGCCGCGCTTCTCCGACCAACACATCGGGGAAGAAGTCGCGGTTCCCGATGATAATGCCCAGCGTGATTTTCGCCATAGTCCCTACTTTCCGGCTTCCTTCTTCGCGAACACTCCGAATTGATCCGCGTTGGCGGGTGTGACCAGTTCGCAATCAATCGACTGCTTTTCCGCGGCTCCTGTTGAGCCCGTCGTCAGAAACTTGTGCGCCTGATCGACAGCGAGGCGGGCGATCATCGCGGCCGGTTGCAGGACCGTTGCCTTGATACTCCCGGCCTTCACGGCGGCAATGGCGTCCGGGCTTCCGTCGAAGCCAACGACGACGACCTTCTCCAGTCCCGCGTTCTTCAGGGCGGCCGCGGCGCCCAAGGCCATGGTGTCGTTACCGGCGATCACGCCCTGGATATTGCGGTTGCCCTGAATGAGCGTCTCCATTTTTTCGAAGGCCTCGGTCTGGCTCCAGTTCGCGCTTTGGCGGCCAATCTGTTTCATGGCATCGTACTTGTCAATGACGTCGTGGAAGCCGCGGGCGCGAATCCCGGCGTTGGTGTCCGACTCGCGGCCAACCAGTTCGATGTAGTTCCCCTTCTCGCCGAGGAGGCGGACGAACTCCTGCGCAGCCATGCCGGCTCCCTGATAGTTGTTGGCGACGATCTGCGACGCGGCGATGCCGTTGGCGTTGATCTCGCGATCGATCAGAAAGGCGGGGATGCCTGCCGCCTTCGCCTTTTGCACGGCGGCGACGGACGCATCGGCGCCCGCGTTGTCAAGGACGATGGCCGCCGCTTTGTTGGCGATGGCTACGTCGATGAGTTGATCCTGCTTGTGCGCGTCGTCACCGTGCGAGTTGAGGGTAACTTCGTAGCCAAGTTCGCGGGCGCGCGCGGCGGCGGCGTCAGCCTCCGCCTTGAAAAACGGATTGTCGTGCGACGGCGTGATGATGGCGATTACCTTTTTCCCCGTTGCCGGCTGTCCGCCTGAGCCGCAGGCTGACAACGCGAGCGCGGCGCCGGCGATTCCGGCTAAGGCTGAAGTTCTTAGACTCATGATTCACTCCTCAAAACGGCGGCGGCTCGCCGCGAATACTCTTGCTGCAGTTGATCAAGAATGACTGCAAGGACGATTACGAGGCCCTTGATGACGATCTGCCAGAACTCGGATACGCCGAGCAGGATGAGGCCGTCAGCCAACACACCGATTACGAATGCGCCGATGACGGTGCCGCCGATGCTGCCGCGGCCGCCCATGAGTGACGTTCCACCGAGGACCACGGCCGCGATGGCATTCAACTCAAATGTCTCGCCGGTTGCCGGGTGAGCGGAAGCCAACTGGGATGCGACGATCATGCCCACCATCGATGCGCAGACGCCGCAGAGGACGTAGACGGCGAACTTAATGTTTTTGACTTTAACGCCGGAGAGTTCCGAGGCGCGCTCACTGCCGCCGACCGCATAAACGCGCCGTCCGAAAGGCGTTCTTCCGGCAAGAAACGCGCCGAGGGCGACGACGGTGATCATGATCCAGATCGGCACGGGGACGCCGGCAAGCGCACCGCCGCCGAGGCTTAGAAATCCGGTGTTGCCGAGTTCCGGCTTGCCGGCCAAGCCCGGAAATGTGGCGCCGTTTGAGATCAGCAGCGCAGCGCCGCGGGCGACGTAGAGCGTTCCGAGCGTCGCGATGAATGGCGCTACTTTCAGCCGCGAGACGAGCACTCCATTGATCGCTCCGACCAAGGCGCCGGCCAGGAGTACGAGCAAAACGATGAGCCACGTGTGAAAGTAGACGACGACGCCCGCCGCAGGCAGCACGAGGCCATGATGGATAAGTCCGCCGGCGAGGATACCCGAGAGGCCGGCGACCGAACCGACCGACAGATCGATGCCGCCGGTGAGAATCACGAACGTCATGCCGACAGCGAGAATCGCGTTGATGGCGACGTGTTTGATGAGGATGGTGAGATTGCCAGTAGTGAGGAAAGCGGGTGAGAGCCAGGCGAACGCCGCGACCAGTGCGAAGAGAACAATCAGCGCGCGCAATTGAAAGAGTAGGAGAGTGAGCGGCCGGCCGGTACGCGTGGCGCTCATGTTGCCGCCCTTTCCTGTTGGAATGTCGATCCGCTGGTGGCGGCGCTGGCGAGTGCGGCATCGGAGGCATCGGCCGCCGCGAATTCCGCACTGATGCGTCCACGGGACATGACGAGAATGCGGTCGGCCACTTCGCGGGCTTCCTCCAATTCGGATGTGGCCACGAGCACCGCTTTTCCGGTTGCGGCCAGGCGGCGAATGGTCGCGTGGATTTCCCGCTTGGCGCCGACGTCCACGCCGCGGGTGGGTTCATCGAGCAGCAACACTTGCGGATTGGTGAGCAAACAGCGGGCGAGGATGACCTTCTGCTGGTTGCCACCGCTGAGCGAGCCGATGTCGTGACGCAATCCGGGGGCCTTGATGGCCAACTCTTTTTGCTTCCCGGCACAAGCCTCGCGTTCCTTGACCGCGGAAAGAAAGGGACCGTTGCGATACCGGTCAAGGCTGGAGATCGTCATGTTCGCCGTTACCGAATGCCCGTGGATGAGGCCCGACGTTTTTCGATCTTCCGGGGCCATCACGAGACCGGCTGCGATTCGCTCGGGGGGGGCCAGGCGGTCAATTTTCTTAGATCCGAGATGAATGGCTCCGCCGGCATCCGGGCGAAGGCCCATGAGACTTTCCAGGAGTTCGGTTCGTCCGGCGCCCATTAGGCCATAGATGGCGACGACCTCGCCCTTGCGGAGCGAAAAGGAAACATCGCGTAGAAGCGGCCGGCCGGAATTGCCGTGCAGTTCGAGCCCTTCAGCGCGAAATACTTCGTCGCCGGCGCTGTTAGCGGCAACCTTCTCGTTGGCGGAGGCGGCGCGCCCGGTCATGCGCTCGACGATCCAGCGGGCATCGACATCGCTTGCCGGAGACTCGGCGACGAGCCGGCCGTCACGGAGCACGGTGACTGCATTGGCGATTTCGAGCAACTCTTCCAAGCGGTGGGAAATGTAGACAATGGCCACGCCGCGCGACGACAGATCGCGCATGATGCGGAAGAGCACGGCGATTTCGGCGGGGCTGAGGGCGGAGGTCGGCTCGTCCATCATGAGGACTCGGACATCGCGAGCCAGGGCTTTGGCGATCTCGACGATCTGCTGTTGCCCCAGCGGCAATTCCGCGACTAGGGCGTCGACGTCCAGGGGTTGTTCCAGTCTGGCCAGCAGCCCGCGCGCCTCTTTCCTTTGCCGGCCGCTGTCCAATATTCCGCGGCTGGTGAGTTCACGAGCGAGAAAGATATTTTCGGCAACGCTCAGGTTCGGACAAAGATTTAGTTCCTGGTGAATGATCCCGATTCCCAATTTGCCGGCATCGCGCACCGATCGCATTGCGATGCGTTCTCCATCCAGGTAGATTTCGCCAGCCGTCGGTTGCGAGACTCCGGACAGCACTTTGACAAGCGTGGATTTGCCTGCGCCGTTCTCTCCGATCAATGCGGCGATCTGGCCAGGCTGCAGTTTGAAATCGACACGATCGAGCGCCAGGGTTCCGGGGTATTGCACGGAGATTTGCCGGGCCTCCATAAGCGCGTTCATCGCGTGCCTTCCACGGTGAGTTGCACGGGCACGAGGCCTCGCAGCGGCGGTTCGCCCTGGCCTTCGGCCGCCAAGGTTCCCGCGAAGGACACCGTCTTTCCGGGGAGCGTTGTGCGGTCAAGGTTCGCGAGCACGGTGCGCAAGACGCGGTCATTCAGTTCGTTGCCGGCGTCGGCGAACTGGAGTTGATTCACGAAGTCGGAGAATTTGATCAGGCCGGTTGCGTCGCGGAGCGAGGATCCGCGGAGGACGGGCCCGATTTGAATCGATAAGTCGGGCCGCCCATCGAGCGGGGCGATATCCACGAGGGCCAGGCCGTTTCGGGACGTGGAGTCGACGCGCAGGACGACTCCGCGGCCTTTCACAAGGAAATACGCAGGCCCCTCGCCCTCCCGCCGGCCGTGATTTTCCGGCGAAGCGGCCAGCGTGTTCAGGAGCGTGCGCGCGTCGACGGAGTCGTTGAGGATTCGCGGTACAAGCTTCGAAGCCCAGAGCGATTCGACATAGGCCGCTGGGGAAATCGACGACGGCTCTGCTTGTGTGGCGATGGGCCGCGTTGTCCAAGGCACGCAAGCGGAGGTGAGTAAACAGAGGGTTATCAGCGCATGGCGAGTCATCGCGCCTTGCCAGCCTTTGTTGTGATTTTGTGCGCCAGGGAGCCATTGTCGGCGAGGAGTAGCCGGGCCGTCGCCAGGTCCGTGATCAGTACTTTGATGAGCTTTCCGGCGAGTGCGCCCCGGATGGCTGCCGTCTTGCGGCGTCCACCGGCAACGCCGACGACGCGGCGGATGGAGCGGAGTTGATTCATCTCCATGCTGATGACGCGGTCATTGAGATCCGTGATCACTTGCCTTCCAGCTTCGTCGAAGAAGCGAAGGCAAATATCGCCCACCGCGCCTTTTTCCTTCAGAAGGCGCACTTCCTGCGGAGAAAACACATTGCCGCTGGAAGCCAGTCCGCGGGAAGGCTCCGTGGCGCCGATTCCCACCAGGGCCACTGTCACCGCGGAAAACAGATCCAGCGACTCGCGGACGAAGCGATCTTTCAGCAGCACGTCACGCGCGGACTTGGACCCAAGCACGCCGGGCGCAGGCAAGAGGGTTGCCTCGCCGCCAAGCAGATCCGCCAGCCGCCGCGTGACTTGCGCCGCGTGCACCTCCGCGTTGGGACTGCCGACGCCGCCGAGAATCTGCACCACGCGCGTGTTCTTGAAGCGCTGGCTTGGATGCATGGAATTCACCATAGCCAACAGCGCCGAACTCCACGCGGAGATGCCGATGATGTCGCTGGACTTGAGCGTGGTTTCCAAGTAAAAAGCCGCAGCCGCGCCAAGGTCGCGAGCGATCTGTTCCTCGTCGCTGTTCAGGCAGTCGACCACGACGGCGTCGGCGAGGCCGTATTTCGCTTGAAGCGCGTCCTCGGTATCCGTGTGAGTGCCGGAAGGCAGGGTGACGGTCGTCCGCACAATCCCTTCCGTTTCCGCGCGCTTCAACAGACGCGAGACGGTGGATTGATGGATGCTGAGCCGTTCGCAGATCTCGGTCTGGCGGAGACCTTGTTCGTGGTACATGTGGGCGACTTTCGCCATCAACCGGAGTTCGTCGATTCGCGCCATGGATCTTCTCCTAGCGAGACCCCGCCGAGGTCAGCGTGCGGTTCAATGCGTCCCGCCAGCCATCGCGCAGTTGGGCGCGCCTGGAATCCGGCATCGAGGGTTCATAGCGAACGTTCTGCCGGGGAAGGGCTTCGAGATCATCCAGCGAATTCCAATAGCCGGTCGCCAGGCCCGCCATCCAGGCGGCGCCGGTTGCGGAGAGCTCCGGCGAAGAACTGCGAATGACCGGACAGCCGGCGATATCGGCCTGAAACTGCATCAATTGGGCGTTGGCGCTGGCGCCGCCATCGGCGAACAGCGCGGGAGGCGTGATGCCAGTGTCCTCACGGATAGCCTCAAAAACATCCCAAACCTGATAGGCGATCGAGTCGATCGTGGCGCGAGCGACATGAGTGGCCGTGGCGCCGCGGGTCAGGCCACAAATGACCGCTCGCGCCTGGCTGTCCCAATGCGGCGCGCCCAATCCCGCGAAGGCGGGGACCACGTAGACGCCTTGAGCGTCTCCGGCCGCGCTCGCCCGCTCAGCCACCTCGGCGGAGCCGCCGGGCAGCGCTAGAAAATCCGCCAGCCATTGCACGGCGCCGCCTGTGTTGGTAATGTTCCCTTCGAGGGCATAACGCAGTTGGCCGCCTTGCGACCAGGCGATGGTGGTTGATAATCCGTGAGCGGAGGCGATCGGCACTTCTATCGGAGTCATCAGGGAAGAGCCCGTGCCGTAGGTGGCTTTTACCGATCCCGCACGGAAGGCGGCGTGACCGAACAGCGCCGCATGCGAATCGCCGATCAGGCTGGCGATGGGCACACCGGCGGGGAGCTTTCCTTGCCCTTTGGTGTAGCCGAAAATATGGCTCGATGGATACACGGCGGGAAGGCACTGCGGCGGGACATCGAACGCCCGCAGCAGTTCCTCATCCCACGCGGCCCGTTCCAAATTCAGCAGTTGCGTTCGCGAGGCGTTGCTGACATCGGTTGCGTGAACAGCGCCACCCGTGAGGTTCCAGAGCAGCCAGCTATCGACGGTTCCGGCGCAAAGATCCCCGGCGGCAGCGCGCCCGCGGCCGCCGTCGATTTGATCCAACAACCAGGCTAATTTCGAGGCGGAAAAGAGAGGGTCGAGCGGCAGCCCGGACCGTTTCTGAATCAGCGCAGCAAGGCCGCTCGCGCGCAAATCCTCACACCGTTGCGCCGTTCGCCGGCACTGCCAGACAACGCAGGGACCCGCCGGAGCGCCTGTACGGCGATCCCAGATCATGATCGTCTCGCGCTGATTGGAGATTCCGATGGCAGCGATCTCCGCGTTGTTTCCCTTGGTGAGGCACTCATCAACCGCCTCAACAACAGAAGTCCACAAGGTGGCCGCATCCTGCTCGACCCAACCGGTTTGCGGGAATGAGATGGACATCGGGCGGCTGGCGCGAGCGCGAACGGCGCCTTGCCGATCCACCAGCAAAACTTTGGTGTTGGTTGTTCCCTGGTCAACGGTCAGGATGAGCTTCATCCGGTTTACCTTCACGCTTCGACTAACTCGATCGCGGCGATGCGAATGTGAGCGGGAGTGAGTCCAAAATGCTCGAAGAGGACGGCGGGCGATCCGGTGGGCGAAAACTCGCCGGGGATCCCCATGATTCGCATCCGAACCGGGTGCGACGTCACGACTGCCTCCGCAACGGCGCCACCCAATCCGCCAAACACCGTGTGCTCCTCGATAGTGAGAATCGGTCCAGCCAACGCGGCGCGCTCCACGGCCTGACGGTCGAGCGGACGCACCGTGGACATGTTCACGACAGCCGCATGAATGCCATCGGCTTCGAGCAATTCCGCGGCTTCCATCGCGCGGCAAACCATGGTGCCGGTGGCGATCAGGGTGAGACTGGCGCCTTCGCGCAGACGGCCCGAGCGGCCGAATTCCAACTCGTAGCCCGCCGGGTTGACTTCGGGGACCGGCATCCGGCTGATGCGCAGAAACACAGGTCCGTCGTACGCAGCCGCGGCCCGGACGGCGGCGGCTGTTTCCGCTGGGTCTGCGGGAACCACGACAGTCATGTTGGCGATGGCGCGGGTCCACGCTAGATCCTCAATCGAATGATGCGTGGGACCCAATTCGCCATAAGCGACGCCGCTCGACATGCCGCAAAGCTTGACGTTGGCGCGGCTGTAACCGAGGTCCACTTTAATCTGCTCGAGAGCCCGGCCGGTGAGGAAGCACGCGGCCCCGCAGACAAACGGAATCAATCCCCCGTTCGCGAGGCCGGCGCCCACTCCCACCATGTTCTGCTCGGCGATGCCGACATTGACGAGCCGATCCGGAAAGCGGTTCTTGAACTCCTTCAGATTCGACGAACCGACCGAGTCGTTCGCCACGACGACAATTCTGGGATCCGCCGCCGCCAGCGTGATCAGGGCTTCGGCAAATGCCTTGCGGCAGTCATGCAGTGCACCGCTCATTCGCTCCCACCTTCCAACTCTGCGAGCGCGGCGGCAAGTTCCGCATCGGTGGGGACATGATGGTGCCACTCGGCCTTATTTTCCATAAACGAAACGCCGCGGCCTTTGATCGTGTGAGCGATCACGCAGTTGGGTTTGCCTGGCCTAAAAGGGACCGTCCTGAATGTTTCGAGCAGCGAGGAGACGTCATGGCCGTCCACTTCGACGACGGTCCATCCAAACGCCCGCCAGCGCTCGGCGAGAGGTTCCAGGGAGACGGTACGCTCGGTCGTGTCGCCTTGCTGCAGGCCGTTGCGGTCGACGATGACGGTGAGATTGTCCAACTCGAACTGAGAGGCGGACATCGCAGCCTCCCAGTTGCTGCCTTCCTGCAACTCACCGTCGCCGGTGAGCACAAAGGTGCGCCAGTTGCCGCCAGTGATCTTGGCGGCTTTGGCAACGCCCACGCCGATCGGAAGTCCGTGGCCCAGCGGGCCTGTGTTGGCTTCAACCCCTTTCACCTTGTTCCTGTCGGGGTGTCCGTTCAGGAGCGAGAGCGGCTTCATATAGTCCTTCAAGCAGTCCCGCGAAAAAAAACCAGCCTCCGCAAGAGTGGCGTAAAGAGCGCCGGAGCAGTGGCCTTTGCTCAGAATGAACCGGTCGCGGTCGGGCATCCTGGGATTGCCGGGATCGACGCGCAGGACGCCAAGGTATAGCGTTGCCAGAATGTCGGCGGCCGAGAAATCGCCCCCCGGATGCCCCATCTTGGCGGCGTGGGTCATTCGAAGGCTGGCCTGCCGGATATGTCGCGCCGACAGGGCGATGGAGGCAACTTCCGGACGGTCTTGCATGTTTATGCGCATCTGCATTCGGATGCTATCACCTGCGTGGGCCGATGTCAACGGCGGCGTTTTTTCACTTTCTATGATTGACACCGCTCCCCCGGTGTGATAAGTTTCCAAGGAACATATGCCGTCGATGCTGCATAAATATGCATGGACGGCGAAAGGAAGTTGAACCCATGCTTAAAGGCCGTGTTTGCTTGTGGGTTGCCGCGCTCGTAGCTCTGTCCATTCAGGCACAGGACACTCGCGGCCGGGTACAGGGTACGATCACCGACCCATCCGGAGCCGCCGTTCCCGGGGTTTCCGTGATGCTTACGAATGATGCGACGGGTATCTCTGCCACCCGTGAGACGGCCACCACTGGACGCTATCTCTTCGATCAGGTTGACACAGGCCTCTACACGGTTACGGCGAAACACGCCTCCTTCAGCGCCGTCGTGCAGAAGAACGTTCGCGTGCAGCAACGTGGTGACGTAACTGTCGACTTCGGACTCAAGGTTTCCGATGTCAGCCAAACCGTTACGGTCGACTCAAGCCCGGTGGCGATCCAGTTCAACACCGCGGACCGCACGACGACGGTCGACTCGAGTCTCTTCAAGGAGCTTCCTCTCACCAGCCGGAATCCGGCGACCCTGGCCGCGCTTGACCCGTCGGTGAATGGCGATTGGACCCGCAATGCAAACTTCGACCACTACGCCGCGAACGCCTACGACCTCGGTGGCCGCACTTTGGGACGGAACGAAGTGCTCATCGACGGTTCGCCCCTCGCCAACTCGGCCAAGCTGGGCTATAACCCGCCGGTCGAGGCGGTCGGCGAGTATGCGGTTCGACAAAACGCAATCGACGCCGAGTTTGGCCACAGCGCCGGCGGCGTCATCACGATGTCGATGAAATCGGGAACCAATGAGCTCCACGGCAGCGCCTACTATTTCGGCGGAAATCCCGGCTGGAACGCGGTGAGCAATCGCATCACGCGTCAGCATTCCAAGGCGACCTCCTGGAATGGCGGCCTCACGGTCGGTATGCCGATCATCAAGAACAAGCTCTTCATGTTCTCGGCCTTTGAAAAACAGACCGACAATTCCTACATCACCTCGAACTACACGCTGCCGACCGCCCTGGAGCGGCAGGGCGACTTCTCCCAATCGCTCTTCACGGATCGCAGGCAACGCGTGATCTACGACCCGCTCACCTCGCGGATTCAGGGCTCGCAAGTGGTTCGCGATCCCTTCGCGGGGAACATGATTCCCGGGCAGCGGTTCGATTCTGTGGCCACCACGATTCTGAAAAATCTCTGGGCGCCCAACAATGCGGGCGACGACGCGACTGGCCTCAACAATTACAAGTTCGAAGAGTTGCAGCCTTACAAATACTTCAACCTATCCAATCGCGTGGATTGGCAAATCAACGACAACTGGAAGACCTTTGGCCGCGTCAGCCTCTTCCGCACCACGCAGGATTCCACGGATTACACCAACGGCGCCGACGTTCTCAAGATGCGCCGTACAACCGGTTCCATACGCAATGGGCTGAACATCGCGGGCGACACCGTCTACACGCTGAGTCCGACGGCGGCGGTCACATTTAGGGGCTCTTACTACAAGACGGAGGATCGCCGCGCCTATCCGCAAATGGATATCGGTCAGGAGGGATACTCGGCGTTGTGGCCCAACAAATGGTGGACGCCATACGTCGGCGAACGGCCCATCCTCTATTTTCCCAACATTCAAGTCCCCAGCGGGGATACGTTCGGCGTTCGCAACTTCTGGTGGCAGCAGCCCCTTGGATACAGCTTCAGCGGACAGTTCAGCAAGTATTTCGAAAAACACTCGCTGAAAATAGGCGGCGAGACGCGCCTCAAGCGCGGTTGGGCAGCCCGGTTCAATTCCATTGCGAACCTGACGTTCAACGCCGGAAACACCGCCAACAGCAACGCGGGAGCCCTCGTCAACACCGGCGCGCCCTGGGCGAGTTTCCTGCTCGGCGCATTGGACCCGTCCGCCTCCAGCGCTCAATTCGTTCCTGTCCAGAAGTCCAACACCGAGATGTACGCCGTCTACATTCAGGACGATTTCAAAGTGAATCGCAAGCTGACTTTGAATCTGGGCCTTCGATACGAGTATGAGGGTGGAATTTGGGATCCCGAGAATCGCCTGCCGCAGCAGCTTGATCTGACAGATCCGATCCCGGGTCTGCAGGCCGCCATCGATCCCCTTATTTCTGCCGATATCAAATCAAAAATGGCGGAATCGGCCCGGCAGAAGACCTTCGCCTACAACGGCGCCTTCTCGTTCACGGAAGACGGCCGCAACCGGCAGACGGCCAGCGACAAGTTCCAGTTCATGCCCCGCGCCGGTCTCGCTTATCGTCTTGGAGACAAGACGGCGATCCGCATTGGGTATGGCCGCTTCTACACCCCCAACACGTCCACCGACAACGGCAATGAACCGCTCGGTTCGCTCAATCTCGCGGCATTCAGCCCGACCACGGACGGCCTGCCGACTCTCACGGGCGTTCCGCAGGCATTTCTCTCCAACCCATTTCCGCAAGGCCTGACTCCGGTCTACGGAAAGCAGTATGGCCGCTATACGAACCTGGGCGACAACATCACGCTTTCGGAATATCAACGGCGGCCGCCCATCTCGGATCGCATCAATTTCTCCGTGCAACGTGAGATCTGGGGCAAGACGATTCTGGATGTGACCTTCTTTAAGAACTTCGTCAGCCGCGACCTGCTGACTCTGAATCTGAATCAGATGGATCCGCGCCTCAGCTACAAGTACGGCGCGGAGTTGAGCCGAACCGTGGCGAATCCCTTCTTTAACTACGGCGCCGTGTCGACTTTCCCCGGTGCGCTGCGCCGGCAAGCGACCGTTTCGGTGGCGACCCTATTGCGGCCCTTTCCCCAGTACGGAAACATCACGCAGAACTTCACCGATCTCGGCAAGTTCACCAATCAGACGGCGCAAATCCGATTGCAGCGGGCATTTCAAGGCGGCTATTCGTTCATGGCGAGTTACGCGTACGTCACCGCCAACTCGCAGGTATTCTACGACGAGCACGACCAATACGATGGCAAGCTTATACAGGTTACCGACCCTAACTCCACGCATCGATTCGTCGGCGTGGGGGCTTACGCAATTCCGATCGGGCGCGGGCACGCGGTCGGCGCGAATATGCACCGGGCGCTCGACGCCCTTGTCGGCGGTTGGCAACTCTCCGGCATCTACACTTACCGCAATGGGCAACTCCTCCAGTTCGGATCAATGGTGGCGCCCCAGGAGGTAAAGCAGTTGGGCGGCACGGGAACGTCGGACCGCTGGTTCGACATCACGGGATTCAGCCGTCTTCCGGCATTCACCCGCCGCGCCAATCCACTCTATTACGATTCGCTTCGTGGACCGGTATTCAACAATGTCGACGCGGTCCTGAGCAAGAAGTTCTCGATTCATGAGCGGATCAAGCCTGAATTCCGGCTGGAAGCCTACAACGCGCTGAACAGACTCAACTGGGCCAATCCCAACACGAACATTACCGCATCCGACTTCGGCCGCACCAATGCGGCGGTCGCCGGAAATCTGGGCAGGCAACTGCGATA
>JBJXFL010000052.1:0-2573 GCA_046155405.1 Bryobacteraceae bacterium | reverse complement strand
GCGATCGTTCTTCAGGCGGTAAAAGCGTTCTTCTTCAGCCGCCGCCACGATTTCACCGTCGCGAATGAGCGCCGCCGCTGAATTGTGGTAAAAGCACGACAACCCGAGAATATAAGTGGATTCCGGTTTCACGTGCGGCTTGTGGCGTACCGGAACCGGCCGCGGCACGCCGGCGCCTGGCCCTTGCGGAAGCAGCTTTCGTTCCCGAATCGCGTCGGCCATCATACCCGCCACCTTCTCATTGGCAAACGGTGTGAAATGGCCGCCCACGCGGAAGGCGAGTGTCTGGCGTACTTCCCACGGCAGCGATACGAGTGGGTTGCTCACATCGGTGACGTGGATACCTTTTGCCGGATCCTCGAGAGTCTCGAAGAAACGCTGGTAATTCGGTTGCAGACCGTGCAGGTAATACTCATGGGTGGGGATCGGCACGATCAGCAATGGCAGCGGCTTTACTTCCTCGGCAAATTGCCGCAGGATTGTCGACATTAGCGCCCAACCCGGGGTTTGCTCATTGTCGAAATCGGGATACGGTTGGACACCGCTCAGCCGGAATAATGTGCTGCGGGTGGAGGCGAGCTTGCCGCTCATCGTCTGTCGAAACGCTTCACCGACCGATGACTCGCGATACCACTGAAGGAACCGTGAACTCCAGCCGCCCGAACCGTTGCCCGGCGTTTCGTGCGAGCCAGCGTCAGGCCGTTCCAGCGGGACGGGCATGTGGCGCAGGTCGAGCTTTCCGTCCACCAGCTCGAAGTAGGGCTTGGGAACCAGTACTCTTCTCCCTGTGACGCGGTCCTGCGACTCACGGTGGCTCACTTGGATTCGCTTCATCGAATCGATTTGCACGCAGATCACTGCGAGATCCGCTTCGATTTTGCGTCCGAATTCCCGCAGAATCAGGAGATGCTGGTCCGTGCCGGAGCCTGAAAGCCCGAAATTGTACACTTCGCAGTCGAGATTGCGCGCCAGATAGTCACTGTAGCGCTCCTCATTCGGGCAGTTATCTCCGGCCGTGTAGGAGCAGCCGAACATGAGGATGCGGGGCCGACCGGTCCGGCGCGGTTCAAATTCGAAATCGGACCGGAACCCGAGGCTGTTGGTTACGACAAAGTACCCGCCGCGTTCGTTTGGGAGCCGGGCTCGAAGGTTCGGGACGTAAAGATGTCCCAATCTTTCGTGATACCGGATGAGCATCCTGTGACTGGATTGGGTGAGAAGGAACAATCGTGAGGTCTCATCGTTACCATAGCATAATTACGTGTGTTTCAGCCTTATCGGCCGCCTCCTCGAAGGGGTTCCAGGCCGCGTTTCCATTGGGTTTTTATAGGGCAAACAGGGTAAGGGTCAGGATCCTGATTAAGACGCCACACTGTCCTTAATCTTTGCCCCTTCTCCGACCTACAAACAGTTCCGGATGCCCAACCACGCGGCCCGCAATCCAAGACAGCCCGATGCAGGCGCCCGTTTGTGATTTCGGGAGGACCTGTGCTTCGGCGCTCTTTCTTGCGGGAGCCGCCTTGTCCGTCGAAACGGCGGCGGCGAACGGCAACGAAGTTGGATCGTTCAGGTTCGGCTTTAGAGGTGCGACGTTTGACGCAGAGCCATGGCTATGACGGGCGGACTACCTCGCCGTACGGCGGGCGATATGACACTGTCGGGAATTTGCTTCGGCTGTGGCGCCATACGGGTAGGTGGAGGGTATGGCCCGACTTGACGATCGATTTGGGAATCAGTCGCGAGGATTGGATTTGTGGAATAGCGGCGTGCCTCATCAAAGCTTGGTATCGATAAACGGCGCGGCGCCGGTGGCGGCCACGTATTTGATTGCGATGGCGAGTGCGAGCAGCCCCGCCGCCTGGGCGTAGAACGGGGCGGCGGCAAAGCGTTCGCGGGGCCAGTCGGTCCATGATTTCGGCGCGTAGTGGCCGGCGACGGCGAGGCCGAGGACGATCCAGAGTCCGATGGAAACGTTGTCCCAGGCGACCGTGAGCGACGCGATTCTTTCGAGCACCAACATCGCCTGTGCCCAATCCGCGGCGCGGAAGAAGATCCAGCAGAAGCAGTCGAATTGTAGGGTCCCGAATTTGTGCCACCGAGCGAGCGAGCGGGGGGCGGTCTTGCCTTGGCGGCTTTGCAGATATCTCGACACGGATTGGCCCGCTCCGTGCCTGCGGCGCCAGAAGTCGTTGATGTTGGCGTGGACGGCGACCAGCGTATTCGCGGGCTTCTCCCGCTGCCCTATGAGGCTGGGAATTTCGGTTGGGGAAGAGCCCGCTTGCCGACGCGCGCGGTTCCGCATAAATGTGCTCCTTGTTACGTTCCATAATCGATGGGGATCCTTTCTTCCTTAACGCTCATGTCGAAACAGGCTTCGACGACTTCGCGGCTGGTGAACTGAATGCGGCCGTGTTGGAATTCGCAGAAGTATTCGCGGCGGAACCGCTGCTCGCTGCGGAGGACGCGCTCGCGGGCGAGGTATTCCTTGGTGATGCGCGGGCAGTCGTCGGCTGTGGCTGTGACGATGTGCCAGTCGGGGGATTGGTTGGAGTAGATCCTGTAGAAGAAGCCTC
>JBJXFL010000044.1:0-10112 GCA_046155405.1 Bryobacteraceae bacterium | reverse complement strand
ATCGGTTCTTCGAACGGCCGCAAGATCTTTGCAGCGCACTCTTCAATACCTTCGATTACGTACGAAAACATCCACAGGAGATCGAAAACCTGATCCATCCCTATTTCTGATCGGCATGTCGAATTATTTATGCGCACCTATATAACAGACGCTGCGCGTGCAGGGCGTGGTAGAGCGCGGTGAGCAGGCCGTTGGGGGCGTCGTGAATTTGTTCGACGCGGAGGATGTCCTCGGCGCGGGCGAGACCTTCATAGGTGATTTCAACGTTTTGGTTTTTTGTGTCGAGGATGTAGTCGATGCCTGGACGGAGGGCACGGGCGGCGGGACCGGCGCGGCTGGCGCTATCGGCAATACCTTCAAATTCGCCGGCGAGGATGAGCGGGATGCGGGCTTCGTCGATCAGGATGGAATCGGCTTCGTCGACGATGGCGGCATAGAGAGGGCGTTGGACGCGCTCGGCGCGGGTGAGGGCGCGGCAGTCGCGGAGATGGTCGAACCCGGCTTCGGTGGCGGAGATGTAGGTGATATCGGCTTGGTAGGCCTGGCGGCGTTCGGCGGGAGTGGAGGATTGACGGATGAACGCGGCGCGCAGGCCCAACTCCGCATAAGCCGGGCCCATCCATTCGGCGTCGCGCTTGGCCAGATAGTCATTTGCCGTCAGTATATGAACGCCTTTACCGGATTGGGCGAGGGGGGCGGCGGCCGGCATGGCGGCGAGTGTCTTGCCTTCGCCGGTTTCCATTTCGACGATACTGCCGCGGAGGAGGGCGCTCGCGCATTGGATCTGAGTGGGAAAGAGCGTGAGACGCAAGGCACGCTCGGCGGCTTGGGCCGCTTGGTCGATTTCAACAGACATAGATTCTCCTTGGATCGCGTTGGAGGGGCAGTGGCAGCGATTAGGAGAACGATGGCGGAGGGCGTTGGAAATGCGAAGCGGCGAAACCGGTGAACGGCGGTGGCGGGTCCTGTGGAGGATTGACCGGGGCTTGGCGAGGGTACGCGGTTTTAGGCCGGTTGCGGAGTTGACGCTGGTGCTCAAGCTCCGAACGAACCGACACGATGGCGGAGGAAAGCCGGACGGAGACGGCAACTGGGACCACTGGCGCGGCCTGGAGCAGCGCGGCAAAAAGTACCAGAAGTGCAGACATGCGCGTGAGCACGATTTCAAGGTATCACGGCAGCGCATGTTACATTGAAAAGATAGTCCCCGCCGTGCCTTCCCCCCAAGCAGGACAGGAGTTTCAGCGCCTCGTTGAATTGATGGCGAAACTTCGCGCGCCCGGTGGTTGTCCGTGGGATCGTGAGCAAACTTTTGACTCAATAAAGCGCCATACGTTGGAAGAGACCTATGAGGTGATGGAGGCGATTGAGGATCGCGATTGGCCGGCGCTTTGCGACGAGTTGGGCGATCTGTTACTGCAGCCGGTTTTCTATTCGCAGATGGCGTCGGAAGAAGGACTGTTTGCGGTCGAAGATTCGCTCCGCGCCATTAACGAGAAGTTAGTTCGGCGGCATCCGCACATATTTGGCGATGTGGTGGCGGAGACCGCCGACGCAGTGCTGACGAACTGGGACGCGATTAAGAGGCAAGAGAAGGCGGATAAGCCGGCGGGTTTGCTCGACGGCATTGCGAAGACGCTGCCGGCGGTGCTGGAGGCCAAAGAGATTTCCAGTCGCGCGGCGAAAGCTGGGTTCGATTGGGAGAACGCGGGCCAAGTGGTGGAGAAGCTGCACGAAGAGCTGGATGAGTTGGAACGGGCGGATAACGCGGATGAACGGGAAGACGAAATCGGCGATCTTTTCTTCGTCCTGGTGAACCTGGCCCGCTTCTACAAGGTGGACCCGGAACAGGCGCTGCGGCGGACGAATGCGAAGTTTAAGAAACGCTTTTCGTACGTGGAGCGACGGCTGGAGGCGGAGGGGCGCGCGGTCACCGGGACGCCGGTGGCGGAGCTCGAAACGTACTGGCAGGAAGCAAAACAGCGGACATGATCGCGGTTCGAACGATTACGGATATCGGCGACCTGCGAGAGGCCGTGCGGCTCCAGAAAATCATTTGGGGATTTGAGGACCTGGAGCTATTGCCGGTGCGATTGTTTGTCGTCGCAAATCGAGTGGGCGGGCAGACGATGGCGGCGTTCGATGGCGACAAAATGGCGGGATTTCTGATCGCCGTGCCGGGCATCAAAACCGATGGCACGAATTACCTGCACAGCAACATGATGGGTGTCCTGGCCGAGTATCGGAACCGGGGCGTAGGCCGGCAGTTGAAGCTGGCGCAGCGGGAAGAGGCGATGGAGCGCGGGATCGCCATGATTGAGTGGACGTTCGATCCGCTGGAACTGAAGAACGCGTTTTTCAATATGCAGCGGCTGGGCGCGGTGGTGGAGCGCTATGTGCTGAACCAATATGGCGTGACGTCGAGTCTGCTGCACGGCGGTTTGCCGACGGACCGTTGCATCGTTTCCTGGCATTTGCGCAGCGAGCGCGTCGAACGCGTGTTAGCGGGCGAATATGCGCCCGCGGTCGAGATCGTGGAACGGATTGAAGTCCCCAATGAGATCGGGTACATCAGGCGGGAACGGCCGGCGGAAGCGCGCGAGATCCAGGCTTCGATTTCGGAGCGGTTTTTGGAGTACCTGCGGCGGGATTTATATGTGGCAACCGTCGAGCGTGGCGAGACTCACGGGGCTTATTTGTTTGCGAAAAGGAACTAATGGCTTTCCAGATTGATGAGATTCGATTGCGCCAAGTGGCGATGCCATTGGTGAAATTTTTCGAGACCAGTTTTGGCCGGACCTATGAACGGCACATGGTGCTGGTGGAAGTGGTTTCGGACGGCGTAACGGGTTGGGGGGAAGTGACGGCGGGCGAGAACCCGTTCTACAACGAGGAATGGACCGAATCGGCGTGGCAGATTGTGAAGCACTATGTAACGCCGCAGGTTTTGCACACGAATCTGGAATGTGCCGACGACGTGGCCGAATTGACCAAACACATTCGCGGTCACCGCATGGCCCGTGGCGGCGTGGAAGCGGCGGTGTGGGATCTGGACGCCAAGCGGCAGGGCATTCCGCTGTGGAAACGGATTGGCGGCGGCGCGCGGCTGGAGATTCCTAGCGGCGTTTCTCTGGGCATTCAGGACACAGTGGATGAACTCCTGAAGGTGATTGAAAAAGAACTGGCCGACGGCTACCAGCGGATCAAAATGAAAATCAAGCCGGGCCGCGATGTGGAAGATATCCGCGAGGTGCGCCGGAAGTTTCCGAATATCAAGTTGATGGCCGACGCCAACTCGGCTTATACGCTGGCCGATGCGGACAGGCTGCGGGCGCTGGACGAGTTTTATTTGATGATGATCGAACAGCCGCTGGCGCACGACGACATCATCGACCACGCGGTGCTGCAAGCCCAACTGCAAACGCCGATCTGCCTCGATGAGTGTATTCGTTCGGCGCATCACGCCGAACAAGCCATCCGGATGCAGGCAGGGCAGATCATCAACATCAAGCTGGGGCGAGTGGGCGGTTTTACGGAAGCCAAGCGCGTTCATGACGTGTGCCAGGCGGCGAGCGTTCCGGTGTGGTGCGGAGGCATGCTGGAGAGTGGCATTGGCCGGGCGCACAACGTGGCGCTGGCGACGCTGCCGAATTTCACATTGCCGGGAGACGTGTCGGCTTCGAAACGCTATTGGAAGCGCGAACTGCTTACCGAAGAAATTGTGGCCACGGCGAACGGGACGATTCGCACGAACGACCGGCCGGGATTCGGGTATGAGATCGACATGCCGTTCCTCGATTCCATCACCGTGCGGCGGGAGACGATCCGTTGAGCGATGGCGGCAGTAGGGGCCATTTATCGTTGTATTTGACGGTGGTGGCGGTCTATATTTTGTGGGGCGGGAACTTCGTGGTCTCGAAGTTCGCGTTGCGGGAGATGCCGAGCCCGTTGGCGGCCGGACTGCGCACCGTGATCGCGGCGGCGGCGCTGATGGCTGTTTACCGGGTTTGGAAACGCGACGGCCGGCCGCCGCTGCGGCGGGACGAATACCCGCGGCTGTGCGTGATCGGGGTGTGCGGGATTGCGGTCAACCAGATATGTTTTCTGATGGGCCTTTCGTTGACGAGCGCGAGCCACGCATCGCTGGTGATCGGGTTGACGCCGTTCATGGTGCTTCTGCTGGCGTGGTTCCGTGGGCACGAAGCGTTCACGATAAATCGGGCGATAGGGCTGACCGTGGCCGTTTGCGGGATGATGCTGCTGCAAAAACCGTCGGCCAGCGCGCAGACCGCGTCGCTCGCGGGCGATCTATTGATTCTGGGAGCGGGCCTGAGTTTCGCGGTCTACACGGTGTTCGGGAAGGAACTGGCGGTGGAACATGGGGGCATGGCCGTGATCGCCGTTTCGTATGCCGCCGGAGGCGTTTTCCTGTTGCCGATGACACTCTATTTTGCGTCGCGATTCGACTTCAGCCAAGTGAGCGCGGGGGCGTGGTGGGCGTTCGGATACATGACGATCATCTCGTCGGTACTGTGCTACATCGGCTGGGCGTATGCGTTGAAGCGGTTGGCGGCATCGCGGCTTTCGGCGTTCAGTTATTTGCAGCCGTTGGTAGCCACGCTGCTGGCACTGCCGATGCTGGGCGAGCCGATCACGGCCACGCTGGTGGGCGGCGGCGGGCTGATCATGGCCGGCTTGTTCCTATCGGAGCGCGCGTAATGGCCGGGTTCGCCGCGCTGCTCAAAAACAACCGCAACTACCGGTATACATGGATGGGACAAGTGGTTAGCGAGGTCGGCGACCACTTCAACACGATCGCGGTTTTCAGCCTGATTCTGGCGCAGACCAATTCGGGGCTCGCGGTGGCGGGCGTGATGCTATCCCGCGCGATTCCGATGCTGCTTGCGGGGCCGTTGGCCGGAGTGAGTCTCGACCGGTTCGACCGGCGGCAACTGATGATATGGAGCGATCTGGTGCGCGCGGCGCTGGCCGGGCTTTTCGTGTTGGGCGTGCCGTTGGGACGGAGCTGGATTATCTATGTGCTGAGCGCGATGATGATGGCGTCGTCGCCTTTTTTCACGAGTGGCCGCGCGTCGATACTGCCGGCGATTGCGACAAAGGACGAGTTGCACACGGCCACTTCGATGACGCAGACGACGCAGTGGACAACGACCGCCATTGGCGCGTTTCTGGGCGGCTTCAGCGCGGCCACGCTGGGATACGAATTGGCGTTTTTCGTGAACGCGCTTTCGTTTCTCTTCTCGGCGCTCTGCATAAGCAAACTGCGCGTGCCGAAAGGCGCGTTTGTCGCGCGGCGAAATACCCTCGATGAGACCGGCGTGGTGAAGCCGTGGCAGGACTACAAAGCCGGCTTGCGGTACATGCGATCGATTCCATTATTGGCCGGGCTGGGATTCGTGAGTGTGGGCTGGGCGTCGGGCGGAGGCGCGGCGCAGATTCTGTTTCCGCTGTTCGGGGAACGGGTTTTTCACCGTGGAGCGATGGGGACGGGAGAGCTATGGGGATCGGCCGGGATAGGGCTGGTTTGCGGGGGAGTGTTCGCGCACCGGCTAATGCCGCGGCTATCGTTCGCGCAATACAAAAATGCCATCGCCTTAGCGTACGTTGTGCATGGGGCATCGTATGTGTGTTTCGCGCTGGCCGAGCCTTATTGGCTGGCCTTGTTGATGATCGGCCTGTCGCGGGCGGCGGTGGCGGTAAGTTCCGTGATGAATTTCACGCAGATTTTGCGGATTGTGGACGACGCTTTTCGAGGCCGCGTATTTGCTACGCTCGAAACGCTGACGTGGGGTACGATGATGCTTTCGATGACGGCGGCGGGCTTGGCGAGCGACCATATCGACACGCGATGGATAGGTGTGGCGAGCGGTTTATTGAGCGGTTGCACGGCTATTTTCTGGTACTGGGCCGACATGACCGGACGGCTGCCGGAGCCGCGAGCGGTCGCGCACGAAATCCCGGTCGACGACGTGGAAGTGCATGGAGATCCGAATGTCTGAGTTGACGGGAAAAGTGATACTGGTGACGGGCGCGGCGAAACGGATTGGACGGGCGATAGCGTTGCGGCTGGCGGCGGAAGGGGCGCGGGTGGCGATCCACTATTCGACGTCGGAAGAAGAGGCGGCGAAGACGGCCGCGGAGTGCGGCGGAGCGCCATTGTTCCGCGCGAATTTGGAAAGTGTCGCCGGGATTGAACGGATGTTCGGGGAAATCGATCAGCGGCTGGGGCGGATTGACGGACTGGTGAACAACGCGGCGCGATTCACGAAGTTCGATCCGCTGATGGTGACGGAGGCCGATTGGGACTATATTCACGACATTAACTTGAAGGCGGTTTTCTTCTGCTGTCAACAAGCCGCGCGGCGAATGAAGGCGCAGGGAAATGGGCGAATCGTCAACATCAGTTCGCTCGGCGGGCTGCGGCCGTGGGCGGAACATGCGCACTATTGTGCGTCGAAGGCGGGGGTGATCATGTTGACGCGAGCGCTCGCGAAAGCGTTCGCGCCGGAGATCACGGTGAACTCGGTGGCGCCGGGCGTGATTCCATTCGGTGAGTGGAATGAGGCGATGATGGCGATGCTGAACGCGACGCCGGCGGGGCGCGTTGGGACAGGCGAGGAGATCGCCGACGCGGTGGTTTACTTTTTGCGGGCGTCTAATTTTGTGACGGGGCAGATAATAGCTGTGGATGGGGGACTGTCGCAGCGGTGATGGCTACGGCGGCGAACTCGCTTGTTTCTATGCTCTCCACATTGCGGGTAGCCGGGCGTCAGGAAGGTAGCGCCCGGGATTGACGTGGATTGGCTAGGTGGTTAAGCCGGCGGTTCGATGCCGCGATTACTTAGCGGGTCGAGGCGCACCAATCGCTCAAACTCATTCTCAAAAGCTTTTAGCGCCGCAAGAACGTCACTTTTACGCTGTCGCATTTCGAGTGTTTTCCCAACCCCTTTCAACTCTGGAGACGGTTTGTATATCGTGGAGTGTTCTACCTGCCAGAACAATCCGATTAGCATCGGCGCTATTTGAAGTTCGCCGCGAATCCTTGGGCTAGCCGTACACAAACCGTGATACTTGAACGCGAGAGGTTCCTCGCCTCCGTCGTCTGCGGGGACAGGGTCCGAAGTCCACGACGAGAAACGCCGCCTCAAATCGAAATCGGCCTCGATCCGCCGGCTCCGGGGGAACGCGAGGACACGAACCCCCGCCAGGTCGTTGAGGGAGGTCAGTGTGTACGAATCGGTTTTATCGGAGTCGAACGTTGCACCCGCTTGCCGTCTCCGCAAAGCGCCCAGTGCGCTCTCGCAATCCTTTACTCGAGAGATAACGACCAGGCGTTCATACCTATCTAATTTGCTCGATAGCGGCAGAAGGCAGTGCCTGACTTCAGCCTCAAGTTCTTCCGCGACGCGCCGTACTTCGGGGAGCAACACGAAGTACTCTTCACGCAGGCGGTCCTCAGTTGTTCGCTCCGTCATTATCCTAAGATCGCCGAGAGTTCCCTTTCAACTCCGGGCGAGGGCGGCAGACTAAAATAGAATTGCCATTTACCGGAGGACTGTACTGGTTCGTTAATTTTTGCTACTAAGACCTCTTCGCTGTGATCCTCTACGAATTCAAGGCTGAAAGCCTTTCTTACCTTTCGGTTAAGGTAGATCTCGCGGTCAAAACTGTACGCGTAACCCGAGTCTTCAAGAAGCTGTGTTTTGGCTGTAATCGTCGCCATGGCGAATTCGCCTCCTATCCGTTATTGTATCGAATGAAGTGGTGGTCTGCGACGAGTTGACAGGTCCGTCTGGCGCGACCCCTCGCATTTCCGACTACGGCTAGTGCGTGGATTACATCAGATCTCGGCCGTGAGTGGACGGCTTGCCATGCCGTCCAAGCGTGGGCGCGGGGCGGATCCTGTTTCCGCAGTTCGGAGAACGCGTGTTTCACCGAGGGGCGATTGGATGGGCGGGTTGTGGCGCGCTGCTGGAACGGACCCGTTTGCGGCACCACCGGGCGGCGCGGCGAATGAAGGCGTAAGGGGACGGGCGGCGCGTGAAGATCAGTTCGTCGACGGCTGCAGTGATCATTTTGACGCAGGGGATTGTCGCAGGGGTGAGCATTAGAAGGACCGAGTGATAAGATCGACGTTATGAAACTCACGATTGAACTTGATCGGGAGGCCGACGGCCGTTGGATTGCGGAGGTTCCGGAACTGAATATTCTCCTCTACGGGCGTTCGAAGCAAGACGCCGTTCGACGAGCCCAGTCCGCTGCTCGGGAGATTCTTCTGGATCGGATTGCCCACGCGGAATTGCCTCCCAAATTGGCGAACGCGACATTCGATGTTGCCGCTTGAGTTACTGGCCGTCAGAGCGGTGGAATCGCACAAGATCATGACGAAGGCGAGTCCGATTCGAATCTTCCGTGACCATCATTTTGAAGATGAATATCAGATCGACGACAGTCCGCTGTTTAATAGTTGGCGGCGTCAATGGGGCCGGCGAATCGCTCTGCCTTTACAAAAATCTCAAGGCGATTGCCGCTTGACGGGTCGTCAAGGCGCGTGATTTGCACCTCTCGACCGATGGGTACCAACGCGGTCGCATTGATCTGGCGCGAATTGATGACGGGCGGAAATCCGATCGAGACTTGTCTCCGCGGCTGCTCGGGAGCTACGTAGCTGCTCTCGAATGCGCAATCAAGGCGGACGCCGCCTTCTCCGTCCTCGGCTTTGCACTCGATGATGCTTCCCAACGCCACGGTATGCAGTTCTTTGGCCTCACCCTTCGAACTGGTGTAGTAAGGGAGGCGACGCGTCGCATTGATCTTGCCACGCGACTTACTCTCCATTGCGAGGACGTAGATTCGAGCCGTCCCGTTCGCTTCGACCGGCGATTCCTGTATTCGAAAATGAAGCCGGAAGGTCGAGACCGGTCTGTCCTGAGCGGACACGAGAGAGGCGAAGGTGGCGGCTATCGCAAGCCAAGCAGTCGTGCTTTTCATGTCAGGACAGACGATTCGCAGGGGCGAACCGTGCAGCGAAAAAACCGGGTCGCCATCCGGTCGCCTCAGTCTTCGCGAGGGCGCCGACTTAATTCTGCAGGAGGGACGCCACGCTCGATCGGCAATTGAAGCGCCGTTGCTTCGCCGGTTGCTTTGGGAAAATGTACGGAACGTGGCGTGATTGTTCGCTCCCAGGCGCCGGTTTCCGTGGACGATGAAATGGGAGAGATGAATTCCCTCGTGCAACGCCTCAAGAGCAGCGTGAAGGTGCCTGTTCGAGCACCGGGTTTGCGGTCGCTGGAGCTATACTCGTAATGAAATGCCTGTCGCTTTCACCGATATTCGCGCCCTGATCGCACGTGACCCCGTTTTGCGCGGCGGTCGGCCGATTATCGCCGGAACAGGTGTTTGCGTGCGCACCATCGTGATCGAGAACAACCGGGGGATCTCGCCCGAGGAGATTGCCGCCGACCGGCCGCCTCTTTCTCTTGCGCAAATCTACGCGGGTCTCGCCTTTTACCATGCGAACAAACAGGCGATCGATGCGGACATCGCGGCTGAAGAACAAGCCTACGACGAGGATGTTCGCCGCTCGCGATTGCCGCTTCGTCCCTAAGCGGTGAAGTTCTACTTCGACGAAGATTCGGCTCAGCATCGCTAATCGTTACCGATCTTAGATCAGTCCGCACTAGGCGCAGTTTCAACCTTGCATGGCGGCTTTCCGCAGGTCGGCGATCGCCTTATCAATGCGGCGCTGCCGAGTCTCGGCCGCCTTGGTTCCCTCAATCCCCTGCACGAAAGCCTTCTTCCCGCTGTTCGACAGGCTGTCAAAATGTTCCCGGGCTTTGGCGTGGCGGCTCAATGCCGCTGCGAAGTCGGGCGGCACCGTGACGTCTCGCGGCTCGGTATCGAGTTCGATGTCGACATCAACTTCGTCGCCGCCGGCGACTCCCGCCTTCTCGCGATTGTCAGCGCTAACCCAACTTCCGCAGTTTGCCTCAGGATCCAGGAATTTTGAGGCATTTTTTCTTCCTGGGTAGTCCCGAAACATGACCGGGATCATTTGTTTTCAATGCCGGCTTTGACTACGGGCGGAGTTG
>JBJXFL010000041.1:0-8388 GCA_046155405.1 Bryobacteraceae bacterium | reverse complement strand
TGCACCAATCCACGCTGTTCGCCGTGCCGTTCGACGCCGGCCGCCTAGCCCTCACGGGCGCCGCGGTGCCGATGCTGGAGGATGTCTCCAGCACGCAAATAGCGGGAGGGGATTTCGCATTCGCGGGGAATGGAACGTTCGTCTACCTCACCGAGGGGCCAGGCGTGGCTGGGTATCCGATTTCCTGGGTGGATAGTGGTGGCAAGACGGCACAACCTCTGCACGCGCCGCCGGGCCGTTACATCACTCCGCGTTTCTCGCCCGACGGCAAGCGGTTGGCGTTTTCGATGAGCACTGGCAAAGGATCCGACCTTTGGGTGAAAGACCTGGACAGGGACACAACGTCACGTCTGAGTTTCCTGCCGGGCGTGAATGCCCACCCAGTGTGGACTCCCGACGGGATGACTATCGTCTTCCACTCCTCGAACCCGGGTGCTTCCGGTTTGCACGCAATTCGCTCTGACGGATCGGGAGAGGCGAAGCGTTTGACCGAGGGTACGCAGTTTCCCATCTCGTTTTTGCCGGACGGCAAGCGCTTGGCGGTTACCCGCAACATGGTAGGCAACCTTTATGACATTTTCACGATGCCGGTGGAAGCCGATTCGGGGCCGGGCGCGGCCGGGATCAGGCTCGGGAAAGCGGAGCTGTTTCTGGGAACGCGGTTCGACGAACGTTCCCCGGCGTTTTCGCCGGACGGGCGGTGGCTGGCGTACCATTCGAATGAGTCGGGGACCTCTGAAGTCTACGTTCGCCCGTTCCCGGGGCCGGGAGGAAAGTGGCAGGTGTCGACGGGCGGCGGGCGCTATGCGAAGTGGTCTCGCGACGGCCGGGACCTGCTTTATCAGGCGTTGGACGGGCGCGTGATGGCTACCGGCTACGTGGCCAAGGGCGATACGTTCGCGGCGGGGAATCCCCGCGTGTGGGCGGAGGTCCGCTTGAGGGACTTGGCTGGCAACCAGAGTTACGACATTGCACCCGACGGCAAGCGGCTGGCGGCGATTGTGGCCGACGATGGCGAAGCCGAAAAGCTGCCCACGAGCCTTACGTTTCTGATGAACTTCACCGACGAACTGCGGCGGAAGGCGCCCGAGGGGAAATAGCGCTCCACTGAGCGACGAGAATCTGCGGGCGTCTCGTTTGGGGCCGCGCCTTCGCGGCCTGTGCGCTGCATGTTCTTGGCGTCGCGACCGAAAGAGCCTTGTAATAAACCGTTACCATGAAAAAGATGTCCGGTTCACTCACCAACCCCCAACGTAAGTTCCTGCGGCGTCTCGCGCATGGGGCTCCCGCCGCCATGCAGCTTGGCAAACACGGTCTTACTCCGAACTTCTATAAGAGCTTTGAGACGGCCATTACCGCGCACGAATTGCTTAAGCTGCGTTTTGCCAATATGCAGGAGGAACGCAAGGAACTGTCGGCTGAGATTGAAGCGGCCACGGGCGCGGTGCTGGTTTCGATGGTTGGGCACACGGCCGTTTACTACCGGCCGCACCCCGATCCCGAGAAGCGCAAGCTTGTACTGCCTCGGGCTTCGCGCGTCACGGATTCCCTTCCAGCTGTGTAAATTACTCAATTTTGGAGGCTCACCTTGCGCCTGATTCTTTCGTTTCTAGTCCTTCAGCTTTGCGCGCAGACACCGAAGCTGCTCGATACCGATTCCTTCTTCGAGATGGAGTCGCTGGCCAGTCCTTCGATCTCCGCCGATGGCGCGCAGATCGCGTTCAGCCGCAGTTGGGCGGACAAGGGCAAGGATCGGCAGCGCTCCAACATCTGGCTCGTCGACAAAGACGGCCAGCGATTGCGGCAGCTCACTAATGGGGGGTGGCGCGACTCCGAGCCCGTGTGGTCGCCGGATAGCAAACGCATCGCGTTTTTGTCCGACCGGGATGGCACCACGCAGCTTTATACGATGTGGATGGACACGCGCGAAGTGGCGCAGTTGACGCATCTGGAACGCGCGCCTGGCGGCTTCAAATGGTCGCCCGACGGCAAACAATTGGCGTTCACGGCAAGGGTTCCGGACGCCGATCCGATCCTCGCGATCAAAATGCCGAAGCGGCCCGAAGGCGCGGAATGGGCCAAGCCGGTCATTGTTATTGACCGGCTGAGTTGGCGCGCGGACGGCACTGGCCCCACCGAGCGCGGCTACACGCATCTCTTCGTTGTTGACGCCTCCACCGGCGGCACGCCGCGCCAACTCACTCCCGGAAAGTTCAACCACACCGCCTTCAACTGGTCCGCCGATGGGAAGACCGTATTCGTTGCAGGCATCCGCAAACCGGACGCGGAATATCTTCGCGGCG
Organism: Bryobacteraceae bacterium; assembly: GCA_046155405.1. Classification (GTDB taxonomy): domain Bacteria; phylum Acidobacteriota; class Terriglobia; order Bryobacterales; family Bryobacteraceae. The sequence goes on along the minus strand of JBJXFL010000041.1, from coordinate 6,085 downwards.
ATAGCGAGATTTACGCGATCACCGTCGCCACCGGCGAACTGCGAACGCTAACCGACCGCAAAGGGCCGGACCGTGAACCGATTCCTTCTCCTAACGGCAAGTGGATCGCCTACACCGGCTTCGACGATGTCCGCAACACCTTCACGAACGCAAATATTCATTTGATGGACGCCAGTGGCGGCGCGAAGAAAACGTGGGCCACCGGATTGCCCAGTTCGCCTTCCGCGATTGAGTGGTCATCCGATTCCGGCGGCCTTTATTACACCATGGAGGAGCGCGGCCTTTCCAACGTCTATTTCCTTCCGCTCGACGCCAAGCCGCGCCAGGTCACCGATGGCGTTCATGTGCTTACATCCCTATCCCTTGCCGGCAACGGACAGGCGGCGGCGCTGCGGGCGGCGTTCCATGAGCCGCCGGTGCTGGTGACCTTCGATGTGAAGCGGCCCAGCGCTACGCTGAAGAAACTTGTCGATGTGAATAGCGACGTGCTGGACGGCCGCACGCTGGGGCAGGCCGAAGAACTCAATTTCCGTTCGAAAGACGGAATGGCTATTCAGGGCTGGCTGATTAAGCCTGTCAATTTCGACCCGGCCAAGAAATACCCGATGGTGCTTTGGATCCACGGAGGGCCCTGGTCGATGTACAACGTCCGGTTCGACTGGCGGTTTCAGAACTTCGCGGCCGATGGGTACGCGATTCTCTACATCAACCCGCGCGGCTCGACCGGCTACGGCCAGGAGTTCATCAACCAGATTCAATATGCGTATCCCGGAAAGGACTTTGACGATTTGATGGCGGGCGTCGACGCGGCATTGGCCAAGGGCTTCATCGATTCGCGGAACCTGTTCGTGTGCGGGCACTCGGGCGGCGGTGTGCTGACGGCGTGGATCGTCGGCCATACGAATCGATTTCGCGCGGCGTCGTCGATGGCGCCGGTGATCAACTGGCATTCGTTTGTCGGCACCACCGATGGACCCCTGTGGTACGACCAATTTCAGAAACGGCCGTGGGAAGATCCGATGGAATATGCGTTGCGTTCTCCGCTGCACTACGTCGCTAATGTCACCACGCCGACGATGGTCATGACCGGGGAGGCCGATCTTCGCACGCCGATTTCGCAGAGTGAGGAGTTTTATCGGGCGCTGAAGATTTTGAAGAAAGACACGCTTTTGGTTCGGGCACCGGACGAGTTTCACGGATGGCGGCGGCCGACGCATCAGTTGGCCTATCAACTTTATTTGAAGGCCTGGTTTGAGAAGTGGCGGGTGAAGGACTGAGCGCGAGGCCCGATTGGGCTTCGCAGGCTATGAATGCGCCGCGAAGTCTTCCTCTATCCGGAGCACCCGGTGAGTGCCGTCCGGCCGGAAGCCGATGCAGATAGAATCCGTGGTCCGCTCCCCGACGGTCGTGGCGCGGTAGGCGCCGGACCATTGGCGTTGACTCGATCATTTCATGACGAGCCCTAGCGGTGGGTACATGAGGTCAGCCAGTTCTTGAAACGCTTGCCGAGAGACTCCTTTACGGCGACCGATTCCTGGCGGCGGGCGAGTTGGAGGGCTGCGTCGAGGCGCGCGTCCTTGCCTTCTTCGACGGGAAGCGTCTTGGTCCAGCTTTCGAAGCCGGGTTGTTGGATGGCGATGCGGCAATTGCCCGTTGGGAGATTGGGAAATTGGGCGTGTCCGGCGGCGTCGGTCTGGGTGGATCGCTTCTTTCCGTCCGCGCAGTCTGCCGCGACGGTGGCCGCTTGGATGGCTTTTCCGCTGGGATCGATTACGGATACCTTTACTTCGGCGCTGCAGGCTAACAGGGATGCCGTGATCCATGTGATGCGAAACATACGCACTATGATGGCGTATTAGAATGCGTTATGCGCTTACCGCTGTTCCTGTTCGCCGTCTCGGCGTTTGCCGCGCCCGATATTTTTGATGCCATTCGCCGGGGCGATGCGGCCGCTGTCTCGAACCTTGCCGCCGACGCGAATCTGCGGCGCCCGGATGGCACTACTCCGCTGCATCACGCTGTCGTGACGGCCGACGCGGCGATGGTCGAATTGCTGCTTCGGCTCAAAGCTGATCCGGCCGCTGTTAACGCCGGCGGTTATACGCCGCTCCACTATGCTGTTTCCGATCTTCGCAAGACCAAGGCGCTGCTGGCGGCGGGCGCGGGGGCCGATGCCGCTTCCGGTAACGGCATGACACCGCTCCGTCTCGCGGCTGGGCGGAAGGGCGCGCAGCCATTTCTTGATGCGCTCCTTGCCGCAGGCGCGAAGCCTTCGACGGCGGCCGTCGAAACTGCCGCGGGCGCCGGCGAGCCGGGGTCGCTGGTGACGCTGTTCAAGATGGGCGCGAAGCTTGCGCCGAAGTCGACCTCACTGGTCAGTGCGGCGGTTGTCAATTGTCTGGCCTGTGCGCCGATTCTTCTCTCGGCCGGTGCGGACGTGAATCAGCTCGGCGTACGCGGGCAGACGGCGTTGCAGAATGCCGCCGCGTATCAGAACCTCGAGTTTGTCCGGTTGTTGCTCGAGCAGGGTGCTCAGCTCGATCCGCAGTGTGGGCGGGGGTATTCGGCGTTGATGCGGGCCGCGATTTCATATGACCGTAATCCGGCGGTGGTGAAGCTGCTGATCGCGCGCGGGGCTCGCACCGATTTGAAGGAAGAGAATGGGAATACCGCGCTTACTCTTGCTTACCGGTTTGGCGCGAATGATCCGATCGTGCAGGCGCTGCGGCAGGCGAAGGCGCCGGGTGCGCCCGAGCCGATTCCCGTGAGCGCCGCGCCCGCGAAGTCGCCTCGGCACGCGGTTGAGCGCGCGATACCGTTGCTTCAAACGACGGCGCCCGCCGTTTGGAAGACACGCGGCTGCGTCTCGTGCCATAGCAATACGGTGCCTGAAATGGTGATGTCGCAGGCCAGAAAGCAGGGCTATACGCTGGACGCCGCGGCGGCCAAGCGGGAGCGTCGAATTACGATCTCGACGGGATCGGGCAACCTGCCCGGTGTGCTGAACGGCCAGGGTGTTATGGGAGGGCCGGTGTACTTTCTCACCGCACACGGTCTTGATCAGGAGCCCGCGAGCCGGTTTACCGACGCGACGTTTCACAAAATCGCTTTTCGTCAGGATCCCGATGGGAAATGGGATTTTCGGACCTACCGGCCGCCGAGCGAATACTCCTACATCACGGCGACGGCGCTGGCTGTAACTTCGCTCCGCGGGTATCACACACCGGGCCGGGCGGCGGAGATCAATGAGCGCATTGAGCGGGCAGGGGAGTGGCTGCGGGGGCAGCAGGCGTTTGGTGTGGAAGAACAGGCGATGCGTTTGATCGGCTTGGCGGCGACGAATTCGCCGATTGATCGGGCGGTGGAGGAGTTGTTGGCCAGCCAGCGGCGCGATGGCGGGTGGTCGCAACTGCCCGATATGGCGCCGGATGCTTACGCCACTGGTCTGGCACTCTATGCGCTGCATACCGCGGCGGGCATGAAGCCGTCGTCGGCGCCTTATCAACGCGGTGTGGCGTGGCTCGTGAAGATGCAGTTTCCGGATGGCAGTTGGTATGTGCAGACGCATGCGCACCCGCTGCAGCCTTACTTTGAGAGTGGGTTTCCTTATGGCCATCACCAGTGGATCGCGGCCGCGGGGACGAGTTGGGCGTCGCTGGCGCTGCTCTTTGCTGACGGCGCACCGGCGCCGATTGTGCCGGCGGAGTAAGGCTTTCCAGGTCGAGCGGGCGTATAATCACAGACGGAATCCAAGGAGATACGAATGGCAATGCAACGGCGACACTTTTTCTATGGCAGCTTGTTGGCTGGCGCGGTCCCGGTGGCGGGGTTTGGGAGCGCGGCGTCGCTGAAGTCGTTGGGGTATAAGTCGCCGAATGAGAAGTTAAACTTCGCGGCGATTGGATCGGGCGGGCAGGGCGCGAGTAATATCCGCGCGGCTTCGCCGACGGAGAATATCGTCGCGTTGTGCGACGTCGATGACCGGCGCGCGGCGGAGACGTTCAAGAACTTTCCGAAAGCGCCGACCTATCGGGATTTCCGAAAGATGCTCGATAAGGAAGCGAGCAACATCGATGCCGTGATCGTGGCGACGCCGGATCACATGCACGGGATGGCGGCGATGTGGTGCATGGAGCGGAATAAACACGTTTACGTGCAGAAGCCGCTGGTGCGGACGGTGTGGGAAGCGCGGCAGTTGCGCGCGGCGGCGGCGAAGTATGGTGTCGCCACGCAGATGGGCAATCAAGGGTATTCAAACGAAGGCACGCGGCAGTGCGCTGAGATGATTTGGAATGGCGAGATCGGCAATGTGACGCAGGTTCATGCGTGGAGCGACCGGCCGCTGTGGCCGCAGGGCATCACCGAGATTCCGAAGGAAGAGCCGGTGCCGTCGACGCTGGATTGGGACTTGTGGCTGGGCGTGGCGGAGAAAAGGCCGTTTACGATGGCCGGCCGGACGCAGCCGGACCGCTGGGGCAGCTACTTTTATCAGCCGTTCGCCTGGCGCGGGTTTTACGACTTCGGCGCGGGAGCGTTAGGCGACATGGCTTGCCACATCCTGGGCGCGCCGAATATGGCGCTGCATCTTTCGAAGCGGAAGATCGTGGGCGTGGAGTGCGTGAAGAAAGAGGGCGTGAGCCCGTTCCAGTTTCCGAAGGCGTCGGTCATCCGTTTCGACTTTGCGGCTTACGGCGATATGCCCGCGCTGCAGGTGTTCTGGTACGACGGGATGAAGGAGAGCCCGAAGATCGCCGGCGTTCCGACGGGAGAATGGGTGGGCGATCCGCCTTTGCTGCGTTCGGCTGAGGGACGGCGTGGCGCGCCCGCGGGCGTCGGGGCCGATTTCCGGTCGCCGGGGCGGATTTACAACCAGAAGGACTTTGACGCGTTGAAGGCCCCGGGTGCGGAGTTGCGGTTCCCGACGCCGAACGGGAGCGTGTTTCTGGGAGACAAAGGCGTCCTGACGACGGGGACGTATGGCGAAGTGACGCGGCTGCTGCCGGTCGAGAAGATGAAGGACCACACGATGCCGGCGCCGCTTTTGACGCGTTCGCCGGGCCACATGCGGGACTTCATTCGGGCGTGCAAGGGCGGCGATCCGGCGTGTTCGAATTTCGAGGTGTCGTCGCCGTTTGTGGAATGGATGCTGCTGGGCGTGATTGCGCTTCGGCACGAAGGGAAGCTTGAGTACGACCCGGAGAAGATGCGGATCACCAACAACGCGGAGGCGAATAAGCTACTCAAGCCGACGTTCCGCAAGGGCTGGGATTTCCATGCGGTGAAGGGGTAGGTCCTGCGATTTGTTGGCGCCTTTCTTCTTGCGGCCGGTCTGTTTGGCGCGGATTTTTCGAAGGTGGCTTGGATTGCCGGCGACTGGAAGGGAACGATGGGGCAGTCGATCACCGAGGAGCATTGGACTGAACCAAAGGGCGGCGTAATGCCGGGGACGATGCGGTGTTTGAGAATCCGCAGAATGAGTTTCCGAGGCTGATCCGGTATAAGAAATCTGGTGCGGAGTTGCACCTGTATCAGGAGGCCGGGAAGACAAAGATTGGGTTTCGTTTGCAGCGAGGGAAGTAGACCGGCGCTACTTTTTCAGGACTTCGTCGAGGGTCGTGGCGAGGATGAAGTTGTCGAAGTAGAGGGAATCGACCGACGGCTTGTGCGGGCTGCGATGGATGCCGGGTTGGCAGAAGTAGACCGACTCGGCGCCTTTGGTTTTGAGTTTCTTGTCGAGGACGAGAGCGCCGTCGAACCAGAGGCGCGTGTTGCCCTTGGCTGGGTCTTCGGACCAATGGATGTGCATGGCGAGTTGGTGCCATTTGCCGATGGCGAAGTCGGCCTCCCACTCGGTGCCGTTGCGGCCGAGGTTGCCGGTGCCGTACTTGATCGCGGCGCCCGAGTCTTTCGGTTCGATCCACCAGGTCATGACGTTGTTGTAGCGAGGCGGGGGATTGCCTTCCCAGTAGAAAAAGTTGTCGCGATCCTTGGGGGCTTCGGCCATGTAGACGGAGAAGGACATGTAGGTATCGTCGCCTTCGGCGACCGTCACGCGCGGGCCGCCGACTTGCACGCGGAGTTGTTG
>JBJXFL010000149.1:0-5290 GCA_046155405.1 Bryobacteraceae bacterium | reverse complement strand
GCAAACATCTCGACCGCTCGAACGGACGAGCCTAGCAACGAATCCAAACAGCCGCACACCCCCGGCGTTACGCCGGGCAGGATGGAAGGCAAACGCCGCGCGCACTCGGCTTGCCAGAAAGACGGTTCACCCGCTTCGGCCTGTAACGAGCGCGAACCTCCCACGAAGCGCAGCAAGTTCTCGGAAAACGTCTTCAACGCCGGACTTTTGCAACCGTTAGTCCGAATCACGCGCGTGGAGTCGTCTCTTGTCGAAGTGTGCGCGGGGTCTTGTCCCAGCATCGAGCGCATGAAATTGGTTGGATTCTTAAAGCCTTCTTCAAGCTTCTGAATGTCTCTGGCCAAGGCGGTGGAGTCTCGCAGCGCATAGAATCGTGGGTCGGCGTAGACGCCAGTGAACTTCTGGTCCCATTTTGTGCAACCGGTTTGTGACGAGTTCTTCCAAGGAGCGAAGGGATAGTGTATCTCGTTGCTGGACCAGCCGTCGCAAACGGTCACCATGATCTTCACCTTGTCGGCTGGCAGGTCAAACGGGCAGATTTCGCCGAAGGAATATAAATGATTTAGGAAGAGTAACTTCACTCGGAGATCGTATACGTCGGTGACCCTATTGAAACGGCCGTCGTGGAGATACCGAATCAGGCGTTCGTTCTGAAGATCGGCGGTCTGAAAGTTCACTTGAGCCAAGCACATCGTGCTCATCGCTATGGTGGGGAAAAGTGCAAGTCTTCGCATCGCCGATTAGACCTCCTTGCCGCCGGAAGCGAAGTTGGGTAAGTCTCTCTCGGCCGCCTGGCCTTGCCATGACGCTAGGTCCACTTGAATCTCCACTATTGAGTCGAAGGTCAACCTCGCGACGAGATACGCAGCGCTGACCGCGAGAGCTTGGTCACTCAACGTAATATAGTTGCTCCCTTCCTCGCTATCGGGATGTGCGTAAGTTTGTGGTAGAGATCAACGGCGGCGGGGTCCGCCGCTTTGTCGTAGAGCACGAGGACTTGCGCCATGAAACCCATCAGTATACTAAGAACGGACGGATCGACGCTCGCTGACAAGGCATCGCAACCGGACAACGGGCTCGACGTTCGACGCCGACGATACCGTGAAGGAACCAATGTTGCGGGCACCGCGGAGCCTGGAGCGGTTCGACGGCCGCGCATCGAACCGAACCCGTTAACGCCGGCCATCGCTTTCCTCGTTGCGCAAAACCGGACCAGTGCACCCGAGTTACACTACAATGCCGCGTCGATTGGAATGTGACTGGGCAACCGGAAGGATCGTGAAGCGCCCGTTTCAAGGTAGATTATCGAGTCGGCGGTCCACTTTCCATGGACGCGCCCGGCACCCGGTCTTTCAATTCGCTGAGGCCATGTCGGTGGCGAACCGCTACTGCCAGCAAAATCAGAGGGTGGCCCGAACGCATGCGCTGAGTCTACCGCTCCGCACCATGCGCGGACGCGGAGGGTCTGCGAAGGGTGCCCGGGCGTCTAGCTCACTTGGAATCGCAAATACGTTGCCAATGGCGAGGTTGTCACACGCATGTAAGCTCTGTGCTCCGTTGCCTAACGGACTCGCTGCGGCGGCGTCCTACTCGCCGTTTAGCTCAGCGGCGAAGGAACGCGGGTAGGGGGCGGAAGAGATTCCCCACAGCACCGCTTATCCCCATCCGGAGCCCCCATGCTAAACTGCCGCCATGCGTGCAATATTCAGTGCCCTGATTCTGTCGGGTGTTCTTTCTTTGGCGGAGCTGCCCTGCTATGGGCAGAGGTTTTTCGAGACCAACTCAGCCACCGAGCGATGCGAGGTTTTGAATCAATGGACCTCCAAACTTCCGCCGGGTAATTTCGTGTCGGCCAGACCTGCCGAGTTGATGGTGGCGACCCTCCCGATATTCCGGGCCGGGGTGTTTTCCAAATTTTTCGGTAAGTCGTATCTGGACCTGGAAAATGCCGACCGGACCGCCGTCCACACGGCGCTCAAACGATGTTTTCGGGACTGGCGCGCATTCGGGCTCGTGTACGCGTTCTTGTACAATTCGTCGCCGTACTCGCTGGCATGGTCTAAAAAAGTAGCTGAAGATGAGCGATCAAGTGGTCCCTCAACGACAGCGTCAGGGGCGGCAATTTCTGCCGGCACCGCGGAAGCGCGCGGCGGGCTGCGTCATCCCGTTTTAATGGAAACTCAAGAATGGATCGTCTTTTTAGTCAATTGTGGGGGCTCTTTTACTAGCGCGGATATCGTGGCGCGCAAAGGGCCCGAGTACGTCTTCTCGCCGGAGAACACCGAGTACCGCACATTTCTGGAAGGCAGCCTTTTTCCAGCCCTCTCCGCGCGCTGTCCCAGAAGTGAGACGTTCACCGTAGCCAATTATCTGGCGGGGATCCATGTCGAGCACCACACCAACATCGAGTCTTCCACCGCTCCCAAGGCCAAACAGGAGCGTCCGATCAACGACTTTATTGTGACGCGGCCGCGCGGAAAGTACGAGTACCGGCTCAGCTCTTTCGCCGAGTCGTCTCTCGCCGGCATTCGCGCTGCGCGCCAGCAGAGCGCCATTGCTATTGCATCCAAGGCTAAAGCCGAGGAGGACGCTCGCCGTGCGGCGTTGGAGAATGTCCGCCTGGCGAGGGAGGCCCGGGTGCAGGCGACCCAGGCTGTCCTCGCGAAGCTGAAATCAAAAAACGACGGCGCCAGCAAGTGGTACTACGGCATGATGACCGCGAAGGGCGTCAGCCGTGCCGAAGCGCTGCGGCAGGCGGGTCCGCTCGTGCTCTCCTTAGCGCCCGCTCCCACACAATTAGGTAGTCCCGGCTCTTACGCGGAGATGGTAAAGAAGGCGCTCGCTGGCGCGAATATTACCGTCTCCGGCACCGGCGCGGCATCGCTTGAAGTGGCGTTCGACATCGAGCAGCGCCGCTTCACTGCGAGCGGCGACGATGGCTCCGCGAGCGAAGATTTCTCGGTCCTGTCCGCGCAAGCCTGGGTTCGCGCTCCCGCGACTGTCCGCCGCCCGGCCGGGTTCTTTCCCACCCGCGCGATGATCGCCTTTGGCGCGGCGATTTCTATGCAGAAAGGGCTCGATGTTTCAATGGAGAGCGCCGGCTCAGTCATTGCGAAATGCCTGCAGGCCTTGCAAGAGGAGGCGGGCCGAATCGCTTCGCCAGCGGTGACGGACGAAGAGTGGATGGATATGCTCGCCGTCTACGAATCCAGCGCCGCGCAGCAATCGCGAAGTTTCATCGAGAAGCTGGCCAAGCCGCCTGCCGCTAACGTTGCGCTCGCCGGGATCCGTAAAATTTCCCGGATCGATCAACAGTTGTCGCCAGGTTTGGTGGTCGTTGAAAAGGTGGCGACTGCCCGACCGATGGAGATGCTGCTCTCTACAATCGGTCCGGTGAAGCCCGAGACGCGAAAGGTTTTGATGCGCGGCTCCGGTCCCCCTAAAGATGTAGTGTCTCGGTGGACGGCGGCGCTTCCAGAGAAGGGAATCGAAATCGATCCCAAGAATTTACCCGGAGCGTTCCTGCCCCTACTGGTGCATCGTTTCGGCGGAGTGCACTTGACAGCCGTTCGAGTCGGCGACAGCGATGCTGGACCGACCGCCGTAACCGGACAGGCCGTTGTGTTTGAACCTAACTGCATTGTGCACACGCCCAAGGGGCCACTACGGATTGAGTGCGCCAGCGCCGTAGCGACAGTGGTTGAAATGGATGCCTACGCCGCCGGCGCGTACCAGGCGGCTGCCGGCAACTCGATGGCAGCGCTTATGGAGCAGTTGGGCTCGGCGTCGAGCAGTGGCGTGGCGGAAACAGATCTACTGCCGGCGGAAACCTACACCGTCGAGGTAGCATATGGGCGTTTGAACAGGCGCAGATCTAGTGGTGAGGCGAAACCTCTCATCTACCGGAGAGGGATTTCGCCCGCCTACGTAGCCGGAATTGAGAAGAGTTCAGGCGAGTTCAAAGTGATCGCTCTGCCGACGATGACGCAATTGCGGGATATGACGAGAGGCCGCGCTTGGCAGAGAGCCAGCGCCGCCGAAATTGCAGAACATCTCAGGAACCGGTTCGAAGCTTTCACCTTCCTTCAGAGGAACTACGGAGTTCAGATCGGCGATCCCGAAAGATACGTTGATGAGGTCTCCCAGGCACCGATTATGGCGTTCGATGTTGAACCGAAGGCGCAGCACTAGTCAAAAAGCGAGGCCTTGGCGATGTCTATCGGCCCGCGCGGCATGTGTCGCCAGAGTAGACGCCGCACAGGGGACGGCGATTCGAGGCTGCCACCCGCGTGCCCGACCGACATTCCGTGGGGCGCCGTCAACGCAAAATTCCGCAACGCCGGCTTTTTCGCTACCAAAAGACGACGGCAATAAGTGGGGCAGCGACATTGCGAGAGTGGATGGCATTACGACGCGTGCGTTGCTTATTCGGGAGGCGCTGCGCCATGCTGTAAGACGTGATTCCCGCTACTTTGCTGTTTGCGCAGGCGATATTGATTCAGTCGGCCTCGGTGTTTGATGGAACGGGGGCGGCGCCTCGGACTGCTGATGTCTTGATCAATGGCACGGTGATTGAACGCGTCGCGCCTTCGATTGCGGCGCCTGCTGGGGCGCGGGTGATCGATGGACGCGGCAAGACGCTGCTGCCGGGGTTGCATGATTTGCATACGCATGTGCCGTATTCGACTGTCGGCGGGGCTCCCGCCGATTGGGGGAAGAATCTTCAGGCGTATTTGCGATCAGGCGTGACGACGCTGGCGGATTTTGGCACCTATGCGGAGACCTTCGAGCCGGTGCGGCGATTGCTTGGCGACGGGCAGTGGCGCGGGCCTCGGGTGCATTTCGCCGCGCGGTTCACGGCGCCGGGTGGGCATGGCGCGGAGGGCGGGCGCGGGGATTTTTTTACGAACGAAGTTTTGACGCCGCGGCAGGCTCATGCGGCGATGGCGAAGATCTTGCCGTATAAACCCGATGTCATCAAGGTCTTCACCGATGGGTGGCGGTATGCGGCGGCCGCGGATATGTCGAGCATGGAAGAAGAGACGCTGCGGGCGATCGTCGAAGACGCTCACAAAGCGGGCATTCCGGTGATGACGCATACGGTGACGCTGGCGAAAGGGAAGATCGCGGCGCGCGCGGGCGTGGATGCGATTATGCACGGGATTCAGGATCAGCCTGTCGATGATGAACTCATCGCGCTGATGAAGAAGAACAATGTCGCGTATGGGCCGACGGCCGCTGTTTATGAACCGCGGGCGGGTTACGTCAATGAACCGCTGCTGGGGCAGTT
>JBJXFL010000034.1:0-2547 GCA_046155405.1 Bryobacteraceae bacterium | reverse complement strand
CAGCGCCTGCCGCATGGCTGGATCGTCGAGCGAACCTTTGGCTGGTTTGGACGGTGGCGGCGACTCAGCAAAGATTATGAATACCTCACCGAGACCAGCGAAACCAACATCCGCGTCATCATGATCCACTTGATGCTGCGCCGTCTCGCGCGAGCCAAAGGCCTCGCCCCGACCAGAGCGTGACTTTTCAGACACGCTCTTAGACTCCAGTCCACTACACTATTGCGCTGCTTCATACCGATGAGGGCTTCAGTGTGTGGGTGCCTGGACTTCCGGGCTGCGCCTCTCAAGGTCAGACCGAGACCGAGGCGCTCGACAATATCCGCGACGCGATTGACGAGTACCTCACCGTGGCCGACGAACTCAGCGGCGATGCCGAGAAGCGGGAAGTCGTCCTCCAGCGGCAATCAATGGCCATCGCCGGCGTCCCACACCAACGCGCCGTCCGGCGCTCGAGAAGTTGGGTTTGGCCATTCGGCGGCAAGAAAAGCACATTGTGATTAGAGATGGGACCCGCATGCCAACACGATGGCCGTGATTGTACGCGCAGCGGGCCTGACGCCGGAGGCGTTTCGCCGGTTGCTTTAGTTATTGTAAGTCAGGTGTTCGAAGCGCTTGCCATACGGGGCGAGGTCCAAGTTTATTGCGGAGCCGCCTGCCGGAATCCGCCGGTCTGACCATACGCGACGTTGCTTGAAAGAACGAGCCGCCGGTCGCCGTGCAAGCCCTTCTACCTAGATTATGCACAGAAGGGCTGACCGCCGCAGGCCGTTGAGCGACACTTCTCCCACTCGGCATCCTGTCCGCCGCGCCTTCGCACCGCTCAAAAAGCAAGTCGCGCTCAAGTCTTATCTGTTTGCTGGTCCGAATTCCACCTCCCTTGCACCGCACACCCTCGTTTAACCCCATGCCCGCTTGGGTTTCGGCATCATGCATAGAATTTTATGCACAGCCCACCTTGGGAAAGCGGCATGGCCGGACGCCCTATTCCAACGCTACCGCGACCAGTGGCGCGATGCCCACACCCGGCCGCGCAATGCTGCGCAAACGGCTCATTAAGCGGTTCATCAGCTCTTGCTCCGGGTACCGGTCGCTGTAACTGATTCCTGCCCGCCCGGCGTGGCTCCGGAGTTTGGCCGCTATGAACGGAAACCGGAAGCGCGCCGTCGCCATCGTCGTGTGTTTCAGCGTTTCCACGGTTTCCTCCTCTGAACGTTGCAGCAGCAGCAGCCGGCAATTCAGGTTTCTTCGGCTGTGCCGGGGTAGGCGAGCATCGCCAATTGGAAACGAATGGAATGGGTGTCGAAGCGTCCCGAAGGATGCGCCGCCAATCCGGCGTCGTTGTTGGATTCCTTAATCAGGTTCTCCGCGCTGGCGCGGCCTCGGTAGAACCCGGTCACGAAGCCGACCGGCTCGGTCTCGAAATTCGTGACGAAAACCCGATACGTCACCGCCCCGTAGGCGAACAGCTGGTATTGCTCGGCGGGCTCTTCCTCCGCCGGACGCTCCGTCTCGTCATAGCGCAACGCCACGAACCGGAACTCCCGTTTCCATCCGTCCGGCCGGTAGCTGAACTCGCACCCGGCGTCGGCGTCCGTGTTGGGCGAAGGTCTCCAATCCGCCGCGTTCAACGCCGCCACCGGCCGCGCCGTCTTGCGCGCCACCACCACAAAGCGGCACCGGAAGCGCACATAGGCCTCGATTGCCTCCCAACAATAGAAGCCCGAATCGGCGCGCGCGAAATACGACGCCACCGTCTTGGGAATGGCGGCAAAGACCTCCGCCAAGTGATCGGCGATCTGTTTGCCCGAGGGCCTGTCGCCATTGCGCAGTTGCCCGCTCACGCACTCCCGGGTCCCGGCCAGAAACGTCAGGATCGGCTGCTAGCTGCGCTTGCCTTTATTCTTCGTGTTGTAGCTCTTGCGCCCGCCCATCTGCTTGCCGTAGAGCGTGTGCACCGTGGTGCCGGTATCGATGGGGATGGACTTCAACTTCACGTTGCCCGCGGCCCATACGCGTTCGCGCAGCTTCCGCTGGACTTGCAACAACTGGCGGCTGACGACGATGTGCAACGAGGCCGGAAACCGCCACGGCGTCGATTGCGGCGGAATCTTCGCCACTTCCAGTATTCCCGTCAACAGCGGGTCGCGGGAGATGTACTGCAAGTGGGCCAAGCGTGTAAGCCCGACGTAGATTCCCAACACGATCGTCAGGAAAAACTTTGCCACGCTCATGGCGCGCGGGATTCGGTTTACCGTCAGCAACTCTTCCACCAGCGCCACGAACTCCAGTTTCTCAAGCAGCGGGGCGAGCGGTAACGACCCCCCGTACGGGGTAATAGTCCTGGCTCCGAAGTCATAGGGCGTGGGAGCATTGATTTTATCAGGCTTCGGCGCCTTCGCGCCGGCCCCTTGTTTGACGGGCGTTTTAATGCTGTCCTGTTTTCTGTCCGTCCCCTTTTGGGTGACCTCCATCGGGTTGAGATTGCCAAGCTGAAAACTTCGCCAATCTCTGCTTTACCGATGTTTATGGGGTCACCCAAGGGTT
>JBJXFL010000027.1:0-12433 GCA_046155405.1 Bryobacteraceae bacterium | reverse complement strand
TTCGTAGGCGCCGGTGTCGATGTAACGCAGAAAGTTGGCCGCGGTGTGTGGCGCGGCGGCGGTGTCGATCTCGGCCACCATCGTGCCGAAAGCCGTTTCCAGAGCCACTTTCGGAAGCGGGGATCGCTCGGAAACCGCGTCAGACGGGCCTTTCGGCGCCTGTGCCGCAAGAAACCCGCCAAAAATGCCCAGTTTTTGCATCTGTCCTCTTTACAGCGGCGCTCCATGTGCCTTATGATCGGAACTGCCCAAAACATTTTTACCACAAAACGTTTCAGGTGCCCGCAAGGAAGTTCAGTAAAGTAAGGAGCTCAAACATGGCCGCTGCTCGCATGACGCAGACTCAACTCGTAAAGGCCCTCGCCGACGCCGTCGAAGGGTCCTCCAGCAAACAGGTGAAGGCGCTTCTGGCCGCCTACTCCGATATCGCAATCAAAGAAACAAAGAAGAACGGCGTGTTCGTTCTGCCTGGTCTGGGCCGCTTGGTCCGCCAGGAGCGCAAGGCGCGCATGGGCCGCAATCCGGCGACCGGCGCGGCGATCAAGATTCCGGCCAAGAAGGTCGTGAAGTTCCGCGTCGCCAAGGCCGTCAAGGACGCGATCGTTCCGCCGAAAAAGAAGTAGTTTCGTTCCTGCAGTAAACACACGAACCCCGCCGGAGCGCATCCGGCGGGGTTCGTGTTTGATACCGATACCGTTCCGCTCAACGTGCGAGCGGCCAGAGGAAGCCTAAGCCTGCTTCTTTTCCTCGGTGGTTTTTTGCTCTTCTTTGATGGCGTTCTTGAAGTTCTTGATACCTTCCCCTAAACCTTTGGCCATCTCAGGAATCTTCTTGCCGCCGAAAAGCAGCAAGGCGATGGCGAGGATGATAACAAGTTCCATTGGCCCAATTTGGCGCATACGGCCTCCTTCTGATTACACTTATTATTATAGGTGAAGGCGCGCCGCCGTCAACCCGCCCCCATGCCGGTAAAGATCAAACTTCCGAAATCCGATCCCGCCAAGACGGCCCGCCGCGTGGCGCGCGCGGTCGTCGGCCAGGTCAAACCGGGGCAGTTGATCGAGTCCGATCCGCGCCGTAAGAAGCCCAAGCACAAGAAGGACCCTCTCCGCGACGCCGAATGATTCCGCGCCTCCTGCTGCTGTCCGTTGCGCGCGCCGCGCAGGACGCCCCTCCTAAATTTTATTCGTGGCACGGCTTCGAATGGGTCGCGTTCGACAATGGGCGCCGCGAGATCGACGCGCAGTTTCACTTTCGCACGCGGGATCGGTTCTCCGTGTTTCAACTGGTCCGCGGTTCGGTCTACGGAAGTCAGCGCATCCGGAAAAACTGGGTGGCCGGCGGCGGCTTCCTCGTGCAAGCGCAAGAAGCCGATCCCACCTGGGCGCCGCAGAAACGGTTCTGGGCGTCGATCACGCGCGAGATCCAAACCCGCAACTTCGAACACTCCGTACGCGTGCAGACCGACCACCTGTTTGCAATGCGCGATCCCGCTTACACGCGCTATCGTTTCGCCTGGCAGACCGAGTGGAAGCGCCGCCTCGCGCCTTACGCGGGCGTCGAAGAATTCGTCGAGCACGCCGGCCGCCAGCGCACGCGGCCGCGTGCGGGTGTTAGCTTCGTGGCGTCGCGGGCGATCGACGTGAATATCCAGTACGCCTTCGATCACATCTATCTCCGCAACCCCGGCAATCGGCACATCCTGCAAACCACCTTTTCCTTCCACAAACCCTCGCGCTACTGACGTTTGATAAAATTCGAGTCCATGATGCGACCAGCGTTGACGTTCCTCGCGGCGGCACTTGCCCTCTCCGCCGAGACCCGAGTATTCCAAGGCTTCACTCTTTTCGACGGCACCGGCAAGCCGCAAGTGGCCGACGCGGCGATGATCGTCACCGACGGCCGGATCACGTGGATCGGCGCGAAATCGGCGCTGAAGAAACCCGCCAACGCCGAGGTCGCCGATCTCGCCGGCAAGTACGTGATCCCCGGCATTATCAATCTGCACTGCCACCTCGGCAACACGAAGGCGCTGTCGCAGGACCCGAAGAATTTCACGCGCGAGAACGTCAACGATCAGTTGAAGACGTACGCGAAAAATGGCGTGACGGCGGTGCTCAGCATGGGCAGCGATCAGCCGCTAGTTTTCGACATGCGCGCCGAACAGCGCGCCGGCCGGCCGTCGCTCACGCGTATCTACACTGCCGGCAAGGGGTTCACGGGTAAGGCCGGTTATCCTACGCTCGCGCCCGGAATGAAGGGCGTGCCGTATGAGGTCGAGACGGAAGCACAAGTTGCCGCGGCGGTGAAGGCGGAGGCCGGCAAGAAAGTCGACATGCTCAAGGTTTGGGTCGACGATCATCTCGGCCGCGACGTGAAGATTCCGACCGCGCTGACGGCTGCGATCATTCGCGAAGGCAAAAAGTACGGACTGCGTACATCCGCGCATCTGTTCTATCTTGACGACACGAAGAAGTTGGTGGCTGCCGGTCTCTACGGCGTCGCGCATTCGGTGCGCGACAAACCGGTCGACGATGAACTGATTGCGTTGATGAAGAAGCACGGCGCGTGGATGGCCGCGACGACGCTGACGCGCGAGTACTCGGTCTTTACCTACGTCAAGGGCGCGCCGTTCGCCGACGATCCGTGGTTCGTTCGCTCGGTCGACCCCGCCGATCGCGCGACGATCAAGACCAAGGCGTTTCAAGACAAGGCGGCGCTCGATCACACCTACCCGCGCTATCAGAACGAGTTCATGGATATCGCCAAGCGCAACATTAAGAAGCTGGCTGACGCCGGCGTCAAGATCGGCTTCGGTACCGACACCGGCCCGCCCGCGCGCTTCCCCGGTTTCTTCGAGCATCTCGAGATGGAGTTCCTCGTCGATTCCGGTTTGACGCCCGTGCAGATCCTGACCGCGGCGACGAAGAACTCGGCCGAGTTTTTGGGGGAGTCGAAGAACTTCGGGACGCTGGAGAAGGGCAAGTGGGCGGACTTTGTTGTGCTGGGCAAGAACCCGCTTAGCGATATTAAGAATTCGCGGAGCGTGGAGCAGACTTGGGTGGCGGGGAATCGGGCGTATTAGCTCCCATCAGCGCCATCGCATCTGCGAGAATAATGTTCGATGCCGGAATTTGATCGAATAACTTGGGATCCGCAGCAGATGAATGGGCAGCCGTGTATACGCGGCATGCGACTCACCGTACGCCGCGTTGTCGAAGCCGTATCCATCTATCCGGATCGCGAGGATCTCTACCGCAACTATCCGTCGCTGGAACCGGAAGACGTGCGGCAGGCTTTGGCTTACGCCGCGGCGAATCTCGAAGATTGCGCCTTTAGAATCTCCGCGGCGTGAACTTGCTACTACTTGATCAGGGCCTCCCGCGCGACGCGGCGGCACTGTTACGAGATGCTGGAATTGCGTGTCAGCACGTCGAGGATCTTGGGATGGCGGCAGCCAAAGATCCCGTGATCATGGATTGGGCCCGCGAATACGGCGCAGCCGTCGTCACACTTGATTCGGACTTCCACGCTCTGTTGGTTCTGCACCGCAAGCCGTTTCCGTCCGTGATTCGCATACGTTTGCAAGGTTTGAACGGCCCGGCTGCCGCGGAACTGTTGCGGCCTGTTGTCAAAGCCTACTCTGCCGAACTCGCCGCTGGCTGCATGATCACGATCAAAGCCCGCAAAGTCACCTGTCACCTGCTGCCGCGATAGAATGACCGAGACGTGCCTCTCACCCCCGGCGAAAAACTAGGCCCCTACGAAATCGTCGCGCCCATCGGCGCGGGCGGCATGGGCGAAGTGTACAAAGCCCGCGACACGCGCCTCGACCGCAGTGTCGCCGTCAAGGTGCTGCCCGATCACATCGCCAACCGCGACGACCTGCGCGCCCGTTTCGAACGCGAAGCGCGCGCGGTCGCGTCGCTGAATCATCCGAACATCTGCACGCTGCACGACATCGGTCCGGGCTACATGGTGATGGAGCTGATCGAAGGCGAAACGCTTGCGGCGCGCATCGAGAAGGGCGCGATGCCGCTCGATCAAGCGTTGAAAGCGGCCCAGCAAATCGCCGACGCGCTCGACCGCGCCCATCGCGCCGGCGTGACGCATCGCGACGTGAAGCCAGGCAACATCATGCTCACGCGGGATGGCGTGAAGGTTCTCGATTTCGGGCTCGCGAAATCGACGCCGGTGATTGGCCCGAACGACGCGACGCTGACCAAGGCGCTGACATCGGAAGGCGCGATTGTCGGCACGCCGCAGTACATGGCGCCGGAGTTGTTCGAGGGCCGCGAGGCCGATGTGCGGGCCGATATATGGGCGTTCGGCGCGGTGCTGTATGAAATGATCGCCGGCCGCAAGGCGTTTCAAGGCAAGAACTATGCGGGGCTGGTCGGTGCGATTCTGTCGTCCGATCCGGAGGAGCTGAAACCGGCGTGGTTGAACCGGCTCGTGAAGCGGTGTCTGGAGAAAGACGCCGATGATCGGTGGCAGTCGATGCGCGATATCGTGCTCGAACTCCGCGCGCCGGCGCAGGTCGAAACCGAAACGCCAAAACAAGCGGGCTATTGGAAGTGGATCGCAGCGGCGGCGGGCGCGGCGGCCATCGTGCTCGGTGTTGTCCAATTTCGATCCAAGCCGCCGGAAGCGCCGGTGCTTGCGCTCTCTATTCAGCCGCCTCCGGGCGCGGTGTTCATCGAGACCGTCATTTCCCCGGACGGAAAAACTCTCGCCTTCACAGCGTTCCAGGAAGGCAAGCGAAGCCTGTGGGTGCGGCCATTGCACGCAGTGGAAGCACGCATGCTGCCGGGAACCGAGCAAGCCATCTATCCGTTCTGGTCTCCGGACAGCCGGTGGATCGGATTTTTCACGCAAGCCGCGCTCAAGAAGATCGACCCGGCCGGCGGACCGGCGCAAACGCTCTGCGCGGTGCAGCAGGCCAGAGGCGGAACCTGGACCGACGATGGCGTCATCTTGTTCTCCCTTCTCGACACCGGTATCCATCGCGTCTCGGCGCAGGGCGGCACGCCCGCACTCGTCTCGGCGCCCGACCGCGCCTCCGAGGAGGCGAATCATCGGTGGCCGGTGAGTCTTCCGGGTGGCAAGCAGTTCCTCTACTTGTCCGTATACAGGAACGATGCGGGCAGCGGCCTCTACCTGGGTGGCCTCGGCGATAAGAACCGCGTGCGGCTGATTGACACTCGCGCCAGCGGCGCCATCGCGGAAGGCCCGGCAGGCGATTCCTATCTGCTGTTTTTGCGCCAGGGCACCTTGATGGCGCAGCGACTCGCCCCGGGTAACGGGGCCGTGACCGGTGACGCGTTTCCTGTCGCCGAAAAAGTACGCGTCAGTGCCGTTCGCGGGGATGCCGCATTTTCCGTTTCAAAGACGGGGCTTCTGGTCTTCGACTCCGGCGAAGCAGAATCTAAGCAATTGGCCTGGATGGGCCGCGACGGCAAACGGCTCGGTGTTGTTGGGCCCAAGAGTATGAACGCGATTCGCCCTTGGCTTTCTCCAGACGAGAAACTGGTAGCGACGGCCAGGCACGACGGCCAAAACGGCGACATCTGGTTGGAAGACCTTGCACGAGCAACCTCGACCCGCTTTACATTCGGGTCTGATCACGACACCTATCCGGTCTGGTCGCCCGATGGAGCCCGGATTGTTTTTGGAAAAATAGGGGCAAAGCCAGGCCTGTTTATCAAGAACGCGTCCGGTACTGGGGCCGAAACGGAACTGCCAGCCGGATCGCCTTACATCACGGCCCCGACCGACTGGTCTCGAGATGGCCGTTACCTTCTGTTCTCCGCGAATATGTCGGGTGCAGCGAACGACATTTGGCTGCTTCCGATGGATGGGGAGCGAAAATCGGCGCCGCTGCTCAACTCGCGCGCGATCGAGATCGAAGGCACATTCTCGCCGGACGGCAAGTGGATCGCCTATACCTCGGACGAATCCGGACGCTTCGAAATCTACGTGCAGCCCTTTCCGCTGACGGGCGCCAAATGGCAAATCTCGCGGGATGGGGGTTGGAAGCCCCGATGGAGGCGAGATGGCCGCGAGATCTTTTGGGTAGAAGAGGACGGCACGATGATGGCCGCACCGCTGAACGCCGGCGCAGCGATACAGCCCGGTGCGCCGGTGGCGCTATTTGAGACGCGAATGGTCGGCTCATCCGAACGTTACGCCGTTACCGCCGACGGCCAGCGTTTTCTGGTGCCGATGCCGGCGATGGATGTCTCGACTCCCGTTCCCGTGACGCTCATTCAAAACTGGCTGGCCGCGGCGCGGCGGTAGCCAGCCTAGGGACACTCGGCGACCTCGGCTTCCGCCGCTTATGGCACGGTTTCGAGGCCGTCCTGTTGCCCAGGGCAACGTACGCCGCAACGCCGCGCGAGAGCCTACCAGATTACTCGGGGACAAGAGTGCGTTCCGCTCAGATCTATTAAAGCGAATTGACGAGTTCGTTCACCTGCATGTGATATGCTTGCGACAACCTTCGCGATAGTCGTTATGCTGATCGCAGTTCGCGGACGGATTTGTCTGCCACAATTCGCGCTAGAAGATAGTCATGGAAAACGGCGAGGACATCAATGAAGTTGGCGGAATCGCCGCCGATCTTCCGGTAGACAACCCGCTTGCGCTGTTTCTCTCCCCAACCAACGACGGCAAGGGAAGGAACTCGATTCGCGCCCGCCTTATCCCAGTCGGCTGTTGGCGTCTCGACGACGTCCGTTTCGCCTTCGGTTCAAGCTTCCTGTTGCCCAACACCAAGAAAGAGTTCGGCGAACTCGATGCTCTCATCAAGAAACACCCGAAGGCGCCGCTCACCATCTTTGGCCACGCCGATCCCGTCGGCAACGACGATTTCAACAAAAGGCTAAGCGGCGAACGCGCCGAGACGGTCTACGCCCTTCTCATCCGCGATACGGCTCGTTGGGAGAAGCTTTACAAATCCGGTGGGAGCGATTCCGGGTGGGGCATTGGGTCGGTGCAACAGATGCTTGCCGCCCTCGGTCACGATCCCGGACCCGTGACCGGCTCCGATAATGCAAAGACCAAGGCTGCCGTCACCGAATTCCAAAAGAAATCACCAGGGCTTTCGGTCGACGGTGCCGCCGGTCCCGCCACGCGCGCGAAACTCTTCAATGCTTACATGGACTTCCTTTGTCCTGTGACCCTGGCCAAGACGGACTTCCTAGGCAAGGGTCAGGACCCCGGCGGCAAGGCCGACTACCAAGGCTGTAGCGAATTCAATCCTGCGCAGTTGCTGACGGCGAGTGAAAACCAGAACCTCCCCAAGTCCGATCGCGACCGTGAGAACGGGGTGAACCGTCGCGTCATGCTGCTCCTGTTTGCCCCCGGCACCCAGCCGCCGGCGAAATGGCCGTGCCCGCGCGCCACTGATGGCGTCGCCGGTTGTAAGAAACGCCTATGGTCCGATGGAGAAAAGCGGCGTACGCCTGGCCCGGCCCGCCGCAAGTTCTCGGAGACCCAGGATACCTTCGCATGCCGCTTCTATCACCGGCTTTCCGTTTCTTCGCCATGCGAAGGCGTCAAGCCGGCGCCCGTCATCGAGTGGATTCAGTACGAATACATCCAACTCCAGTTTCTGGAAAAGCGCGACTGGTGGCCGGCGCAGGAAGACCTCCCGCACCGCCATGCCAAGGAGGCTTTCGACACCAAGCTCACCAATCGCGATGCGCAAGGCGAACTCGATCCTGACGGACAAGTCGAGTTCCTCCAGGTTCCCGCCGGACAGTGCAAGGTACGGTTGACCAAATTCTTCGAAGCCGCCGATAAGCTCGTCGCGACTCCATTTGAATGGCCGAAGCCGGGTGCGCCCAAGCCGGCTCCGCCGCTTCCGCCGGGCAAAGACCCTGAACTCAACCTCGTCGCGGTCGACAACTTCTTTGCGCCTGGCACGGAAACCCTCACCATCCGCTACGATATCAACGAGCTGGAAGGCGAAACGGTGAAGCTCATTGTCACTCCGAAAGATCGTCCAGGAACCGTTGTGTTCGAACGAGAACTCACCGCCGATGAAGCCGCCAGCGGAGCCAACAAGACCATCGAGTGGGACGGGATCGCCGCCAACGGCAAGCACGTCACGCCCGTGCTCTCTCCGTACAACGTCTCCCTCCAACTTGCCGACGGCCGCTTCAAAGGCGTCAAGCCCACGCAAGTGTCTGTCGAAAAGCTCGAACTCCGGCTCGATGCCGCCGGAGGCAAGTTCATCATGAACGACCCCGAGAAGAAAATTCTCGTCTCGGCGACGGTTCTCATTCGGAACAAGACGGGGAACCCCGTTAAGGCGCCAATTGCCATTCCCGTGGATTTCACCTTTGCCGCCAACGCGGGCAACGCGACTCCCGCCGGGTCGTTTTCGCACGCGGCCGGCAAGAATCTAGGCAAGGCGGGCGATCCGACGGCCTTTTTCTGGGAGGCGCATCCGGCCTCCGCCGCCACGTCCTCCGACGGATTCACGTCTAAGGTAAAGGTCGAGACCGGAACGTCGGGAGCGAACCTCGCCATCGCGAACGTCTTCTTCCTCCCTGCGGGAACGGGTGGAGACAAATACAAGATCAACGTCGCCGCCGGCGGCGCCAGCAACGGCTCGGCCGAAATCCCGGTCTTCCGCAAAGTCGTTTTCAAACCGTTTGAGATGCAGGGCCAGACTCACGTCTCCACCAACGGCACGACGGCGTTGATGAAGAATTTCTACAAACCGGAAGTTTTCGTCGAGTACGAACTCGGCGCCGTCACCCAGATCGCCGCGAAATTCAAGGTCAAGTACATCGGGTTGTGGGATCACGCAACCCAGGCGCAAAAGAGCTGGGCCGCCGTTCGGGCCAAGACCGCCGCCGAAACGCCAGCCGCCCCAATGATCGCGGCCGCGAACGGTCCGGACGGGGCCGTTCAAATCGCCAATCGCGCCGCCATTCGGGCCTTGGCGACCGTCTGGTTCAACCGGATTTCACGCGACGAACTTGCCTGTCTGGCCGCCTGGGCGACCGATGCCGGCCTCCCCGCCAATGCAATGGTGTCGATAGAAGATCGCCATCCCAAGTTTTCCGCCGTTTCGCCCGATTCCGATGCCATCACTGCCGAGTGGGCCGGAATGCCGTGGCTTGAAATCACGGTCGCAGGCAGGAAAGTCCACCCCGACGCCCGCTGGCAACGAGTCCAGGGATTCGCCTTTGGCAGCCGGGCTCACGTCATGGCCGGAACGTCCGGTGCACGCGCTAGAGTGGTCGTTGCCCATGAAGCCGGTCACGAATCAAAGAATCAATTCAAGCGCGCTGTCTTCGGCCCGGGCGATCACTCCCCGGCGGACGGCTTGATGGAGTTCACGGCTTCCCTAAGCGACTTCACCGCCGCCGAGATCAAGATCTTGAAGGGACTCCTGTGAAAATGGCCGCCCTATCGGTGGCTTGCGCCATCGCGCTGGAAGGGCAGAAAAAACCTATGGACCCCACACGCACTATCGACCTGGCCGCGCCCAATCGGACCTTTGTCCTCGGTGCTTCGATTCCCGTTGGTATCCGCTATACCAACCGCTCCGCCGTCGAAATACAGTTTCGCGATCCCAGGAAAACCTGGGAAGTTCAACTTTCAAACGGAACCGTCAGCCTCCCTTTCGGCAAGATCATTCGCAGCGTCGACAACGGCATCATGAGTTGGTCCGTCGAGGACGCCGAGACCATCCGCCTTGCCCCGAACGCCAATTTCACCTTTCAATACGATGCCGGGAAACGCTGGCCCGAAGCCTTCCGGCCCGGCAGGAACGGCCTCCAAATTAAGGACCTTACCAGCGACGCCGTGACGCTGGAATCCAAGCGCATCGAAGTTGCCGTCGAGTTCACCGCCGATACCGTCCCCGCGCTCCTCGCGATCCTCGACGACCCCGAAGCCACGCCCGGCTCCCAGCAGTTTGCCGTGCAATGGCTCCAGGCCGTCTATCCGCAACACGTCACACCCGCCGCGACGCGCGCCTGGTGGGATTCCAACCGATCATCTCCGGCCGTCGCCGAAGCGATCGCCCGGATCAATCGCGATGCCGCCGCCCAGTAATCCCCTCGTCGTCGAACACATCGTCGAGTGGAACAAAGTCGACGAATTTCTCGCCGGCCTCGACACCAAACGCCACCATAAGATTCAGGTGCGCCGCGAAGCCATCCCACTCGTGTTCGTGCCCGGCATCATGGGCTCCCATCTCCGCCGCAAGGGGCTTCCTCGCGATGGAGAGGACAAGGACGGCATCCCGAACCTTCGCTGGAGCACCGATACCGGCTGGGTGCTTTCGAACCTCGCTCTGCCCGGTCCCGATGGCGCCAAACGCCGCCGCATGATGATCGGCACGCCGCAGCAGACGTTTAATCCCGATTATCTGGAAGTCGACGAAGCGAAACCCCCTCACGACGGATTCCAGGGGATCATGAAGGCCTACCACGAGTTCCTCGAGAAACTGCGCGCCAAGTCCGATTGGGAGGGCCTCGAAAAGTACTTCGTCTTTCCCGTTTACGCCGTCGGGTACAACTGGATGGACGATGTGCATCGCGCCGGAAAATACTTGGCGGATCGAATCGACGCGATTATCGCCGAATCGAAAAAGGTCACCGGCCTGTGCGAGAAGGTCATTCTCATCACGCACTCGATGGGCGGTCTCGTCAGCCGCTCTGCCAGCGAACTCAATGGAGCGCAATCGAAAATTGTCGGAATTGTGCACGGCGTGCAGCCCGTCAATGGCTCGCCCGCGGCGTACTGGCGGATAAAAGCCGGCTTTGAAGGCTCCGACTCGCTCGGCCTCGTCCAGCGAGCGCTTGGCAACGACGGAACCCGCGTCACGCCAATTCTTGGCAACATGCCGGGCGGTTTGACCCTGCTGCCAAACAAACTGTATCGCAATAACAAGGGCGAAGTGGCGTGGTTGCAGGTAAAGCGAGATGGCAAGGACGTGCTAGCGTTGCCGAAATCCGATCCCTACGCCGAGATCTATCGCATCAAGGGACGGCCCAAGCCAAAGAAAGACGAAAAACCGAGTTCCAACAACTACTGGGGCCTCGTCGACCCCGATCTT
Source organism: Bryobacteraceae bacterium (assembly GCA_046155405.1). Taxonomy (GTDB): domain Bacteria; phylum Acidobacteriota; class Terriglobia; order Bryobacterales; family Bryobacteraceae. The sequence goes on along the minus strand of JBJXFL010000027.1, from coordinate 1,350 downwards.
CTCAACCCCGAAAACACCGTGCCCGAGGGCGGCAACCGCCGCGACCGGATTAACGCGGAACTCAACGACCCTTGGCCCGCCTACCTCCGTGTCCTCGATAAAGCCGAGGCCCTCCACAATGATCTCTCCCCCGACGCCGGTCCCAAGCATCATCCGCAAACGCTCTGCGTCGCCGGCACCGGGCACAAGACCGCCGACAACTGCGTCATGATAGTCGAATCGAACTGGGTCCGGAGCGATCCCTATCCAACCCAGGGTTTTCGCGGCTTCTTCACCGACCCAAACGGCGACGACATGCAGGCCGTTTTGCAGGATCCCGCCGGTAAAGGCGACGGTACGGTTCCGTTCTCTTCCGCCACCGCCCTTCACGCCGATGGCCGGCCCGAGCCGAAGGACTTCGACACCGATGCCGACCATCAGGGCGCCTATGGCAACGATTCGGCAAAGGTCCAGGAATGGGCCATCAAAGCCATTACCACAATGGCCAAATTTCATTACAAGCAGAAGCGAGGAAAGGGCGGGTCCGCGAAGTGAAAACCGCGTTGGCCCTCGCCGTTCTTCTCGCCGGTTGCCAAGGAGCTAGACCCCCAATGCATTCAGCCGTGGACAACAATAAGGAACCGGTCGGAAGATTTCGAATTGCGCGCCCGCCATCGATGCAGATGGTCAGCCGGATGCAGTCGATCTACGGCGTCGACGTCTGGGCCGCCGACGGCGATCAGCCGCCCTGGCCCGAACGGCTAGCCGCGCTCGGCCCCAAAATTCTGTCCCGGCGCGATCTCGGCGCAGGCATCGAAGCCGTTTGGTACAAGGAAGGCGAGGATCACCTGATCGACGCCCACAAAGGCAAGGTATGGGCCCATCGTGGCGCGCCCGAAGGCAAAGAGTCCGGTGCCGAAGAACTCGTCCGCGATGTGATCAATAGTTATCGCGAGGGCGCCCGAAACGGATTTAGCATCGGCCCCGGCGCCATCGTCATCGAGACGTCCCTCACCGAAAGCGCGCGCATACGGTGGAAGAACGAGACCGCCGTGATGGAGTTCTCGACGAGAACCGTCAGCGAATCGAACTCTAAGAAATTTTTCGACATCGATGCCGAGTCGGAGCTCGTATCGCTCGCCGGCGGTAGCCTGACGGTACTCAGCGAGCGAGCTCTCACCATTGCCGGCTTCGCGGGCCAGGAACTCCAGCTCGAATTCGTCACACCCAAAGAAGGGAAGCGCGTGCGATTTGTTTGGCACTTCCCAGGCGAACCTCGCATCGCGACAAAGCCCTCCATCACCCTAACCGCTACCGCTGCGTCGCCGCCCGCCTCGCTTGAGGCGATCTGGCAACCAGTGGTCCAGTCGC
>JBJXFL010000012.1:0-3235 GCA_046155405.1 Bryobacteraceae bacterium | reverse complement strand
AATCGGCAAATCAACGGTGAACAACAGCGTGTAGCCGTCGGGCACGGCCTTGGATACCGCCTCGGCGCCTATCGTGCCGGTGGCGCCGGGGCGGTTCTCGACCACCACCCCCTGCGCCCAGCGATCGCCGAGTTTTTGCGCATAAATGCGCGCCATCAGGTCGGCCGGACCGGCGGCCGGAAACGGCATGATCAACTTCACCGGCTTGGTCGGGTAGCGCTCCTGCGCCACCGCCGGTTGCAGCAGCAGCAAAGCCGCGCAGGTCGCCGCGAGCAGCCTCACAGCCGTGCTCGGGGTTGGACCGGAAAACAATCGTTTTTGCACGGGTTCACCTATTTGGAATCGCTTTACCTATAGCGGCACGCGGGACGACACAATCCCCATTGTGCGCCGTCACGCCGGGGTCGGGGAGCGGGACAATGGGCGAATCGTGCGGCGCCGAGCCGGTGGGCAGTACCCAGCAACCGTTTGGCGCCTATGTTCAGGCGCAGATAGAGCCCTGCGGGAAAGTCATCCGGGCTGCGGATATCCGGCCTGTATAGACGCCGCGCCGGCTTGCGTCCACAACCGATAAAGCGGTTCACCGCGGTCGGCGAGCCTGTCCAGGTTGTATCGCGAGCCGAATGAAATTGCTCGCCGCCGGGGATTCCTCGTTGGCCCGGCAAACCAGCGTGATCGGTGCAACCAGCGACGGCCTTGCGCCAAGGACGCGGCAGTAGACAACCTTGTCATGGAGGATGCCCCGCAGAGAGGCGGGAACAACTGAAACCCCCATCCCCGCCGCGACGAAACTGATATTCAGAAGCATGTGCTGGACTTCCGCGGCGATTTTCGGAACGAAGCCTGCATTTTTGCAGGCCACCAGCAAGTCCGCGTACAACCCTGGCGCGCCCGGACGCCGGACGAGGACGAGGGGCTCGCCGGCAATCGATTTAAGCGGGATTCGCGGAATTGCAGCGCCGGATTTCGCGCCAAGCAACGCATGACCCATCGGCAGGATCAGGAGCATCTCTTCGTCAAGCAGGTGGTGAAAGACCAGCTTTGGGGGGTTGGCCACGGGGGCGCGCAGAAATGCGGCATGCAACCTGCCGTCCTCCACTTCCTCCGTGAGTTCTGCGGCATTGCCATCGCTCAGGTCAATATTGACATCCGGATAGGCCGCCCGGTACGCCCGTATGATTTGCGGGATGAGGGAATGCGTCGCGGCCGAACTGGTCACGCCAATGGAGATCGAGCCGTGCAGACCCTCGGCGGCGCGCGCAGCTTTTGCGGCGGCCATCTCCACGCTGGCCAGTATCGCGCGTGCTTCCGGCAGGTAGGCTTTCCCTCCCGCGGTCAATTCGACGCCCTTTGGATGCCGTCGGAACAGTTCGCAGCCGAGTTCGGCTTCGAGCGCCTTGATCTGCTGGCTCAGCGGCGGCTGCTGCATGCCCAGCCGTTCCGCCGCGCGCGTCATATGGCGCGCTTCGGCGACCGCCACGAAGTATCGAAGGTGTCTCAGTTCCATGCGCGGACGGTTTGAACCATCATATCCAATAGGTATCGATTATAGAGATTCAACATATTGGACGTCTGGATTCCGTAGGTCTAGTATTTGCGGGCCCGCAATGAAAACTAGTGCGACCTTCCCTTCGGGGCAGGATTTACCGAGGAGAGTGGCCATGATGAACCAGCTGAACGATGACTTGCTGCCGGGCAATTCCGCAGCTCGTGCCGCCATGGCACGCAGGGGCTGGGGCGGGTGCCTCAACCGGCTAGCCAGCCGCCTGTTACCGGTCGCGATAGCAACCGCCATCTTTGCGCCTTCGGTTTTGGCGGCGCCGACCGAGATTCTTTTCGTCGGCAACAGTTACACGTTCGGGCGAGTGAATCCGGTGATGAGTTACAACAATGCGAACGTGAATGACCTGACGCGGCCGCGTCCGGACCTGCCTGATCCCAACTTCACCGACACCACGGGCACGCGCGCATGGGAGCCGCATCCGTGGGGCGGTGTTGCCGGCATTTTCAAGCAATTCACGGTGCAGGCAGGACTCGACTACAGCGTGTCGATGTCGGCGCGCAACGCCGCGTCGCTGCGCGGGCACTTCCTCAACACGGCCAACGCCGACTGGAATCTGCGCGGCAATGTCGCATCGAAGAAATGGGACGTGGTGATGTTGCAGGAGCAGAGCGACGCGGCGCTGCCGGCTGGCAAAGGCGCCAACGCCAACCTGCCGCAGTTCAGCGCCTACGCGGACAAGTTCGAGAAGTTCATCCACGTCGGTGCGGCTGAGACTTATACCGAAAGGAGCATGTATCTGGCGATATACGGCAGCACGGCAGCCTGCGGTGCGGCACTTGGTACGCCGGGAACATGCAGTAACACCACTTCCCGGGTCATTCCGGCGAATCCGAACGCGAGCGCCGCCACCAAGGTCTACCTCACGCAGACATGGGCGCGCCCCGACATGGTCTTTTCGCACTTGAATACAACACCGGATACCACCAGTTCAGATGGCCGCCCCATTGTCGACACCAGCGTCAATCCGCTTGGAACGCCCGACACGCTGTACTACCCGACGCTTGCCGCGATGACGGCGGATCTTCACACGTCATTTGCGAGCAAAGTGGCCGCGAACCTGGGCTTCGCCGGATTCGCTGCCGTCGGCGACGCGTTCCAGTCGGCGGTTGACCAGGGTCTGGTCAAGACCGGCGGGTTCTACAACGCCGCGGGCGTGTATATCCCGAACGGGCCCGGCGATCCGATGAACCTCTGGTGGGACGATTACCTGCACGCCAGTATATATGGCTCGTATCTCTCTGCGCTGGTGCAGTTCGGAACCATTACCGGGCGAGATCCGCAGTCGCTTGGTCTCAACGAGATCGCGGCATACGACCTGGGAATTTCCGGCATGGACGCCTATACGCTGCAGCAGGTAGCAGCGGGAACGCTGGGATTCGCCGTGGTGGCCGCGCCTGTGCCGGAGCCCGCGACCGTCCTGCTGCTCCTGGCGGGACTCGGAATGCTGGGGTTGGTCGCCCGCCGCCGCGCGGCGTAGAACCGCGCACATCGATTCGGGCCGGTCTTTACGGAAATCGGCCTGGTTGAAAAGAAGTTTTTCACCACGGGGAATTTTCGCCTGCGCAGCGGCGAGATGTTGCCGGAAGTCAAAATCGCCTACGAGACCTACGGTCGCCTGGCGCCCGGCGGGCGCAATGCAATACTCATCACTCACGGATTCACCAATAGTCA
>JBJXFL010000244.1:0-29046 GCA_046155405.1 Bryobacteraceae bacterium | reverse complement strand
GCCTTGCTGATACAACCGCGAGCGACGATATTGGCGGCGACGCAAGGCTGGCCGGTCGCGTCGGTCATGGGGCGGCCGGTCAGCGGGTCGTTGATGTTGCGCAGCGCGGCGGCGCCCGTGAAGTTACCGGCGCGTTCGGCGTCGGTCGGTACCAGGGCTTGCGTGGAGCCCGATTCGGGCCGGTTCCAGAGCTTCTGATAGTAGCCAAAGCCGAAGAGTTTGTCCTTGCGGATTGGGCCGCCGCCGGCGGCGCCCGCCTGGTTTTGGCGGCTGGTCGGCCGTCGCGGTTGGAAGAAACTCCGCGCGTTGAGTTTGTCGTTCCGAAGGAACTCCCAGGCGCTGCCGTGGAACTGATTTGTGCCGGCTTTGGAAGTAATGCTCACCTGGCTGCCGGAGTTATTGCCGTACTCGGAGGTGAAGTTGTGGGTCTGGATGCGGATTTCCTGGACAGCGTCCGGGGGAGGGAAGTTCAGGCCGGTGGTCTGGCCGAAATGAGTAAAATTGGCCCCGTTGAACGTGAAGTTGTTATCGGCGGAGCGGCCGCCATTGACGCTCATATTGGGGCCGGCCCGCGTATTTCCCATCTCCTGGGGAGCGTTGACGTTAAGAACGCCGGGGAGGATGCGAGCGAGCGACATCACGTTGCGGCCATTGAGGGGAAGGTCCTGTACGCGACGGTCGTCGACGAGGCCGGAGAGCGTCTGGCTGGTGGTGTTGACGAGCGTTGCCGTGCTGTTCACAGTGACTTCGGATTGGACGGAACCCACTTTGAGTGTGAAGTCGAGCCGGAGGTTTTCCGCCAGGGATAGACGGACGCCGTTCTGCACCTGCCGCTCAAATCCGGTTACCGCGGTGGTGACGTCGAACGTGCCCGATGGGAGGGCCAGGATATTGAAGAACCCGGTGGAGTCAGTCACAGTATTTCGTGTCAACTGTTGCTCGGTCGAACGGGCGGTTACGGCGGCTCCCACCACCGCGGCGCCGGATGGGTCCCGGACGAAACCGCTGATACTGCCGGTTACCTGAGCGAAACAAAATGGCGCGGTTGCGATGGCATAAAGGACGAACGGGGCCACTTTCATAAGCATGGCAATCCTCTCTGAATTTGCGATCCGCGGTCATGCGGTCAACTGCGGAATCAGTTCCCCATGAACATCGGTCAGCCTTATTTGCCGGCCGTTGAAGTAGTAAGTCAACCGCTTGTGATTCAAGCCCAGCAAGTGAAGCAACGTAGCGTGAACATCGTGGTAGGACACCGGCTGTTGGGTGGCTTTGTAACCGAAGTCATCGGTGGCGCCAATCACTTGCCCGCCGCGGATACCGGCGCCGGCCATCCAGAAAGACATGGCGCCGGGATTGTGGTCGCGGCCGAGCCCCTTCTGGGAAATTGGCATGCGGCCGAATTCGGAATGCCACATGACGAGCGTATCGTCCAGCAGGCCGCGCTGTTTGAGGTCACGGATAAGGCCGGCAATCGGAAGGTCGATTTCCCGGGCGTGGGCGCCGTGGTTGTCGACGAGGTTGGAGTGCGCGTCCCAATCGTCAATGTCGGTGCGGGCCTTGGCGCCATTGAAAAGTTGAACGAAGCGAACGCCGCGTTCGACCAGACGCCGGGCCAGGAGGCACTGGCGGCCGAAGGGTTCGGTGATGGGGTTATCGAGTCCGTAGAGTTTTTTGGTGGCCTCGGTTTCCTTGTTGAGATCGACTGCTTCCGGGGCGCAGGCCTGCATGTGGTAGGCGAGTTCGTAGGAGGCGATACGGGCGGAGAGTTCACTGCTGCCAGGGTAGCGGGTGGCGTGTTCTTCGTTCAGGCGGGCGAGGTGATCCAGGCGGGCGCGCTGCTGTCCCTCGGGCATGCCGGCCGGGGGGCGCAGGTCGAGAATCGGGTCGCCAGTGGGGCGAAACACGGTGCCCTGATAGGCGGCCGGGAGGTAGCCGCTGTTCCAGTTCGCAACGCCCGCGTTGGGACCGCCGCGGGGATCGTGAATAACGACATATCCGGGCAGATTTTGATTCTCGCTGCCAAGCCCGTACGTAACCCACGAGCCGACACTGGGGAAGCCCATCAGCAGCGAACCGGTGTTCCATTCGTAATGAGCGAGGACGTGGTCATTCGACTTCCCGTAGCCGGACCGGATCAGGGCGACATCGTCGATGATCGACCCCATGTGGGGGAACAACTCGGAGACTTCGATGCCGCTTTGTCCATATTTCTGGAACGAGTACGGGCTGGCCATTATGGGGCCGGGGTAGCCCTGGCGGACAACGATATCCCCAAACCCGCTGAGCGGTTTACCGTGATGCTTTTTCAGCATTGGTTTGGGGTCGAATGTGTCGATGTGGCTTACGCCGCCGGTCATGAAGAGCGAAATGATGGACTTGGCGCGGGGTTTGAGATGAGGTTTTTTCGCCGCGCCGAGCGCGCCTTGTGTGTCGGCGGCGCACGCATCTTCGGCCGCCAGAAGATTGTTCTGGGCGAGAAGGCTGGCGAGCGCAACGCCACCGATACCACCCCCGGAGGAGAACAATAGGTCGCGTCGAGAGATCGTTTTCATGGCAGCCCTGTCAGTTGATGTAGAGAAACTCGTTGAGATTGAGGATGACGTCGCAGAGGTCGGTCAGGGCGTCGATCGAGGAGCCGCGGTGGGCGGTCAGTTGGCGGTTCAGGAATTCGACGCTGGCGCGGAGCTCGCTGGGCGAAGGCTCCCGGGAGAGACTGAGCCGGTAAGCGGCGCGGACCTGCGCTTCCTGCTCGGGACCGGCGGCGGTCAGAATCCGCTGCGCGAAGGCACGAGCTTGCGTGAGTACGAATTCGTTGTTGAGGAGAGTCAGCGCCTGCGTGGGAACGGTGGTGACACCGCGGCCTTCGCAGGTAACGTTGGGATCGGGTTGATCGAAAACCTCAAACAGGGGATACTTCATACCGCGCTTGTAATAGGAATAGACGCCGCGGCGCCAGACGTCGGGACCGTCGTTATTCACCACCCAAATGCCTTTGTAAACAGCCTTGCGAACCTGTTCGGGAACAACGGGGAAGTAGGCGGGTCCGCCGGCTTTCCGGTTGAGATTCCCGCTGACGGCGAGGATGGAGTCGCGAATTGCCTCGCCCTCCAGCCGGCGATTAGGATAATGCCAGAGCAGGACGTTGTCGGGGTCTTTTTCGAGCGCCGCGGACGACATGTATTCGGAGGCCATCTGGTAGGTTTCCGAGTTCATAATCAGCCGGTGGATCTGCTTGACGCTCCACCCGGTGCGGATGAACTCGGTGGCGAGCCAATCCAGCAGTTCGGGATGGGATGGCCGCCGGCCGAGACGGCCGAAGTTACTCGGAGTGGCTACGATACCACGGCCGAAATGGTGCTGCCAGATCCGGTTTACCATCACCCGCGCGGTGAGCGGGTTGTCGGGCCGGGCAATCCACTCGGCTAGGGCGCGACGGCGTCCAGTTGTTATCCGGCCGTCTTTAGGAGCGATAGAAACCAGTGTATCGAGACCGAGGATTTCCAAAAAACCGGGCTCGACGATTGCGCCGGGGCTCTCGGGATCCCCGTGGTCGTGAAAATGAGATTTGGGGGGACGGTAAGGTTTTCCGGCGACCGGGATATAGGTTTCGTTCGTGTCCTCGTGGTGGCCGGAACCCGCTTTGCCGGGGGCCTCGTCGTCGCCTGGACCCATGGGGGCCAGGCGGTAGTCGCCGTCCCGGATTCCCATGGCAACCGGGAGCGGCGCGGGCAGATCCTTTTCGAAGTCCTTGACCTGGCGGGAAAGGGTTTCGAGTGTCGCGCGGTCGGCGGCCGTCATCAACCCGCGGAAGTTGGATGCGCGAATGGAAAGGACCTGGGTGGCGAGTAGTTTCTGCCCCTCGGTACGCTGGTCTTCCGGCGTGCGAACGGCCAATTGGATGTCGGCCGGAAATGTGGCGAGTTTCGCTTCGAAGGCCCGTTTTCTATAAGGTTCTTCGAGTGAGGCAATCCGCTCTTTCAACGGCGTGGTCATTGCCTCGACGGCGGCCTTCCGTCTTTGGTAAGCGTTCACCTCCTCTTTGGGGGCCAGCGGGTGGTCGTAGTTGATGTACGGATTAAAGACCGCCATCAGCTTGTAGTAATCCATCTGCGGGATGGGGTCGAACTTGTGGTCATGGCACCGGGCGCAGCTTACTGTCAGGCCGAGGAAGGCGCGCGTGGTAGTGCCGATGAGGTCGTCGAGGTATGTGAAACGGTACTGCGGGTTATCCTTCTCGCGGAAACCCACGGTAGCGCCGACGCGGTGGAAGCCGGTGGCGATGAGAGCATCGTAGTCGGCGTCGTCGAGTTCGTCGCCGGCGACCTGTTCGCGGATGAACCGGTCGTACGGCTTGTCCTGGTTGAAGGCGCGGATCACGTAGTCCCGGTACCGCCAGGCGTTGGGATAGGTGAAATCCTGTTCGTACCCGCCGCTGTCGGCATAGCGGGCTACGTCAAGCCAGTGACGTCCCCAGCGTTCGCCGTAATGCGGCGAAGCGAGTAGGCGATCGACCAGTTTGGCGAAGGCATCCGAAGAATCGTCGCGGACGAAGGCGTCGACTTCAACGGGCGTGGGCGGCAGTCCGGTCAGATCGAGGAAAGCGCGGCGAATTAGGGTGTTTTTTGAGGCTTTTGGCGAAGGCGTTAGATCCTTTTCGCGAAGCTTCGCAAATACGAATGCGTCGATGGTGGCAGGCGCCTCGCTTCGGACCGGTGGGCGGAAGGCCCACCAATTGCGGTCGGAGGCGGTGATCTTCATTGCGGCTGGCACCGAAGCGGCGCTCGTCGTGGTGGTGGCATCCCAGGCGGCTCCCTGGTCAATCCACTGGCGAATGGCCGCGATCTCTGTGTCGGCAAGTTTTCCGCCGAGGGGCATGGACGGTTCCAAGTCGCCCTGCAGCCTCTTCACGAGGGGGCTATCGGCGGATTTACCCGCGACGATTGCCGGGCCGTGGGCCCCGCCCCGAAGTGCCGATTCGCGCGTAAGCAGACTGAAGCCCGAGAGCTGTTGCGAATCCCCGTGGCAGGCTCCGCAGGAGCGGGCGAAAATGGGTGCGATGTCACGGGAGAAGTTGACCCGCGGAGTTTGCGCTGGCGCGGCGCAGCCGAGCGAAAGCAGTAAAAGAAGGCTCCGGCTAGGCATAAGCCTCTCGGTCGGCCGCAATGGATTCGAGCGCACGCGCCGAGTGCATACGCCAGGCATTGATGCGGTCGCGGGTGATTTCGGCGGCGGCTTCCGGGCTCTGTTCCAAAGCGAGGATGACTTCCTGGTGGTCCTCGGCGAGCTGCACATAATCGGTAGGCAGCGCCGAAGTGCAATCGCACAGTATGTAGGCGAACGGGGCGGCGGCGATTGCCTGGCAGGCCTGCGTCAGAACGGGATTTCCGGTAATCCGGTAGAGCTCCTGATGAAACGTATAGTCGGCGAGGCAGAAGTGCGGGAGATCCTGGGCGTGGGCCGCCTGGCGCATCGCATCGACCTGTTTCTGCAAGGCCGAACGGCCTTCGGCGCTGAAAATCCGGCTGGCGGCTTCGGCGGCGGCCGGCTCCAGAATCAGGCGGACCGAGAAGAGGTTGTCGATCTCCCGGGCCGTATAGCGGCAGACGTTGGTGGAGCGGTTGAGAACCTTGCAAACGATGCCCTGGTCATCCAGCACTTGCAGAGCGGAGTTCACAGTGGCCTGGGACACGCCGAGTTGGGCGGCGACGTAGGCTTCCACCAGCCGCTCGCCTGGGCGAAGTGCCCCGGAAAAAATCAATTCAAGGATCGCGTGGCGGACTTGGTCGACTCGCGTAACGGGTGAAATTGGCTTCATGGCCTGATGAATGATAATCGATGATCGGGGGAGTACGCAATAGTGAACCGGTCATTTGATATGATTGATCGCCATGATTCGCCTCGTTGTACCCATCCTGCTTGCTTTGAGCGCGCCACTGGTTTGGGCGGCCGATGCCGCCGCGTCGGTCAAGGAATCTTCGGCCGCTTGGAGGCGGGCGGTGATCCAGCAGGACCGGGAGACCCTCGCTACGCTACTGGCCGATGATCTTGTATACGCCCATTCGAACGGCAAGACGGAAAGCAAACTGGAGTATATCGCCGCGGTGACCAGCGGCCCGTCGCGGTACGAAGCGTTCACGGAGACTGATACGAAGGTGCGAGTGTACGGGCCGGCGGCGGTGCTCGAAGGGCACATTGAGGTCAAACCCACCGGCCGGCCCTCATACAAAGTGCGGACCCTGGAAGTGTACGTGAACCAGGGCGGGAAATGGAAGATGACGGCCCACCAGTCGGCGCGACTAAACCCATAAGGGCGGGTTTCCTCGTCGCTGCCGCGTTCGCATTGATCGACTGGTCTAAACGGTCAACGATGAGTTGATTTCTCATTTGTGATCCTGGGACTATTGGCTGTCGCGGACAAGTCTCAGCCCGCGGAAAAGCTCACCGGAGCCCAATAAAATTGGGGCTTCCACGCCCTTTGACTTCGCCCGCAGGAATCTGACTCCCTACGGCGGACTGTTGCCGGCGATCACCATGCTGGAGAAGCTTGGCTTCCAGTGGAGGCAACCGCTAACTGGAACCGGCCCGGCTGGGGAAGCTCCACGTAGTAACGAGTCGACATCTCCAGATCACGGACGGCCAATACGCACCGGGAATTGACAATTTGAGCCACACCTTGTTGTCGCCGATTTTGAGAATACAACGAAATAACGGCGACAAGTCGGATAGGTCGGCAAGTGTGGACCGATTCGTGTTTTGGAAACGGCGGTACCGGAATTCTGGCGCACGGCGTCGCGCGGAAGGCGATAGCGGCAGCCCGTAGATGGGTCAAGACTTGGCCGTGAGGTCATGACGGTGTTAGCATAAAAAGTCACTCAGGTAGTGAAAAACAAACGGGATACGGATATGCCGGACGCACAATACCAACGGCTGCTTGACGCTCTGCTGGACTCCTGGGACCGGAACAACATTATCCTGCTCAACCTGCTCCGCGCCCTCCCGGAGGGGGGACTGGAAGCGCGGGCGATGGCGGGCAGCCCATCTGTCTCCGAGATGTTCACACACCTCCATCATGAGCGAATGGTATCCGTCTTCGAGGACGCGCCCGAGTTCGCCGGAAAAGTACCCGAGGAAGAGTGGGCGGTGGAGCGTGACCCCGATCGCATCGCGCGGATGCTGAACGACAGCGCCAAGGTGGTGCGGGACGCGGTGAAGAGCAGGGTGGAAACAGGCCGGAACATGAACCTTAACTTCGACCATCCCATCCTCCTGCTCCAACTCCTGATCTTCCACGAGGGCTACCATCACGGGCAGATCAAGCTGGCCCTCAAAGTGGCGGGCCGCCCAGTGACGGATGATGCGGCCGGGCCACTCACGTGGGACGTCTGGAGGCGCAAGAAGTGAGCGGTCTTAGGATTCGCGGTTGAGTCCGTGAAATGGCGTTACCGCCGGATGCCCGCGCTGATGGCGGCCCGCTAGCGTCGATCGCGAGCGATCAACGGAAACTTATGGCCTGGACTAAACTCCTCTAATTCCTGGCCCATTCAAGCCGTGTGCTAATGCTACGATCAACCCAACAACCCATGGTGTTCCCCGCTCCTGTTCCGGAGATTCCCGCGGCCAACGTCGACAAAGCCGCAGCCTACTATGTCAACACGCTGGGCTTCACCTTCGATTGGGGGGACGACCAAGGCGGCATTGCAGGCATCTCGAGGGGGAATTGCAGACTGTTTATCACCAATCGCTCCTTCCGAGAGTCGCACGGCAACATAGGTCCTATCCTTTTCTGGCTCAATCTCGACAGCAAGGCTGAGGTGGACGAACTCTTCGCACAGTGGAAGGCCGCAAAAGCGGAGATCGTTTCCGAGCCCGAGGACAAACCGTGGAAGCTGCGTGAATTTATGGCCGCCGATCTTGATGGCAACCTCATTCGTGTCTTCTATGATTTCCGGGGCGACAGGTAAGAGAGCCGCAAATCGGGCAAAGTCACCGAGTGTTTGCAGGCGCATCCGGGAAACGGTGACCCGACATTGCCGCAACTCACAATTTGCACCGGAGCCCGCCGCGGCCCAGTCCGTTTTGCGCGCGTTTACTAATAAATCGTAAACGAGAAAACCGTATTCGAATCCGCCGGCGTTAGCGCGTACTCGCCATTCGCGAGCGGTTCGGTCGGTTCCAGGCGGTAAAGCCCCTGGGTCACCTTCACCGCGCTCAGGCGCAGCGATTTGGACGAGTCCTTGCGTTTCTTCGGATTCTCGAAGAAGAAGACCTCCCGGCTGCCGCCCTTCACGTCCAGCTTGTACAACGAGAGCTTTTCCGGTGGAATCGATTTTGTTTCAAACAGGAAAATCGGTTCCGCCAATGGCGTCTTCGCCTTCGCCGAAGCGCCTGTCGTGATGTAGGCCGTGCCGTCTTTGCGCTTCTCTTCCTTCGCCTCGTCGACGTCCGTCGGCACCAGATTTGAAGCATGCAGCAGATATGGCACATCCGGCTTCAGGGGCCGCGGGCCATCGTATTTCTGCGCCGCCAACGCGGCCGCCATTGCAACTGTCAAGGCTAGGATACGCATGTCACTTCCATCTTACAGACGCGGTACGCCATTCGCGCGTTGCAGCGGCGAGGCCAGCCATGGAACCAGAGCCGGATCGGTGAAATCGCGAATCGTCAAGTCGGCGCCAGCCAGCCGGCGCCCGCTCCGCTCGATGCCAATCACCCGCGCACCCGCCGCGCCGGCCGCGCGGATCCCGGACGGCGAGTCCTCAAAAATTACACAATCCCTCGCATCCACGCCGAGCAGTTGCGCCACCCGCAGGTAGATATCCGGCGCTGGCTTCGGGTGCTCTACTTGATGGCCATCCACCACGGCCCGGAACCGTCCGCGTATTTTGGCCGCTTCCAGCAGGAACTCCACATTCGCCGGTTCCGCGTTAGAGCCCAGCCCCAACGGCAGCGAACCCAGCGTGTCGAGAAACGGGCGCAGGCCCGGCATCAGCAGCGACTCCAATTTCGGCCCCATCATTTGCCGGTAGAGCGCCTCCTTCGCCGCGCCATGCGCGAAGATCTCCTCCTCGCTCGCCGTCCCGCCCAACAAAATGCGCATGATCTGGTCGTTCCGCTTGCCCGCCATCCAGGTGTCGATACCTTCATGCGGCAACCCCAGCCCGCTCAAATACTCGATCCAAGCCGCGGCGTGCGTGGGATTTGAGTCGACCAACACGCCGTCCATATCGAAAATGACCGCTCTCAAAATGCCCACATTCCGCCATTCTATAATGTTCTCCCGGAAATACGCCGATAGGAACCCAATGGCCGATCGCGTTCTCAGTCAGGACGAAATTGATAGTGTATTCCACCGTCTTCAGGATCGGAAGGTCGAAAACGACCTATCCAAGCGGGCCCAGCCTTATGATTTCCGGAGGCCGGACCGGATCGCCAAGGATCAACTGCGGTCAATCCATCTGCTGCACGACAACTTCGCGCGCAGCCTGGCCTCCAGCCTATCGGCCTACTTGCGCGCCTATGTGATGGTCAACCTGGTATCCGTCGAACAGTTGTCTTTTCTGGAGTTCTCGCAGTGCCTGCCGTCACCCACCTGTATTGTCGCGCTGGGAATGCGGCCGTTTGACGGCAATGCGGTATTGGAGATTAACCCATCGCTCGTGTTTCCCATTCTGGAAATGTTGCTTGGCGGATCCGGGAAGCCAACGGGCCACAAGATGACACGCGAGATCACGGAAATCGAGCAGAGCATTCTCGAAGCCATTTACCGTATCATTCTTCACGATCTAAAAGAATCCTGGCGGCCGGTAACCAATATCAGTTTTACAATCGACAGCCACGAAACCGAACCGTCACTGTTGCAGTTTCTGGCGCCGAATGAGGCGGTGGTGGCGATCAGCCTGGAAATCCGGATTGGCGACACCGCGGGCATGATGAACATCGGCATCCCGTCGATCATCATCAAAATGTTGCGTCAGAAATTCGATCAGGGCTGGTCGAACCGCCGCGGCGCCGCGTCCGAAGAGGAGAAGGGGCGCGTGTTGCGGCTGATTCGTCCGGCGAAAGTGCAGGTCGATGCCCGGCTACAAGGACCGACGCTGCGGCTGGAGGACCTGATGGAACTCAAGGAGGGAGATGTGCTGGCCTTCGACTACTCATCGACCAAGCCCATTCATGTCCTGGTAAACGGAAAGTTGAAGTACTTGGGACAGATAGTAGCGGCGGGAAACAAGAGATCCCTGCAACTCACCGAGCCCTTCAATTTGCTGGATTAAAACGGGGCGCGGGGCGTCGGCGTTCAAACACAGGGCGAAAGACGCCGCATCCTCCGCCCCCCGAATAATTCGGCCGGGAATCACCCTCACGCGGAGAAACGCGCCCGGAAGCCTTGCCGCGCTTGCCGATGCGGAATGGTTCCCGGCGTCGGCGAAACATGGTGGCGGCAATCCGCGCACTGCCAATGTAACCGCCAACAATGGCGCGCCGCCTCATTTTCGCTTCATTTCGCCGCCCACTCAAATCCCGGCGATTCTCGTGGAGAGGTGAAATACGCCGCAGCCCCGGTTGGCAACTCCCTGGAAGATCTCGTATACTTTTGTTCGTTTCATTCACCACGACCGGTTTCGGCGACGTAAAGCCGGTCGCACGCGAGGCTCGATTTTGGAAGATCGTCAAGAACGTACTTGAAGTTATATTTGTCAGCGCATTTTTCACGGCGGCCTTTAGCGTGAAGTCGAACTAGGATCCGGACAAGAGCGTAAAGGAAGACATAAAGGAGGTGGCGGAATGACCCCGCCTAACAAGCCCCGAATCGCGGGCCGCCGCGGGCATCGAGGCGCCGTGCCCTGGGGGATGTTGCTCCTGGGTATACTGGCGGGCGCCGTAGTCCTCATCCTGGCCGTTACATTTCTTACAAAATCCATCGATCCGCCGCCGTCCATTGAGCAAACCGTTCGCGCATTCGGCGGAAACCCCGGGGACGCCCCGTCGAACGTCCCGGCGCCGTCCCTGCCGGGCATGGACCTCTACATCGACGCTTCCGAATCGATGCGCGGTTTTGCCTACGATTCCAATGCCCGCTACCCGCGCGTCCTCCGCCAAGTCTTTGAAGCCGGTACGACCGCGAAGTACAATTTGATGCCGGTCAGCTTCACGTCCGAAATTAGGGAACAGCCCGATCTTTCGATAGGCAAAGCGCTCGATCCCAAGTTCTATTCCGGCAGCGACACGCCGCTGAGTGCTCTATTGAAGCGCGTCATCGCTCGCCCGGATCGGATCGCGGTCGTTCTAAGCGATCTCGTACAGTCGGATCGCAGCCGCGATCAACTCGATTTTGTACGCGCGCTTCAAGACGTAGCGGCGAAGAAAATGGAGATCCGTCTCATCGGATTCCGTTCGACGTTCGCCGGCGATTATTTTGCCGAGAGTCAATCGGGCAGGCGGATCGAGCTTCGTCTCTCGGAAGCCGACATCTCGCTGGGAAGACCGTTCTACCTGCTCGTGATCGCTCCTAATCCCGACGCGATGAAACGTCTGGACGATTATGTCCTTAAACGCCTGGACCAGCTAGGCCGCCCGCAACAATTCAGCCCGACCGACGCGCCCGTGGCTGTTTCCTCGATGAGTCTCAGTAACCCGGACGCCAGGCGGCCGATCTGGAACGGTCACGACAAACCCGGGTTTTTCGAACGCCGTTCCGGCATCAACCGGCACTACACGACCCTCCTTGAAATCAATCCGCCGGTAACCGCGGCTGAGGCCGACGTGATGGTTGAGTCCGTCTCCTTGATCAAGGTACCCGTCGATTCGATCGAGAGCCTGAAGGTTTCCGCGAGACGGGTGACTTACAACCGCAAGGCGGGCTTTACGAAGCCTGAGCCGGTCGCGGTCCGCATCGCCGGCAGTGGCGGTATGAACGAGAAATCCAAGTTGACTTATAAGTTGACGCGGCCCGGCGCCGGCGCCTGGGAAATCTATGAGATATTGATTCGGCCGGGAGACGGCAATCTGTCCCGGCCGAAGTGGGTACAGGAATGGTCCACCGACGACGATTCCATCGCGAAGAACGGAAGCAAGACGTTCCAGCTTGCGCTGCTCGTTGACGCGATGAGCCGTTCCATCACCGAAAGCAATGTATTCGTAGAGCACTATGTCGCCTTAGGAAGGAAAAAATAATGGATAAGATGTTCTTCTGGATGACCGACCCTCCAGGTTCCGGCCAGATCGCGCTCTCGACTTGGCGGGAGTATCTTGCGTCCATGGCGTCCGTATCACTTGTGGCCGTCGTTCTGGGCGTTGGCGTCATCGTTTTTCTCTATATGCGCTCGGCTTCCGCAATGCGAGTTCGCGTCTGGAGCGACGTATTCAAAACATACGCTCCGAATTACTGGCTGTTGTTATCGCTGCTCGGATTCTTCGGCATGGGCGGCTACGCCTGGATGGATTACAGCACGCTCGGCGAAGGCGCGGTAGGCGCGGAGTTTGTCGCGTTTCAAATCGCCGTTTGGACCCTGTTCTGGACCGCGCTGCTCTCGTTCTTGATCGTCTGCATGCCCGGGGTTACACCCCCGAAGTTCCGGTATCGGCCGTACGCCATTTTTGTGAGTGGACGGGGAGTGCGAAAGTAGTTCAATTCAATACGCTAAGGGACGGCTAGACAATGAATACCTTGATATGCGCGGGCGGCACGGGAACGCGGATCCTGGAAGCCATCCTTCATTTCTGTGCGGCCGGCCTCGGGCCCGGCGAGTTGCGGGTATTGGTAATCGATCCCGACGGGTCCAACGGCAACGGCGCGCGTCTCCGGCAACTTCTCGCGAAGTACCTGGAGTGCCAGAAATCGTTCAACGCGGGCGGCGCGCCCGGTTCATTTTTTTCGACGCGGCTCGATCTGCTGGAAAGCGAAGGCCAGGCGACCGGATTGAAGGTCTGGAGCCCGGTCGGCAAGAGTCAAAAATTTAATGAGGTCGTTAACTACGCCATGCTTCCGAAAGGCGGCGAGAACGGACTGGACCACAAGGATCTCGTCCACCTCTTGTTTACCGAGGACGAACTCGGTATGCCGCTTGATGTGGGTTTTCGCGGGCATCCGTCCGTGGGCGCGGCCGCCATGGGACTCTTAAGCCTCTTCCAGAAAGAGCCGCCATGGAGCATTCTGGCCGAACGTATCCGCGGCGAGGTATCCCAGGCGGACGGCTCGCACGTGATGATAGCCGGTTCGGTCTTCGGCGGCACGGGCGCATCGGTGATCCATCCGCTAGCCCGATTCATTCACGGTATCCCGGAGAGTAACAGCGACCGGCTGACGATCGGCGCGCTAGCGGTGGTGCCATACTTCCAATTTCAAGCCAGTGCCGCGGGGGATGCCGCCGACGCCGAAAAGGCCGCCAAATCCGAATGGTTTGCACTGGCAACGCGAGCCTCCGCCCTTTTCTATCACCATCTTCGAGAGAACGGCGACTGGCACTTTGATTCCATGTATTGGCTTGGCGACCCGTCCTTGACCCCGGTTCCGGCGTTCTCCTCGGGCGGGTCCAAGCAGGAAAACCCATCCCATGTCACCGAATTTCTCGGTGCCGTCGCCTGTATCGATTACTTCAATCGGCGTCCGGGGCAAAAGGCTTGCTACTATGCGGGGCCCAAAATGTCGGAAGACGATCAGCGCCGCAGTTCGAGCGCCATCCACTGGGACGATATACCGTCCATGTCGCTCGACCCCGCCAAGCTGAAACGCCGTATGCTCGGCTTTCTGGCCGCCGGCGCCATGCATACCGGCTTCCTGCACCCATTGATGGAAGACCCGCGAACCGATCAAAGCCCCTATCGGATCCCGTGGTATCTCGACCGATTCGCGTCGCGCGGCGATCATCTCGGCAGCAGCGAAAACCTTCCTAAGCTGCGCGCCCTCTCCGACTTCTTCGCCCAACACCATTTCCGGTGGTGGCGGGAGATCTTGTCCGACCCGGCCGGCCGGATTCGTCTCGTCAACCCGCTGGCGCTCCACGAAGCCAACAATGGCGGCGTGGTGGCCGACATTTATCAACTCGCTAACTTCTTGCCCGAGCGGCCCGGCGCGGTGACGGCTGACAAAGTGGACAGCTTCTTCACCGACATGGTGCGTTCCGCCGGTACCGCCCCCGATGTCCGCGGCGCACCGGGATATCTGTCCCTTCTCGCCCATTCCGCCGAAAAGTTTACCAATCGCGAATACTTCGACCAAGCCGAATCCGGCACGGGAGGCCGCTAGTGCCCGAAAAGACCTCGTTCTATCTCAATGCCCTTAAGGGCGCCGGCCGCAAACTGGCATCGCCCGGTGCGGGCCAATGGGTCTCCGACGGCGCCGCGCGAGACTTCCTGAACAACTATGCGGGCGATATCCATCTGACTGGCCAGCTTGCCAATCTTCACGCCGTTCATAGCGTTCCGTCCGCTTTCGCGCGGCCGATCCTGTTCTCCCAGGCGCTTGCCAACGCCGATCATCCGCTTCACGCCGCCGCCCGCTCCGAATGGCGCGGGTTGATGGCGGCCATCGCTCTGAAGGACTGGATAGGTATCTCCGTCGACTTTGTGAAGTACACGGTGCCGCCAATCGGAAAGGACGACACATCCAGCGTGGGTTCCAGGGGCAAGGACGATCTTCATCTCCGAACCATCCTCAGGAATCAACTGCCGCGGCCGGAGGCCGATTGGGAGACGTGGTGGCTGATCTATATCGATAAATGTCTGGTGGGAGCTACGTCTCCTTGGACCGTCGTCTATACGCCGTCAAACTACTCCTGCCCGGAGAGCATTCCCTGGACAACGGAGGTAGAGACAACCGGAGGGAAGAAGCGGCGCGTACTGGCCGATCCCATTGAATATTTTGACCCTGCCAAACCTAGGCCTTCCGGCAAATCCGTTGAACTCGGACTGTGGCGTGCGTGGACCGACATTGTGCTTACCTTCAAGGACGACCGTTGGGGGTTGCCAAATACGCCGCACTACAACCTGCACTCGGCTACGCTTGCCGGTGCGCTGAATGATCTTAAGTCGGACCTCAATGCCTACTTATCGCCGTTTACTAACATCAAGCTCAGCGCGGAGCCGTTCGTCAAGCCGGTTCCTTACAAGAACTTTTTGCTGCCGGTACTTCTCGGCGAGGGCGCGGGAAAGGACCTGAGCGACCTCTTTATCGACTCGAAAAAGACGGAGAACCGCAAGGTTCTCGCGCTTTCGCGGTCCGGGCTGGAACCGCGGGACCGAGTCCAAGGGCACGTGTTCGCCGACCGCCTGGATTGGAAACGGATTCAACTTTCGGCCGGGCATGGCGTGGCGAAAATGGGGGGCGGGGCGGTCGACCTGGATTATGTCGTTGTGGAATCCGCGTTCTTCCCGCCCAGACTGGCTCAGGTGGATTTGTCCAGCGGTTCGGCCTACGCGCTCGGATCCAAGAATTATGCCTTGCCGTTGACGCCCAAGTTCTTCGAGTACTTCTCCGTCGATGACCTGGTTAAGAAGCAAATCGTCCAGATCGAGGAGACCTCTGAACAGATCACCGCGACGCTACGGATTCCGGTCAGGACTATCGGCGGCGGCTCGCGGTTCATCAAGGTGCAAAAAACATATCGAAAGAACGAAAACGCGGAAGTTGTTCCGGGCGACAAAGCGCTTGACCCGGCGTGCGCTCTCTGGCCCGATTTTGAGGACGCGGCCTGGCACGAAAACTACGCGGCCTGTTATTGGCGGGCTGGATCGAACGTCGCGACCAGCCAGGATGAAACGCTTCTCAGTTTCTCCGCTATTACGGAGGCTGGCAAGTCTCTCCGGCCGGCGCGACAGGACGAGTCGCAGAGGGCGTTGCGTATCTGGCGAAACAGTTCGCCACTGATCGGATTCAGCATCCAAGTCCGCCAACCGGCGACCGCCGGAACGGGCAACGAATGGGTGGATGCGGGCATGGCGATTCGCGGCGCTGTGCATAGCCTTCGCAAAAATCCGGAAAAGAAGGTCTGGACCGCTGGGGTGGATTTCGGCACATCCAACACCATGGTGGCCGTCTCGGAGAACGACAATGTCCGGCCACTGCCCATGGGCGGCAGGCTGACGGTTCTGAGCGGTCAAGACAAGGACAATCAATACTTCGGCGCGCTTAAGGGTTCGTTTTTCCCGCCGGAACCGGTTACCCCGCCGTTTCGCACTCTGCTTTATCCATCGCTGGTCGAAGACCTAAGCCCGGATAGCGAAGCCGGGAGCGCCAACTACGAGCTTACACTTGAATTCCGCGTCGACGGCAGGGACCATCCCGTCAAAAACATCAAGTGGGGAAGGGTGGAACAATCGAGCGGCCAGGCGCCAATGATCGCTTACTTAAACGGACTGGTCCGCCTGATACTCGCCGAAGCCAAGCGAGCGGAAGTGACCGGCCTGCGCTTGCGGTGGTCCTATCCGCTCTCGCTGCCGAAGGGGACTTTTTCCGCCATGCAGGCGTTCTGGGAAGGAGTCGCCACCACGGCCACCGCGTCGACCGGCATCGACGTTACGGTGGAGGAGGCGGTTTCGGAATCCGAGGCGGTGTGCCGTTGTCTGGCTTCATTAACCGCCCAGGATTTCAAGGCTCGCGGCCGCGGATTTGCGGTATGCATCGATATTGGAGGCGGATCCACCGACGTTGCATATTGGAGCGAGAAGGTCTTGAAGGATCAATTCTCCTTTAAGCTCGCCGGGAACGACGTGTTCGACGGTGAATGGCTGCGGTACAAGAATTTCGACGCCAGTTTGTTCTCGCTGTGCACAGGGAAGGACTTGTCCACGTATACGGCGGAAGAGCGCAAACTCCTGGCCCCTAACGCCAGCGCATACATTAACAACCTGCTCTGGGGGGCCAAATCCACGGAACCGGGTAAGCCGAACACGATCAATCCCAAGAATCATCCCGCTACCCTCCGGCTTGCCGGCGGCCTTCGGGGAAACGCGCCGTGGCTCCAGCTTAGAAGCCTCGCCTACACCTTCCTTTCCGGAATCTCGTTTTATGTCGGACTGCATGCGCGCCGGTTGACGGACGGGCCGGCCGAATTCGACATTTATCTCGGCGGACGCGGGGCATCTCTGATGACCTGGGTAACCCCTACCGTGCAGGAAGCGATGGATGTCGTTAAGGGCGCGTTTGTCCAGGGGTTTCAGCAGCCGCTCGAATCGGGCAGCCAACTCGCCGCGCCGACGGTAAACGTGCTCGGCCCTTCGATTGAATTCCACGCCGGTCTGCCGGTTCAAAAAGAGGAAGTCGCGCGGGGCCTATTGTCCCCCGCGCTCACCAAGGCGTCGGAGAACAAGGGCCTGAAGCGAGGCGATGTTGAAAAGACGATTATCGGTGAGACGGAGTGGGCTGTCAGCGGACCCGAGGGTAAGCCGCAGAAGCTGTCCTGGGACGCGGCCGTGACACGCGACGATCTCCATCGCCTGCTGGCTCCGGAAGACTTGCATAGCAGCTACATCGGAGCGTTTCAGACCTATGTGCTCCCGCTTCACCCCTCGCTAACGCTCGACATTGAGGGGCTGAAGGCTGTCCGAATCGGAAGAAACGATGTTGAGAACCTGTTGCGAACCACGGCTGAAGAGGTCGACGATGTTCTCCAGCCGGTTTTCGCGGTGGAGTTGAGAGCGCTGATGCGGTCTTACCTCAGAAATTTGCCTCTCAACAGGGAATGATCTATCGCGGTCGAAAGGATTTGCCCGATATGTGCAAGCGGCCCCGGTTATTCCCTCTCTTTCTTGCGATGGCAGGCGTGTTTGGACTTGCCGGCGAGCCGGCCGGAATGGAATGCAGGTTCGATCAAGCGGCAAATCCACCGAAGGTAGTCTGCACGGCAACGGTCGATGCTAAAGCTTTCTCGAACGCCCAAGTCAATGGCGACGTGACTGTGTCGATTAACGACGAGTTACTAGTCCTGGGCAAAGCTACAGTATTCTCGATTGACTACGACAGGCTGTCGTTCACCTTACCGGTCAATCCTGAGGCGTTGGAGCAAAAACTCAATTTTGAAGCCAAGGTTCTCGCTAAGAAAGGGAACCTGTCATTTAAGGGGCAGGCGACAGTGCCAGCGATAAAGCCCCTGGTTACGTCTCCCGCTCCTTCCGTTGAACCACCGAAAGCCGATTGGCGCCTTTTCCTTGCGCTGTGGGCGATGGCGATATCCGTCGTTGCGCTGACCGGAGTACTGGCCGGCGCCTTCTTCTTATGGCGGGCCGGATCCTTGAGCCGTCCGGCGGCGCTTCCCGACGATCCGAAACCAGTGCACCCGGGCGCATCCTTTGGGGCTCAATCGCCACCGATGAATCCGGGGCCGCCTTCTCCTCCAAGTGTGTATTTCCAGCTCGCAAGAGACGTGTCCAATCTTAGAGAGAGCTTCGGGACTTTGAACGGCAAACTGGACGCGATGGAAGGGAGAATCACCGGCATGAGTTCCTGGCAACAGCATCTGGACCGGCTTGGCTCCGCCGACGAGCTAAAACGACTCGCGGATATTCTGGAATCCCCGGTTGAACCATCGGCAATGCCATCCGAAGTCCCTGGGTTGAATGAGCGGCGGCTGCTGGCCATCTGGAATCAATGGCAGAGATCGCGGCCAAGGGAATTCAAGGCTCTGGCTCAGATGGCCAAAGAGTTACAGCTTAAGGCGAAACCGGTCTCGGACGTCGACGCCGACAGGGTGCTTCGAGACGCGACGATAACCGACTACCAGTTCGAAGCCGGCGAAAACGGACGATGGCTGACGGCGGAAGGCGATTCGCGCGAAGAAGTGCTGCTCTTGCCTACCGAAGCGGTACGCGTGGAACAGGGCGCCGCCCGGGGACTGCTCCACCGGTTTTTTGACGGCTTGGATTCGGCGGGCGAGTCGCTGCGGTTCGGTGTTGCCGTAAACCCCTGTGTATTGAAGTCGACGGCGGTTCCCGGCAGGTTTCGCCTGGTCAAAAAGGGCCGCATTCTGCCCGAAGGAATCGATCCGCCGGCTGACTACTCCTCGAAGAGCTATGAGGAGATGCGGCGGTCGAATCGCGCGGCGCCTCAGCCCTCGAAGAGTCCGGTCCGGCCCCAATTGACTTTGGCCGCGGCGTTGTTGAAATTGGCGGAAAGACAACGGGACCATGCGCGCCGGCCCGCTCCCGAAATCGAGGCACTTAACGCGAAAATACAGGAACTGGAACGGAACTTCCGCGCCATTCAGGACGGGATCGATGGCGCGATACTTGAGAACGTTTCCCGGGAAATCGAAAGGGCACGTAACGAGACTCCTCAAACCCCGATCACGGCCTCGCATAAAGAACTCTCCGACAAGTACACCAAGCTGTGGGATCGCTGCGAGAAAATGGACTCGACCATTGACGAGCTTCGCGCGGAAATCGAGTCGCTGCGAACGCCCCCAGCTGCGGATACTTTGCCCGTCGTGGACGCGGCTATCGAGAAACTTGACGCCTCGCTTGCGACCGGAACGGCCCAAGTTTCCGCGGCTATCGACCGTGAGCCTGCCCCGCCGTTAGCGGCTCAGAATTCGCCGGAACAACCCGCGGTGGAAATTGAAAGCCAGCGTACGCTGGAACCGGTCGCCACCACGCCTTCCACTTCTTATGACTGGCCGCAACTATTCGATGAAGCCAAGCGAACGGCAAGCCGGCTATCCAGGCCGGACAATGCAAAAAAAGACTATGTGCAGCGCCTGATCACTTTCCGGAAAAGCTTGGCCGAATCTGTATCCGACGCAAGCGTTCAGATCGTCCACCTCAAGCCGGACGAGAGTAACTATCAGATTCATGAAGTACCGGGCGGCCCCGCCGAGACAGACGAGCTCGTCTGTCCGGCCTGTCAAGCCGGGCAATCCTGGCAACTTGCGGTTGGCGTCGTTGACGGGGCAAGCCGGCGTTATCACATCCTGTTCCCTCCCGGCCGATTGCTCGCTCCGACTTTCCCAAGAGCTTTCAGCGAACTGTTTGCCGATCCCCCGGACAACATGGCGTTTCAGATCGCGACATTGGAGGCTCCGGCGAGACTAACCCGCCTGCAGTCGAATATCTATAAGGTCGACAGCAAGCTCTTCTGCGAAAAAGCCGATGTTTAAGGCTTGATAAACTACCTGGCAAATGTCGATTCTCGCCGCTCCACCCCCGCAATGTCCAAGATGCGGCCGATTGGTTCAACCCGGAGGGTACTGTGCGTATTGCGCGAACCTGACATCCGGAGTATATACCCCATCGACGCCACGGACTTGTCCGATCTGCCGCCGGCCGCTCGGACCAACCGGAATCTGCCAATCCTGTCCCGCCGCAATCGCGCCCAGACCGCGGCGCACGTGGGTCGTCCTTTCAGTGGTAGCGGCGGTTATGGCCGGGCTCGCGATTGGGATCGCGGTGTTTTGGGTTATGCGGACCAAGGCGAAGTTAATGGTAATGGACCCGGCCGCGACGAGAGTGACCGTCAACGGCAACGCCATGACACTCGATCCTAAGAAACCGGGCAGGTTCTACATGGAGGGCCTGGGCCGCGAGAGACTGGACGTGACCGCATACCAAGACGCCCAGCCGCTGTGGATTGTCAAAGCAGTCAGTCTGCCTCTTTGGTCATTCGTAAAGCCGTATGAACTGGCGGGTACGAAGACCGACACTATGAAGGCGGTCGAGATCGGCGAATCGGGAGACATTAGCTCCGAGTACCGCTTGTCCGGCAAACCGTCCTATACCGATCCCGCCGCCAAACTCGAACTCTGGTATCGCGACCTTCTCGACAGCTTCGTCGCTATAACTGTCCGTTCGCGCCATTCGCCCGGCATTTACTTGGATCGGAACTCCGACGGCAAGGCCTCGCCCGGCGTGGACTGGACCTTCGGAATTCTGGCTGCGGTACCCTGCAATCACCTGCTCGTTCAACCGCCAAACAGCCCGGACTGCTCGACGACGCTGTCCGCGGCTACCGCCCGGCAGGAGATCGAAAAAGACGGAATCGTGTCCGTTTCCTGGAAGATTCCGAAGTGGGAACTCTCGCCAGGCGGCGGCGATTCCGCCAAGTTCTCGATCGGCCTCTTCGAAAGCGACGCGGTCGTCGCCTATCCGGGCTCGTTTTTCGCCGCGCAGTACCAAATCCGGTTCAAACCGGTGAACCCGGAACTCTCCAAAGTACCCGCAACACCTCCTCCTCCGCCGCCGGAACCTAAGATCGTTTACATTGAGAAACCCTCGACTCCGCAGCCGGCTCCACCGCCTCCCCCCTCCATCGACTTTCGCGCCGAACCGCTAAAAGTCATGGCCGGTGACCCTGTAACCCTGTCCTGGGTTGTTTTGAATGCCAAGGCCGTGAGTGTCGATCCTGAGATTGGACCGGCCGCGAGCCAGGACACCCGTACGATCCATCCCAAAGCGACAGCGACCTACCGCCTTACGGCGGTCAACACGGCTGGAGTGCAGACCTTGAGTTCCATACGCGTCGAGGTTATTGAGCGAGTGGCGATTCTGGCCTTCGACGCCACTCCCAGAGAACTGAAATTAGGAGCGGAAACAGCGTTTCGCTGGAACACGGCCGGCGCCTCCGAAGTTACTCTGGAACTCGTAAACAAACCGGCGCTTTCCGCCGCTAAGCTATCGCTCGTCACGACGGGCACCGGCACTCACACCATTGTCGCGGGACCTCGCGAATACACTAGATTCGGAGACTACGAATACCGGTTGACGGCGAAGGGTCCGGGCGGAACGCTGCAGAAATCGATTAAGCTGAGACTACCTTTGCCCGACTGAGACGAATTGGATGACCAGACGCCAAACGCGAGTTCCGATTTTAACGGCCACGGTATTCCTATCGTGGTTCGCAAGCGCCCAGAATACACCCGAGCCGATAACTTTGGGCGAACTCGAAACCTGGATGCGATTGCCTGAAGCGTCCCGCCCCGTCGAAGAGATTGTGCAGCAGATCAGGAGCCGCTGGGTCGCGTTCCAACTTACTCCGGAGAGTAACGCGGCGCTCCGGACGATGGCCGCGGATAGCCGCCCCGAGGATTCGGTCCGCCAGATTCTACAGAGCGCAGCCGATAATTTCGCGCTGGAACGTATTAAACCGATGCTGCTGGATCCCGCCGGACCGGCCCTTCGCGAACTTGCGGGGGTCATCCGTACCCGGGGCCTCCAACTTCCCTACTCCTTGGAATCGGAAGGGCTGCTCAGGAATTCCCTTGGCCGACGGAATGCCTTTGCCGCCGATATGGCGATCGCGCTCCTCTGGCCCCCCATTCCTCCTAGAAAACCCCGCTTCGAGTTACAGGAGTGGCGTGAGCCGGGCCTTATGCGGCCGGCCCCTTATGCCTACGACCCTAACGCCGCATCGGGCCGGGTCACGCTGGACTTGACGGTGGACGGAAGCGTGGTGATCGCCCTTAAACACGACCGTGTCTTTTACAATGTCGCCTGCGGCGCCGACGTGCGATTTGATCGTATCGAATTCGATTCTCCCATTCCCAAGTTAAGCCCTGATCGCATCGAACAATGGATTGAACTTCCGGTCAAGCCGCGCGGTAAGGCGTTCCTATGTCCGGGCGATCCCCTTTGCGACCGGGGCAAAGCCGACCGGTCCCGAGATAAACACGAGAAGCTTTGTAACTGGTACGACGTAGAGGACGAGGCCGACGAGCGCGGCTACTTCGCCAGCCGCCTTATCATTGAAGACGACAAACCTGGAGCGGCCAAGTATCAGGCGGTTTATTGTTGGACCGCCAGACCATATTCGCTCGAATATCTGGTCGCCGATCTTGTTAAGTACGGGAGCGGTCCCGAATTGGTCAATCGCATCTACCGGAGGGGCGCGGCATTTTCGCTTGACCCAGCCGCCGAGAAGCAATTGACTGACGCCGGCGCCACCAAACGCGAATTCGACGAAATCCGGCGAAACACGCGTGTTTCGAACCGGCCTCGCGCGGCGACTCGTCCGGGCAGGGACTAGAAGCGGCGTCCCCGGCACACGAGCATGTGAAGAATGGGCGTGGCATAGTTTTCCTTTCAGGCCGCTTTTCGAGGAGCGATTTCGCGGTTCGGGAGCCGCAACCCAACCGGTGATGGCGTCGTACGTTCGGCGGTAGCGTGAACATTGTGGCTGGCATGAAGGAACTTGAGGCGGCGCTCAAAGCGGGCGATGCGGAGTTCGAGTTGGTCGATTTGGCGATTGAGCGCCTGCGAAACGCGGGCAATGGATTCGATTTCGGCGAGTTTGGGGGCGGGGGTGTTGACGCTATTCCATTGCATGGCGAGGCAATGGTTGAGGCGCTCGACCTGCGAGCGCGCGTTGGCAATACCCGTGACGACGGAGGCGGCGATCCGGTTTTGGGGCCGGTAGATTGCGATCAATTCGTCGAGTACGGCGTGATTGGCCGGCCGGTCCTCATTGCGGAGGACGGCGGCGTGAGGCTTGGACATGTTTGCTCCTTTTTGGTTTCGGAAAAAGTAAAGGCCCTCCGGATTGGCGGAGGGCCTTTTAGTGGGGACGGTATTTCGATCCCAAGTTCACACTATCATGGCGGGAAGGGGTGTTCGATGTTTTGAAATTTGAAGTTGTTGATAATAGGGGAAATATAATTCTTAAAAAGTTCGCACTGGGCAAATCCGGGGTACGCTAAAACAGCGGATGAGTTTGAAGCTTCCGCGCATTTTTGTGGAGCAAGGGGGCTATTCACGGACCATGAGGATCCCTCGCGCCCGCGATGGGGCGTCAAGCGGGTTAGAATTCAGGAAGATGGTCAAATGGCCCGGCGTTTTGAATCTCGCCAGCAATGGTAATCCCGCTCCCGCCCACAGGGTCGTCAAGACGGAAGCAGAATGGCGGCGCCAGTTGACCGATGAGCAGTATCGGGTCACTCGCCAGGCGGCCACCGAACGCGCCTTCAGCTCAGAAATGTGCAGCCTGTTTGAGCCAGGGCTCTATTCTTGCCTTTGCTGCGATACTCTTCTGTTCGATTCAAATGACAAGTTTGAGTCGCGAACCGGGTGGCCGTCATTCACGCAGCCGATCAAGGCGAACGCAATTGCCTACCGTTTCGACGGACCAGCCTTTCTAAAGCGAGTCGAGACCATCTGCAATGCATGTGAGGCGCATCTCGGCCATGTTTTTCCGGACGGCCCGGAACCGAGTGGCCTACGCTACTGCATGAACGCCGTCGCGCTCAAGAAAGCCGCGAAACCCTAATGGGTTACTTCGGGCCGAATTCGGATTGAAACAAGGAGAAACGACGATGAAATTAGCGAAAGCGGCACCGCTTCTCACCTTAGCCTCGGCGGCGGTCTGGGCCCAGGTCAATGTGGGCGAACAGAAACCCGAAGCCACCCTACCCTTTAATATGACCACGGCGGCCACCTTTTCACTGCCCTGGCGGATGGCCTTCCTGCCGGATGGCCACATGTTGGTGACCGAAAAGATCGGTCCCATTTGGCTGGTATCCCCGCAGGGAGAAAAGATCGCGCATTTGAGCGGTTCGCCCGCCGTCTATTGGCAGGGCCAGAACGGCATGCTGGGCGTCTTCGTCTCGCCCCACCACGCCACCGACCAGAGTATCTATCTCACCTATATAGAGCCGGGCGACTACGGCGGGGGCCAGGTGTTGGCCCGCGCCAAGCTGATCACCGGGCGTGTGCCCAGACTGGAAAATTTGACCGTGCTGTGGCGCCAGATGCCCAGGGGCAAGGGCGGCCAGGCGGGTGGGCAAGTGGTATTCTCGCCCGACGGCCAGTATCTGTACATGTCGGTTGGCGACCGCCAGCGCATGACCCCGGCCCAGGATCCAGACCAGCCCGCCGGCAAGATCCTGCGTCTGACGCTGGACGGCAAACCCGTCCCCGGCAACCCAAACTTCGGCAAAACCGGTGCCGCCACCATTCCTCTAATCGATCCGCCACGCGACACCGAAGTCGCCAAGACAGCGAAGCCGGTGAGCACCTATACCTTTCCTGGCCCCAACCTGACGCCCGCGGAAACCTGGGCTAGCGGCTTGCGCGCACCCTATGGCTTGGCGCTTTCGCCCACCGGCGAATTATGGGAGGTTGAACATGGCCCGCGCGGCGGCGACGAGTTGAATCTGATCGAGAAGGGCAAGAATTACGGATGGCCGGTCGTCTCCTTTGGCAAGAACTATAACGAGGTGCCCATTCCCAGTCACGACGCTCGGCCCGAGTTTACGAAGCCGGTTCTCTATTGGACGCCGGTGATCGCGCCGCGCAACCTGATGTTCTACCGCGGCGGCAAGGCGTTCCCGCAATGGGACGGCAGCGGCTTCATCAGCGGCCTGGCGACTATGACGCTCAATCGCATCATCTTCGACGGTAAAGGCGGAGCCAAGACCGCCGAGCGCTGGGATGTCGGAAAACGCATCCGCGATGTGGAACAAGGCCCCGACGGGTCGCTGTGGATGCTGGAAGACGCCAATCCCGGCGCCCTGATCCATGTGACACCTAAGTGATCCCTTCGCGTTAGTCGAATAATCAGCTAAGGGGCCGGGAGCGATCCGGCTCCCTGTGAACCCGATTCGGCAGCCATCATGCCCATCACCGCCGCAGCGGGCCTCACCAGTCCACAACAGTCACATAGCCTTCTTGGCAATGAGTTATAATCTGAGCGGCAGCCTTTCGGATTGCTCCATAATATCACTGCTGTCCAAGAGGGCGGGCTCTGTTGATCGCCGCGAACCGGTCTTTGCGGCGTTTAGAACTGTTCCGAGCTTTGGCTTGAAAGTTGGGGCTTTGCGCAATTCATCCAGGAGAAGTACATGAAACCGGCCGATGATTCCCCCCGCACACGACCGAAAATTATTAGTGCTGCCAAGTTTTTCTCTATTAGCTGCCTTTGGCCGTGAAGAAGCTTGCCTTTCGTTTCTTCTGCAATACCTTTCCTCGCTGGTCGACGGCGTTTCTCCATGTTTCGAGCGCGGTAATATCTGCGAGAAGTTCGTCTGGATCAGGGACAGAAATGCCGACTTCGAGCGCCTTGTCGTGGGCGTAGTTCGAACACTTCGTCATCCCGTCTGATATTGCGGCATAGTCGCTATCCTCGACTGAAACCTCAGCCAGGCGATTCGTTTCGACTCCCTTCCGGAAACGGAGAATGACACTCTTGAACAGGATCTCCTCGACTGCCCGTTCCCAAGCCATTCGAAGCTTGACATATGCATCGATAGTCTGCCGTCGATGCTCCATCTCCGCACCTTGTTTGAATAACTTTCCGATCATTTGGTGTTGGCTGCGCAAGAATCCAATGCGAGCGCTGGTCTTGAGTCCTTCGAATGGGAGTTCCGAATCGGCGACGCCGCAACCATTTTGTGTTCGCGTCAAGCTTTGCGTCTTGATTTTTATTCCTCGTCTCTCAGCACTCTCGATCAACAAGCAGAGGTAGTAAATGTCGTGGGTGAATATAATAACTTGACGCCTCCCCGCCTCAGCCGCTAAACGATCCGCCAGTTTTTCGCGCCTTCGATGATCGAGCGAAGAAACTGGATCGTCCAGGATAATTCCGCCGGCGTGGCCGCTCAGTCCGACTTCGGCGAGAAATGAACCGATCGCAATCGCGCGCTGCTCGCCTTCACTCAATATTTCGAGTGGATTGCGTGGCGGATCCAGTTCCAAGCGCAACTTGTGTAGCGCTTTGCCCTTGTCCGCTTTGCTCTTGAGAGACACCTGGAGAGTATGCACAGCGAGGAACTTGAACTCACGATTTAGGGCATCGGCTAGTTCGGCGGAAACGACTCTTTCCGCCATTTCGGAAGCTTTGGTAGAAATGCCCTTGGTTTTGATGGCTGACAGGCACTTTGTGAGCGTTTCCAGGCGCTGCAACTTGGTGACTGCCGCGGACACGGCCTCTCTCATTTGAGACAGTTGAAGGCGCGCCCTGAGCTCGTTGTTCTTGGATTCCAATTCCGCCCGAACTTTTTCGTCGGCCGCCTTTTCCAAGGTTTCGGCCTCGGCATTCAGATGGTCGCTGAGGACCTGGAGCCGTGATGCTGGATTGTTGGGTTGTGGTTCCGTTTCCAGCCAGGCCCATTTGTGGGATGCTACGGCTTCTTTCACGGTTAGTTGGCGCGCCGTGAGTGCGGTCTCATAGGACCGCGTGTCAATAGCGAGTTGCGGGTCCAAACGCTCGATTTCAGCGAAAGTGACGTCGTCCAGGCCTAAGGCCATGCTTTGCGCGATAAACGGACTATAAGCAGCGAGTAATGCGGCGCGCAGTCGTTGTGCTGTCTTTTCCGCATCCCGCTGGACGAACGCCTCAAACTGCACGAGCCGCGTAGCGCCGTCCGCGAGGGGCTGTTGGCAAAGCGGACACTGGGCTTGGTCACCGAGTGTGGGAAACGGCTGACCAGGATGCGATTCCAGAGCGAAATTGCGAGCGGATTCAAATAAGGCGCGCCACGCTTCGCCGCCGGTACCTGGAAGGAGTCGCTGGTCCTCTTTGAATTGCATTGCGGCCAAAGCCGACGCATTCTGAGCTATTCGAAACTCGTCGGCCAGGTTCTGGAGCTTCTTTAATGATTCCGCGCCGACGACTGCGGTTTTATCCGCGACGGTAGTCGCAAGGTTCTCAATCCGCGTGGCCAGTACGCGAACTTGTCTGGCCCTCTCGGCCGGATTCGATTCCCTGAGGCTTTTTTCCAGACGTATATGTGTAGTGCGTTCGTCGTCCGAGAGGACGGCCAGCCGGTCGATCTGCGCTTCCGTTGTTTTTGCGGACAGGTTGTCGATCAGGTTGCCGACAGCAGTGCTACCCCGCAGTGGGACGAAGATCGCAAAATCGACCGTGTTAGTCCGTTGTTCGTCTTCGAGCATCCCCTTGAACTGGCTGCAAACACCGGCCAAGCCTTCAAAGACGCTCAATCCGTAAGGCACGTATGAAAAATCATCCTCATGCGAAAGGTAGTGTGTCGCACAGCGGGAATCGAAGACGGTTAGAGTCGAGAGCTCCGATGGCGCGGCCAAGCCGTTGGTCCAATGCACTTCCCGTACCTCACCATTCACGGCAATTTCAAAAGCCGCTTCTGCGTTGACAGTCTTGCGCGATGGAAGGTTTGCATTCGGGTG
Organism: Bryobacteraceae bacterium; assembly: GCA_046155405.1. Lineage (GTDB taxonomy): Bacteria > Acidobacteriota > Terriglobia > Bryobacterales > Bryobacteraceae. The sequence goes on along the minus strand of JBJXFL010000244.1, from coordinate 987 downwards.
GATCAGTTCGGCTTGGTCGCGGGCCCGACAGGCCCGCTTCAATACGCGGGAGTAGCCCGACTTGCCGGAACCGTTATCACCGTAGATGACCGTAAGTCCGGATGGTTCGAACTCCAAGCGTTGGTTTTCGGCGATCGCATTCACATTTCGCATGGTCTTGATGGCATGCAGTTCCACGTGTGCGCGTGCATCCGAGTGGACTGGAATCTCGTCGGCGGAGAGAGGCTTGGGTGTCCGGCCCTTGGGATCGGAGATACCGTGCGCTGTTTTCAAAAGCGCATACAGATCCTCGACATCCTTAGTCGTGAGTGTCCGCCTAGTAAGCAAACGTGCTACGGCATCGCTTTGCCAAGGCGGCAGTCCATTCGCCCAACTTAGTATTTCTTGCAAAACCGACATAGAGGGATTTTTTGTGAACTTAGAAACTGCCTGACTTCCCGGTGCTGGTATTCACCGAACGTTACTACTGTATACCAGTCCGAAAGATAGATTACAACGAGGCCGCGGGTTGACGAAGACCCGCCCGCCTCGTTAGGCTTTCGACGACGCTGACTAATCAGTTCGATGAAAAGCAGGGGTAGCTCTTCGGTCATACCGACAAATGCGGATGGCAGATTGCGATACAGCGACAATGCGTATCGCTTTCGGCGGCGCGCGTACTAACGGCGAAGGTCGAGTTCCCGACCATTTGGTGTCAGTCGGCTCAAAAGTCCGGTCTGCTTAGGCAAGCAAGGACGCGAATTGCGGCCGATGCACTGGGGCAATCGGCGAATACGGACGCGAACATGGTAGTTGTCGAACAAACCCAAATGGGATATAAGCGGCCGAGCGTCATCGCATGTGAATCATTACGGGGCGGCTGCGAACGCGGGCGGGCTGGCGATGGTGAGGTCGATTTGTTGCTGGCCGAAGAGGGCGGTGAAGGGGATAAGGGCGTTGATCTGGAAGATACCTCTTTTTTGGCCGGGGGGGGGGGGGCCGCCGATG
>JBJXFL010000146.1:0-3078 GCA_046155405.1 Bryobacteraceae bacterium | reverse complement strand
GGATCGCGCCCGCGCCCGACAATCGCGTTCATCGCGTCGTCAATCAGGATCTTCGATTCAGGATGGTAGCGGTGCGGCGTATCGGGCCCGATGATGTGCTTCATCCGCATGCCTTCCTTGGCCAGTTCCCGTTCCATCACCAGGGCCGCTTGCATCTGGCGATCCTTCTCCCCAGAGTAGGCAACCAGCGGCAGGTTGGCGAAATTGGCCGCATAGACGGTGGCGTCGTAGAGGCGCCAGAGTTTCTGCTCCCACCAGGTAGGTTTGACGGGCTCGCTTTTGAAGATGTCCAGAAATTCGGCGGACTCACTGAAGCCCGCGCCCGGCGAGACGGCAGCCCACAAGCCGGGATGATGCGCGCCGATGTGCCAGGCGGCGGCTCCGCCCATTGAAAAGCCGCGGACAGCGATGCGATTGGGATCAATGCGGTACTGCGCGCGTACCGAATCGAGCGCCTCAAACAGATCCACCTCGCCGGCAAACTTATTGGCGTTGCAATAGCGACCGTAAAGATGCAGCACGATCGTGTCGGGCGGCGTGAATTGCCCGGCGTTGGTGATACGATCCTGCAGGAAGTTCAATTCGGTGAGGGTCTCGCTGCGGCCATGGAACCACGTGTCAAGGCGCCAGCGATGAGCCGAACCGGGAGACCAGTTGGACGGCACCACCAGTCCATACGGCTGCACGCTGTCGTCAAGCTTGGAGAAGTACCCGCGCACGACGAGTCCGGATTGCACGGCCCAGGGTGCGCGCCCTTCCTGCAGATAGTCGGCCCGTTCCTGTCCGATGCGCAGCAATTCCTTAGCCCGCGGGATTTCGTCAGCCTTCAGGAATTCGTTGTACTGGAGAGCGTAGCGCACCGCTTCATGGAAGATCAGCACGTCGGCCACCAGCATCGATCGCGATCCGTGCTTCTTTTTCAATTCGGCGATACTGGTGTTCAACCGTCCCAGGCTAGCCTCGAGTTGCGCCCGATCGGCGGCGGGAACAGCCACTCCGGGAGGCGGAACGGGACGTTCAGCAGTCCAAGCCAAACCAGCAATAACGAGTGAAAAAAGACAACGCCTCATGGTCCAATGAGTATATGCGAAAGTTGGTCCTGTTCGCCCTTTTGCTTGGCGTTGCCGCGGTCGCGCAAGACCCGGAAGTGCGGTTGGTGCGGGTCGCAAGCGGGTTGTCCAATCCGATCTCGATCCAGTCCCCACTCGACGGCTCGGGCCGGCTGTTCTTCGTTCAGCAAAACGGCTTGATCCGCTTTTCCCGGAACGGAGCCTTGGCCGCGACGCCGTTTCTCGACATCCGGGGCAAGACGCGCGCTAGCGGCGAGTGTGGCCTGCTTGGCCTCGCCTTCCCGCCCGGTTACTCGCAGAAGCGCTATTTCTATGTCAACTACACCAACCCAGCCTGTAACACCAGCGTGGTGGCGCGCTACCGCCTGAGCGCCAACGCGGATCTGGCCGACGCCGATTCGGAGGAAGTGATTCTCACCCAGGCCCAGCCGTTCAGCAACCACAACGGCGGCGACTTGGCGTTTGGACCCGACGGCTTTCTCTATATCGGTTTCGGGGACGGAGGCAGTGGCGGCGACCCCCAGAACAACTCTCAGAACTTCGAGACCTGGCTGGGCAAAATGCTGCGTATCGACACCGAGTCCGGACGTACTCCCTACGCCGTGCCGCCCTCGAACCCGTTCGCCGGTGACGCTCGCCGCCGTCCGGAAATCTGGGCGTTGGGTCTGCGCAATCCATGGCGCTATTCGTTTGACCGCGAGACCGGCGAGTTGTGGATCGGTGACGTCGGGCAAAACCGGGTCGAGGAGATCAATCTCCAATCCAACCTCAGCAAAGGCGGAGAGAACTACGGATGGCGCGTCATGGAGGGCGCCTCCTGCTTCAATCCCCCTCAGAACTGCGATCGCAACGGCCTGACCGCGCCGGTGCTCGAGTACACGCGCGGACAGGGAGATGTGTCCGTGACCGGCGGGTACGTCTATCGCGGCGTCAGCTTCCCATCCTTGCGAGGAACCTATGTTTATGGTGACTACGCGTCAGGCCGGATCTGGGGCATCCGCAAGCAGGGGACACGGTTTGAGAACCGCTTGCTGCTTGATAGCGACCTCAACATCTCCACCTTCGGCGAGGACGAAGCCGGAGAGTTGTATGTCGCTCACCACGGGCGGGGCGAGATTTTCCGGATCGAATCAATCGGGCCTCCGAATTTCACTGCGCGGTCGGTGACTAATGCCGCCAGCTTTGAAGCCGGCCTGACTCCGGGCTCCGCCGCCGCCCTCTTTGTAAGTGGCGTCCGCAGCCTGCCGGGTATCACGGCCGCGCGCGCCCTGCCGCTGCCGCGCGAGTTAGAAGGGGTCAAGGTCATGGTCAACTCGCGCGAAGCACCGTTGTTTGCGGTAGCCAACATCAATGGGCTGGAACAGGTGAACTTCCAGACGCCGTGGGAAACCGAGGGCCCGGTGGCCCGCGTGTCCGTCGTGCGCGACGGCAAAGCCAGCCCGGAGGTTGACGTGCCAGTTATGGACCTGCAGCCCGCCATCTTCGAAGGCACGGGCGGGGAAGCCGTGATCGTGCGGAGTGGCGACAATACGTTGGTCACCCCGCAAAGGCCAATGCGGCCCGGCGAGTTAGTCTACTTTTACGCGACGGGGCTCGGCCCGGTCGACGCCAACCCCGGGAATGGAAACGGCGGCCCCAGTAACCCGCTGGCCCGCGCCCGCAGCGCGCCTTCGGTCCTGATCGATGGCGTGCAAGCTGAAGTCATCTTCGCCGGCTTGGCCCCAGCTTTCGCCGGCGTCTATCAAGTCAACATCCGCGTGCCTCCCTCGGTCCGCAGCGGCCAGCGGGAGATGGCGCTATCGGTTGGCACGGTGCGCGGCAAGACCGTCCGCATTAGCGTAGAGTAATAATCTATGCTTACGCGCCGGCGCTTTGCGGCCCTGGGTCTGGGCGCTGCAGCCACGGCCGCCGTCGCCAGGCCCAACCTCCTGATGATCGCTGTCGACGATTTGAATGACTGGGTGGGCTGTCTCGGCGGCCATCCACAAGCGCGGACGCCGAATCTCGA
>JBJXFL010000217.1:0-3656 GCA_046155405.1 Bryobacteraceae bacterium | reverse complement strand
TTGATTTATCAAACGCTTGAGGCCGCCCGTTCGCCGCGGGCGGCGTCTTGACAACAACAACTTAGCTTTTTCGCGCCGTTTCGGCCCTATAACGGGACATGCTCGACAACAGCCAGATCTCCCAAATCCACGAACTCCACCTCGCCGGATGGCCGGCGCGGCGCATCGCGCGCCACCTCCGGGTGAGCCGCAACACGGTAGCTTCCTATCTCGATTCGCTCGACAGTCAAGCGCCGCCGGTACCGCTGGCGAACCAGGCAAGCCCGCCCCTTCGCGCGGCGGCCAACCGGCCCAGCAAACTCGACCCCTTCAAGTCCATCATCGGCGAGTGGCTTGAGCGGGACGGCAAACTTTCCGCCCGGTTGATCTTTCAGCAACTGCGGCGGACAACCGGCTTTGACGGCGGCTTCACCACCGTCAAGGACTACCTGCAAACCATACGCTCGGCATCCAAACCGCAACGCGCTTTCGCGCGGCTGGAACCGGCGCCCGGCGAACGATTCGACGTCGATTGGGCCCACTTCGATTCGCTCGCCTACCAAGGCGATCAGAAGCGCAAACTCTACGCCTACTGCATGGTCGATTGCCACAGCCGGATGCTCTACGTCGAGTTCACGCACAGCCAGACGCTGGAAACCTTCCTGCGCTGTCACGTGAATGCGTTCCGCTTCTTCTCCGGTGTGCCGCGCGAGATCTGGTTTGACAATCTCGCCTCGGCCGTCGCTGAACGCGATGGCAATCTCATTCGCTTCAACCCCCGTCTATTCGCATTCGCCAAACGGTACCGGTTCCTGCCGCGCGCCTGTCATGTGGCGGCGGGCTGGGAGAAAGGCAAAGTCGAGCGCGCCATCGGCTATCTGCGGCAAAACTTCTGGCCGCTGCGGACCTTCCTCGATTTGCACGATGTCAACCGCCAGGTCCGCGAATGGCTTGACGACACCGCCAACATCCGCGCTCATTCCGAAACCCGGCAAACGCCCCGCGACCGGTTCCGTCCCGATTGCCTGCGCTCTCTTCCGGAAATCGACGCCGACTGCCGCGATGTCGCCACGCCGATGGTGCACAAGGATCTGCGGCTATGGTTCGACGGCAACCGGTATTGCGCGCCGCCTTCTGTCGTGGGCCGCCGCATTACCGTCAAAGCGGATTCGGCCACGGTCACGCTCTATGACCAGGAGCGGGAACTGGCTTGCTATCCGCGTTGCTTCAGCCGCGGGCTGACGATCGGCGCCGACCGCTTCCACCACGCTTTGCTGGCGCGCTTGCCGGCGGTGGCAAAGAGCGCCGCCCAACAGCGGCTGATTCAGCTCATCGGCGATGACGTGGAAGAGTTTCTGCGTGGCATCGCCGATACCGGCAATCGCGCGCTGCACCGCCAAATCCAGGAACTGCTTGCGCTGACGCGCGATTACGGTCCGGAGACCGTGCGGCCGGCCGTGCGCCGCGCGCTCGATGCAAAGGCCTTCGGCGCCGACTATGTCGCCAACATTGTGCGGCAGACCCTGGCGCCCCGCCGCGCGCAGCCACCGCTGGCGCTCAAACAGCGGCCGCTGCTCGATCTCATCCCCGATCCGCTCTCGCTGATCGCCTACGATGCACTGCTGCTTCCCTCCGCCAACATCGAGAACCCATCCCATCCGGACGAAAAGGTACAGTCATGAATCCCGAACCACGCAAGACGATTTCCACGTTGGACGCCAAACTCCAACAGCTCGCCTTGACCACGATGTCCAAGCATGTCGAACAAGCGCTTACCGAGGCGGCCCAGAAAAACTGGTCGCCCGCGACGGTGCTCGAATGGCTCACCGACATCGAACTGAGCGCCCGGCAGGACCGCGCTATCGAAAGGCGATTCCGCTCCGCCCGGATCGCCGCCCGCCAGACCATTGATAGTTTTCGTTTCTCCCACGACAAGAGCCGTCAACAGGCCAAACAACGGATCCTTCGCTTACTCGATCTCGACTTTCTGCGGCAAGGAACCAACATCGTCATCATCGGCAATCCCGGTGTGGGCAAGACACTGCTGGCCCAGATCATCGGCTGGCGTGCCTGTCAGGCAAACCGCCGCGTGCTGTTCACTTCCGCCATGGACATGCTCAATCAACTGAACGCCTCGCAGGCCGATCACTCGCTGGTGCGGAAGCTTCGGATCTATACCGAGCCGGAGCTTTTGGTCTGTGACGAGCTCGGCTACCTGGCGCTCGATCAGCAGACGTCGAATCTCTTCTACCAGGTGATTTCGTCGCGGCATGCGCGGCGGAGAAGCACGATGATTACAACCAACACAGCGTTTTCCGACTGGGGCAACATTCTTCACAACACCACCATTGCCACGGCGATCGCCGACCGGCTGGTCGACAACTCCGAGGTGTTTCTGCTCGGCGGACCGAGCATGCGCGGCCTCAAGAACCGGCTTCAGCCGCCGTTGGAGTAGTCTTCATTTTCTAAGAGCCAGGCGCCGCGCTGTGACGATATCCCGTTCCGGAGGAGTCCGCCGGGTAACTCCACATCGGCGCTGCCACAGGCGGGAACCATGTTCCTCGACGTCCTTGCTGAAAGGACAGCCCGAGGAAACGTGGTTCCCGTTTCGGTTTTCAGCCCATCGGTCTCTATGTTCAATTTCAGCGCCAATCATCTCATCCTGCTTCACCGCTACCAGGGCCGCAACGGCCGATACTCGGTGCTCGTGATGCGCGACGATTCCACTCGTCGAGTCTACCGGTTGCACGACTTTTCAAACGCCGGCCGCGACGTCCAGAATGGACTCTATTACTGCGTCGCCGGCAAGGTCAACAGCGCCGACCGGTTGTATCTCGTCGTGGACTCGATCAAGCCCGACGCCAAGCATCCCACGCGGACCTCATTTGATGAGCCCACCGATCGCGCGGAGGGTAGCGATATGTAACCCCTTGGCGGCTCCACGGCTGCCCAAACCCTGACTATGGCCACCGCACGAGCATCTCCGTAGCGGGCACCAGCCTGCGCCCGCTCAACGCAAAACTGAGCCACTGGCTCAAAAATCCCGGCAGAAATGGCTCACTTTCAAACCGGCCCTAACACTCCACGATTGATCGTCGATTCGGGCGGCTTTTCGCCGTCATCGGTACGCATCCAGCAACCAGTCGGCACGGGGAGTATTCATGTAGATCGTGAATCCGTGTTGCTTGATCTGATCGAGTAGTTGAGCCGGACTCTGAGCAACGTGAATGTTGATGATACTCCTGCCGAGTTGCGGGTCGACCGGTTTCCATACTCGCGATACGAATCTGTGCGTCCGCAAACCGGACATGGAGTACAGAGACCCCGCGCCGGCGATCTCGTCCGCGAGGCATTGGCTAGAGGAAGCGTTAATGAGCGGGTATTCAACCGCATCGCACATATCTCCCGCCCGCCGAACAGTGAACGCTTCTCGAACCAACGGTGTCAGGCAGGCCCCCGCGCCCATGGTAGCCGCTCCAAGTATCGAACTGGCAACGTGCGATGCCAGTTCCTTGAATGGACAAGAAAGAGCTTCCAATAGCGCGTCCTCGAGCGGTTCGTTGGGCGCGCCAACCCTGGCGTTGGCACCGGAGATTGAAGAGTTGATGCCGCGCGGCAACAATAAATGAATCATTCCGCCGCTATCGGGATCCAACGGCGGGCCGCCGGGGTGCACT
>JBJXFL010000206.1:0-2862 GCA_046155405.1 Bryobacteraceae bacterium | reverse complement strand
AAGTGCACGTTCACGACCTGCACGCGACGATCCTGCATCTACTCGGTATCGATCACAAACGGCTGACATTCCGCTATAGCGGACGCGACATGCGGCTGACCGATGTGCACGGTAACGTCGTCAAGGAGGTTTTGGCGTAGCGCTATTTTGCGTTTTGCCAGCTTTCCTTCATCAGGATCCACTGGCCGTTCTGGCGGGCCATCGTCGCCGTGCCCTTCTGCTTGCCCGCGTCGCCGACGACGGTAAGCGTTGCCGCGTCATCTTTCTCGGCAACCTTCAGGACTTTGATGTTCTTTGCCTGCATCTCCTGGATGAATTTGATCATCGCGGGGAATTCGGGCGTGTCCATCATTTTGGCCTTCTCGGGGTCGATGAGTTTGATCATTGTGGCTTTGTCGCCCTTCATCAGCGCGGCTTGGAAGGCGAAGTAGGCTTTGGTGGCGGCGTGGCCTTGCGCGGCGGCGGTGTCGGCCGCGGACGGCGGGGGCGGTTCGACGAAGCGTTCGATGGCGGCGTCGACGTCGAAGGCTACGTAGTACTTGGTATGGCTGCTTTCGCGTTCGTTCATCTCGACGCGGCCTTTCACGCGGGTTGCGGTGACTTGCAACTTGTAGGGATTGGGCGAGCGCGAGCCGGAGACGCTGCCGCCCGCGGCGGAGGTCTTGAGCATCCAGGAGACGCTGTCGCCTTTGATCTCCAGTTCGATGCCGTTGAGCTTGTCGTCCCATACCATGCCGCGGACGGCGCCATCGTCGGTGCGGACGTCGAGAGGCAGAGCGCGGTCGACGGCAAGAATGTAGAGCGACTCTTCGTTCTTTTCAAACGTGCTGGGGGCCTTGCGGGCGTAGACGTTGGTGAGTTCGAACTTCTTGCCGTCGATCTCGAAGATTCCGGAGGCGGCGAAGGCGGTGGCTGTGCCAATGATAGCGGTGGCGAGTTTCATTTTCTCTCTACCCTTAAGTAGCGGGATCGGCGAGCGAAACTTGTCAGCGATTATTGGAAACTGACGACTACCGCGTTCGAAACCGCTTCACCGGCCGACAACACCACTGGAAGATTTCGTTTCCCAGCCAGAGCGCGGGGCACCGGGCCGACGTTAATTTGGTCCACGCCGGGAAATTGCGCCGACTGGGCGACCGCGGTGACGGGAATCGGCGTACCGCCGATCACTACGGCCAGCGGCATTCTCGCAGTGCCGAGTCCTGTGCCGAAGACGGAGAGGTACACATCGCCTTTGAGCGGAATTTCGGCAGCAACGTAGCGATTCGACGAGTTGTCGAAGGTGTAGGCGAGCATCGGCTGCTGCCCGTCGATGAGGGCGCTGATGGCGCCGGGGCCCTCGCCGTCACCGTTGATTGCGAACAGGCCGGGCTCGCTTGCGTTGATGCGGAAGTCGCGGGATTGGGTCGTGCCGTTGGCGGCGGGGATTTTTAGCCGCGCGGGGCCTGGCGTAGCGGCGGCGGGAATTTGGATGGTCAGGCTGCCGGCGCTGGCGTTGGCGGCCTGTAGCTTGAAGGAAGCGCCGCTCGCATCGACGATCGTCGCCTCCGCCGGCGACATGGGGAAACCGGTGCCACTGGCGAGGATGAGGCCCCCGGCCGCGCCGGACGATGGGCGGAGCGAGGCGGCATGCCGGATCTCCGGAGCGGGTGCAGCGAGCGCGGTTGTGTGCAATTCGGCCGATTCGGGAAACAGGCGCGTCGCGCGAAAGGTGTAACCGCCCGCGCTGCCAGCGCCCAAGTTTACATCCCAGACGATTTCCTTCTCGGGGGTTACTTCCACGATGCGGTTGGCGTTGGAGACGCAGATCAGCGTATTGCCGTTTGGCAACCGTTGCGCGCTGCTGCCGGTCGGCGAGGTGAACGGAGGCGGGGCGGTTTCGCCAAAGGTCCAGATGGGCGCAGCGGGTCCGAAGCGGCCGCTGGGATCGAGCGGATAACCGCCTTTGGCATCGACCGGTAGAACTACTTCGTCGGCTGAAGCGTAGCCGCGACCGGTGCCATTGTTAAAGACCAGCATACGCCCGGCGCCAATCAGACCGTCGGCGATCCAGTGCGCGTCGTGTGGATTAATGAGTGTCTGTTCGGCCGCTCCGCCGCGGCGATAGGAACGCGGGTTGCCCCAGCGGTAGAGCAGGTCGCCGCCGTGGCCTTGGCGGCCGCCCTTCGATGACGCCGCCTCTTCGGGCGTTGTGGAGTGGTCGATGATCCAGACCTCGCTCCAGGGCCGCGAACTGACCATGATCTGATCGAGCTTTTCGTTGTAGCGGACGTTATTCAGATGCAGCCAGTCTGGGTTGGTGGACGGATTTGCCATGTTGCTGGTGAAGTTCAGGTCGATTCGTTTGTAGTTGCCCTCCACGACGCCGTAATTCGCCTTGGTGCTGTCGGCATCCTGCACGAGGTGATCCCAGGCGTGCCATTGCCAGACGATCTCGCCGCTGTCCGGGCCCGTTGGCTTTACTTCGAGGATGGAGTCGGACCAGATTCCTTGCTCGGGAAAAGTCCCAGCCCTGCGCCCGGCGGAGATAGCTTCTTCCGCTGTGTGGAACCTCCAAGCGAGAATTAAGATATTTCCGTTTGGCAATCCTTCGACGTCATGGTGCTGCAGGAATTTTTCATCCGGGATAAAATAACTCCACAATAGGTCGCCGTTCCAGCTTCGCTTTTCGACATGGCCGCCGGCGCCAGCGCCGTTTCGAAAGATAGACGATGAGATCACGCCGGAACGTAGAATTGTTCCGTCTTGCAAAAGCTTTACGGCCAACCCGGCCCGATTGGTTCCGGGCCAGGTATGTGCGACGGTACCGTCATTTCTCAAAAGGTGGGACTCGGTTGATGCCGTTGGGGCGACCAAGACGAA
>JBJXFL010000204.1:0-13506 GCA_046155405.1 Bryobacteraceae bacterium | reverse complement strand
ACTGCAGGTCCGGAAGAGCCGCTCGACAACGCTCACCGCTTTGATAGCCTCTATGACTTAGCCTGTTGGTTAATGGGAGCGAGTCTTTATGCCGGCAACGATTCCGGAATCACTCATCTTGCGGCCGCTATCGGCGTGCCCGTCGTGGCGATCTTCCGAGCGTCGGACCCGGCGATCTGGGCTCCCCGCGGACCAGGGTCCATCACGATCCTTGGCGGGAACGGCGGTGAGGACGTCGCCGTGGCTGACGCGCATCATGCGTGCCGGCGTTTGCTCGATGCTCGCGGCTCTCGCGGCGTTTAGCGGATTTTCCCCGGCCCACGCCCAGCAACTCGTCACGCTTACCGATCAGGTCCGCAATCCATACGGACTCGTCACGGGCCCCGACGGCGCGCTCTACATTTGCGAAATCGACAACCATCGGGTAAGCCGCTACGACTTCGTCACCAGGAAGCTCAGTGTCGTCGTCGATCAGAGTGTCGAGAAGAACATCCAGGAGCCCTATGAAGTCCGGTTCGACCGGAAAGGCGATCTCTACTTCGTCGATATGAAAGGGCATCGTGTGTATCGGTTCGAGCGCCAGACGCGCAAGTTGAGCGTGATTGCCGGAACCGGCGAGCCCGGCTTTAGCGGCGACGGCGGTCCGGCCGCGTCCGCGCAACTCAAGCAGCCGCACAGCATCGCGTTCGACCCGCAGGGCCGCCTGCTGATCTGCGACATCGGCAATCACCGCGTGCGCCGCATGGACCTGAAGACTGGGCTGATAGAGACGTACATAGGAAACGGCGAGCGCAAGGCCGTGGCCGACGGCGCGCCCGCTTCAACGGCGACGGCGCTCAACGGACCGCGCGCCATCGACTTTGACCGCAACGGCAACATGTATCTCGCACTGCGGGAAGGCAACGCGATTTACCGTGTCTCGCCCAAGGAGCAAAAGCTTGTTCACCTTGCAGGCACAGGCGAGAAAGGCAACACCGGCGACGGCGGCGACGCGCGCAAGGCGCGGCTCAACGGTCCCAAAGGCGTCTCCTGCGCGCCGGACGGATCGCTCTACCTGGCCGACACGGAGAACCACACAATCCGGCGCATCAACCCCAAAGGCATCATCAGCACGGTGGCCGGGTCCGGTGCTCGCGGTAACGGCACGGAAACCAGGCCACTCGAATGCGCGATGGACCGTCCACATGGTGTGTTCGCGGACCGGCGCGGCGTTGTTTATATTGGCGACAGCGAGGCCCATAAGGTTCGGGTGCTGCGATAAACGATCAGGCTATGCAGCGGCGTCGAGTTCCTCAATGACCGGCCGCATTGACGACGCGCATGAGTTGTCATAAACATTCCCGCGTTCGTCTTCAAATCGGGCGTTGAGCGAAGATTCGCCGCCCAGCCCGCAATGAAACGAGTTGGATGCTTCGAGCAGCACCAGAGTGCGCAGGAACTCGATGGTTCGCTGCGGCTTATTTGGCACCAGTCTTTGCAGGTGCACCCGAAGGACCTGGTCAAAGTTCCTGATGACGGCCGGGAGCCGCCGAGGGCCGGGGCACTCTGAGGCGGCTCTGACAAAGTTTGCCACCGCTTGCGCGATCCCGCCCTCAGCCACCAGGAGTCCCCGGTAGCGCTTCTGGTGCAGCGCCCGGTCCATGGCTTCTTCCGTTGCCGAGGCCATAAACCTGGGCGCGAATCGCCCGGCGAGGTCGCTGTTCTCCTCGGCCACCCAGTGATCCCGCATCCGCTGCCACAGCCCTGGCATCCTGCGTCGCAGGCGCATGCGAATCAGGTCCGTGTGATCGGGATCCATTACGTCGTAGGCGAGATGTTGCGGCGCGTTCGCGAACGGCGGCGTGGCGCAGTAAACGAGCATGTCGGTCACCAGGTCGCGATTGCTCCACGAGTCGTCGTCCGCAAGGCACAGCCCGGGCACCCATCCGCGCAGCATTGACTGTAGTGCGAACGCAAACCGCGTAATGCAGCGGCTGAAAACCGTTCCGTTGCTCACCGATAGCCGACGCCAGGAATCGGCCGCCTCGCCGGACACGCCAACGCGCGCGACACACAGGTTCCTAAAGCGCGGCACGGACGTGCGGTAGTGACCATTGAGGTTGTGAATGAAGGGGCGGCCAATGTCGCAAGTCCCTTCGAGCGCGAGCGAAATGTAGTTCGGCGATCCCGAATAGATCGAAGACGCCACTCGCTTCGCCGCATTGTCAAAACTGTCCGGATTAATGTTGCGGGGGTAGATGCGCCCGCCCCGGCGAACAAATGCCGTGTTGCCGAGAATGTCGAATCGGGCCGGCCAGGTCGAACGGTTCAGTTGGGGAAGATGCACTTCGATTTCTCCGTGGGGTTGCGGATTCCTATCGGAAAGAGCGCGGATGCGGACGGCAATCGACTCCATTAGCCGGACGCGGGAACGCAGGGTCTCAAATTCCCGCGCGTTCCGAGCCCTTCCAAAAAAAACGGTCAGTAGCCTTTGAAACCAGTTTGGCGAGGACGCAAAGCGTTCCCACGACCTGAGTGCGATCGAGATCTGCTCCACGCTGAGTGCCGCGTCCATATCAAAGAGACGCTGTTCGGGCAGCAGGCCCATCAACGCAAGCGGCAGGTCCCCCGCTGAAACGCCAATGCCAAGGTCCGCGCGAAGCCGATCGGGCCCCGATTCGCGAAGCCAGCAGAGTTTGAAATGCGAAACGCCCTGTTTGATCTGCTCCATAGCTGCGCTGCTTTTTGGGCGGTCCGAAACCCGGTCATTGCGAAACCAAAAATCGGAAGGGCGGAAGCAATGCCTCCGCCCTTCCAACACCTCGTGTCCCCTGGGTGCGCTCCCCTTGCGTACCCCACGAGGTGAGCCCTCATTCGATGCCGAAAGGGCCCCGCGCCAACGAGGCCCTTCACCCGACTCACAGCCGGCCTCGCGTTGGCGAAGCCCTTCACCCGATTCGAGTCTACAAAGTGAAGTTCGAAATCCGGATCAAGCCGATACGGAAAGTTTCAAGACGCGTTCCGCAAACCGCTGACAAGAAGCGACTTACGGGCACGAAAATTTATTTTGATGATTGGTGAACGGCTTTTCGAAGGCCAAAAAAAGGCGGTGGACCGGGAGAGATCCACCGCAACCCGAGAATGTTCGTGGCAAGATCAGTGGGAAACCCACGATGTCCCGCCACGAGGAGGACTAGTTGGACGGCGGAATCGCTTCCACCGGCAACCTGATTGTGAGGAATCGAATGGGATCAGAAAAGATAACAGCAGTACTAAGAGCGCGATCGAAAGACAGCAATGGCTGAGGTTTTCGGCTGAGCCTTGCGGGGTAGTCGCCGCGCGGACATTGGACTTGAACGCGTTCAAAAACTTCTTGACAAGTCAATCAACCGGCCGTAAGCTCAAATTGAACATGTTCACTTGAACGCGTTCAATTAAGGCGATCCGGGAATCCGGGCCGCCGGAAAGCGACTCTGTCATGTACATCCTTCACACTTACCTGCTCTACCTCGCCATATCCATCGCCATCACGGCCTGGGTGGCCAGAACCCTGCACAAGAACGGCCGCACCTTTCTCGTCGACGCCTTTGACGGAAACAGCGTCCTGGCGGACTCCGTAAATCACCTGCTCGTGGTCGGCTTCTACCTGCTCAACCTTGGCTGGATCGTCGTCACACTGCGGACGTATCAGGAGATCGACACCGGGCGCGCTCTCATGGAGCTGCTGAGCGACAAGGTCGGCATCGTGCTCATCGTCCTGGGCATTCTGCACTTCGCCAACTTGCTCGTCTTCAGCCGCATGCGAAGGCGCGGGCTTGACCGCCGCCCGGGCGCGCCGCCCCCGATTCCGCCCACCGGTTATCTGCATCCGGGAGTTCACGCACAATGACGCGGCTCACCGTTTACTTTGACGCGCGCTGTGGACTCTGCGTCGCCATGGCGCGCTGGATCGCCAGCCAGCGGCAGCTTACGCCGTTGCTCTGCGTCCCGAAACTCGAAGGCGTCGACGACCTGGTGGTTACCGCCGACTCCGGCGAGATGTGGACCGGCAACGCGGCCTGGCTGATGGTCATCTGGGCGCTCGACGAGTATCGCGACTGGTCCTACCGGCTAAGCGGGCCGTCGCTGTTGCCGCTGGCGCGTCAGGCTTTCGCGACTCTTTCGCAGAACCGGACGCTGCTTTCGAAATGGCTTCGCCTCAAGACCGACTATGAAGTCGGTGAACGGTTGCGCGATGTTAGCATTCCCGGATGCGCGCGCTGAATCACAAGGCAAGGAAGCTGAACGATGAAGGGCCCTGAAACCAAGGAAAAGATCCTCGAAACCGCGCTCGATCTGTTTCGCGAGCGTGGTTTCGCAGAAACCAGCATGCGTGAGATCGCCACCCGCGCGGGCGTCGCCACTGGACTCGCCTACTATTACTTCGCATCCAAGGACGCCATCGTCCACGCCTTCTACGATCGCGCGTATCAGGATCTGACACCCCTCCTGGACGAAGCGCAAACGGGCAAAAAGCTGGAGGCACGCCTGGAGGCTCTGATTACCGCCAAGTTCCGGTACTTTGCCCCCAATCGCCGCTTTCTGGGAGCGCTCATGGGACACGCCGCCGATCCCGCGAACCCGCTTTCGCCCTTCGCCGAAGCGTCGCGCCCGATCCGCGAAGCTGAGATCGCGCACTATGACCGCGCGCTGAAGGAAACCGGGACGGCAGTCGCCGCGGACCTTGCGCCGCACCTGCCCAAACTGCTGTGGATGTACCAGCTCAGTCTGATTCTGTTCTGGATGTACGACCGGTCAGAGGACCAGACGCGCACGGCAAAGCTCCTGAACGCCAGCCTGCGGATGGTGCTGCTGCTGGTGAAGGCGTCGGGACTGCCACTCATGAAACCGGCGCGCCGCGCCGTTCTGGAACTCGTCGAGATCGTCGAGAGTTAGCGCTTCTTTCCCTTAACGCCCCAATCGAATTCCTCTTTGAGCGCCGCTGGCGGCGATGGGCGGTCGTCAGCCTCCAGCGGGGTGACCGGATCGATAAACGGCCAGACCGATGCGCCGATCAGATACACTCCCGCCATCACGTAGATGAACATGTTGTAGTCGCGATTGTAATTCTGCAGAATGTAGCCGCCCACCAAAGGAGCGGCAAAGCCCGCCAGGTTCCCCATCATGTTCATCGACCCTGAAACGGTGCCCGCGTACTTGCCGCCGATGTCCATGCAGGAGCTCCATGCGCCCGGCATGCTCAGGTCATTGCAGAAGCTGGCCATGCCCATGGCGATCATTGCGTAAAGAGGATCCTGCAACTGTATGCAGATGATCAGGAACACGGAGGCGCCCAGAAATCCTCCCACGGCTAACGAACGGCGTCCGAGCGACACGCTGCCCACCCACTTGCTAACCCGGGGCGCGAGAAATCCCGCCAGTAGTGCGCCAAACCCACCGAACAACAGAGGAAAGATGGCGTAGTTGGCTGCTTGCGATTCGGACAGATTCCTGTGTTCCTGCAGATACTTGGGAAGGAACGTGATGTAGAAATACCAGGGGAACGAAAGGCAGAAGTACTGAATCCAGAGCAGACGCACACTGCGCGAAGCCACCAGCTTTTTCCACGGAACGTCGCCGTGCCCGCCGCCCAAATGCGCCACGTCCTTGAGGAGCTCCATCTCGGCTGCGTTTACGGACGGATGGTCTTTGGGGTTGTCCTTGAACCACCAGGCGAACGCCGCGCACCAAAAAACACCCAGTAAGCCGAACGCGACAAACGCCCAACGCCAGTCCATATAGGTGAACGCCAGGATCACGAGCGGCGGAGTGAACGCGCCGCCCCAACGGGCAAACGTCCACATCACGCCTTGCGCCTTGGTGCGTTCCTCGAGTGGCAGCCAGACGCTGAACGCTTTTGTCAGGTTGGGAAAGCATCCCGCCTCGCCCGCGCCAAACGCGAACCGGATGAGCACCATCGACATAAAGCCCATCGCCGCACCCGTGAGCGCGGTGAACAGTGACCAGCACACCACGATCCGGATTAAAACTTTCTTCGGACCCCATAGGTCGCCCAGCCATCCACCTGGAATCTCAAACAACGCGTACGCGATGCCAAACGCGCTGAACACCCATCCGATCTCCTGGTCGTTCAGTCCCAGGTCCGTTTGAATGCGTTTGGCCGCTTGCGAAATGGCGACGCGGTCGATGTAGGCAAGAATCGCCAGAGTGATGGCGAAAAAGATCACCATGTAGCGGGCGTGTGTCGGGGGCGCGTTCGAAGGTAGGGGGGTGATGGCCTGTGCGACTTGCATGTATCCGTCTATGTTATGCGACGCCGCTCATTTCTGCCAGATCCACTTTTCCAGCCAGTCCCGGTACGCCTGTGATGCGTGCTCCACATCCACCGTCACCACTTCCGGAATGTCATAAGGATGCACCCGTTTCAACTCTTCGCGGGTCTCGTCGACCTTCTCCGCCGCCGTCTTGATCAGCAGCAGCACCTCGCTCGCTTCTTCGATCTTGTCCTTCCACGGATAGACGCTGGTGACGCCGGGCAGGATGTTCACACACGCCGCGAACCGGCCCGCCACCAGATGGTCCGCGATCCTTAACGCGTCTTCGCGCGTCTCGCAGGTGCTCAGGATAATCTTCATGCACACAGCTTACCCGCATCGGCGACGCCAAAAAATCTGCGTTTCTCACTTGGCGAAAGCGGGCGACATGATACAAACTGAAGATAAGCCGTTTTCTCAATGCCCAGCCGTTATCGCCTGAGTGTCCTCATCGCCGTCATCGTCGCCGCTTACGCCATCTTCACGCTGGCCGGTCCCCAGGGCCTCTTTGCTGTGCGTGAGCGATTCAAAGAAGTGCGCGCCGTGCAGGAGGAAGTAGCCAACCTTGAAGCCGAAGCCAACCAGAAGCGCACTGAGTTGGAGGCGCTCTCCCGCCCGGAAGTTCAGCAGCAGGAAGTTCAGAAGGAACTGATCAAGTTCAAAAAGGGCACCAGGGAGTTCGTGCTTCCCAAATCCCCTGAGACGCCGGTGCCACCGCCGACCGAGCATCCCAAGGACTAAGCGGGCCTGATGCTGCGGGCCGCTCTCTGGCTGATCCTCAGTCTGGTCTGCGCCAGGAACACAAGCGCGCAGCGCCAGATCGCCATCACAATCGACGACCTGCCCCGCGGCGGCGATACCCGCGCCATCACGCAGGCCGACCAGCTCCTAGACTTCACCCGCCGCTTCCTTGAACCGCTCAAAGCCGCAGGCGTCCCTTTCACAGGTTTCGTCAACGAGGGTCGCAGGGGACTCTCCGATTCTGACCTGCGCGCCGTGTTGTCCTTCTGGCTCGACGCCGGGGCCGAACTCGGCAACCACACGCATTCCCATCCGGACCTGAACCAGATTTCCCTGGAGCGCTTTGAGGACGAGGTCCGCCGGGGCGAGCGCATCACCCGTCCGCTAGCCGAGTCCAAGCGGCGCAAGTATCGCTACTTCCGCCATCCCTTCCTGCACACCGGGCTCGACATGGACAAGCGGCGGGGCTCAGAAGCGATCCTCAAGCGGCTCGGCTACACAATCGCACCAGTGACGATTGACAACTCGGACTACCTGTACGCGCAGCGCTACCAGCAGGCGCTGGACATGGGCGACACGGCGCACGCCGACCGAATCGCGGCTGATTATCTGCGCTACATGGACGAGGTAACGGCGTTCTTTGAGAGGCGGTCACTGGAAGTGACCGGCCGCGAGCCGGCGCAGATTCTGTTGATCCACGCCAACCATCTGAACGGCGTAATGATGCCGCGCTTGTTGGACATGTTCCGCAAGCGAGGCTACCGGATCGTCCCGCTCGAAGCGGCGCTCCAGGACAAGGCATACCAGCTCCCCGATACCTACGTGGGACCGCAAGGCATTTCGTGGATCCACCGCTGGGCTCGCGCCAAAGGAATGCCCGACGCCTGGGAGCCTGACCCGCCGAAATGGCTGACGGCGGAGCGGTGACCGGGGGAGACAGGATTCCATCCCGTTAATGTCTCGAAGGCGCGATGAAAACACCGCAATCAATCGTTCTGACTGTGCCGGGCTGCGCCGTGTCAAGGGCGTTGGCGATGGTTTGAACATGCGGGCGGACCACCGGCCAGTTGATCGCGGACATAATCAGCACGGCAAAGGGGCGGCCTTCCAGCCGCTGCTGGTTTTCCATGTTCTTGTCGCCCGTCAGGAAGACGTCGAAACCCTCTTGCGCGATCAATTCCAGCAACTCGCCGTTTTTGACGCCGCCCCATCGCATGCTGACCACGGTATGAATCGCGTGCCGGGGCAACAACCGGGCCAGCTTGCCCGGTACGTCCTCGTCCAAGAGAACCTTCAAGGCTGAGCCTGAAATTGATGCGCGGCGCGGTAGCTGAGAAGGGCCTTGATCGCATCGACACCGGCTTCCGGGTAGCAATCGAGCGTTTCAGCTATGGCATCCTCCGGCGATAAGCCTTCGGCGCGGAACGCGTCATAATTCCCCGTGATGGCCTCGACCGGCAAACGCGTGTTTTTCAACAACGGAGCACCGCTGACCTTGCCGGGAATCACTTCCACCAGGGGGCACTCGGACCAATCAAGCGTAGCCATGATCGCACCGTCCTTTCATACCCGTCAGTCTAGCGGTTCTGAACGGTTCCGGCTATAGAAATGAGGAACCCCTACCCGATGGACGACGAATTGGACACCCTCCGGGCTTATCGCCCCTACCAGTCCCCGCCCCAGGACTCGTTCTTTACCTTCCACGCTCCGCCTTCCTTCACCATCGTCACTTCGCCCTTCTGCTGCTTGCCGCGGTCCAGGCCCGTCACCAGCAGGAGGTTCTCTTCCGTGGAGGTCTGCACCAGCTTCCGCACCCGCACCTGCTGCGGCATCATCTTCTGAATGAACTGCAGCGCCTGTGCGAACTCCGGCGTGTCCATCATCTTCGCCTTCTCTTCGACGACGCCCTTCCTGATCAGCGGCTTGTCTCCCGCCCGCAGCGCCACAAGGTACGCGGCGTACGCTTTGGCAGGCTCCGACGCGACCGCCGACGCCGTCTCAGCCGCGGTTGGCGGCGCGACCACCACCGGCTTCCAGATTTCCGCGTCCACCTTCACCGTGAAGCTGGTCTTCGTCGAACCGAAGTCGTCCTCCGCCTTCGCGGCGTCCCCTGCGATCCGCGCGTCCGTCCAGCCCGACACTTTGAACAGCGACGGCGAGTTTGACCCGCTGATCGTCCCTTGCAGGTCTTCCGAATGTAGAAAGTGCGAGCTCGAATCGCTGCCCTTGCGGAGCTGGAACTCGATGTAGGTAAACTTCGCATCGAAGTACCGCCGCATCAGTTTCGATTCGCTACGCACCTCGGCTTCTGAAATTGGCCCCTCGCTGATCAGGAGCTTCAGGACCTCCTTGGTCTTGTCGTCCGAATCCTTCTCGACGATCGCGTAGGCGTGGTTCAGACTGTGGACCTTGCCGTCGATCACCAGCTTGCCTGACGCCGTGCCCGCCCGGCAGGTGCCCATCGCAACGGCCGTCAAGGCAATGACCGCCGCAGTACTCAATAAACTGTTCATCTAGTGGATCCCCTCAATAATGCAAGCGTGAAACCGCCCGATTCTTTTCATCGGCCGCGACGCTTGCTCAAGCGCGCCAGCGTCGCCAACCCCCGCAAGTACTCCTTCAGCGGACGCGCTGGCGTTCCCCACACCGGCTCACCGGCCCGCACGATCTTCGATGTGAGAATGCCCGCCCCGGAGCCCACAATCGCCCCGGCTTCGATGGTCGCCTTGTCGCCAACTCCCACCTGACCGCCGATCATGGCCCGGTCCTCCACCACCACGCCCCCGGCAAGCCCGGTCTGCGCCGCGATCACGCAATGACGCCCGATCCGGCAGTTGTGCCCGATATGCACCAGATTGTCGAGCTTGGTGCCGTCGCCGATGGACGTCACGCCCAGCGCCGCCCGGTCCACGCAGGAATGCGCGCCGATTTCGACATCCTGCCCGATCTCGACGCGCCCGATCTGCGGGAAGTTCTCGTAGTGATCGCCGCGCCAGACAAACCCGAATCCGTCCGCGCCCAGCACCACGCCCGCGTGCAGAATCGTGCGGGTCCCCACGGCGACGTCGCGATAGACGGTGACGCTCGAATGCAGAACGCAGCCCGCCCCAATCCTGGATCGCGCCCCCACCACACAATAAGGTCCGACGTGCGCCGTTTCGTCCACGTGCGCGTCCGGGTGAATCACGGCGGTCGGGTGAATTCCCGGCGCAGGGCGCTCCGCCGGGTGCAGTATCCCGATGACTTGCGCGAACGCCGCGCGCGGATCCGTCGCGAAAATCACGGTCCGCCCCGGCACGTCATAGCCCGGTGGCATCACCAGACATCCCGCCTGGCCGGCCATCGCCGCCGCCGCGAACTTCTCGCTCGCCACAAACGCGATCTCATCCTCGCCCGCCCATTCGAGCGCCGCCGCGCGCCGAATCTCACGCCCGCCATCGCCCGCAAATGCGGCGTTCAACCGCTCTGCAATCTCTCGTACCAACACAGCCGCTATCATACCGGTTATGCCCGTTGACCCGTCCGCCAACATCGCGCCCACCGCGCGTATCCACCCGGACGCCCACATCGGCCCCCAGACCACCATCGCCGACTTCTGCATCGTCGAGCAGGACGTCACGATCGGCGCACGTTGCCGCCTGGAGCCATACGTTTACGTCAAGCGCTGGACCACGCTGGGAGAGGCCAACGAGATTTCGGCGGGCACAGTGCTGGGCACCGATCCGCTGGACAAAAATTTCAGCGGCGAGCGCAGCTACCTAAGGATCGGGGACCGCAACCGGATCCGCGAGCACTATACGATCTCACGCGGCACGCAGCCGGAATCGGTGACGGAGATTGGCGACGACAACTACATCATGACGACCGGCCACATCGCCCACAATTGCCGGATCGGAAACCACACGGTCATTGCGAGTTCCGCGCTGGTGGCCGGCTATGTGGAGATTGAGGACCAGGCGTTTGTCAGCGGCGGCGTGGTGATCCATCAGTATTCGAAGATCGGATGTCTCGCCATGATCGGCGGCAACACGCGTGTGAATTCGGACCTGCCGCCCTATTTCCTGTACACCGGGTTCGATGTGGTGGCCTGCGGGCTCAATCTTGTCGGTCTGCGGCGCTCTGGGGCCACCCCTGCCGAAGTCAGCGCGCTGAAGAACGCGTACCGGATTCTTTATCGCAGCGGCCTGCGGCTGGCGGACGCGCTGGCGAGGATTGAAGCGGAGATCGACACGCCACAGGCCCGGCATTTGGTCGCGTTTGTGCGCTCGAGCAAGCGTGGCATCTGCCGGGAGTGAGCGGCCTACGGGCGGGGATACTCTTTGAGTTCGGTCTCCGGCAAGAGCAGGGTGTCGAGAACCCATTGCTTGGTGGATTCTTTGAGTCCGGGCGTGCCTTTAAGGCAGGCAACCAGCGTTCGGTTGGCGTAGATGTAATCGTCCATAAGAGACTTTTCTCCTGGCGTCAATTGCCAATCGTGACCGATGTCGCGATTAGCTACTAGCGTTTGGCGAAGTCGCTTAGTCCAGGCGGGACCCGGATCTCGCCACCATGCACGAAAGTTTTGGTCTTTCGAATCCGGGAGTTCTTGGCGAAGTTCACTGAGCGCACGGCCAAAGTCGGGGCCGAAGTCGGGATCACGGTCGAGGTCGCGCGCGAGGGCGCGGTCGAGGTCGCGGGTGAGGTCGTGGGCGAGGTCGCCGTCGAGGTCGCGGGCGAGTGCGAGGGCGAGGTTGCGGGCGATGTCGCGGACGAGATCGCGGGCGAGGATGGTGGCGCGGTCGAGGTCGCGGGCCAGGTCGCTCAGGACTTGGGCGAGGGCGCGGGCGAGGGCGAGGTCGAAGTCGCGGGCGAGGGCGAAATAGAACGAGCGAACCACCTCTCTGCGGATGGCTCGTTCCGCCGAGCTTTCCTTCCGTCGAGCCCATGCCAGGATTTCCTGAATCTTCTTCTGTCCCGCGATCAGCCTGTCAACGCTCGCCTTCATCTGCGGGATAAAGTCTTCCGGATCGACCATGGACGCGGCCAACAGGAGCACTTCCCGCCACTTCGGATCGGCCACCTTTCCAACAAATTCCGGCACCAGACTCTGCTTGTCGCGAACCCGCTGAGCCGTCAGGTATTCCTGAAACGTCAGGTGTGAGAAAGAATAGATACCCTGCGTCCGCTCCACCAGTAGGCCGTGCTGAGCTTCCACGGCTTTTAACACCTGATGGGCGTCGACCGGTTGGTCCGATGTAGGCAAACTCGGCCGATCCTGGAAGTAGTCTGCGATCTGCTTCTCAATCACATTTTCCTTGAAGAAATTGGCCCCCTGGCGAAACTGATGAAAGGCGATCTCGCTTAAGAGCGACCGCCGATGGAAGGTTGTCAGTCCTTTGTACGGCCAATCGCGCGCAATTCCACGCCCACCGTCCCATTTGTTGAGCAGGACTTCCAAACCCTTGTCGTAAAGATCCGCCCGATTGCCTTCCAGATCCGTGCGATCTTCAAAGACCAGGCAAAGCATCGTCAGGAGCAAGGGACTGGTGGCCAGTTCGCGTACCGCCGGATTGGCGCTCAGCTTCTCCTGGAAGGGTGCGGTCTTTTCCGGCTTGTTCCGGACGCGGAACCAGTTTTCAGAAAACTGATTAATCTGCTTCAGATCGAAGTCCGCCATCTCCACTTCGGTGAACCTGGCGAATCGGTATTGGGCGGCCGCGATGCGGCAAGTCATCACCACCGGCCCATCGGGATAGTCATCGCAGAACGCCTCCACCTGCTTGCGAACGCGCTCGAAGTGCTCCTGGCGGACTTCGTCCAGCCCATCCAGCAGCAGCAGAACTCTGCCGCCCCGCAACAAAGCCTGCGCGGTTTCCCGGCCGACGGAGCGCTTTGCCCACAAGGCCAAAATGAAGTCGGGCAGCGATTGTCCCGCAGGGCTGTCGGCAAAATCTCTCAGCGTGAGGAAGCAAGGTACCAGATCGCTTCGGAAATCGCCGGTTGCGCATTGAAAAGCCAGCCGCTTAAGATACGTGGTCTTTCCTGCGCCGGGCTTGCCCAGAACCAGAAGGCGCGGAAACTGCGTCACCGCGTCGAATCCACGCAACCGGTCAGGCTCAACCCCGCCTGGATTCAGCCGGCCAACGCCTTCGCTGTCCACACGCTTCAGGAGCTCTTCCATAGGCAAGTGCCGAAGATGTTCCGGCATTCTCATGATGTGGACGTCCGTGTAGAGGCTGGCCAACTCGATCGGATGGCTCATGTCGAGCACTTTCATGGTGCCGCAAAGGTCCTTGATGTAAGGCTTAAGGGCTTCACGGGTGCTGTTTACTTCCACCGTCAGGTCTTGCGGAGTCGCCTTTTCAGTTGGCAAGCCGGCAAGAATCCTGTCGATCGCGGATGCCAGGTCCGCGGTCAGGTTCTTGAACTTCTGGGTGGTTTTCGCGAACGGCTGCGGGTGACCGGCCCCCGAGTGCTTGTGGTACTTCTTTCG
>JBJXFL010000144.1:0-6397 GCA_046155405.1 Bryobacteraceae bacterium | reverse complement strand
CCGGCTACCAGGCTTCTAATTTCCGCTGCTGTTCGGCCTCCCGGCCTTGGGTGTCGCTTCATAACTCAAGTCAATCACCCTTGCGCCCGTTTGAAAACCATGGGGTTCGCCGAACGCTTACCGTACAGTCTCATTCCGAAGCTTCCTTCGCCATTTCTGGAGGCCCCGAGCAAGGAATGCCCGGAATCAGCGACACCGCTTATCCGCGGCTCAAGCCCAACCCATCGGCGAAGGAGATGGACGAAGTCTACACGCCCAACCTCTTTGAATGCGGCTGGGTCGAGCAACGTACGCGGGAGCCGGTTCAACGGATTGGACTGCTGGTTTTGCTGAAGACCTTCCAGCGGCCGGGGTACTTCGTGATGGTGAATCAAGTCCCCAAACCCATCCTTCAACATGTTGCGCAGTGCGCTGGTTACGACGCCGTCCCGGATGGATTGGCTTCCTATGACGCCAGTTCAGTCCGTCGGCGCCACATGGCACTGGTCCGCGATTACGTCGGCGTGAGCGTGTGGTGCGAGGCGTCGTTGAAGATAATGGGCGATGCTTGCCGGGAAGCGGCCCACACCCGTGACGATCTGGCCATATTACCCTTGAGGACATGGCAAGCGGGTTCTCCGTCAACTTGGCGCCTCACCCGTGAGCGGTACTACCGAAGTTGTTGACGCTCCTGACCGCGAGCCTGCCCTGCGGTTAGCGGCACAGAACCAATATTGAGCCGTGCGCGTCGGCAAGCGGGCGCACATTAGCACGCGGTCAAGGTACTAGCGCGAGTATTTGTAAATGAGATCGAGCATCTCCTGGTACAACGCCCGCTCTTTCGCCTTGTCGCCGCTGGCGACCGCGTCGTGTACACAGTGCTCAAGGTGTCTGTGCATTAGCTCCCGGCTGACGGCGCGGAGCGCCTGTTGGGCGGCGGCGATCTGCATCAATATGTCCATGCAGTAGCGATCCTCTTCGACCATTTTGGACAGGCCGCGGACTTGGCCCTCGATTCGTTTGAGCCGCTTGAGCGCGGCTTGTTTTGGCATTATTGGAACCTTCTGAGACGCAGGCTATTGGCCAGCACGCTGAGAGAACTGAGCGCCATGGCGGCGCTGGCGAACACGGGATTAAGCAGGCCGAGAGCGGCGATAGGTATGCCGGCGGCGTTATAGCAGAAGGCCCAAAATAAATTCTGGCGCATAATGCGCACGGTGATTTTGGAAAGGCGAATGGCGGCGGCGACGGCGCGAAGGTCGTTGCGGAGGAGGGTGACGTCGCCCGCTTCGACGGCGATGCCGGAGCCGGAGGCCATGGCGATACCGGCGTCGGCCTGGGCGAGGGCGGGGGCGTCATTGATGCCGTCACCGACCATGGCCACTTTGCGACCCGCCGTCTGCAGGGAACGAATGACATCCAATTTTCCGGCGGGTAAAACCCCGGCGACGACATCGACGATGCCGACGGCCTGGGCGATACGGCGGGCGGTGGACTCGCGGTCGCCGGTGAGCATGGTGACTTGGAGGCCCATGTCGTGAAGCGTCGCGATGGCGTCGCGGGAGGTGGGTTTGATGGGGTCGTCGACGTCGAATGAACCGGCGGGTCTTCCGTCGATGGTGGCGGCGATGGAGGCTGATTCGGCACTCCCCACCCAGGCGGGACGGCCAACTTTTACTTCACGGCCGTCGACGATGCCGCTCGCGCCTTGGCCGGGCGTCGCCACGAAGTCTGTCAGGCTTCGGTTCGTTTGGGTTCGTTCGGCGGCGTAGCGGACGATGCTTTGGGCGAGAGGATGTTCGGAAGCGGCTTCGACGGCGGCAATGAATGGGAGATCGTTTTCGTCGCCGGTGAAGCGGGTGACGGTGGGACGGCCTTCGGTGATGGTGCCGGTTTTGTCGAGCACGACGGTCTGGGTGTGGGCGAGGCGTTCGAGCGCTTCGCCTCCTTTAATGAGCACGCCGAGCGAGGCGGCGCGGCCGGTCGCGACCATGACGGCGGCGGGAATGGCCAGGCCCATGGCGCAGGGGCAGGCGATGATGAGAACGGCGACCGCGGCGGAGAGGGCGCGGCCGGTTTCGGCGCCGGTGGCGAGCCAGCCGAGGAACGTGATGGCGGCGATGACGAGGACGGTTGGCACGAAGATGGCGCTGACCTTATCGGCCAATTTCTGCATCGGCGCGCGGGTGGACTGGGCATCGTGCATCATGCGGCCGATCTGGGCGAGGGCGGTGCCTTCGCCGGCAGCGGTAACGTGAAGTTGCACGGCGCCCATTCCGTTGACGGTCCCGGCGGAGAGCCGGTCGCCGGGCCGCTTGTGAACGGGAAGAGGTTCGCCGGTGAGCATGGACTCATCGACGGCGGATTCGCCGGAATCGATAATGCCATCTACGGGGATGCGGGCGCCGGGTTTCAGGATGGCGATATCACCGATTTGAACCTGTTCGATGGGGAGTTCGAGTTGCTCGCCATTGCGGCTAATCGTGGCCGTGCGCGGTTGCAATTCGGCGAGGCCGCGGAGAGCCGCGGCGGTTTCACGGCGGGCGCGGACTTCGAACATGCGGCCCGTGAGCACGAGGGCGATGATGAAGATGACCGCTTCATAGTAGACGTCCGGCATGAGGCCGCGGGAATGGAAGGCGTGGGGCCGGAGCGTGGCGGCCAGCGAGTAGACGAAAGCCGAGCCGGTGCCGACGGCGATGAGCGTGCTCATGTCGAAACGGCCGCGGCGGAGACCGCTTGCGGCCCGGACGTAATATTCGCGGCCCGGCCCGGCCATGACGAAAACCGCGGCGGCGAGTTGCGCCCAACGAGCGCCTAATGCATCGTGGCCGGTGAAGGGCATGGCGGTCATCGCGGCAAGGCCAAGCGCCAGTGAAACCAGTGCGCGACGGCGGACGGCGGGGTATTCGTCCGGCGCTTCGGCTGGGTTCGCTCGCGCTTCCGTTGCGCTGTAGCCAGCCTCTTCGACGGCTTTTTTCAAAGCGGCGGGCGTGGCTTTTGCGGGATCGAATGTCACCTTGGCTTCGTTGGCTAGGAGACTGACGGTGGCGGTGTTGACGCCTTCGACCTCTTTCAAGGCTCGCTCGACATGGCCGACACAGGCCGCGCAGGTCATGCCCTGGATGGCGATGGTTGCGGTTGTGGCGGGTTTTGTTAGTTCGGGGGCGCGTGCCTCGACGGAATGCGGCTGAGCGGAGGCGCCGGAGGCCATTGGTTTGGAGACGGTTGGAGTCTGGATAAAGTCCAGGGCGCTCCTACCTGGGCCGATGGCTTCCGGTCCGCCGGCTTCGCGGCCCACTCCTTCGACGGATTGGCCGACGGCCGTTGTCTTGACGGAAAGCGGAGCCTGGATGGAATTCAAGCCGCTCTTACCTGGGCCAATGGCTTCTGGTTCGCCGGCTTCAAGGACCACTCCTTCGACGGGATGGCCGGCGGCCGTTGTCTTGACGGAAAGCGGAGCCTGGACGGAGTTCAAGCCGCTCTTACCTGGGTCGACGTTTCCTGGTTCGCCGGCTTCGTAGCCAGCCGCTTCGATGGAAAGTGGGTGGGCCGAGGGCGCTTGGCCGGCGGCCGTTGTCTTGGCGGAAAGTGGCGCCTGAATGGAGATCAAGCCGCCCTTACCTGGGCCAATGGCTTCCGGTTCACCCGCTTCGTAGCCGGCGTCTTCGATTGCCCGTTTCAGAACCGCCGGAGAGGTGAGCGCCGGGTCGAAGCTAACCTCGGCTCCATTGGCCGCGAGGCTTACACCGGCCCTTTCCACGCCTTCGAGCGCGTCCAGCGCACGCTGCACATGTCCGACGCACGCATCGCACGTCATACCCCGTATAGGTATACTGGCCTCTTCGATGGGCATATCGCTCCCTTAACTGCCGGTCGCGGTGTAACCCGCTTTGACAACAGCGGCGATAGCGGCCCGTGGATCGCTTGTCTCGACGGAGGCCGATCCCACTTGGACATCGTTGACCTGTAGGCCTTCGACGTTCTCGAGCGCGCGCTTTACCCGCGCGACGCAAGCCTGACAATGCATGCCCTCAATTTTCAGCGATATGGTAGCCATGGTTCGTATACCCTATACGGGTATACTAGCATGATCGGCGGCGAGACAGCTACCTAGGGTGAGGAGGCCGAGGGCGAGCATAAGAATTTCGCTGTCGTTGATGTTGTGCTCGAAGAGACCTGTAACCAGCGTGCCGATCGCGAAGGCGGCGATACCGTGCAGCATCCACTTCCGCTCGCCGTCGGCGCGAATGGCGGCACGCGCTATGCGCCAAGTCGTCCAGAAGAGAAAACTGACGAAGGCCAGCATGGCGGGGATACCGCGGTCGGCGGAGTACTGGATGTAGATGTTGTGCAAGTGCCCGTACCACCAGGATCTGGGGAAGGGCCGGGGAATGTCTTCGGGGGCATAGCGTTCGAAGTTACGCTCCACCTGTTCGGGGCCGACACCGACAATTGGATGGGCCTCGATCATCGCCTTGCCGGTGCGAAGGAGGGCGATGCGGTGGCTGTTCGAATCCGTGTCGCCGCGCGGTCGGAAGATGGACAGGACGCGATCTTTTTCCGGCTGCGGCATAACCATAACCGCTCCGAAAGCCAATACCGGCGGGGCCAGCACGAGCATTTTTCGCCAGGACCAGATGAGATAGAGCACGCCGGCAAACGCTCCTATCCAGATGCCGCGGGTCCAGCCGAGGAAGATGGCAATGGCCACCAGCATCGTGGCCGCGGCGACACGCCAGCGGATAGGGCGACGGAACAACAGGTAGGCGGAGCCGAGCAGGAAGAGGGTCATCATAGTGCCGCCAAAGGTCATCCAGTGGCTCATGAAACCGGTGATGCGATCGGCGATGTAAGCGTCGGTGAAATTTGCGCCCGCGTCCTGGGCGGCGGTGTATTTCTTGATGTACTGGAGGAGGCTCCACGCGGCGGAGAGGGTTCCGAACGCGCCCATGCCGGCGAGAATCGCGCGGGCGGACGACGGGCCGGCATAGGCTGTGGCGATGCAGGGAACGATGAGAAAAACGTAAAATTTTCTGACTTGGGGCCAAGCGGAGAGGGGAGAAAACGAAAGGGCGGCGGCGAGAACGGTCCAGGCGAAGAAGAAGAGCAGGAGCCATGCCCCAGGGGGGTATTTAGTTTGGCGCCATCGGCGGATGGTAAGAATGATAGCGGCGGCGAGGCAATATTGAGAAATGGCGATGGACCCGACACTGGCAGCGAGGGCGGCGCCGGCGGCGAGGATGGGCCAATTGTTACGTTTCAGGACGTCGTGCATGGGAAAGCAGCGAGTATGACAGAATTAAAGAATCTTTCGATAACCCATGCAGATATATCTTCTCCGGCATGGCATCGCCGAGGACGCAAGTCCCGGACAGGCCGATGCCGATCGGTCTCTCACTCCCGAGGGTATTAAAAGGTTGCGCGAGATTCTAAAACGGGCGCGGACCGCGAGCGTGTCTCCGTCGTTAATTGTGACGAGTCCGTATGTGCGGGCGCGCCAGACGGCGGAGCTGGCGGCGGAAATTTTGGGGGTTGAAGGCAAGCTGTCACCGTCGTCGAAACTGGTGCCGATGGCGTCGCCGGCCGATACATGGGCGGAGGTGCGAACGTTTCGCGGGGAGCCGAGCCTGCTGCTGGTGGGACATGAGCCGCATATGAGTTCATTTACCGGCTTTCTGCTAGGCGCGGCGGAGTTGCGGGTGGATTTCAAGAAGGGCGCGATGGTACGGATCGATTTGCCGGACTTGGGCGTCCAGCCGCGCGGGGTTTTGAAGTGGATGATGGCGCCGAAGCTGGCGTTATAGGGAAGGAGGGCCGAGCGGTGAGTGAGATTCGCGACGCGATAGGGAATACGCCCGCTTTGATTGAGATGCCGGCCAGTCCGTTAGTTCCTCCACACAAGTTGTGGACGCGGGATGAGTGCGCAGTGTTGGTTATACATAGCGTCTTAAGTAATCGACATAGTCTGCGTAAGGTTTCGTTGCGGCTGGCCCAGTGATCGAACTCCGTTTCCACCGCCGTGATTACGTCATCCAGGGACGGAAAGTGTCGATTGTGCAAGCACCGGCGCCGAGTCAACTTCCAAACTCGTTCGATCGGATTCAACTCAGGACTGTAGGGCGGCAAGTAGTCCAGCGTGAAGTCGGCGGCGTGGTCTTCTCTCCATTGCTTATGCAGGACGGCGTGATGGTATTTGGCGTTGTCAGTGATCACTACCACGCGGCGTCCGGTGCGAATGCTCGTCCGCCGGAGGGTGTGCGACATAAAAGTGGGGAATCGACGATTCTCTTTTTTTGCGGCATTAGTCCGTGCGTATTTGATACGCTAGGACAGAAGGAGCCACAATCATGCTTCCCAAGTCCCTGGAATCCCTCGAGCAGCAACGGGCCAGTATCGCCGATCAGATTGCCGCGCT
>JBJXFL010000185.1:0-74077 GCA_046155405.1 Bryobacteraceae bacterium | reverse complement strand
GTCGATCATCGCTTTCACGGCGGCGGCGTTGTCGCCGGTGACGTACTTCTTGACGAGCTCGTGTTCGGGCGCGAGGATGACACAGGTCGCGCCGTAGATGGTGTCGACGCGCGTGGTGAAGACGCGGACTTTTTCGCCGGTGGGATCGAGCGTGAAATCGACTTCAGTGCCTTCGCTGCGGCCGATCCAATTCGTCTGCATGGCGAGCACGCGGTCGGGCCAACCGCCTTGCAGGCCTTCAATGTCTTTTAACAGCTCGGCGGCATAGGCGGTGATTTTGATGAACCACTGCGTCATCTCTTTTTGTTCCACCGGCGTGTCTTCGTGCCGCCAGCAGCAGCCATCGACCACTTGTTCATTAGCGAGCACGGTGGCACATCGAGGACACCAGTTGAGCAGCGCCCGCTTGCGATAGGCCAGACCTTTTTCGAACATGCGGATGAAGAACCACTGGTTCCACTTGTAGTACTCGGGCTCGCAGGTGGAGATTTCTCGATTCCAGTCGTAGGAGAAGCCCATGCGCCGGTGCTGGCGCTTCATTTGTTCGATGTTGGAATGGGTCCATTCGCGGGGATGGCGGTTGTTTGTAATGGCGGCGTTTTCGGCGGGCAACCCGAAGGCGTCCCAACCCATGGGATGAAGAACGTTGAAGCCGCGCATCCACTTATAACGGGCAAGGGCGTCGCCGATGGAGTAGTTGCGCACATGTCCGATGTGGAGCGCGCCGGAAGGATACGGAAGCATTTCGAGCACGTAGAACTTAGGCTTCGACGTGTTCTCCTCGGGAGCGAAGAGCTTGGGATCGGCCGCCCAGCGCTCGCTCCACTTCGATTCAATTTGCCGATGAAAGTACGCTTGTTCGGGCATTTAGGTTATTTGATGAGGGACCAGAGGGCATCGACGTTTCGCCGGTCGTCGCCCTCGTTATCGATG
Source organism: Bryobacteraceae bacterium (assembly GCA_046155405.1). Classification (GTDB taxonomy): domain Bacteria; phylum Acidobacteriota; class Terriglobia; order Bryobacterales; family Bryobacteraceae. The sequence goes on along the minus strand of JBJXFL010000185.1, from coordinate 73,144 downwards.
GGCGTCTCCAGGATAAAGGCCTTGTCGCGCAGCGCGCGGGCATTGAGAATTCGCCGGAAACCTTCTATTCCAATATAGCCTTCGCCGATATTGGCATGGCGGTCGAGGTGGGAGCCGAGTTGACCCTTGGAGTCGTTGGCGTGGAAAACGGGGACGTTTTCGAGACCCAATGTTTGTTCCGCTTCGGCGACGAACGCCTTCAGTCCTTTGTCGGTGGTTATCTCGTAACCGGCGGCGAAGGAGTGGCAGGTGTCGAGGCAGTAGCCGATGGGAAACTTTACATGAGGGGCGGCTAAGTCGCGAATGGCGCGTAAGTCACTTAGTACGCCGCCGAGTAAGCTGCCGTGGCCGGCGGTGTTTTCGAGTAGGATAGCCACTTTCCCGGTTTGCAGGCCTTTAGCGGCTTCGGCCAGACCTTCGGCAAAGGATACGATGGCGCCTTCGCGGGTTTCACAACTCGCGGACGACCCTGGGTGGACGACGAGATATTCGGCGCCGATGGTGACGGCGCGTTCGAGTTCGCCGCGGAAGGCGACGATGGATTTGGGACGGTTGGAGGGGTCGGCCGAGCAGAGGTTGATGAGGTAGTTGGCGTGGATGACGAGGGGGGACAAATTGTGTTGGGCGCGGAGAGCGGCCATTCTGACGCAGGCGTCGGGATTGGGCGGAGGGGCGGCCCAGGTGCGGGGGCTGCCGGAGAAGATCTGGAAGCAGTTGGCACCGAGTTCGATGGCTTTGGTCGCGGCGTTGTAAAGGGCGCCGCTGGTGGAGGTGTGGATGCCGATGCGGCGTTTCGCTTTCGCCGCGAGTTGTTTGGCCATTTTCGCAGGATAGCGCAGGGAGGGACGGCGAGCCGGAGGGCCGCAATCACTTGGCTGCAATTGGATAGCCCAGCCTCAACAACATATCCCGGCACTGCGACTCGACAAATGCCGCCTCTTCGGGAGAAAAGACTGAGCGCCACTCGCCTATTTCTCCTCGACGCATGATCATGCCTTGTCCGAGTCCGTCCGGATTGTTTTCCACCGCCTCCGATTCCCGATTGCGCATCGTAGCGAACGAGCATTCGCCGATCGCATCCAGCAACTCCTCCCTCGAACGCGGCGCGCCGAGAAATTTCAGGAGGCCATCCAGTTCCAGCACCGGATCTTTCCGCATATCCTCAAACCGGATTAAATACGTCCTGTTCCGTGGCAACAAATCGAGCCATCCCTCATTAAACGCGGCCCACGCCGCCGAAGGCGGCACCTGCTCTTCCGCCGTGCCATGCATTAAGTATTCACCCAGGGTATCGCCGAGGCCGCCAAAACTCTTTAGCCAGTTGTAGTACGAGATGACGGCATCCCTTCCGTCTCGCGCAAGTACGACGGTTTTGAATCGCGGATCGTCTCCAAACCCGTTGGAATGCAAGTGCGTCTTAACGATTCGCACAGGCTCTCTATAAGTCGCGTGCAGTTTGTCCCGGTCGCGATACGTAAGCAGCCGGTCTCTACGGGCGATTGGTAGAATCGTGGTCCGTTGAGATACGTCATCGTGTAACCGCTCGTGATAACCGTCGAGATAAAACAGACCGAGCTTTACGAACAGACATCCAAGCCAGGCATTTCCCGAACCGGGATAGCCGGCGAGCACGACATCATGCTCGCCAAGGCGTCTTATGTTCTCCGGGAGCATAGGCTTCGCGCCGCGGCTTTGCGGGATTCAGGCATACCCGTATTATGGACGGAATGCGGCCAGATCTTCGGCCGAATCGATCTCCCCCCACAGGCCAGTGTAAGGGACGGCCCAAATAGCGGACTTTCCCGCTTCGATGATTTTCTGCAAGGTTCCAGTCATGTGCATCGTGTCGCATTCCGCGGGCGTCAGGACGGATCGGATGCGAAGAACCTCTTTCCAGCCCTCCGGCGTAAATCGAAGCAATCCCATGTACTGTCCTTCAACCACGTCGGCCGATTGAGGCTTGCCGCCGATCTCCGCCAAGGTGCCGTCCGGGTTTAGCCGGAAAGTCTCCGCATCGAGCAAAGGATCGCCGAAGCGCCGTGTCCAAAGCGCCCGCCAGTTCGGGTCATAGGCGATGGCAAGCGGCGTGGTGGAGTCCATCAGTAATTTCACGGCCGGCGATTCGAAAAATATATCCGAATAACTCACGATACATGGTTCCGCTTCCAGCCACGCCCGCGCGCAAGCCAAGGAAGAAACCATGTTAGTTTCCTCCCAGCGCGGATTGTGAAACTCCGTGAGCCCCCAACCGGTGAGCATTTCGCGGCGGTAACCCGTGACGATCGCAATTTCGCTGATACCCGCCTCTCGTAGCGCCGTAATTTGCCATTCCAGCAACGGCCGGCCGCGCACCTCGATCAGACATTTCGGCCGATCATCCGTGAGGTTCTTCATCCGGCTACCGCGGCCGGCCGCCAACACGATGCCTCTCATTCAAATAACGACCTTAACCTATCGACGTCCCGCCCGGCGAAAGAGCTCTCCCGCTCGGGATGCCACATCCATCCCTCCCACGCCAGCTTGCCGTGGCGAATCGCCTCGATCTCGCCGTCCTCGCTGCGCGCGAGAACGGCAAATCCAGCCGGGCATTCGGCCAGCGCCAGGTTATGGTAGCTGTTGGCTTCGCCGGGAATGGTCCCCAAGAGCTGGTGACGAATGCCGACATGCCCGGCCACCGGCCGGCATTCCGCCCCCGCCCGAACCCCCATCATTTGCATGCCCCGGCAAATGCCCAGGACCGGGAGACCCGCCTTTTCGGCATGATCCAGCAGATGGCACTCGCTTGCGTCTCGTTCCGGAGCCTCGCCGATATCGTTTCCGCCGGTTAGAAGGACCGCCGCCGGGTTGATCGTGTGCAGCCACTCTTGCAGCCCCCCTACGGCTCCGTTATGCGACATGTTTGGCATCGGTACCGGAACGTAGCCCGCTCCCGCAAGCCATAGGACAACCCGCTGATCCAAGGCGTCCCGGCGCTCGCCCCGGTGCGGATAGACATCCACGCGCTGGGTTACCGCCACCAGTTTCACTCCAGCACCTCCACTCGCCGGCCAGCGCAATCCAGATGCAAACGGCGCGCGCCCGACCAGCGGCGGTACAGGACTTCGCCCGCGCCGATGACGGCGGGTAAACCGAGTTCGCCGGCGCGAATCGCCATGTGCGAGTTCGCGCCGCCCCACGCCGTGATCAGGCCGGCGATCGGAAACGCGAAGAGCCAGTCGAAACCGGGGTCCGCACTCGGAATACACACGACGGCGCCGGTCAGCGATTCCCGCGCTTCGCAGAGCGCCGTTGGCGCGGTCACCTGTTTCTGGGTGATGAAATTGGGGGCGGTTTCCGGCCACTCGAACGCCCACACGTCTTCCGGCCGGACTATCAGCGGCGGCAGCGAGATCCTTAGCGTTTCGGCGTACCTCACCTTGCCATCCTCGATGCCGCGTTTGATCGCATCCTTCGGATCGGCGGCGGCGATATGCAGTTCCCGGAACGTCGCGATTTCGCAGTACGCGATGTCGTCGCGGGTAAATCCCCATCGTTCGCCGTAATCCGCGATCAGCACCATCGCATCCGAGAGATTACGGGTGAATTGGAACTTCGCCAATTCGCGGAGTTCGATGCCCGCCTGAAGAAATTCGAATAAGCAAGCGGGATTGGATTGCAGGCCCTCGAGTTCCAGAAGCCTCACGACCTCCCGCCGCTGCGGATCGGTGAGGGAGAAACGCGTGACGCCCTCTCGCGGCGTTCGCCGCCGGCTCCAATCGAAATACAGTTCCGGCGCTTCGTCGTATCGCGGCGAAAGGATGTCGTACGTACCCGGCCGCAGATGACCGTAGCGGGTGAGGAATTCCGCCCGTTCCAGCGTCGACCGGTCTCGCGTCAACTGCCCGCTGACCGTAGAGACGCCGCCAAGGAAAGCATCGTAGTCGGCTGGCGAGAGCACGTCCATCGCTACCAGCGACTGAAGCATCTGCACGGCGACAAATCCCGCCCGCGCCAATCCCGCAAACGGCAGTGTGCCGTAACGCTTGGCATCTTCCAGCAGCCAATGAATGCGCTCCAGCGGATCGGCGCTTGACGCCAGCAACTCCGCCCGCCTGGTGTCTAAAGTGTCGAGTTTTGCGGCGTCTTGACGCCAGAGACCATCCTTGGGGTGCAGGATACGGTTAGTCAGCCGCCGCAAGCTATGGGCAATCGCCACGCGGTCATCGCTCGAAAACCCGGCCTCGGTGAGGCGCTCCAATCGCCGTGGCAGATCCAAGGTGTAGCAGGAAAATACGATCTCGAATTCCACCTTGTCGTGCAGGGTTGGTTCGGCGACCAACCGCTCAATATAATGATCCACTAGCCGTCCGGCAAGCCTTTCGTCAAGATCGGCGGGGATGAAGGAGTTGAACGACAGCCGCGCATCAATATAAGGCAGGCCGAAGAAGTGCGGCATGAGAGGGAAACTGCGCAGGTTCCGGTATCCGTAGTTGTGGCGCTGGTAAGCCCAAATGGCGTCGGTAATCAGGTCCCGGTAGAGCGACAGGGCCAATGGCTTTGGCCGGATACCAATTACCTCCGCGGGATTCCAATCCGGCATCACGCCGTACACCGTACGCCGCCCCATCAGAAACGGATGGGGCCGCATGCCCCGCTCGACCTTGTTTTGAATGACTCGAAGCCGCGCCCCCTGCACCGCCGCGCTTTCGACCTCGGCGGAAAGATTCAACGGCCTCGCCTGCAGGAGCCAAAGAGACTCGCTTCCCGCTTCCCGCGTCACGGCGAACTCGCAATCTATCGGAACTTGGCCGAACAACTCAAGTAGTTCATCCAGGAGGGCAATCACCTCGGATAGCGCCGGTGGGGTTGCGACAACGGACTGCGCCGCCTGCTGCCACGTGCGACCTCGCATGCCGCTAGTAATCGTGTGGGTGCCGGCGCCTTCCGACCAGTTCACTACACGGTAAGGCGCGTTTGTGTTTGGATCGTGTGAAAAGGCGACTCCCGCGCGCACAACATTGCGCAGCATCGGCTGAATCAGCACCTCATCGCCCGCCGCGGTTCCTCCGTAGGATTCGATCACCCTGCCGATCGAATTCTCCAAACCTTCCGCCGCCACTTCCGAAAGGGATAGGAAAGCGCCGGCATTCGATGCATGGAAACCGTCTTCACGTTGACAACTGGAACGAACGATCCACGGCCCCGGTCCAAGAGCGGTCTCCACTTGCGCCAGGCACGCGTTACGATCCTGGCGCCAGTTGGCGACCGTGAAATACAGAAGCGGAAGAATGCCCGCCGACCGCAACTGCCCGCGTAGCCGCGCCAATGAGCCCGCTTTGGTCGAGAACGCGAGAGGCATGATCTTAGGCATCAGCGCAATCGCGCGATCCAAATGTTCGTCGCATACGGAATTTTGATCGCCGGGACGTCGAGGCTGGTCAAATACTTCTCGATGGCTTCAATCACTGAGTGAAACGCAACGCCAGCCTGTCTTTCCAGTGTGGCATGGGAGCGCCAGGCTTCGACACATTCGGCGATCGACTGCTCGTGAGTGACGCGGGAATCGAGATGCACAACCGGACAAAATAATCCGCTGGCGTCGATAACGCCCGTCTGATCCTCCCGGCGTGTGCCATAGCCGTAACTCGGCACCAGGTCCCGGATGATTGCCTCGATTTGCGTCTGAATCGGATCGTCCAGTTGGCGGTGATTCCACATACAGGCAAACCAGCCGCGGGGCTTTAAGATGCGAGCCGTTTCCGTGAGCGCCGCCGGACGGTCGCATACGTTGAAGGAACTGCCAAAAGTCACCAAGTCGAAACTCCCCGCCCCCTGGCCTGTCCGCTCGCCCGTGCCCTGGAACCAGCGCACTTGAGCAAAATCTTCGGTCCGCTTAATGCCCCGCTCCCGCATCGCGTCGTTAGGCTCAATCGCAGTGACCCGAAGGCCCCGAGCGGCCAGCATCCGTGTCAGGTGGGCGACTCCGGCGCCTATGTCGCAAACAAAGTCGTCCCTGCGGATGCCGGTCATGGTCAGCAGTCCGTCAATCGCGGCATCGGCGTAACTAGGACGGCTGATGTAGGCTTGCGCCAACTTTGTGTAATCCCACTCCGTTTTCATGCAGGCGTCTTCTGAAAGAGACGATTTAGTAACTGCTCCGATAACTCGCCCACCGTCCGGCCCGGCGCAAACTCCGCCACCCAATCCGGCGCGAGCGGCTCGTCAACGCTCACGTCCAGTCCGGCCACGCCGGTAAGCTCGCCCGAATCGAAACGGCGGTAAATTCCTTTTGGGTCTCGACGCCGCAACTCCTCCATCGGTACTCTTAGATAGACTTCAAAGTACCCTGGCAGATTGTTCCGGTTCCACGTGTGCACGTCGCGGAACAAAGAAATGGTGGCGATTACTACAGTCAGTCCCTGAGACGCGATGACTTTACAAAGACGGGCATATTGCATAGCCAACGTCAACCGGCCCTCACGGTTGAAGCTCTCGGCGTGGGCGGCAAACGGCGCGCCAAATACTTCCCGGAGTTCGTCGCCGTCGAGCTTTACGACGGCAACTCCCCGGATCGACAAGCGAACCGCTAATTCACCGGCGAGCGAAGACTTTCCCGCGCCGGATAGACCGGTGATCCAGATCACTCTACCGATATCCACCGTCCTAATATTTTAACACACTTCGACGCTGTCGGCGTTACCGAGGCTTGTCTTTCAAGGTGGATGCCGGTGCTATGCTTCGTAGCCGTTTGGGTTAATCCAATCAGTCGCGTCGCCGGCCGCCGTTTCGGGCAATGTGGCTTTCCGCAACACGCTTTTTCACGCGCTTGCAGCTAACCTAGCTTGGGCTAGCCGTGTTTGTCCCAACATTAATTTCGGTCTAAGCGACTAACGCGTCCGGGCCGGCAATGGTGGAGATCACGGGCAGGAGAGTTGTGATCTCGGCGCTAAGTCAGTTACTACGCCGCCGAGTAACTTGCCGTGGCCGGTGGTGTTTTCGAGGAGGATAACTACTTTCCCGGCTTGCAGGTTTTTGGCGGCTTCGGCCAGACCTACAGCAACGACACAATGGCGACTTTGCGGATTTCACAACTCGCGGACGACCCTGGGCGGACCACGACGTATTCGGCTCCGATGGTGACGGCGCGCCGCAGTTCGCCGCGGAAGGCGGCGATGGATTTGGGACGGTTGGAGGGGTCGGCCGGGCAGAGGTTGATGAGGTAGTTGGAGTGGGTTGCGAGGGGACAAGTTGTTTTGGGCGAGAGTTCGTCGTTTGTTGGGGCCGCGCCCGGCTTTTGCTCTCTCCAAGCACGCGAACCCTATTGGGTGTTTTTGAAATCCCGGAATTTATGGCTGAGGCCTAAACTGCAACCTCAATTTCCTCGACATAAGGTGTCGGCGGTGGAACAATTTCGCCGTGCATCCGCATGCCTTCAACATGGAACTCAATCGCCTCTCGCATGAGTTGACGAGTTTCCTCCAACGTGGAAGCGGCAGCGACACACCCAGGAAGATCGGGAACGTAGGCGCTATAGCCGGTGGATGTCGGTTCGAAGAAAACTGTGTACTTACTCATCTTAATCCTGCCTGTTTTAGTATAGATCTCTCGGTCTTCGGGTCCAAGTCAGCCGATGGATGACCGGCGAGCGTCACAGTTCCCGGCTTGGACGGATGGTGATACTGGCGATGGCTGCCGCGCGTGCGAGTCAGCCGCCATCCATCCAACTCGATCCGCTTCATCGCATCTCTGACCTTCATCACCACTATTTTCCCCAAGGAAGATTGGTTCACGGGTCTAGGCGTCGCTGGCGCTACACATGTCGCAACGCCGTAGACCGCACGCTCGTGCGGAGACTGGGGGAATAAGTCACCAAGGGTCTACTGGACCCTCGTATGTGTATTTACGAATGAGGGGGCCGTGAAGCCCCCTTATCCGATTACTTGGTTGTTATTAGCGGCCGGTTCTGCGCGGGCTGCGGAACTTGCCGCCGCCGAATGTGCCTTTGCGGGGGGCCGAGTTGGACCACGAAGGGGGCGCCGAATGGGCGCGCTTGCGGGCCTGCGGAGGCGCGGGGGGTACGATTTCGCGATCGGCGAAATGGGCCATCGGCTCCGGCATAGGATCCATCTGGGTAATCGTCTGGCGCATGAGTTGAATGCTCAGCGCGCGTTCGATCTTGCGGACTTCGTTGCGCTCCTGGCGGGTGCCGAAGGTATGCGCGATTCCACGAGCTCCGGCGCGGCCGGTGCGGCCTACACGGTGAATGAAGTCCTCCGGAACCATGGGCAGATCGAAGTTCACGACATGGGAGATGCCGTCGACGTGGATGCCGCGGGCGGCGACGTCGGTGGCGACGAGGACGCGGTAATCGCCTTGTTGGAAACCGGCGAGGGCGCGGTTGCGTTGACCCTGCGTGCGGTCGCCGTGAATGCTGGTGGCTTTCACTCCGACGCGGGCGAGGCGTTTGGCCAGCTTCTCCACACCGTGCCGAGTGCGGGCGAAGACCAGGAAGGAGCCCTGTTCGCGGCCGAGCATGTGATGCAGGAGTTCGACTTTCCGGTCGTGCTCGATCTCGTAGAAATGAAGGTCGACGTTCTCGGTGGGCTTGGAGGCGGGTCCGAGAGCGATGCGGATCGGATTGGTCAAATGCTGTGAGATGAGCTTGGCGGCGCTGGGCTCGATGGTGGCCGAGAAGAACAGCGTTTGGCGCTTTTTCGGGATCTGACCGAGGATCTGGTGCAGCGCGGGAAGAAAGCCCATGTCGAGCATGCGGTCGCCTTCGTCGAGAATGACGTGGGAAACCTGGCTGAGATTCGCCAGGCGGCGATCAAGAAAGTCGCAGAGGCGACCGGGAGTGGCGATGATGACCTGGACACCGCGGCGCAACGCATTCAACTGCGCGCCTTCGGCCATACCGCCAACGACGGTGGCGGTGCGCAAGCCGGTGCCTTGGGCGATTTCTTCGAACTCGCGGGCGATCTGGATGGCCAACTCGCGAGTGGGGCTCAAGATCAGAGCGCGCGGACCGACGGGTTTTCCCGCTGGAGCCGGATTCTGGAGCATGGTTTCTATTAAGGGCAGACAAAAAGCGAGTGTCTTCCCCGTTCCCGTTTGCGCGGTGGCAACGATATCGTGGCCGGCGAGAGCGGGAGGAATGGCTTTGGATTGGACGGGCGTAGGTACAGCATAGCCCTTCTTATTCAGGTTGCCCAGGAGAACCGGGGACAACGACAGTTCAGAGAAGTGATTCATTTAGTTTGTTTTGAAAGGCGAAGTCAGATCAACGATCCAACTGTCGGCCTCGCAAAACGAATAGGCGAGGAAAGAGTTCAGGAACGGGGTTGACTTCTAAGCCCTTTCAGTCTAGCACAAGTTGACACCACTGGGCGGTGGATGAGGAGGTTCTGCGCGGACCGAGACCAATTCGTCTTCTTCGAGAGCACGGCCCAGCAGAATCTCAGCGGCCCTCCGCTCTTCCGGCGAAAGCTCACCGGCTCTATAGATCACGTGACGTCACTGATGATACGAAAGTGATTTTTCACCACACACGGGGTCCGATAGAATGGACGACGAGAGATGTTCTCCGTTGTTTTGCTAATTGCGCTGGCGTTGTCGCCCGTTGAGCGGGCAGTGGCCTACCTTTCCAAAGAGGTGCCGCGGTGGCGCGCGGAGAATGGCTGCTTTTCGTGTCATAACAATGGGGATGGGGCGCGGGCTTTGTACGCGGCGGGGGTTTCGCCGGCGAACGCGGCGCTGGCGGAGACGACGGCTTGGCTGGAGAATCCGGAGCGGTGGGATTCCAATCGCGGCGACCCGGCGGTGAGCGATAAGAAGCTGGCGCGGATCCAGTTTGGCGCCGCGTTGTTGGCATCGGGGCGGAAGGAGCCAGTCTGCGCGGCGGCGGCGGTAATTGCCAAAGACCGCGGGCCGGATGGGTCGTGGACGGTGGATTCGGGTTCGCCGGCGACTTATGGAACGGCGTTGGCGACTTATTATGCACGGCAGGTGATGCGGGGTTGCGGGCTGGAAACTCCCTTGACCGATGCATGGCTGGCGGGACTGAAACCGGGGAATGTGGCGGAAGCGGCCGCGCAGTTATTGGCGATTCCGGGGCAGGCGGCGGCGCTGGACTATCTGCGGCGGGCGCAGACTTCGGATGGGGGTTGGGGCGAGTATCCGAGGATGCCGGCGCAGGTGTTCGATACGGCACTGGTCATGATTGCGTTGCGCGGGCAGGGGGCGGATGAGGCCATTGCCAAGGGGCGGGCGTGGCTGTTAGTGCGTCAGCAGGCGGAGGGTGGATGGCCGGAGACGACACGACCGCCCGGATCGCAAAGCTATGCGCAACATATTTCAACGACGGCTTGGGCGACACTGGCGCTACTCGACGCGGAACGGTAGGCGGACGATGCCGCGGCCGGTGCGGACGGTGACGCGGTCAAAGATATCCACGTCGAAGGACCGGCCGACTTTATTTCCGGCGAGGTCTTCGAGGGCGGTGTCAATCTCGATTTCGTGGGCGCCGGCTGGCCAGGGTTTGTCGGGAACATAGCGCCATTCGCGCTCGGCGGGGCCGAGTGTGGCTTGGCCGGGAATCTTTGGGATGTTGATGAGGCGAAGGGCGAGAGCGGCGTCAATGGATTCACCGAAGTTTATGGTGAGCGCTTCACGGGTAGCGGCTTTGGGCGCTGTGATCTTCCACTTGGCAGGCTCGATGGCGGTGCGGTCCTCCGCGATGACTTTGAACGTCTTTCGGTACTCGGAGCGGAGCGGCACACGGCGCTCGTCGCGCCAGCCTTCGCCCGCGACAAGCGTGTAGCTTTTCCCCGCTTCGAGCGACGCCCCGACTTCGTCGCGAGGGAGGACTCCGCGCTTGATGCGGCCGGGATCGAAAAGCACCGTCAGGCGGCGGGCATCGCGATCCCATAGTTCCTGGTCGATTTCGAGGAAGGCGAGTTCAATGGCGTGGCCGTACGCATCGAGCAGTTTCAGGTGTTGCCAGGCATCGCCGGCGTGCATGGGCGCGGAGAACTGGATGTAGAACTTGAGTTGGTTGGCCGGAATTTCGTCGGCGGTGGGGTAAACGCGCTCGACTGCGGTGGTACGGGCGAGCGATTCTTTCTCGGCGGGGAAGCGGAATACTTGCCCCTTGACGACGACGCGGCTGGCGATTGTCTTTGGCACATCGAAGCGGGGGCGGAAGACGATGGCGGCGCCATCGGCAGCGAACGAACCAAGCACTGGAGGGACGTCGCCCTCTCCGACGTAGACTGCTATCTCCTCCGCCATGACGGGGCCGGAAATACGAAACGCCGACCCTTCGCGGCTAACGGCGATATCCGTCGCCGGCAAGCAAAGGGTCGACGCTATGCAGCCGAGAATAACTAGGGGACGCACAGCCTACGGGAGAGCAACGGTGCGGAGGTCCATGGAACCGCCGTCGACCATCAACATCACCGCGCTCTTGTCGTCATATCTATCCAACTGCTGAACGCCTTTGAGTTCGGCGAGGGTTTCATAGGGGACGCCCTGCTTTTCGGTCTGGGCGGTGATGGCCTCGTAGGTTTCGAGCTTGGCGGCGGGCAGTTTCATAACGCCGCGGCTGGAATTGGCCATGAGGATGTAGTCCTTGCCGTCCTTGTTATACACGATCATGTCGAGCGGGCGATTGCGATTGCCAAGCTCGGCGATGGTCTTGCCCTTTACCTTGTTGCCGGGCGTGAGTTCGGAAAGCGGGATGGTCACGAGCGGCGTGCAGGTATAGGCGGCCAGCAGATGGGGCTTGTTGGCGACCGTGTAGGAGGTGAAGGTGCGAACGGGAGCGTTGGTCTCAAAGCGGCCGTGAGCGCCGTGGAAGATCTCAATGCTGGAAGCCTTCGCGGCGGGTTGGAAAGGATAGGGAATGGAGCGGAGGCTGGAGGCGAACTCTTCGTTCGAAAGGCCGGCGATGAAGACACGGCCGTCGACGTAGCCCAGGTCGGTAATGGTCTCCATGCGCTTGCTGTTGCCGCGCCCGTCCTTGGCGTCGGCCGCGGGGGCATCGGGCAGGCTGACGCGGGCGTGGGCGATGTTGTCGAGGGAGAGTTCGGTGATCTTGCCGGCGACATCGAGCTTTAGAATGACCGGCGTTGTTCCGCGCGCAACCGACAAATAAATGTTGCGGGAAACGGGGTTGACGGCCAAGTCCTGAATGGTGATTTGATCGGGCGAAGTTCCGAGGGCGGCCGCGATCTTTTGGTTGATTCCCTTAAGTTCGATGTTGCCAGCGCCTTTGTTGGCGGCGCGGTCACCGGTGTCGATGGCGATGAGGCCGGCACCGGTGGAATCGCCAACGAAAAGTATTCCCGGAGGCCCGAAGGCCAAGGGTCCGGCCGAAGTGAGTTCAAGTTTTTTCGAAACCAGGCCCGAGCCCGGAGCGGCAAACGCGGCGCAGGCCAGAAGGGCGACGCCGGCAATCCATTTTTTCATGTAGAACCTCCTACTAGCCGAGAATGCTACCACAATTCCAGCGGGCAAGGAGACGTGTTTTACTGGGTTCGTATGCGCTCTTTACTTTTAAGGAACTCGCGCACAACGGACTCGCTCCGGCCCGGCAGGATGGGCGAGTTCCTCGCCCGTTGGCGCCGTGCCTGCGCGGCCTGTGCGCTTTTGATGAACTCGCGCAAAACGGACTCGTTCGCGGCAGAGCGGGAGTTGGTGAACGGTTGGGGGCCGCGGCCCGCCTTTGCGCTTTTGGTGTTCCTAACGATAAGCGCGGCATTTGGGCAAACGCCGGAGGAACTTCGAATTTACGAGGCGTATCGATTGTGGGTTACGCAGCAGCCGGTGGCGGTGCAGCGCAGTAGTGAGGTGCTGGAAACGTATCGGTCCTATCTGACGGGACGCGGTGCCGACGCGGCCGATGCGGAGACCGAGATTCGGGTGATCCGGACACAGGGCGACCGGGCGGAGGTGGAGCGCTGGAATCGGATCCTGACGGCGGAGAAGCCGACGTTCAATGTCGCGCCGAATGCCTTCCTGGTGGAGATGACGAAGGGGCGCAAGCCGGGGAAGGCGCTGGACGTTGGGATGGGGCAGGGGCGGAATGCAGTTTGGTTGGCGCAGCAGGGGTGGGACGTAACCGGGTTCGATCCAGCCGAACGGGCGGTGGCGAAGGCGCGAGAGACGGCGCGGCAGTTAGGTTTATCGATTACGACGGAGGTGAAGGGTTCGGAGGAGTTCGCGTTTGGAGAGGCGCGATGGGACTTGATTGTTTTGAGCTGGGTGAGCTTTCGTGAGCAGGCCCAGGTTTTGAGCCGTGCGCTGCGGCCGGGAGGGATTATCGTCATTGAGGGCGCTCATCGGGACGCAACGAAGGGAACGTCGATTGGCGGCGGTGTGGTGTTCGATACGGCGGAGGTACCGGGGCTATTTCGCGATTTGCGGGTGGTGCGGTATCAGGAGCCGATTGCTGTGTCGGATTTTGGGCAGAGGAAAGTGCGAGTGGTCCAGTATTGCGCGGAGAGGCCGGCGGAGTAAATGGAGTCTGTTTTTTCAGCGCGGGCGGTGACCAAGTTTTACGATATGGGCGAGGTGCGGGTGCACGCGCTGCGGGGCGTGGATATCGAACTTTTCGCGGGGGAAATGATGGTGCTGTTGGGGCCATCGGGGAGCGGGAAGTCGACGCTGTTGAACATATTGGGCGGGCTGGACCGGGCGTCGGATGGGACGGTGTTGTATCGCGGCTTTGATATTACGCAAGCGAAGGACCGCGAATTGACGCAGTATAGGCGGAGCCACGTTGGGTTCGTTTTTCAGTTCTACAATTTGATTCCGAGTTTGACGGCGCTGGAAAACGTGGCGGCGGTGACGGAGATCGCGGAGAATCCGATGAAGCCGGCGGACGCACTGGAGATGGTGGGGTTGGGCGACCGGATGCACCACTTCCCTTCCCAGCTTTCCGGCGGGCAACAGCAGCGAGTGGCGATCGCGCGGGCGATCGCGAAGCGGCCGAGCGTGCTGCTGTGCGATGAGCCGACGGGGGCGCTCGATTCGGAGACAGGCATCGTGGTGTTGGAGGCGATTGATAAGGTGAACCGGGAACTGGGCGCGGCGACGGCGGTGATCACACACAACGCCGATATCGCGGGCATGGCGGACCGGGTGGTGCATATGAGCAATGGGCATGTTTCGCATGTGGAGCAAAACGCGCATCGGCGTAACCCGAAGGAGTTGCACTGGTAGCCATGCGCGCACTCGACCGCAAGCTATTTCGCGATTTATGGGCGGTGCGGGGGCAAGTGATTGCCATTTCCTTCGTATTGGCCGGGGGAATCGCGACGTATGTGATGGCCGCGTCGACACTGGATTCGCTGCAGCGGACACAGGCGCGGCTGTACCGGGAGTTTCGCTTTCCGGAGTTGTTCGGGGGCTTGAAGCGGGCGCCGGACAGCGTGACGGCGCGAATTGCCGCGATTCCGGGGGTGACGAATGTGGAGGCGCGCGTGGTGGCGCCGGCGAATATTGAGTTGGCCGGGTATGCGCAGCCGGTGTCGGGGCAGATCGTCGCGCTCCCCCGCGGACAAGGACAGTTCAACTTGCTCCATCTGCACGCCGGGCGGATGCCGGACGCGGGGCGGGACCGTGAAGCGCTGGTCAGCGACGGCTTTGCCAAGGCGCACAAATTGCAGCCGGGATTTGCGCTACAGGTGACGATCAATGGGCGCAAACAGCGGTTGGAAGTTGTGGGCGTTGCATCGACGCCCGAGTTTATTTACCAGTTGGCGCCGGGTTCGATTGTGCCGGATTTCAAGACCTACTGCGTGATCTGGATGAACGCCGCGCCGCTCGAAGGCGCGTTCAACATGACCGGGGCGTTCAACCAGGTGGCAGCGACGCTCGACCGCGAGACGCGCGTGGAGGACGCGGTAACGGCGGTGGACCACATTCTGCGGCAGTATGGCGGACTGGGCGCGCATGGCCGGAAAGACCAGATTTCGCATCGTTATCTGACGGAGGAGTTCAAGCAGTTGACGATTATGGCGACGATGTTTCCGGCCATATTTCTATCGGTGGCGGCGTTCCTGCTGAATGTCGTGGTGGGCCGGCTGATGGCGACGCAGCGGAGCCAGATCGCGACGTTGAAGGCGTTTGGCTACACGACGGCGGCGATTTCGGTGCACTTTTTGAAGTTCACGACGGTGATTGTGGTGATCGGCACCGCGCTGGGGATTGCAGCCGGGGCGTGGATGGGCGGCGGGCTGTCGCGGCTCTACATGGACGTGTACCGGTTCCCGTATTTGGATTACTCGATCCGGACGGGCGTATTGTTGGTGTCGTTCGCGGTCAGCATTGCGGCGGCGGGGACGGGGACGCTATTCGCCGTGTTGCGGGCGGCGGCGGAATCACCGGCGGTGGCGATGCAGCCGGCGAACCCGGGGCGGTACAGGAGGAGCTTTTTTGAAGCGCGTTGGTTCTCGCAGCCGACGCGGATGATTGTGCGGAATATCGAACGGCGGCCGGTGAAGTCATTGCTATCGATCGCCGGTGTGGCGATGTCGACGGCGATTCTCATTCTCGGCGGATTCTGGGGCGACGCGGTGGACTACATGGTTTTCGCGCAGTTGCGGCGCGCGCAGTTGGACGATATTACGGTCACATTTTTCGGGCCGGTTTCAACGCGGGCTTTGTATTCGATGTTGAGCTTGCCGGGGGTGACTTATGCGGAGCCGACGAGGTCAGTGGCGGCGCGGTTCCGATTCGAGCAGCGGACGTATCGAACGGCTTTGCAAGGGATGGAGCCGGAGGGGCGGCTGCGGCGATTGCTGGACACGAAACTGGAACGGGTGGAGTTGCCGGCGGAGGGGATTTTGTTGACGGATCATCTGGCAACGATGCTGGGAGTGCGGCCGGGGCAGATGCTGACGGTGGAGCTGTTGGAGGGTTCGCGGGCGGTGCGGGAGGTACCGGTGAGCGGCGTGGTGAGCGAGTATATCGGCGTGTCGGCTTATATGCGGCGGGATGCGCTGAATCGATTCCTGCGCGAGGGCGATAGCGCGACGGGGGCGTTTCTATTGGTCGATACGCGGCAGGTGCCGGAGTTATATGCACGGCTGAAAATGATACCGGCGGTGGCGGGGTCGGCGGCGCGGGCCCAGGCGTTGCAGAGCTTTTATGAAACGCTGGCGGCGCAGATGTTGACGTTCGCGCTGTTCAATACGCTGCTGGCTTCGACGATTGCGATCGGGGTGGTTTACAACACGGTGCGGATTTCATTGAGCGAGCGGAGCCGCGAATTGGCAAGCCTGCGAGTGCTGGGCTATACGCGCGGGGAGGTGGCGTACATCTTGCTGGGCGAGTTGACATTGCTGGTATTTATAGCGATTCCGGTGGGACTGTTATGCGGGCATGGGCTGGCGTATTTCATGGCGACAACGGCGCAGACGGAATTGTTCCGTGTGCCGTTTGTGATTGAGCCGTCGACATACGCGCTGGCGGCGCTGACAGTGGCGGTGGCGACGGTGATTTCGGCGTTTTTGGTGGGCCGGAAGATCAATCATTTAGACTTGGTGGAAGTGCTGAAAGCACGGGAGTAGCGGCGACTTGAAACGTTGGCTTTGGATAATAGGACTGGCGGCCGTGGCTGCGGGGGGTATCTACCTGGGGCTGCGTCCGCGGCCCGTGGCGGTGGAGACGGCGGCGATCGCGACGGGGCCGTTGCGTGTCACCGTGGAAGAGGAGGGAAAGACTCGGCTGCGGAGCCGGTACGTGATTGCGGCGCCGGTGGCCGGGTATCTGCCGCGATTGACATACAAAGCCGGAGATACGGTGCGGGCGGGAGCGGCAATTACAGTTTTGGAACCACCGCGGCCGGTGGTGTTGGATGCGCGCACGAGGGACCAGGGCAACGCGCGGGTGGCGGCCGCGGAGGCGGCATTGGCAGTGGCGCAGAGCCGCGTGGCGACGCAGGCCGAACAGGTGCGAGCGGCCAAGGCGGATTTGGAGTATTGGCGGCGGCAACAGGAGCGGGAGGAGGCGCTGCGAAAGAGCGGCGATATCTCGAGTGCGCGGGTAGAGCGGACCGAGACCGATTTGCGACGGGCCGAGGCGGCGACGGCGGCGTCGGAACGGGCGCTGGCGACGACGAATGTGGAAGTGGAGGCGGCGAGGGCCGAAGTGGCGAGCGCACGGGCGTCGCTACGGCAGACTGCGGCGCCGGCGACGGGCGAAGGAATCCCAGTATATGCGCCGGCTGGGGGACGAGTGATTCGCGTGGTTCGCGAGAGCGAGGGCGTGGTGGCTCCGGGCGAGCCACTGCTCGAAATCGGGGATGCGCGGGCGATTGAAATCATGGTGGAGGTATTGTCGGCGGATGCGGTGAAGATCAAGCCGGGGATGAAAGTGTTGTTGGACCGATGGGGAGGCACGTCCACATTGGACGCGCGGGTGCGCGTGGTGGAACCGGGCGGGTTCACGAAGATTTCGGCGCTGGGAGTGGAGGAGCAGCGGGTGCGAGTGGTGGCCGATCTTGTGTCGCCGGAGGAGCGGTGGAAGGCGCTGGGAGATGGGTACCGCGTGGAGGCGGCCTTCGTTTTGTGGGAGGGGGCGAAGGTGTTGCAAGCGCCGGCGAATGCGCTGTTCCGGCATGGCGAAGGGTGGGCGGTGTTTGTCGTGGAGGCGGGGACGGCGCGGCGAAGAGAGGTGCAGGTGGGGCACCGGTCGGGTGTGTCGGCGGAGATTCTGGGCGGGTTGCGGGAAGGAGATGTTGTCATTACGCACCCGGATGAAACGGTGGAAGACGGGAAGGCGGTTCAAGCGGGTAAGTAAAGGAGCCATTGCTTCCGTTCTTGCGATTGGGTATAAATGCAAGAACTGTCGTAAGGGGAGCGTGCTCGTTGACTCTTAAATTTGTAATATGGGCTTCGCTGGCCACTCCGTTGTTGTTGGCGCAGGGCGGTTCGGCCACTATTAGCGGCGTTGTCCATGACAGTCAGACGGCGGTTGTACCGGGCGCGAGGATCGTCGTCCGGCATACCGAGACGAATTCCACGCGCGAAATGACAGCGAGCGAACAGGGCGATTTCACGGTTACCAATCTGGCGCCCGGTCCCTATGAATTAAAGGTGGAGCACGAGGGCTTTCGCACTCATTTTCAGAACAATATCGTGCTGGAGCTGGGACAGGTGCTGAGAACAGAGGTGCATTTGCAGGTGGGATCGGTCGCGGAATCGGTTACGGTTTCGACGGACGCGGCATTAATCAATACCGAGGTGGGGGCGATAAAGGGCGACGTGATCTTGCAGCAGGAAATTAACGACATGCCGTTGGACGGGCGGGACTTTACGGATTTGGCGTTCATGGTTTCGGGCGTTGTGCCAATGGCGCAGGGCGGGCAGGGATCGGGATTGAATGTGAACGGGGCACGATCAGACTCGACGAATTACTCGGTGGACGGTTTCAACAATCGCAATCCCCGCGGCGCGGCGGCGCAGGTGAGGCCGAATGTGGGTGCGATGCAAGAGTTCAAGATGGAGGTGGCGGGGTTCTCGGCGGACACGGGCCGGATGGCCGGGGGCAATATCAACATGGTGCTGCGGTCGGGCACAAATCAGTATCATGGCGATATCTTCGAGTACATTCGGAACAGTATTTTCGACTCGAGGAGCTTCTTCGACCAGCGGAAGCAGACGCTGCGGCGTAGTCAGTTTGGCGCGACGCTGCATGGGCCCGTGAAAATTCCCGGCCTTTACAACGGGCGCGACCGGACGTTTTTCCTGTTCAGTTGGGAATCTTACCGGGAGGTATTGGGGCAGAGCCAAATTGGGAGCGTGCCGACGCTGCTGCAAAGGCAAGGCGATTTCTCGGAGTCGGTTGTCCCGGTGACGGGCGCGAAGCTGTTTCTGAGGGATCCGCTGGCAACCGGAACTTGCTCGGCTACGGTTAGCGCGGCGTGCTTTCCAGGAAACACAATTCCGGCGAGCCGGTTTCATCCGATCGCGCTGAAACTTCTGGAATACTATCCGCTGCCGAATAGGGGCGACCCATCGAATAACTTCATTAGCAGCGGGAAGGACTTCGATGTTTGGACCAGCTTCGTCTGGAAGATAGATCACCGGTTCCGGGAACGGGACAACTTGAGCTTTCGGGCACAGGTCCGTGACGCGGACACGACCAATCCGTTTGCGGGCAGTTCGATTCCGCTGTGGCCGAATTACTCCGATGATGTCCGGTCGTTAGTGGGATTGGATTACACGCATATGTTCACTCCGACACTACTGGCAGAGGTACGCGGCGGTTATAGCCGGGGCGCGACAAATGAAAGCACGGCGTTTCAAGGCCAGGATATCGCGGGGCCGCTCGGCATTACCGGTGTCACGAATGACCCCGTGCTGCAAGGATTCCCGCGTATCACGGTGCAGGACTATCTGCCAATCGGCTCCGTCCCCGGACAGCCTCAGCAGTACCATGTAACGACAATTCTTGCCAGCAATAAGTACACGTGGATTAAGAACAAACACGTGATGAAGTGGGGCGTGGATATCGAACGGGTTCGGTTTAACCAGCCGTATTTCGACAACGCCCGCGGAACCTTTGCCTTTCAAAGAAACTGGACGAACCATTCCATAGCCGACTTTTTGCTAGGGATGCTCCAAAGCACGACGCGCAATGCGCAGCCGACGCGGAATTACCTGCGGTCATTCAGCATGGGGGCGTTTTTCAACGACGATTTCAAGGTTACGCGAACACTGACGTTGAACCTGGGCATGCGCTATGAATTGGATCTGCCGCCTGTCGACCGCTACGGGCGCGCTTCGAACTTTGTGGCGGAATTTGGAAAGATCGTCATTTCCGACGACGCGAATCTGCCGGGACTGCAGGAACGCATCGCGAAGTTCAACTTGCAGGACCGCGTGGCGCTTGCGCGGGATGTTGGCTATCCGCGAGCTTTAGTCTATGCGGACAAGTTGAACTTTGCGCCGCGTTCCGGCTTTGCCTGGCGCACGCCGTTGAAGCAGACGACGGTGATTCGGGGCGGGTATGGAGTGTTTTACACGGGGCATTTGCTGAATCCGATTCGAACCAGCCTGATGACCGGGTTTCCCTTCTCGGTGAATCAGACATTTTCGCGGTTGGCAACGGATACATCGTTGGTAACGCTGTCGAACCCCTTCCCCGACAGCCGGGCGACCGAAGGGAACTCCACGAACTCAAACGGATACGACCCGCACCCTCCGCTGGGTTATCTGCAGAGTTACAACCTGACGATTGAATGCGAGATTGGACATTCAATGGCGCTGGAGGTTGGATATGTCGGGTCGAAGGGCACGCACCTGGGCCGGCAGTATGATATTAACCAGCCGCTTCGATCATTGGACTTGTACCAAGCGAACGTAGCCTTTCCGCGTCCGATTAGCGGGATAAACACGATCAATTACTATTCGTTTGGCGCTAACTCGAATTACAACGCCGGACAGATTTCCCTGCGGCGGCGGGCGCGGGGCGGTTTCTACCGGTTGAACTACTCGATCAGTAAGTCGATTGACGACGCATCGCAGTTGAGCGGGAATTCGACGGGGGGATTCGCGGGGGCGCAGAACTCGAGGGATTTGAAGAGTGAGCGCGCGCGGTCGGATTTCGACCGGCGGCATGTGATTACGGCGGTGTTTTCGACCGCGTTGCCGTTGGGGCGTGGGAAGAAGTTTCTCAGCGGCGTGAGCGGATGGCGGAACGGCGTTGTTGGCGGATGGCAGTTTTCGGGAAGCGGAACTTACTATAGCGGACAGGCGTTCACGGTGACGTCGGCGAATGTGGATACGAATTTAGGAGAATCTTCGCGGCCGAACCGGATTGGCAGTGGACTACAGGAGACCATTTCGGGTGCCGGAAAGCGAGGCGTGGATTATCCATGGTTTGCGCTATCCGATTTCGAACCGGTGCCGCGGTGCGCGTCGCGGACGAGTTGCGAGGTCAGCCCAAATGGGTTCGCGCCTTTCACGTTCGGCAATGCGGGGCGGAACATTCTGGATGGGCCGCGCAGCCACTTCATTAATGTCGCGCTGTTGAAGAATTTCCGCGTGGCTGAGAAGCGCTCGTTTCAATTCCGCTATGAGCTGTTCAACATCCTGAACCACGCGAACTTCCAACTGCCGGAGAGACAGTTCAATGCGCTGGGAGGCGGGCTTATTACGGGCGTCACGGACCGGGGCCGGGGCGGGCCGCGGGTGATGCAGGCCGCCCTGAAGTTCGAGTTCTGATCAACGGACGGTAACGAAGACCGGGTTCGCTTTCTGGCCGTCAACGGTAAGAACGATTTCCACTTCCCCGCTCCGGGGCAGGTTGGCCGGGAGTTCGATGTTAACTTGGTCGAGGCCCGCGTAGCTTGGTTGCGCACCGGCGTAAAGAACCGGGACGACTACGCCATTGAGCGCTGCGGACACCAGTTGCCGGCGGCGAAGGCCGGTGCCGTAGAGAGTCAGATAGACCGGCTCGTTTTCATTCAGTTCGATGGGTGTGGCCAAGCACTGGGTTGCCGTGCAGGTGAAAACGGGAACCGGCGCTTGCACGCCGTTCCGCACGCGGATCGCCGTGGCCGCGGCAATTCGTTGGTTCATGGTGAACAGCCCCGGCGCGACGGACTGAATTTGCGCCGATGCGGTCAGCACCGACCCGTCGGACTGGACTACTGCCAAACTGGCGAGTCCGTTCGCGGCGCCGGACGGCACGAGAAAATTGATCTGTGTAGGAGAAACGTAGAAGAGTGGAGCATAGCGCTCGGCGCCGGCACTATCGGTAATTCGAAGCCGCACTCCACCGAGCGATTCGACGGGCGAACCCGCCGCGGAGGTCTGTTGGGCTAAGCCCGGACCATAAATCGAACCGATCGATTCGGGCGCCAGGGCGGTGATGGCGGCCGCGGCGGACTGCGCTGTAAAGCTCGATACAACGCTGTAATAACGCGCCATCCAATAAGGCAGAATGTAGTCGATGCCCGCGTTACCGATGGTGCCCGTGCCGCCGCCGAAGAGTTGGAACGGGCTGCGCTGCCATAGGAAATCCGTGGGCGTGCGTTGGTCGACGGGGATGGGTTGACAGGCTTGGTCGCCGCACGTGTTCACCTTGCCACGATGGTCGACGAACCCGTCGCGGCGCGGACGTTTGAACCACAAGTCCAACAGCGCCAGCGTCTCGCCATCGCGGCGCGGATCGGCGCCGAACAGGGCTCTGTCGATCATGTTGAAGAACGCGTTCTGATGAGCGGCGGTATAGTTACGGGCGATTGAGTAAGCGCGTTCATACGTAGCGCGGCTGGCGTCTTCTTCCAGGCGGATGAGGTGGAAAAAGGTGATGAAAATAAGGTTGAACTTGAAGTAGGAACTGGTGCTGAGAGAGTCGAACGCGACCGGCGTGGAAACGTTGCCGGCGAGGCGCGCCCGCTGCGTTTCATAGACCGCGGCGAACCGATCCGGGTTCACTTGGCGCGCCACTTGCAGGATCGCCAACTGCTCATCGGGCCGAAGCAGGAATGAAGTGCCGGCACGGCCATCGGGCATGGGCGCGGTCCAGTTGTTGTCGATTAGAAAGGTCACCAAACGCGTGACAACATCGCGAATCGTCGCCTGCGGCGCGGCCTGCTGAATCAGGCTGTAGGCGACGCCGAGCCCGTAGATCGCACCACAGTATTGATCGCGAGAAGTGTTGCCGATCCACGTCCAGCCGGCGGCCGCATTTGTGTAGGCACCATTCGCCGCTTCTTCGCCATGAATGCCCGCGGCGAACGGGGAGCCGATGGCAATACGGCAGCGGGCGAGTAGGTTCGTTTGCGTCACGTCGACCAAGCCCTTCAATGCGTCGAGCGCTTTAAGAGCGTTGTTAAGCGCATCGGCGGAGCCGGTCACTTGATAGCGATAGGCTTCGGCCGCGAGATAATGGCCGGTCCAGAGAGCAGAGTCGCCGCAGCGCGTGTAACCGGTGATTTGATCGCTTGTAGCCGAGGCGTAAAAGGGATCCAGAACCGTGCCGAAGGGCAGATGCCGCGCCTGCATATTGGCGGAAATGGCGAGCGCTTCCGCTTCGCCGGCGCGGGCGCACAGCGCCGGCAGAAGTATCGCAAACTGTATCCACCGCCGCTTGGCCATGCTTCCTCATTGATAGCACGAGATCAATGCTATGTTGGCCGTATGCGTATCGTTCGGTGGGTTCGTTTGTCGATTCTCGCGATTCCGGCGCTGGCACAAGTGGAACAAGGGGTCGTGCTTGGAACGGTGTCCGATCAAACGGCGGCACGCGTGGCCGGCGCCACCGTGACGATGACGAATCTCGGCACCAACGCCACTCATGTGACCAGAACCGATGCCACGGGAAACTTCCGATCCATTCCCATGCGCACGGGTTCATACAGCGTGAGCGTGGAAGCGCCCGGTTTTAAGAAGCTTTTGCGCCGCGGAATCACGCTGAAAATTCAGGACGAACTGCGGCTGGATCTGACGCTCGAACTCGGCGCGACCGTGGACCAAGTTACGGTGAACGCCGACGCGGCGCTGCTTCAAACCACCGAGGCCTCGCGCGGCCAGGTGATTGAGAACAAGAAGATCGTCGATCTGCCGCTTAACGGCCGCGACTATCTGCAACTCGCCCTTCTAACCGCCGGCACGAATGTGCCTCCGCCCGGTTCGCGTTTCCAGGGATTCAGCGCCGGCGGATTTCGCGTCAGCCACAACAACTACCTGCTCGACGGCATGGACAACAACTCCAATCAGCACGCCGCGCAGGGCCGCTCGCCGCAGGTGATTTCGCCGTCAGTGGACGCCGTACAGGAGTTCAAGGTGCAAACGACGAACTATTCGGCGGAGTTCGGGCGCAATGTCGGCGGCGTTGTAAACGTCGTCATCAAGTCGGGTTCGAACGGCATTCATGGCGGCGCGTTCGAATTTGTTCGCAACGAAGCGTTCAACGCTCGTAACTTTTTTCAGGCACCCGATACCAAGATCCCCGTCTTCCGCCGTAACCAGTTCGGCGGCTTCATTGGCGGCCCGATCGTCAGGAACAAAACCTTCTTCTTCGTCGACTACGAAGGAACCAAGGAATACACCGCCGATACGGCTCAATCCACCGTTCCCACAGCCGCCGAGCGGCGCGGTGATTTCTCCAACTCCTACTTCAACAACCAGCCGACGCAGATCTTCGACCCCGCCACCTACAACACCGCGACCCGCGCCCGACTGCCGTTTGCCAATCGCATGATCCCCGCCGATCGTATCGACCCAGTAGCGGCCAAGGTCGGTACTTACTCGGTGGAGCCCAACCGCAACAGCATCATTAACAACTACTTCTCCAACCCGCGCTCCAACGGCAACACGCACAAGGGAGACCTGCGCATCGACCACACCTTTAACACGGCCAACACCGTATACTTCCGCTACAGCAAGCAGGACTATTTCCTTCAGCCCGAATCCAACCTGCCGGCACCGGCCTTCGGCGGCGGTGACCCGGCTTTTAATCACAATGAGCCACAGTCGTTCGTCTTCAGCCACGGTCACATCTTCACGCCAAATTTGTTCAATACGCTCAAGGTCTCCTACAACCGGCTGCTGACCAATCGCAGTTCTCCGCTCGATCGCAACATGAACACCGAGATCGGCCTCCGCGGCGCCAACAACGATCTGCCCGGCTTCGCTTCCTTCGGCATCAACGGCTATTCCGGCTTCGGCCCTCCCGCCAACAATCCGCAGTTTTCCGACTCGCAGACGCGTCAACTCACCAACGACCTTCTTTGGACTCGCGGCAAACACACCGTGAAAACCGGCGGCAATTTCATGTTCATTCAGTCTCCGCACCTGCAGGCGTTTCAATCGAACGGGACGTTCACGTTCAACGGGAATTTCACGAGGCAAAGCTCCAACAACACATTCGGCAACGCGTATGCGGACTTTCTGTTGGGAATTCCTTTCAACTCGCAACTCTCGACGGTAGCGCAGGGAAATCAGCGGCGCCGCATTCATGGCGGTTACATCCAGGACGATGTTAAATGGACCAATCGCCTGACGCTGAATATCGGGATGCGGTACGAATACATCGGCCCCTGGTTCGAAAAATACAACCACTATTCGAACTACGATCTGGACGCCAACCGCGCCCGTCCGGAAATCCTCCTGGCCAAAGATGGCGGCATCGCCGACCGGTCCACCTTGCGACCGGATTACACCAACTTCGCGCCGCGTGTTGGCTTCGCTTACCGCATGGATACGCGCACCGTCATCCGCTCCGGCTATGGCATCTACTATGGCGGCGTGGACCACATCGGCGACCGTTATCTGCACGCCTCCGCGCCATTCTTTTATCAGTCCGGCTTCAACACGGACTCCATCACGCCCACCATTCTCCTTCGCGACGGTTTCCCCGATGGCGCCACCTCGTCTCGCGTCTCGAACCTGCAGACAATCTCGCAGGACCGCACCAATCGTACGCCCTATTCTCAACAATGGAACTTCACGGTGCAGCGGGAACTCGGCGCGGACCTGGCGTTGGAACTGGGCTACGCCGGTACCAAAGGCAATCGTCTGCTGCAGCGGTTTGACTCTAACGCGCCCGATCCAGGTCCCGGCAACATTAACGCGCGGCGCCCGGTGACGACACTCGCCGTGCCGGGACTAAACTACATCGTCACGCCATTGGCTGACACGTTCCGCCGCGAATTCAGCGCTAACTCCAACTACAACGCCGTTCAAATCAAAGTCGAAAAACGAATGTCGAAGGGGCTCAGCCTGCTGGCTTCTTACGTCTTCTCAAAGACGATAAGTGATGCTCGCGGCGGAGCCGACGCCGGCGGCACCGCTCCCAACGCGGTCCAGGATTTCAAGAATCTCCGCGCGGAGAAATCGCTGGCCGATGAACACTTTCCGCATCGCTTCGTCATGAGTTCCAACTACGATCTGCCGTGGGGACGCGGACGGGCGCTCGGTGGGTCCATGCCCAAGTGGGCGGACCTGCTAGTCGGCCAGTGGGCGGTTGGCGGAATCCTGACATTCAACTCTGGCAGGCTTGTCAATATTGGCGTACAGGGTGATCCGCCTAACGTCGGAACCGCCGCCGCGGCTCGCCCCAACGTCGTGCCCGGACAGAATCCAAACTTGTCGTCCGATCGGCGCAGCCTGGCCCGCTGGTTCAACACGGATACGTTCGTCCGTCAGCCCGCTTTCACTTTTGGCGATGCGGGCCGGAACCTGGTGACGGCGCCGGGACTGCGGAATCTCGACCTCGCGTTGTATAAGGTTTTCCGCGTTGACGAGAAGCGATACTTCCAATTGCGCGGCGAGTTCTTCAACGCCAGCAATACGCCGGCTTTCGGCGCGCCGGGAGCGCAGTTGGGGCTGGCGACGTTCGGTTTAGTTAACAGCGCCGCCGACGCCCGCATTGTACAGATCGCGGCAAAGTTTTATTTTTGAGGTAGAGCTTGTACGATGACTTTTTCCTCTCGACTGCTGGCAACGGCCATGGGCGCCATCGCGCTGACCGCGCAAAACCCACTGGCGGTTCCCAGCGACCCCTTCAGCGGAACTTTTCAGAACGAGCGCATGAAGCTGGATTTGGCTGTCAACGGCGCCGGGTACAGCGGCGTAATTCTCCTCGGCGGGAAGTCCCTGCCGGTGAAGGCGAAGGCCGAGGGAGGCAAGCTGACCGGCACGTTTTATAGTCAGGGCCAAACGTACGCCTTTCAAGCCACGCGCGGCGGGTCGCAACTTTCGCTCATCACCGATGGCGTAACGCACGTTTTGGAAACGGCGGCGGCCGCAGCCAATGTCGCCGCGCCGTCCTTCGTCGGCGACTGGCAAAGCCAGGGCGGGGTCATCCGGATTAGCGCCGACGGCTCGGCGACCATAGGGGACAAGTCGCACCGCTGGACGATGGACGGCAATGTCATCACGTTGACCGGCAATGGCGAGTCCATAAAAGTTCCGTTCGAAATGGCGGGGAACACTTGGACGTGGAAGTTCCCAGACGGGCAGTTGGTGCTGACGCGAATCGCCGCGTCTAACACGGTGGCGGCGAATAAAGGAATCGTCGGCTCCTGGCAAGGCCCGAACGGCAATGTCCAGATCAATCTGGACGGAACGGCGACCGTGGCCGGGGTCATTTATCGTTACACGCAGACGAGCAACCAGTTGACGCTGACAGGAGCGGATGGCACGTTTGTGGCGGCGGTGCAGCAGTCGGGCGACACCATGAACTGGGTGGTGAATGGCAAGACATTGACCTTCCAACGCGCGGCCACCACTTGGGCCGTCGGTGGCGCCAACACGGAGGGCGGCATCTTGCCTGAACTAGTGGGCAAGTGGTGCCAGTCGACCGGCAGCGGCACCTGCTTCACGTTGCTCGCCGATGGCAGCTACTTCTACATCGGCGATTTTGGCGCAGATGCCACGGCGTCCGACAGCCGGGACGCCGGCAAGTGGACCGCTACCGCCAGTTCCATCACGGCGACATCTAAATCCGCCGGCGCCCGGACGTTGCGGCTGGAGAAGCGTAACCATCCGAAAACCGGCGATCCAATGTTGGTGTTGGACGGCGCGGAATACACCACGGCATATCGGAAGACGCCGTGGCGATAAGTTAGAACTCGGCCGCGCGTCTGTGGCGGGGTTCGGGACTGGCATGCCGAGCGGCGTCCGGGCCGCCATCGGCCTCAACATCGGAAGATTGGGTTTATCCGGTTGGCGCCACGCGACGGGGATTAACGAAGAGCCAGAGTATGGCGGCGCATAGCGTCGTGGCGACACCAAGATACAGAACCGCATTCCAGTTGTTGGATCGCTGAAGCACAAAGCCCATCAGAGCCGGCGAAGCAAAGCCGGCGCAATTGGAAGCGGCGTTCATTAACCCCGCCACCGCGCCTCCGGACGCTCCGCCGATGTCGGTCGCCGACGACCACGCCGCGCCCAAATACAAATCCACCGCACCCGCCGCGCAGCCCATCAACAACGCCGCCAGCCCAGCCTGTGGACACCACACTCCCGCCGACATCAGCAGCGCGCCCGTCGTCAACGAAAAGAAGCCAACCACGGTCCGCGCGGTTCGATCGTCGCTTCGCCGGCCCATCCAATCCGTCAACACGCCGCCCAACCAATTGGCGCCGACGCCCAGGAGCAGCGGGAGACTGGCATAGTAACTCGATTCCGTCAGCGACATGCCGCGACGCTCGCGCAGATACGTAGGGAACCACGTGATGTAGAACTGCCACATGAACGTGGAACCGAATGCCGCAAACAGCAGACACCAGAGGCGGCGCGAGCGCAGCATTTCACTCCACGGCACGCGTTCCTTCGCGGCGGCGGCGGTGCCGCGAGCGATGACAATTTTCTCCTCCAGCGTGACGGTGGGATGCTCAATCGGCGAGTTGCGATACCACGTAAACCACAGCACGGACCAGAGCAGCCCGAATGCGCCGAATACCAAGAACGGCATGCGCCAGCCGTAATGCAGCAATATGTAACCGGCGATGGGCGGCGTCAACGCACCCCCCAATCTCCCTCCGCCTAGAAACGCTCCGAACGCCGTCGCCCGCTCATTCACGGGAACCCAACGGCTGAAGGCGGACGCCACGGAGGGCGAGAACGCCGCTTCCAATCCGCCGAAAACGAACCGAATCCCGAGCAGCGAAACCAAGTTCCAGGCCGACGCCGTCAGCGCGGTGAACACGGACCAACCGGCAATCGCGAACGAAACAATCCCACGCGATCCCCAGCGATCCGCCAACATGCCCCACGGCGTCTGGCCCAGAAAATAGGACAGGCTGAAAATGCTGAATACAAAACCCATCTCGGTTTGCGAAAGCTGAAAGGCGCTCCGCATCTCCGGCCCGGCGACGGCAATACAGACGCGGTCCGTGTAGCAGACCATGTTGATCATCAACGCCAGCAGAACAATCGAGAATCGGACCGGCATCGGCTATAGGCCTTCCGGACGAGGCGTGTCGCGGTCGAGCGGATATATGGGTCTCGGCACGCGGCGAAACGGTAGCGTGCGGAGGTTCGCGGTGCTTACGCCGGGCGTATCGACGACGAAGATCGCCTTCGCGATCGGTTCATACGCGGCCCGAAAACCATTCGGCGATTTCACCACCACAATTTGGCAATGCACCGGATCGATCCCGTGGCTGCGGAACAGTTCCGGGTCCACGGTCATCGCCGAACGCTCCGCCATCAGGATCAGCACATGCCCAACTTCCAACACCACCGCCCGGCCCATGCACGTCGTAATACCCGTGTTGTAACCGCGCGCCCGCGCCACCCAGCGGCCATCGGATATCAGCTTCACATGTCCCGTCACTTTGACGGGTTTCGAGTGCTTCTTGTCCAACGAACCGCCGATTTTCAAAGGAATTGTCGCCCCAATGCCAGCCGCGATCGCCTGCGCCACGCCCGCTGGATCAACCAGGAAAATCGCCGCCGATCCGGTCAGCCTCGCCTTCAACAAATGCTTCAACACGCCCGTCGAGTCTCCCGGCGAGCCGGAACCGGTACTGTCGGAGGATTCAGAAAGCACCACTGGACCGCCGTCCATTTGCAGGGCCCTTTCAATCGCCTCCCGCACCGGCGTGAGTTCGGCTTCATACGTCTCTTTGCCATCCCATAGCCACCTGGCCAGAGTGTCGGCCTGCCGCTGCGCCGCGCGGGCGTCGCCGTTGGTGACCGAGACCACCGCGCATCCCATCTCCTGGATATCCATCCACGGCTGTACCGGAAAAATGGACACCGCCTCCGCTTTCCCACCCTGTTCCCATTTCTCCGCCGCGGCAAATAGATTGCGCATCGGTCCACTCGACGTTTGCGAGTTCTCCGCTTGAATAATCAGCGGCAGTTTTCGAAGCGCCATTCGCGGCCGAACCTCCCCACGCAGGATTCGCAGCAGCAGTCTCGCGGCCTTCCGCCCCGTCTCAAACATGTCGATATGTGGATAGGTGTGATAGCCGACAATGGCGCTGGCCAACGTCACCATGCGCCGCGTCACGTTGGCGTGGAGATCGAGCGTGAGGACAATCGGCGCGTCCGGCCCCATGACGTCGCGGGCGCGTTCCAGTATTTGGCCTTCCACGTCATCTTCCCCCGCGGCCGTCTGCGCGCCATGCATCGCAAGCAATAGCGCCTCCGGTTTCGCACGGTGGAGATGTTGGGCAAACTCCAGCGCCAGGCGTTCAAAATCCATCCGCACCAGACGGTTCGCCGTGATCGCCCACGCCGCGCATACCGGTCGAATCGTGGCGCCGGATTCGCGCAAAACGGCAATGAATCCCCCCATTTCCGTCAGCTTCCCGGCATGGCGAAGCAGCGCCCCTTCGCCAAAGACAGGATCAAAATCCGCGTAGCGCGTAGCGACCGGAGAGAATGTATTGCTCTCCTGCAGGATGGAAGCGATGGCGATGTTCACAAGAGGACCAGATATATCAATATACTGTTGCCCATGAAGACTTCTCGCCGCCGCATTCTCCAAGCCAGCGCTCTCGCGCCCGTGGCCGCCGCCGCCGCGCCCGCCGTCAACCGCACCGCCGCATCGCCTTCCTCCCTCTACGCTAGCCTCGGCATCAAGCCGGTAATCAACGGCGTCGGCGTCGTCACCGTCCTTGGCGGTTCGCTCATGCCGCCCGAAGTCGTGCAAGCCATGGATGAGGCCGGCCGCTACTTCATCCCGCTGCCGGAGCTGGAAAAGAAAGTCGGCGCCCGCATCGCCGAGTTGCTGCAGGCGCCCGCCGCCATGGTCACTTGCGGCGCGGCTTCCGCCATCAGCGTCGGCACCGCGGCCTGCCTCTCCCAGGGTGATTCAGCCAAGCTCCGTCAACTGCCCAACCGCGACGGCATCCGTTACGAAGTGATTCAGCAAAAGTCCCATCGCTCCGGCTACGAACACCAGATGGAACTCTGCGGCGCAAAGGTCGTCGCCGTCGAAACCAAGGAGGAATTGGAAGGGGCCATCAATGAGCGCACCGGCATGCTCTTCTTCCTGAACAAGGCCGAGCCGAATGGCAAGATCTCCGCCGAAGAGTTCATAAAAATCGGCAAGAAGCGCGGCGTGCCGACAATGAACGACGCCGCCTCCGACGCTACGCCTAAGGAGAATCTTTGGAAATACACGAAAATGGGCTTCGATCTCGTCATCTTCTCCGGTGGCAAAGCCCTACGCGGACCGCAAGCGAGCGGCCTGCTGCTGGGCCGCAAGGACCTGATCGACGCATCCCTTCCGGCCATGTCGCCCTTCGGCGGTAT
This sequence comes from Bryobacteraceae bacterium, assembly GCA_046155405.1. Classification (GTDB taxonomy): domain Bacteria; phylum Acidobacteriota; class Terriglobia; order Bryobacterales; family Bryobacteraceae. The sequence continues at coordinate 41,933 of JBJXFL010000185.1, read as the reverse complement.
CGGCCGCGGCATGAAGGTCGGCAAGGAGGAACTCTGCGGCTTGCTGGCCGCCGTGGAGCGCTATTTGAAGGCGGATCATCAGGCGGAATCGCGCGAATTGGAATCGCGCGTCACGTCGATTCGCGCCGCCCTGAAAAACGCGAAAGGCATCCGTACGGAACGGCACATACCGGTCATCGCCAACGAAGTTCCGCATGTCACCGTCCATTGGGACGAGGCCGCGCGCGGCTTGACCTCCCAACAGGTGAGTGAAAAGCTACTCGCCAGTGATCCGCCAATTCACGTGCAACGCCCCGGCCAAGGAGAGTTGCTGATCTCCGTGTGGATGATGCGCGGTGACGAACATCAGATCGTCGGCCGCCGCCTACGCGAGATCTTCTCTGCTTAAGTGCGGTATCGAGCGGCTCGTTATCGGGACTGGGCGCGGCCTCACGCCTGCCGTTAGAAGCGCCAGCGAAGTTGCAGATGCGCCGAGCGGCCCGGCGAATCGACGCCAGAGCCATGGACGCGGTAGTTGCCGTCGGCGACGTTGGTCAATGCGGCTTCGACGGAGAGCGATTCCGTCAACGGCAGGCCCGCGCGGAAATCCACGCTTATCCACGCGGGCGTAGTGTTGAAGAGGGTCACCCGCACCGAGTCGGCCAGGCCGGGCAGGACGCGATTTTGGATTTCAAGCAGCGTCTCGGCGGGGCGGATCTGGGCGCCGCGGGCGGAGTTGAAGAAGTCGGCGATGTCCTGGCGGCGGCGGCTGGCGCCGATGCGTTCGTCATCGCGGTCGCCGCCGCTCAGGCGGTCTTGCGCGCCGGAGGCGGCCAGTTGGGCTTCGGCCCAGACCCGATTGGTTATATAGCGCAGGCGGGTCGCACCTTGTTGCGGCGGCAGGCGGCGGATGTTGCGGTTGGGGTCCAGATCGCGGCCGAGGAGGAAGGAGTAAGAGTTGGCCCACATCCAACGGCTACTCAACCGCGCTTCCCAGTTGGCCTCAACGCCCCAGTAGCGGGCGCGGCCGTCGTTGACGAACGACTTCAAGGCTCGGGGATCGATGGCGGCCGCTACCGTTATAACGCCTTGGGCGCGCTGGGCGGGGGTTTGCGGAATAGGCGTCACTGCCAGGCCGGCGATGGAGGTTGGCGCGGCGTTCAAAGGGAACAGGAGAGTGCGGCGAACGATGGGGTCTTCCAGTTGGGCGTCGAAGAACTGGAGGCGGGCTCGATGGCGTCCGGTCTGCCAGCGGATGCCGGCTTCCAGGTTGCGCAGGCGCTCGACACCGAGTGGTTTCAACGAGACGCCCTTGGAGAGGGCCGCTTCACCGGCGGAGTCGGCCAGCAGGGCATTCGGCGCTTCGCGGGCCGGGACTTCGTAGCCCAAATCCTGCAAGCCAATTCCGCCGAGGTCATTTAAGTTGGGAGCGCGGAACCCGCGCCCGGCCAGGCCATGGATCGCCAACGAGGGCGTGAGTTTGTAGAGCAGGCTGCCCTGCCAAGTCCAATCGTTGAAGGCCTGCGGGGAGAACGACACTCGGGAGTAGCGCAGGCCGTAGCCGGCGCGCAGGCGGCGATACTCGGTGGAACCTTGCGCGTAGAGACCGCCGATCCGATATCGCGAATTGTCCGGATAGAGCGGGCGGGCGGCTTGCCCGTTGACCTGGCGGACCGAGCGGACACGTTCATCGTAGAGTTCGCCTCCCGCGCTAAGGGCGGTGTGGCGGTGGATGTGCGTGATGGCTTGGCCAGTGTAGCCGAGGGATTGGACGCGATTGTATTCCGATGTGATGGGGTCGGACGCTTTCAGGCCTTTGCGGGTGCCGCCGTCCTGCTGGCGATTGACGGAGAAACGGCCGCTTAGCGAGTCGAAACCGGCCACTTGCAGGCGCTCGTAGCGGGTGTAGAAGAGGTCGAGTATCTGCGGGCTGAGCGTGGATTGCAGGCGGCCGAGACCGCCCCAGAGGTCCTTCGTGTTGCGGAGGCCGTGCACTTCGCCGCGCTGGTACCAGGTGGTCCAGCTTTGGCGAGGGTCGGGGCGGAGAGCGAACTTCCCATGCGCGCCGGTCTGTGAATAGGCGGTATCGAGGAGGCGGTTGCCCAGTTGGCCGCGGACCTGTTCGTTCGTATAGCCGTAGAAGCGGGTGAGGACGTTATGGGAATCAAAGCCGTGGCCGGCCCGGAGGTTGTTGTGGCGGCGGGCGGCGGCGCCGAGTTGGAACCAAGCCTTTTCGGTACCGTGCGAGAGGGCGGCGGCGGCACCGGTGGAGAGGTCGGCGGTCTGGCCGTGGATGGTGGCATCGCCATGCCAGGCGGGCGTACCGAACCGCGGCTGGCCGGTCAGCGCTTGGATCGTGCCACCGAGGCCATCACTCCCGTATTGCGTGCCGCTGGGACCGAGCATGGCTTCCACGTGCGAGGCCTGGCTAGGCTCCAGATAGGCTAGATATTGGTTAGGCCCGGAGCGGAAGGTGGAGTTGTTGAACCGTACGCCATCGACTAGACTTAGTACCTGATAGCCGGTAAGGCCACGGAGGAAGGGCGAGACCTGGCCCGCGCCGGTCTGCTGGAGAGTGACGTTGGGCTGGGTTTCGAGCGTGTGGGCAACCGTAGTTTGCGATGGGCGATCACCGGTGAGGACCATCTCCGGGCGGGTCATGACTTCTTCAGCCAGGCCGGGCGTTGCGGTTACGGTGACGCGAGTCAAGGTTACGGCGGTGGCGCCTTTGTCGATTGTGACCGGAGCGAACCCAGGCACGGTGATTCGAATTTGCGTTGCGCTTATTTCGTCCACGCGGGCATCGCGCAGTTCCCTGCCCTGACTGTCGTAGATGCGGACGTCAGCGGCGGGCAGAACGAGTACGGCGAGGAGAAATAAAATGAGTCTTTTCATTTTCCGGCGATGTTGTAGGCGGCCATTTCCGTGGCGTTGCGGACAAAAAGCCGTCCATCGGCGATAGCCGGAACATTCCAGGTACGGCCGTCGAGCGCCTTGAATTTGGCCAATTCGCGGTGAGCGGAGGGGTCGGCTTTCAGCAGGATCACTTCGCCCTCCTCGCTGGTGATCACCAAGTGGCCGCTGGCAAGCAAAACCTGGCCGTAGCCATAGCGGCCGGCCTTCCAGGTGGGCTCGCCGGTCTTGGCGTCAATGCAGGTGAAGATGGACTCGTCGAAGCCGTAAATGTATCCGTTAAGGAAGACGCTCGAGTTGAACTTATTCTTCAGTTTCTTGTTCTCCCATACCTTCCTTGCGCCTGTCGCATCGATCTCGAGCATCGCGGCACCGTGGCCGTAGCCGGAGGAGACGACCAGTCGATTCGGGCCGGTGACGATGGGCTGCGCGCTGTTTATGTCGAAATCGGTAGACCAAGGATATTCCCACAGCAGCTTACCGCTTGAAGCGTCCAAACCTACCGCTCGAAGGGCGGTAATAGTGACAATTTGGCGCTTTCCGGCCAGTGTAACGAGCATCGGCGAGGCGTAAGAGGTGCGGTCGCTCAACGATGACCACGCACGAGCGCCGGTGTTTTTGTTGTAGGCCACAATCGACTTGTTAGACGGGCCGCCGGGCTGCACGACCACCGTATCGTCCACGATGAGCGGCGAGGCCGACATGGCCCACGTGATGTTGTCGGCCCCATTGTCATCCAGGATGTTCTTGTGCCAGACGACCTTACCGGTCAGGGCGTCGAGGACGTAGAACGCCCCGGTCGCGCCCATCGAGTAGATCTTGCCTTCGTGCCAAGTGGGCGTTGCGCGGGGGCCTGGGCCGCCCATCGACTCCTGGAAGTCGGCGGCATATTTGTGGGTCCAGACCTCCTCGCCGGTGGCGGTATCGTAGGCGGCGACGACCTCCTGGTCGCGGCGCTGTTCGATGGTGAAAGCCAGTTTGCCGGCGATGACGAACGAGGCCCAACCGCCGCCGACGGGCTTGCGCCAGAGTTCGGTTAATTTGCCGTTGGGCCAGGCGGTGAGGATCTTCTCGTTGGAGACGCCATCGCGCGCGGGACCCCTATAATCAGGCCACGCGGCGTTCACTGCGGCCTCGACGACGGCCGGTTCCTTTATCGGTTCGATCCCGGCATTCGTTGGTTTGTTCCTTGGTTTGTTCCTTGGTTTGTTTCGAGCCTCTTTCGCCCTTTCATCCTCAATCTGCGCGGCCTGGCTTTCCGGGCTCTGGAAGGTGACAAATCTGGGCACTCCACCGCCCTCCCTTTCCATGCGCATTCCAGCGGCGAAGAGCAAAGCGACGGCGACGATTCCCAGCAGCGGAACGGCGAACAGCATCCGGCGCCACAGGGCGACTTTCCGGCGAACCACGAATACGGCGAGCAAACCGGCCAACACGGCGATGATCCAGGGCAACATCTTTTCATTATGCGTCGGCGGGTAATTATGCGTCGGCGCGCAAACCGTGGAATCTGTCAGTAAAATAGGAGTCTCATGTCCACAGCGATTGCACCCGAACTCGAAACTCAGGTCCAGGCGGCCCGCGAGGCGCTGGACGCCCACGTACGAGAAATAGTCGAATGGCACTTCAACCCGGAAACGGGATGCCCGTACTGGCTAGACTGGGCCGGGAAGGCCGGCTGGGATCCGCGCAAACAAGTACACGGCTATGCCGATCTCGACAAGTTCGGGAATTTCGAGGACGATACGCTGCGCGGCGGCCCGGTGCGCCGGTGGGTGCCGAAAGGGTATGCCGGCAAACCGATCTACGTATTTGAAACGGGAGGGTCCACCGGAGTGCCGAAGTCGCGGATGCAGATCGACGATTTCCGGATCGACTACGAGATGTTCTCGAAAACGCTGCCCGACGCGGCCTTCCCACGGGGTTCCGATTGGCTAATGCTGGGTCCATCGGGTCCCAGACGTCTGCGGCTGGCGGTGGAGCATTTGGCGCAGCATCGCGGCGGTGTCGCGTTCTGCGTGGATTTGGACCCCCGATGGGTGATCAAACTGATCAAACGCGGCGAAATCCGTGAAGCGGAACTTTATAAGCAACACTGCATCGACCAGGCGTTGACGATTCTACGCGCCAACAAAGTGGAGTGCATGTTCACGACTCCGAAGCTGCTGGAGGCGTTGTGCGAGAAGATCAATCTGGCCAATTACGGAATGAAAGGCGTTTTCTGCGGCGGTACCGAAATGACGCCGCAATTTCACCGATTCGCGGTGGAGGAACTGCTGGGACCGGACATCTATTTCGCTCCTACGTATGGCAACACACTGATGGGACTGGCGACGCACCGGGCGCCGGCGAAGGAAGACAACTGGGCCATAATCTACTACCCGCCATCTCCGCGCGCGCTATTGGAAGTGGTCCATCCAGACCATACCGATGAACTGGTGGCGTATGGCGAGACGGGCCGCGTACGGCTGACGACGCTAACGAAGGAGACCTTTATTCCGCGCTTTCTGGAGCGGGACGAGTGCGAACGGGAAGCGCCGTGCGCGCAGTATCCGTGGGATGGCGTGCGTAATGTGCGGCCGTTTTCGAAGTTCCAGAAGTCGGTTGTGGAAGGAGTGTACTAGTCATGATCCCGGCTTTGGGCGCCAGGTTGGAAGTAGTCCATAGCCATCGCGGCGATGAACCGATGGGCTATGGCGAGACGGGGCGCGTGGGGATGAGGTTACCGCGCGCGCAACGAGCGACCGTTCGTCGTGGCAAGAGTGTACTAGTCATGATCACGGCTTCGAGCGCCAAGTCGGAAGTAGTCCATCGCCATCGCGGCAATGAACCGATGGGCTATGGCGAGACGGGCCGCGTGGGGATGAGATTACCGCGCGCGCAACGAGCGACCGTTCGTCGTGGCAAGAGTGTACTAGCCATGATCCCGGCTTTGAGCGCCAGGTTGAAAGTAGTCAATCGCCATCGCGGCGATGAACCGATGGGCTATGGCGAGACGGGCCGCGTGGGGAGGAGATTACCGCGCGCGCAACGAGCTACCGTCCGTGGTGGAAGGAGTGTACTAGTCATGATCCCGGCTTTGGGCGCCAGGTTGGAAGTAGTCCATAGCCACCGCACCGATGAACTGATGGACGGCGGCGAGACGGGCCGCTTGGGACGAGATTACCGCGCGCTCAGCGCGCGGCCGTTCGTCATGGAAGGAGTGTACCAGTCATGATTCACATACCGATCCTGCGGCAAGGCAAGCCGTACAAGTCGATCGACGTCTCGAAGGTTTTCCACTATCGCACCGGGGAGCAGATCGCCGAAATCAGTCAGGCCAACATTGGGCTTATCCGCCGGGATCTGATGCAGCAGGGCGAAATGCATGCCATTTTGCAGGGCTTTTCCACTCGGGAATTGATTGGCATGGCGAAGAAGGCGGCCAAGCATTTTGCCGAAGACGACTTGCCGTTGGGCGATTCGATGCAATCGCCGGAAGATATCGTGAAGCAGATCAGCGGGACGACAGGCTCGCCGAACGTGATGGTGCGGCGAAATATGGAGAAGGTCCGCGGGGTGTTGGATTCGATGGAAACGGTGGTGTCGGGATTGACCCGGCTGCCGGATCTCGACATGCTGGACCGCGGCTATGGCGACATCGGCGGACGGGCGTTGAGCTTCTTCCCGCGTGGCCACTCGCTGGGAGTGATTCTGCCTTCGAATTCACCGGGCGTGCATTCGCTATGGGCGCCGGCGATCGTATTTAAGACTCCGCTGATTTTAAAGCCGGGCGGCTCCGAGCCCTGGACGCCGTATCGCATCGCGCAGGCCTACATCAAGGCGGGCGTGCCGGCGGAGGTATTCGGGTATTACTCGACCAGTCACGGCGGGGCGGGAGAGATCCTGCGGCAGAGCGGCCGGGGCATGCTGTTTGGCGACGTGGGCGCGGCGAAGGCGTGGAGCGGCGATGAGCGAATCGAGATCCACGGACCGGGTTATTCAAAGATCGTGCTAGCCGACGACGGGGCGAAGAACTGGGAGAAACACATCGACCTGATGGCCGATTCAATCGCCCAAAACTCCGGCCGTTCCTGCGTGAATTGCTCCAGCATCTGGACGACGGCGAACGCGAAGGAGATTGCCGAGGCGCTGGCGGAACGATTCGCCAAGATCGCGCCGAGGGCGGAAGACGATCCGGAAGCCGCCGTGGCGCCATTCGCGTCGCCCGACATCGCGCGCCGCATTTCGGCCATGATCGACGCTGAGATGGATGGTCTTGAAGATCTGGTGGAGAAGAAGCGCGGCAGCCCGCGGGTAGCCGAAAAAGACGGCTGCACGTACGTGCTGCCAGCCATTGTCCAATGCTCGAAAGAGCACGCGCTGGCCAACCGGGAATTCCTGTTCCCGTATGCCAGCGTGGTGCAGGTGGACGCGTCCGATCTGCCGGACTGCCTTGGCCCGACGCTGGTCTGTTCCGCCATCACGAACGACCGGCTCTTGCAGCAGAGGCTGCTCGCGTCGAGTCATATTGGACGGTTGAATTTCGGGCCGATCTCCACGATGAAAATCAGTTGGGACCAGCCGCACGAGGGCAACCTGTTCGATCATCTCTACGGGCGGCGCGCGTTCCAGAGCGCGCTTGAAACCGTTGCCTGATGCGCATTCTGCACGTCACCGCGGGAGCCGCCAACATGTACTGCGGCTCCTGCATGCGAGACAACGCGCTGGCGGCGGAGCTAAAACGGCAGGGGCACGATGTGGTGCTGATGCCGGTGTATACGCCGACGTTGACCGACGAGGAAAACGTGTCCGACGGGCGAGTTTTCTTTGGCGGCATTAGCGTATTCCTGCAACAGAAATCCTCTTTTTTTCGTTACACGCCGGCATTTCTGGACCGGATGCTTTTCGATAACGAATGGGCGCTTCGAAAGGCTTCGCAGAAGTCGATCGGCGTGACGCCGCAATTCCTGGGCGAGATGACTGTCGACATGCTGCGCGGTGAGAATGGGCCGATTGGCAAGGAGTTCCGCAAAGTCGCCGATTGGCTTCGCGGAGAGCCGAAGTTCGACGTGATCAGCCTTCCCTTCACCTTGCTGATCGCGATGGCCGAGCCGCTGCGGAGGGCATCCAAAGGAAATCCGCGCGATGCGCAAAGCGGCGCGAAGATCGTCTGTACGCTGCAGGGCGAAGACCTGTTTCTGGAAGGGCTTCCGGAGCCGTACAAGTCCGAATCGAAGCGATTGATCGAAGCCGCAATTCCCCAGGTGGACCGATTCCTGGCGGTGAGCGGATACTACGCGGAGTTCATGATCGATTACCTGCGAATTCCGCGAGCTAAGATTCGCGTCGTGCCGATTGGCGTTACGTTCGAGGGCTTCGAGGCCAAGCCGAAAGTCCGGCGAGAGGTGGTGAAGATCGGCTTTTTCGCGCGGATCGATCCAGCGAAAGGATTGCATCATCTCTGCGAGGCATACCGGCTGCTGCGGCGGAAGCCCGGCCTGCCGGCGACGCGCCTGGAAGCGGCGGGCTACATGCTTCCCGAACATCAGGAATATTTCGCGAAGGAGAAAGCCGCGATGGAGGACGCGGGGCTGGGCGCCGAGTTTAGTTATCACGGAGCGCTTTCGCGGGACGAGAAGATCCGCTTCCTGCAGGATATCGACCTGCTCTGCGTCCCGACGGAGTACGTGGAACCGAAGGGACTGTTCGTGCTGGAGGCACTCGCGAACGGCACGCCGGTGGTGCTGCCGGCGCATGGCGCATTCCCGGAAATTCTGGCGCGCACCGGAGGCGGCATACTGGTAGAGCCGAAGAATGCGCAGGCGCTGGCCGATTCGTTAGAGAATATGATTTGCGACGCGGGGCGCCGGGCCGAACTGGCCGCGCACGGCGCCGAAGGAGTTCGCCAGAATTATTCGGCAGCGGCGATGGCGGCGGCGCAGTTGGCGGCATTTGCGTAGGGGTACATGCTACAGGCACGGGCAATATCGAAGACGTACGAATCGGCGGCAGGCCCCGTCCCCGTTTTGGAGGATGTGAATCTGGATTTAGAGATGGGCGACGCGCTGTCGATAATGGGCCCATCGGGCAGCGGGAAGAGCACGCTGCTGCATATTCTGGGATTGCTGGATCCGCCGACGGCGGGTCAATTGGTATTTGACGGCGTCGCCCCGTGGGGATTGAAAGAAAACGAACAAGCCCGGTTCCGCAACACGCGGATCGGGTTCATTTTCCAGGACCATTGCCTGCTGCCGCAATGCACCGTGCTTGAAAATGTCCTGGCGCCGACCTTGGTGGGCGAACACGAAGTGAGCGCCCACGCGCGGGCGAAGGATTTGATCGACCGCGCCGGACTGACACCGCGCATCGACCGCTTTCCGGCGCAGCTTTCGGGCGGCGAAAAGCAGCGCGTGGCCATCGCGCGCGCACTGATCCGGCAGCCGAAACTGCTGCTGTGCGACGAGCCGACGGGCAATCTGGACGAAGCGACGGCGTGGCAGGTGCTGGGACTGCTCGACGAAATGCAAAGAGAGATGGGCGGCATTTTGATGATTGTGACGCACAGCCCGGCCATAGCGGCATCGTTCCCGCTTCGGTATGCGATGCGGGGACGACACCTGGAGCGCACGGCCTAGCCCCATGACACGGCGAGACTTGGCGCGGCGGAGTTTGCGGCACTACTGGCGGACGAACGCCGCGGTGGTGGCGGGCCTGGCGATTGCAACGGCGACGCTTGTGGGGTCGGCGCTGGTTGGGGAATCCGTACGGGAGAGCTTGCGCTCGATTGCATCGGGCAGGCTGGGCAACACCGGCACGGCCATTGTGGCGGCGCAGCCGTTTACCGAAGCGTTGGCCGCACGAGTGGGTCCGGCAACGGCCCCGGCGCTGTTCTTCGAATCGGTGATGAAGCACCAGGATAGCGGGCGCACGGCGAGCAAAGTTCTGGTCTATGGCGTGGACGACCGCTTCTGGTCCCTGCACAAAATGCGCGATCCGCTGCGCGGGGAGCGAGACATTGTCTTTAGCGAACCGCTAGCCGCGGAGTTCGATGCGAAGGAGGCCGACGGAATATTGCTGCGGATTGAAAAACCGAGCGAGATTCCGCAGGAGACGCTGCATTCGCGCAAGGAGCAGTCCGTAAGGACTGTCCGCTTCCGTTACCGCTCCGCGCTGCCGGATAGCGGCGTGGGCGGTTTCACGCTGCAACCGCGGCAGGGCGCCGTGCGGGCGGCGTTCGTGAAGTTGGACACGCTTCAGAAAGAACTCGCGTTGGAGCGGCGCGCCAACGTGCTATTGCTGCCGGATGAACTGCGCAGCGACCTGCCCTTGCTGGGCCATTTGCGTTTAGAGGATGTGGGCCTGCGAGTTACTCGTCCGGCGGCGTGCAAATGCATACAGCTTGAAAGCCCGTCGGGCCTGTTGCGGGACGATCAGGTGAAGCGTGCGCTGGACACGGGCAAACAGGACGGGCTGCGGGCGGAAGTGTTCCTGATGTATATGGCCAACGCCATCCGCACGGCTACGGCCAGCGTGCCGTATTCGTTGGTAGTTGCGCGCGACGGAATACCGGAAGGCACGTTGGCGCTGAACGACTGGGCAGCGGCGGAACTGCAGGCGAAATTGGGCGATTCCGTTACGCTGGACTACTATTTGTGGAAGCAAGAGGGGCGGCTGCTAACCGAGTCGACGACCTTCGTGGTGAACGGCGTTCAGGCGCGGGAGGCGTTGGGCGACCGGCAGATGTCGCCCGAATATCCGGGCATTTCCGACACCGTGGACCTGAGCGACTGGGACCCGCCATTTCCACTGGACCTGAACAAGATACGGCCGCAGGACGAGAAGTATTGGGACGACTACCGGACCACGCCAAAGGCCGCCGTGAGCCTGGCGGAAGGCCAGAAACTATGGCGGACGCGCTTCGGTAAAGTGACCGCGATACGTTTTTACGCCGCCGATGGGGTAACGATTCCAAGGCTGAACCTGACGCCGAGCACCGACCTGCCGCGCGACGGCATCACGATGCTTCTGCCGCGGCAGCACGCGGAAGAGGCGTCGCGCGGCACGACCGATTTCGGCGAGTACTTTGGATATTTCAGTTTCTTCCTGCTGGTTTCGGCGCTGGTGCTAACGGCGCTCTTCTTCCGGCTGGGCGTTGAGCAACGGTTAAAGGAGATAGGCCTTTATCAGGCGATGGGCTTCGACCGCGGCGCCGTGCGGCGGGTATTTGTGCGCGAAGGCGTTTTGCTGGGCGCGGCGGGGGCGGCGGTCGGGACGGCGCTGGGAATCGGTTATTCGGCGTTCATTCTTTACGCGTTGCGGACGTGGTGGGTGGACGCGGTTGGCACGACGGGGCTGACGCTGCACTTCGCGGCGGCGCCATTCACGGCGGCCATTTTTCAAAGCGTCGGAATGGCCGTTGTAATCATCATCGTCAGTTTGCGGCGGCTGCGGAAAATGTCGCCGCGCCAGTTGCTTTCGGGCGCGCGGCCGGAGACCGTTCTACGCACGCCGGGCTGGCTGCGCCTGGCCGCGCTGGCCCTGCTGGCCGTGGGCGGCAGCCTGGTCATCCTCAGCGCACTGGGCGGGATAGCGGCCGAAGGCGGCTTTTTCGGGGCGGGGTTCTGCCTGTTGACGGGCGGGGCTCTCTACTGCCGGTTGTGGCTCGAAAGTCCGCGGCCGCTGCCGGTGCGATCGCTTAAGGAACTTGCGTTGGCAAGCGCGGCGCAGCAGCCGGGGCGCAGCTTCCTGACCGTTTTGCTGATTGCGCTGGCCGTGTTCCTGCTGGTGGCACTGGAGGCGTTCCGGCAAGGGCCGGGGCGCTTCGACGCGGGAAAGCAATCGGGCACGGGCGGCTTCCCGTTGCTGGCCGAATCGCAATGGCCGATCTATCAGAACATTGGCAACAAAGAGGGCCGGGCCGCGTTGAACATCAATGAAGACGCAGTGCGCGGCCTGCAAGTGGCGGCTTTCCGAGTGCGGCCCGGGGAGGATGTGAGCTGCTTGAACCTGTACCAGCCGACACGGCCGAAGATTGTCGGCGTACCGGCGGCCTTTCGCGGGGAGGGGCGATTCCGCGTATCGCCTCCCGATGCATGGGTGAAGTTAGGGAAGCCGCTACCCACGGGGCAGGTCGCGGCGATGGTGGACGTCAACACGATGAAGTATGTGCTGCACAAGGAGGTTGGCGATACGATTGAAATCCCGCACGGCGTGGAACCGATCCGGCTGCAAATCGTAGGCACGCTTTCGGGCAGCCTGTTCCAGGGAGAAATTCTGATCGCCGAGGAACCGTTTTTGCGGTTGTTCCCGGAAGAACAGGGGCACCGTCTATTCCTGCTGGACGCGCCGGAGGCGAGGTGGGGAATGGTGACATCGACGCTTGAAGAGGCGCTATCGGACAGCGGTTTCGACGTGACCGCCGCAGCCGAGCGGTTGGCGCAATATCATCGCGTGGAGAACACGTACCTGTCGACGTTTCAGGCGCTGGGCGCGCTGGGACTGTTGATCGGCACCGTGGGAATGGCGGCGGTGCTGCTGCGCAACGTACTGGAGCGGCGCCGGGAATTAGCGCTGCTACGGGCCGTGGGGTACACGACGGGCGAGGTGATGCGGCTGATATTCCTCGAGAACTCGGCGCTGCTTGCGGCGGGGTTATTTATCGGCACGCTGTGCGCTCTGCTGGCTGTCAGCCCGACGTTGGCGGAGCGCGCACATACACTGCCGGTGGGCTCGCTGGGCGTTCTGCTGGCAGTGGTGGCGACGGTGGGCCTGGCGTCGACGTGGGTGGCGACGAAGCTGGCGGTGCGTTCGCCTTTGCTCGCATCGCTACGGTCGGAGTAGCATGGAGTTCATGCACTTTCGGTACCTATTGGCTGTGTTGGCGCTGGTATTGCCGGCTTGCGCGCAGGATAAAAAGCAGTTGGAGTTGGGCCGTTACCTGGTGGAAAGCATCGGGCAATGCGCCACTTGTCATACGCCGAAAAACGATAAGGGTGAATTAGATAAGTCCAAATGGATGAAGGGCGCCATTATGGACATTCAGCCGCTTGGCGCGCCGCCGGCCCACTGGCATAAGACGTCCCCGGACCTGACGCCGAGCGGCAAACTGTGGACCAAATGGGGCGAAGGCGCATTGATTAAGTATCTGCAAACCGGATTGACGCCAAGCGGCAAGCCCGCCGGTCCGCCGATGCCGGCGTACAAGTATTCGCCCGAACACGCCGAAGCGGTGTTGACATATTTGAAGTCCCTGAAGTAGCGCCTCGGGCGAACCATCTTACGCCGTACTTAGAATGGCGCATTCTATAACTGGGGCCATATATTCGATAGGTTTAGTGGTTTTTACCGTACGAATCTACTAGAACGTATAGTACCATTATTGGATAACCCAATTCCGGCACCCGCCGGAGCGGAGTTCCAAAAATCGAGTAGCAAATGGCCACAACTTTGAATTCGTCTCTAATAATCACGTTCAGCGCGGCCGCGTTGAGCTTTGGTCTGACTGCCCAGTCACCACCGCCACAACCCACCACGGGACCCGGCGGATCGAACTATATCCACACCGGAGTGACCACTCTAGGTCCATACTACCCGACTGGCAAGCAAGGGAATGATGTTTTCAAGTATTACATCTACCAACCTACTTCCCCGAAGCCGGCGGTAGCGCCCGTTGTCCTCTTTCTCCACGGCGCCAACGCCAACTATCCCGACACCTATAATCGGTGGATGTACCACATTGTGAAGAAGGGCTATACCGTGATCTGGGCCCAGTATCAGGTGATTTTCTCATCGGAACGGGACTACTACAGTAACGCTCTGTCCAGCTACGCCGATGCGTTAAACCGGATTCAGTCGAACACCAGTTGGGTTCAGCCGCAGCGCGATCAGTTTGGCACCATGCTCACTGGATTCGTCGGCCACTCGCTTGGTTCCTATGTGGGACTGGTGCTGGCCGGCCGGTCCACGGAGTCGGGATCACCCATTCCGGTACCTCGCGGATATTTCTCCGTAGGGGCCGGATTCGCCGTCGCGCAAACGGACTATCGCGGCATCCCCGCCTCCACGAAAATAGTCTTTCTGGTAGGAGCCGACGATTCGACGGTTTGCAAATCCAGTACCGAACTCATGTGGAATCTGCTTCCGCAAATCCCGCCCGAAAACAAAGATTTCCTGGTAATGCCTTCGGACCTTCGCGGAAATCCAGACATTATCGCGGACCATTTCTTTCCGATCACGGTTCCAACACCGCCTCCGGCCATGGATGTCCGCGATTTTTATGGCACGTGGAAGCTAAGCGTGGCCACCATGGACTGCGCGATGCGCGGTACATCCTGCGAGTACGCTCTTTCAAATGGCGGCGCTTCGCAGGTATCCATGGGCAATTGGAGCGATGGCACGCCCGTTACCACGTTGCAATGGGCCGCGAATCCCGGCAGTGTTACGCTGCCGTGCGAGGCCTCGTCCCGCAATCCGATTCGTTGATTTTGGCGATTGGCATGGGTCGCGTTGCGATCCGTGGACCAAAGTTCATTTGCGGGCGGCATTTCGAACAATGCACGCTTACCGCGGATTGGGCCTGGAAACGCTGCATGGGATGGAGATCTTCGGCTCCATCCCATGCGTATGGGGTCCACCAGGCGTTCGGAAAATTTTGGGTGCGAGCCGCTCTCAGCGGCCGGCCTTCACGAAAGCAACCTTTCGCCTATCTGGGGATAGAGCCGGTTGCCCACAGTTCACGCCATCGCAAGCGCTTACGTTTTGCGGCGCGGCGCTGCCGCGTTGCAGGTATACGTCGGTCCATTCGATAGTTCCCGCTATGCCCCGTTTGCTTTCGGTCTTGATATAGAGAGTCGCATCGCCGTACACGCGTTGCTGGCCGCGGATCTGCGCGAGCATGCCGCGCTCGTCCTCGGCTTTCCTGTCATAGGGGATTGGAGTGACCTTGCCGCTCTTGAGCGAAAGGATGGCGAGCGGCGATGGGACATCACTATCCATCAGGACAGCGACTTCGTCGGGGTTCTCGCCATCGAAGCCTACGAGTTTAAGGGCGCCGGGGATTTTCCGCACTGCAACGCTTGTTCCGCCGCCGCCGGGAATCCGGACTACCGCGCCGCCCTTCAACGCCAAGAGGCTCCCATCGACGGGTGAAAATACAGGTGAATTGTAGCCGCCGGCCGCGGTCAGCGGCGCCGGCGTGCCCCCCAGGCTTACAAGCCAGATATCGCCAGACGCGAAATCGTCACCCGGCCCCTTCATCTGGCCCGGGTTTGCGGTGAGCCCCCAGAAGCGAAGCAGCCTCCGGATCATCGTATCGGTAGCCGCGTTGGACGGAACGGCAACCATCGCCGTCAAAGTGAACGCCAACAGCAGTCGCATCCTCATCGTGTACTCCCCTGTTGTGTCTTAAATAGCGCGGGTATGATCGGGTCGAAGCCGGTAATTTCCATCTTCTTCACTTTCTCGCGCGGCAGCGTTATGAGCGACCGGCGGCGCCGGTCCTGGCTGCGCACAAGGAAAGTCACACCCTCCTTGCCTTCCCACGCGAGCCACGCGTCGCAGCCGGCTTCGAGCGGCGTCTCGCCGAGCGACGCCACGCGCGCGAAGGTTTTGTCGGCGATGAGAATGCCAAAGATAATGGGCAGAAACAGCAATTGCACGGCGGCGAGGAATGCCAGCAGCCCACGCGCGAAGACTGCCGCCCGGCCCGGCATCGGCGTTCCGCGTAACGCCAGGAGAATGGCAATAGGCACGCCGCAGACCGCGACGAGTAGGCTGAAGAATAGGGGCATCAACTCGTCATCCAGCAACAGCCCCATCAACCACGGCGGCTCCGCCGGGAGGCTAGGCGCGAGCAGTAGATTACTCACCAAAAAACACTTGCGCATTAGCAACTGGATAATGATGACGGAGAAAACGATCCCGGCCAGGGGGAGGCCCACCGGCCGGATCGACGCTCTATATATATTCGCCCTGGTCTCTGCGGGCACGAGCCGGGAAAGCGCCCACGCCACCACCGCGGCCGGCAACGCGACGAAAACGACACTCGGGATCGAGGACACGAAGTAGACCAGAAACCGCGCTCCGGCGGACAGATATCGCTCGTCGAGCACAGCGAGGTCGGTCCCAATACCGATCGCGGTGAGATGGAATCGCAGCGCGAGATAGCCCGCGACATAGAGCAGAAAACTCCCGACGACCGTGTACTTGCTCCAATCGCCGGCCAGTGCCTTGATCCGCTCGTTAAGTTCCTGTACCAGATCGATCATGCCTATCGTCCGACCATCATGAAGGCCGCCCAATAGTATGGGTGGCCGTAACCGGGCGTGCCCTTCACCCGGGTGAGCGCAGCGCGCGCCGCCTCCGGCGGAGACTTGGTTTGGGCGACTTCGTAGAAGGTCCGCATCCAGAGGGCGGTGGCCGCCGAATCGACTTCCCAGTAGGAGAGCACCAGTCTGCCGGCGCCGGCATAGAGGAGCGCTCGGACCATCCCCAGGATTTCGTTCGCATGGGTGGCCTCGGCGCGGCCGGTTTCGCAGGCCGACAACACGACCAGCCGGCTCCGGTCGAGCGGCAGGCCGAACATCTCCGCCGCGGTGAGTTTCCCGTCGTCGCCGCCTCCGGGCGCCATCTGCAAATAGGAGAGCAACGGGTCGGCGCCGTCGAACTTGCCATGAACGGATAAATGAATGACGTCGGAGCCGTCGATCCACGCCTTGACGTCGCTTTCCTTCGCGAGTTCATCGGTCACCGTTTTGCCGCCGCCCGGAAATAGCTTTGCGATGGTTCGGACTTCAGCCGGGGCCTCGCGAATAGTAGGATCCGCAATGGCGAGCAGCCGCCCGCCGGAGATGGACGGCGGGCGCTTCAGCGCGAGCAGTACCGTGGCGCTCGGCGCGTACGATATCTGAATGCGCTCGCCGAGGAACTGGCCGTTGGACGGATCCTGCAAGGCTTGGAATGGGATGGAGCCGAGATCCTCGTGCGGAACGATCACGAGGCGTTCGGCGCGAATGCGCCCCAGCACCGGTTGGACGAGGAACAGGAAGAGCTCGCGCGCGGTGGTCTCGTCGAACGCCGCTCGCACCGCTCTGCCGTCGGCGAGGTTCTTGCGCAACGCGGCGACCTTTGCCGTAACCTCGTCGCGCGGCAGGAAAACGTTGCGGACGTACACGGAATCGGACGTGATGTGCCACACTACAATACCCGGCTCCAGCACGAGATATTGGATCACTTCGTAGCGCTCTTCACGCATCGATTTTTGCAGGGATTCGAGACTTGCCGGCTCCGATACCACGAGATTCAACAGGTGGGGGGCCTCGCTGCCGATGCGTCCGACGAGCTTTCGGTGATCGGCCTCAAGCGCGCGGATCTGGCCCTGCAGCATCGTGATCCGCTCCGTGTGCCGCTCGAAATCAGGCGCGGCGATGACCCGGAATAGCTGACTCTGCGACGATGAGATTCGCGCGCGGAGAGTGACAACCTCGGAATAGAGTTGTTGCTCCCTGGGGCGCGCCAGACCCGGATTCCGGCTGGCTAGCATCTCGGCCATCGCACGGGAACGCGAGCGTTCGAGCAATTCGAACGCCTCGGAATAGCGGCGGCGTTGGAGTAGTTGCAGCATGGGCGCATAGTAGATCCCGATTCGGTCTTCGAGGACCGTGCCG
This sequence comes from Bryobacteraceae bacterium, assembly GCA_046155405.1. Lineage (GTDB taxonomy): Bacteria > Acidobacteriota > Terriglobia > Bryobacterales > Bryobacteraceae. Next base: position 24,396 of record JBJXFL010000185.1, on the reverse strand, counting down.
CGGCTGCGCTCGTCGCGGAGCGCGCTCCGGTCGCGTTCGAGCCTGCCGACCGCCTTCATGAAATGATCGAGCGCCGCGTCATTGTTCCCGCGCATTTCGTGCGCCAGGCCTTCGAGATACTCGCTACGCGCCTCGGCGGCATCGGAATAGCCAGGGAACCGCCGCTGAATACGTTTCGACTCCTCGTACAACGCGGTGAGCATCGGCGGCTCCGGTCCCGGCGGCGGTACGAACCCTTCGGTGACCAGTACGTCGCCCGGCTTCCTGGGCCGGAACAGGTTCGCCTTCTGCAGCGACTGGCGTCCGCGTTCCCGCGCCTTGATCAACGCCTCTCGATTCTGGAGGCTGCCGGCGAGCCCCTCGGTTATCCGTGCAATGCCCGAAAAACCCAGCCTGCGAGCGATGGAAAGCATCTCCCGAAGGTCGGCTTTGGCGAGATTGATGGCCTGATAGCAGGGCTCAAACTCCCACTGATAGTCGCATTTTTCGGCCGTCGCCACAAATATGCCATGTCGATTGGAATAGGCAAGATATGCGGTCATCGGATCCTTGGATTCCCTGGCAACCGCAACCTCGCGGTTAATCGTGGCGGCGGCGCCGGCCAGATCGCGCTGAGCGACCTGGGCGGTGCCAAGGACGTTGAGCGCCCGCGCGAGCACGTCGTTGTCATTGACGGTTTCGGCGAGGCGCACGGCCTGCGTTGCATCCGCGAGCGCCTGCCCGATATTGCCGAGTGAAGATTCAACGAGAGCGCCCCACGCGAGAGCGTCCGCCTGATACGCTACGTTGCCGGCGCGTCGAGCCGCGTCCCCGGCACGCTTATAGAGCGCGCCGGCCGCCGCCCAGTTAGTCTGCATTCGCCGAACGGAGCCCTGCTTTATCAGACCCAGCGCAAGCGGCTCCCACGCACCGCGCGCCTCCAACATCCGGTTGCTAAGGGTGAGTTCCTGGTCAGCCTGACTGAGATCACCCATTGTGGACTGGATATCCCCTGTCTTGCGGAACGTTTCAACAAAACCCTCCATGCGGCGGATGGCCTGCCGTTGCAGCGCCAGGGGATCGCTCTGAGCGAACGACTGCGTGCCGGATAAGACGAGTAATGCGCTGAAGAGACTGCAACGGGGACCGGTTCGGCCTCGCATAGATACCTCCTGGCGACTAGTACGACGAATAAGTGTATCAACCGTATCACACCGCGGATGCTAGAGATTTTGTCAACGCCAAGTAGAAATGCCGTATTCCGTGAATGTAGTGTTCTCCCTGCGCTCCGCCGACCGCGGAGCGGCTATTTTGGAGCGCCGCAATGGAATAATGTCCGTTTTTGACCATCCCCCCAAAACTCTGCTATCCTGAAAGTCTTGTAACGATTGCAGGGAGATCGTCCGTCCATGAGTACTGTCGTTCCCTCTGGGAAAAATATCCAGAGAAATTGGTTTGTAATTGACGCCGGCGAGATGGTTGTTGGCCGCGTTGCGACCGAGGCTGCCCGTCTTTTGATGGGAAAGCATAAGACCACGTATACCCCGTATATCGATATGGGCGACCACGTTATCATTATTAACGCCGAAAAGGCCAGGCTGACCGGCAAGAAGGAAGACCAAAAACTTTACCGCTACCACTCGGGTTATCCGGGCGGGCTGCGGGAAGTGGCTGCGAAGCGGATGCGGCAGACGCGTCCGATCAAGATTCTGGAAGAAGCCGTGTCGGGCATGCTGCCGAAATCGAAACTGGGCAAGCAGATGTACCGCAAGCTGAACGTCTACGCCGGCCCGCAACACCCCCATCAGGCGCAGACGCCGCAAGCGTTTTCGCTGTAGTATCCGAGAGAGGAAAGTAGATAAGTGGCTGCATTGACTCAGTGGTTAGGAACCGGCCGCCGCAAGCGCGGCGTGGCTCGCGTGTTCCTGCGGAACGGCTCCGGCGCGATAGTAATAAACGGCCGGCCTTACGAGAAGTATTTCACGAATGAAAGCGCGCGATTGTTGTGCCGGCAGGCGCTACAGGCCACCGAGACGTCGGACAAATTCGATGTGCTGGTGCTGGCCAATGGCGGCGGGATAACCGGTCAGGCCGGCGCGGTCCGATTGGGCATTGCCCGGGCGTTGTGCAATTTCAACCTGGAACTCCGAGGGAAACTGAAGAGCATGGGTTACCTGACGCGCGATCCGCGGGAGCACGAGCGAAAGAAGTACGGGCAGAAGGGCGCCCGCAAGCGGTTCCAGTTCTCCAAGCGCTAATTTGGCGTTCGGCGAGGGAATCGATTTCCATCAACCCGGATATTCCGCACCTAATTGCCGGCAGGACAAATCTCGTTTGGATGGTCCCGCCGGTTCGTGTGTGAAGTCCCCAGACCTAGGAGGCCAATTGCCTGCAATTTCCATGAAGGAATTGCTCGAAGCCGGCGTTCACTTCGGGCACCAGACCAAGCGCTGGAATCCAAAGATGAAAGAATACATCTTTGGCGAACGTAACGGGATCTACATTGTCGATCTGCAGAAGACCTTGAAACTGTTTAAGGAAGCCATGGCGTACGTGGCCGAAATGGCGTCGCAGGGCAAGAACGTGCTCTTTGTCGGCACCAAGCGGCAGGCGCAGGAAGCGATAGCGGAAGAAGCGGGCCGATGCTCGATGTTCTTCATCAACCACCGCTGGCTAGGCGGATTGCTAACGAATTATTCGACGGTAAAGCGGTCGATTGAGCGGCTGAAAATGCTGGAGGAGATGCACGAATCGGGCAACTACGGCGGACGGACGAAGAAGGAAACCGGGCAGTTGGAACGGGAGCGCAAGCACCTGTCGCAGAACCTGTCGGGAATCCGGGATATGGGCCGATTGCCGGACGTGTTGTTCGTGATCGACTCGAACAAGGAAGAAATCGCGGTGGCGGAAGCGCGGCGGCTGGGGATCCCGGTGGTGGCCGTGGTTGACACCAATTGCGATCCGGACCAAGTGGACTATGTGATTCCGGGCAACGATGACGCACTGCGCGCCATCCGCCTGTTCACGAACAAGATCGCCGAGGCGTGCATCGAAGGACGCCAACAGGTGACCGAGAGCGAACTGGGCACGATGACGTCGGACGGCGACGACAGCGTGGACCCGATCGACGCCGAGCAGTATCTGGACCCGCAGTTCAGCGCGCAGTTGATGTCGGAAACGACGTCTGAAACCGTGGACGACGAACTGGCCGGGGTTCCCGCGAAGTACAAAGCCAACCTCGTCGACGAATAGCCGGCGGCAATCCATAGGGCGCCCGGCGCTTGCATGCGCCGGGCGCCTTTACTCCCCTCTTTTCATACCGTTACCAAATTAAGTGAGGCTTTATGGCGGAAATCACCGCGTTAATGGTGAAACAACTGCGCGAACGCACCGGCGCGGGCATGATGGAATGCAAGAAGGCCCTGGAAGAGGCTAATGGCAATATGGACGAGGCCATCGACATATTGCGCAAGCGCGGCATTGCGTCGGCGGCGAAGAAGGCCACGCGCACGACCAAACAGGGCTCGATTACGGTTGCGCTCGCCGCGGACCGGGCATCGGGCGCGATACTGGAATTCAACTGCGAATCCGACTTTGTGGCGCGCACGGAAGATTACCAGTCGACGGTGTCGGAATTGACAACGCAGGCATTGGCGGCGCCGCTGGGAACGACGCGCGACCAGTTGCTGGAGCAACCGTTCCGCGGGGACGCGTCGCAAACGGCGGGACAGGCGATCGCCGGCATGATTGGCAAGATCGGCGAGAACATGCAAGTGGCGCGGTTTGAGAAGGTGGAAGGAGGAATGTTGGGCTCCTACATCCACCAGGGCGCACAGTTGGGCGTCTTGGTGAAGGTGACGGGAGCGTCGGCGGCGACGGCTTCAAACGAAGAGATTCAGGAACTGTTGCGGGATGTCGCGATGCAAGTGGCGGCGGCCGATCCTCAGTTCGTCCGGCGGGAAGAAGTGACGAAGGCGGTGCTCGATAAGGAGCGCGAGATTCAGCGCGAGCGCGCGCGGGCCGAAGGGACGCCGGAGAGCATTATCGACAAGATGATTGAAGGGCGGATGTCGAAGTTCTTCGAAGAGTTCTGCCTGTTGGACCAGCCGTTCATTAAGGACAATGCGTTCACCGTGGGCCAACTGGTGGCGGAAAAGGCGAAGAAGATTGGCGAACCCTTGACGGTCGAGCGTTTCGTGCGCTACAAGGTGGGCGAAACGGCTCCGGCGGAGGCGTAACGCGAACGTGGCGCCATACGCTAGAATTCTTCTCAAATTAAGCGGTGAAGTTCTCGCCGGTGGAAACGGTTTTGGTATCGACCAGCAATGTCTCCACGGACTGGCCGCCGAAGTAGCGGAAGTGACGCGGACGGGCGTGCAAATCGGCCTGGTGGTAGGCGGCGGAAATTTCTTTCGCGGGGTGAGCGCGGCGGCGCGCAATATGGACCGCGTGGCGGCGGATCATATGGGCATGTTGGCCACGGTGATCAACGCGATCGCGCTGCAGGACGCGCTGGAGCAGCAGGGGATTCCGACGCGGGTGATGACGGCGATCGCCATGCCATCGGTGGCCGAGCCGTACATCCGGCGGCGGGCGATTCGCCATTTGGAGAAGGGCCGGATTGTCATCTTCGGCGCCGGCACGTCGAACCCATATTTCTCCACCGACACGGCGGCGACGCTGCGCGGGTTGGAGATCCATGCCGATGTGGTGGCGAAGGCGACGAGCGTGGATGGCGTGTATGATAAAGACCCACGCAAATACGGAGACGCGGTGCGGTATGAGAGCATTACTTTCCAGGAAGTGCTGTCGCGGCAGTTGGGCGTGATGGACGCTTCCGCGGTTGCGATGTGCCGCGATAATCAATTACCGATTTGTGTCTTCGATCTCCGCCGGCCGGGCAATATCATGCGGGTCGCGATGGGAGAAACCGTGGGCACGCTGATCAAGTCATAATCGACAGGTAAGAGAACTTCTATGTCAACTTTCCAAAACATCACTGAAGTGGAAGCAAGCGCGAAAACGCGCATGGAAAAGGTGCTGGTGGATTTGCAGCACGACATGACCGCGATTCGCACGGGCCGGGCGTCAATCAACATGCTGGAACCGGTGCAGGTGGACGCGTATGGATCGATGATGCCGCTTAACCATGTGGCCACGCTGCACGTGCCGGAACCGGCGCTGATCACGGTGCAGCCGTTCGACGTCTCCCAGATTGGCGTCATTGAAAAAGCCATACGTAGCGCGGGGCTGGGACTGAATCCCGGCAACGACGGCAAGGTGATCCGGGTTCCGATTCCGCCGCTGAACGAAGAACGGCGGAGAGAGATCGTGAAGCGGCTGCATGGGATCGCGGAAGAGCACCGCGTGGCCATCCGCAATGTACGGCGCGATGCGAATGAGTCGGTGAAAAAGCTGGTGAAAGACAAGCTGATCAGCGAAGACGACGACCGCCGGGCGCATGAGGAGATTCAGAAGTTGACGGATGCGCATATGGGCAAGGTGGATGCGTTGTCCAAAGCGAAGGAAAAAGATATTCTCGACGTGAAGTAGTTACGAATTTGGATGTGATACTTCGCGGCCCGCACCACGAAGTATCGCTTCGAAAACGAAGTCGGGGTGGAGTTTCGGCCCCGACTTTTCTTATGCTCAATAGAGATGAAAAAGCCAATCGTACCTTCGAATGGGCCTAAGCCGGTGGGGCCGTATACGCCGGGTCTGTTGTGCGGTGACTTTCTGTATGCGAGCGGACAGGGATCCAGGAGCGCGTCCGGCGGCGATATGCCAACCGACTTTCCAACGCAGGTGCGAAACTCACTGCACAACGTGCGGCTGATTGTGGAGGCGAGCGGAATGGCGATGAAGGACATCGTCTATAGCCAGGTTTATCTGGCGGACATGAACCAATTCGCCGGTCTGGCGGCGCTGTGGAAAGAAGCCTTTCCGGAGGGCGGGCCATCGTTCAGCGTGCTGGGCGTGACCCGGATGCCAACGGAAACGCCGGTGGAGATTAGCGCCGTGGCGGCGAAAGACGCGACGCGGCCGCATGGGGATGTGCGGGAAGCGGGCGGGCGGTTGTATTTCAGCGGCGTGGTTGGCGCGACGCCGGCGGCGGCAATGGACAATCTGGCGAAAACGGCGAAGGCGGCGGGGATTGATCTGGGGCATTTCGCGTTTGTGAATGCGTATTGCGCCGGCGTGACGTTGGCGCAGTTGAACGAGGTGTACGGGCCGTTTTTCGACGCTGGGAACGCGCCGGCGCGGGCGTCGATGCTGGTCGATTCGTTGCCGCCGGGAGTAGGGGTGGAGTTGACCGGAGTGTCGGTGCGGGATTTGTCGGCGCGTCGTGTCGTCCGGCCGCGAAACATGGCGCCGAGCCGCACGTCGAGCCCCGCCGTTTGGGCGGGGGATACCTTGTATCTGTCGGCTAAGAGCGGATTCATTCCCGGACCGAATGCCGGGATTTATGGAACGACCGTGGAGCAACAGGTGCGGCAAACCATGCGGAATTTGCTGGATGGGCTGGAAGAGACGGGGCTGGACTTCTCGCACTGCGTGGCGGCGAATGTGTATGTCGACGATTTGACCGAATTCGCGAAGATGAATGGGGTGTATGGGTCGTACTTCAAGGCCGATCCGCCGACGCGGACAACGGTGCAGCCGATGAAACCCGTGGAGCGGAAGGCGACGGCGGCGGGGACGTTTCCGATGCTGGAGCAGGTGTCGCTGGTGGCTTGGAAGGGGTAGTGGTTAGGCGGAAACGTGGGGGCCAAACGATATGGGTTGGCCAGTCGCGGCCGACCGGAGAACCATCGGGTCCAGATCGGCCCCATTGGGCCAGACGATCGTGCCAAGGTCGGGATCGACGTGCAGTTGGCGGAAATATTGCGGATCTTCCAGCGGGGCGAATACCCCCTGCCAGGATACGAGCTTCGCGATGTCAACGATTCCTTCCGAGCTATCGTCAAACCGGAGGCGGACTTGGTGGCGGTCCAAGGGTTCGGCGGAAATGATTTCTACGAGCATGAATCAGGACTGGAAGATCTCGGCGCGGGTCAATTCAACTTCCGCTTGCGAGGAGCGGAGTGCGTCGCCCGTAATTCCCTCCAGGGTGCCGGAATGAAATACCGACATTTGTTGGAGCCGGGGACCGATAACCCAGATATTCGGAATTCCGTGCGCCTCGTATTCGTGGAGTTTTTCCATAACGGCGGACATGCGGTCGGCTTCGGAGAGAATTTCGACCGCAATGAATGCGGCGCGCCTCAGGTAGCGCTCAACGGGGACCGCCCAGACAACCGTGACATCCGGCAAGCGGAAGCGTGTGGCAGTTGTTTGTGACCGCAGTTCGGGCACAACTTTCAGGTGCGGATACCCGGTACGGAGCGCAAAGATGATATTGCTCTGGATGAGGCTGTGTAGCCAATCGCCTACATTACGCTCCACGCGCGTGCCGTCTACATATTCGAGATCGGGGTCGTAGCAGGTGTTCAAGTACCGCTCGACCGAGACCAAAGTCTCGACGCTCATGCTGATACTTTAGCATCACGCGCCAGGCGAGCAAGCGCGTCATCGGTGAGGCGGAAGACGGTCCACTCTCCCTGCGGCGCGGCGGCGAGGGATTTGTAGAACTGAATGGCGGGTTCGTTCCAATCGAGCACGGACCATTCCAGGCGGGCGCAGCCGCGCTCGAGGGCGAGGCGGGCGAGTTTCTTGAGCAGTGCCCTGCCGATGCCGAGCCCACGCAGGGCGGGCAGGACATACAAATCTTCCAGGTAGATACCGGGACAAGCGCGAAATGTGGAGTAGTTGTGAAAAAAGAGCGCGAAGCCGGCGGGCTTGCCTTCATAGTCGGCGATGATCACTTCGGCGAAGGGGCGGGGGCCGAACAGCGTCTGGCGCAGATTTTCTTCGGTGGCAAAGCAAACGTGGGAGAGTTTTTCGTACTCGGCGAGGCCCTGGATGAAAGCGAGGATCTGCGGAATGTCGGCGGGATTGGCGGCGCGGATTGCGGTGGAATCGGCCATTAAATAACACTATCGCGAGAGCGAGGCGAGTTGGCGAACCATCGAGTCGAGCGTGCCGGCACGGCGGCGAACCTAACCAGGCGGCGGTGAAAGGCTCCTGAGCGCTCGAAGTGGCACGGCGGGTGAGTTCCCGCGAGTTGATGGAGCCGGTGAACACTGGACTCGGCCTGGGACGCGATGCGGTCTGGCAGCGCTCAGTCGGCGGCGACCCATATTCCTCTTCCGGGCCGTCGTTTTTGGAGTATTTTGCAGGAGGACAGCGATTTGCGAAGTTTGATCGGGACTTTCGGCGGTTCAAAGGGTCGAAGCCGGTGGAGCTTTAGCTGCGAAAGTCAGGCTGGTCTCGGGCGGCTTGTTCGAGAGTGTCGAGGGTAATGCCGGCGGTTCGCTCCCAGGTGAAGATGGCGGCGCGTTGGCGGGCGAGGGAAGCAAACTCGGCGCGGAGGGCGAGGCTGCCGGCGAGTCGTTCCATGGCCGTGGTGAGTGCCTGTGTGTCGGCGGGAGGGAAAAGGAGGGCGGTGCCGGCGGCGATGTCCGTCATGGGCCGGATGTTGGATGTAATCAGCGGCACGCCGGCGGCCATAGCCTCCGCGACTGGCATGCCGAAGCCTTCAAACATCGACGGAAAGACCGCGAATTGGGCGCGGGCGTAGAGGTCCAGAATGGCGTCGCGGGAAATCCAACCGGTAAGGCTGATTTCTCGCTTAAGGCCATGATGGCCGATACGCCGCTCGACGGCGTCGGCGTGGAATCCGCGCATTCCCGCCAGAACCAGCCGGTATTCCGGCCGAGACGTTCTGAAAGCTGCGAAGGCGTCGATGAGCCGTTCGATGTTCTTGTGGGGATGCAGCGTGGAGACACAGAGGATGAGGGGCGTGTCGTCCCGTCTCTTCAGGAAAAAGAAATCCGGCTCGACGCCGGGTTCCGCGGTGGTGATCCGGTCGAGCGGAACGCCGTACGTGGCGTGAATGTCTTCGCGAGTGGCGTCCGACACCGCTAAAATGTGTTGCGACCATTTTATGGATGCCCATACCAGCAACCGCCAAGCTAGCAGGTCGGTTCGTTTGAAGAACTCCGGGTGGTGATGATGTTGCAAATCATGGATGATCGTTACGTTTGGGCAAGAAAGGAACCACGGAGAGGTGAAGCCGGGATTGAACAGGACGTCGATTTCCGCGGCGCGAACGTCGCGGGGAAGCTGGGTTTGTTCGTAGACGATCCGGCGGGGACGAGACGTTGCCGGGACACCCGTTTGGACGGCGCGAAAGCCGGCTTGGGCGGGGACGAGGTCCGGTCCGGTTTCGCGATTCAAGAAGACGACGAATTCATGGCCGCGCGGATTTCTGGCGATCGCCGCCAGCAGATTGCGCAGTGAGACTTCGGTACCGCCGACGCCGCCGGGAATCAGGAACAACGCGTTGACGCCAATGCGGAGTGGCTTTGCCATTGGGCTACCGCTTGCGTGAAGCTTTCGCCCGTTGCAGGCCCTGTTGCGCGGTGGCGTCGTTGGGTTGGATGGCGAGGGCTTTTTCAAATTCGACAACGGCCAAGTCCCACTCCTTGCGAGCTAAATGCACGTTGCCGCGATAAACGAAGATCAAGGTGAAGCGCGGGTCGATTTTCTCGCCTTGGGCCAGCGCCTCCAGTGCGCGATCGTAGTCGCCTTGTTTCGCCCGCACCATGCCCATCAAGGACCAGACGTGTGCGCTTGGCTCCAGCCGGAGCGCGTCCTCCAATCGGCTGAGCGCCTCGCCGGATTTGCCGGCGCAGTCCGCGGCCAAGGCCCAATCGACGAAGAGCTCGTAGTTTCGTTCCTGCGATAGCTTCGCCGCGGCCTCATACTGGCGAGTCGCGTCCAGGCATTCGCCCGCCTGGTAGTGGGCATAGCCCAGTTGGAAGCGCGGCCGGTACTTTTGCGGCGAATTGGCAACGGTGTCTTTCCAAAGTAGAATCGGACTACCCCAGACGTGATTGCGCTGCCATGCCAGAAAACCGAGCACAATGCAAACAGCGCCCAAACCGGCGATGAGAGCGGAGACGGCGATGCGGCGATGCCTCAGGAACTCGACTACACAGAGCGAAAATGCGAATACCGGCAGATACATGCGGCGTTCGACCAGGACGTCGCGAATTGGAACGAATGAAGACGTGGGGGCCAGGAGAATAAGGCCGAGAAACAAGCCAAATGCCGCGAGCGGAAATTTCTTTCGATAGATCCAAGCTACCGCCACCATGGCGAGCAGGATTAACAGGCAAAGCCACGAAAGATGGTCCGCGAGGGAGCGGGAAATCGGAAAGTCGTAATCGATGTTCAGCCCCACCGGAAGAAAGAATAGGCGGAAGTAAGTGACGAGGGAACGGAACTGCGTGAAGAGGTAATCGAGCGGGGTGAGATCCTTCATGCCAAAACCGGCGGATGTGGAACGCCCGAGCACCACCTTGAATATGACAACGACCCCGAGAACAGCGCCGCCGATGAGGGGCGCGTAGATGCGCCAATTCTTTTTGATGCCTTCGAATGTGAAGCCCGGGTTGAAGAAATAGTCCGTCAACAAGAGCACCGCGGGGAGGACCGCGGTGTGTTCCTTCGATGTTACGGCAAGGAGGAAAAAGACAAGGACCAGGGTGACTTCGGTGAAACGAATGGCATGGTCCCGGCGGTATAGGAATACGGACCAGGCGATGAGGAAGAACAGCCCGCTAACGACCTCCGAGCGGCTGGCGACGTAGCCCACGGATTCCGATTGAAGGGGGTGTAGCAAAAATACCGCGGCGGCGAATGCGGCGTATAGCTTCAGCACCGGCCGCTCCACCTTTACGAACTCGAGTAACTTGAGCGCGATGAGCCAGACGAAATAGCCGGCAGCGGCGTGGAGTAGAAGATTGACGAGGTGAAAGTAATAAGAGTCCAGGCCAAAAAGGCGGTAATTGAGCCAGTAGGTTACCTGCAGTGTCGGGCGTACGCCGGCCACCCAATCGCGCAGCGGGTTCTGCGCGAAGTTCGGGACCATGAACGGCAGGTAGACGTCGTCGAACAGGAAGGGACCGCTGAGGGCCGGACGATAGATTTCGAGCAGGGCGAAGGCGAAGAAGAGAAGCCCGAGGAAGATCGGCCAACGCGGATGATCCTCTGGGGCCGGCCTATTTTCGGTCGGTCGCTTGGAGCTTTTCATGGAGTGTGTTGAGTTGATATTCGAGAATCGCCAGCTTTTGGGTAAGCGCTATGTTGGCATCCTTGAGATCGGAAATGATTACGGAGAAGCGAAAGAAGACCACCAGGAAGAGGGCCACTCCAATGAGCAGAAGCGAGAAAGCGGCGTTGTTCAAGCCTATGAATTGCGCAAACTGCCCCAGGGCCCAAGGCCATTGTGAAAGGATGAGCACGACAACGGCCGCGCCGAGCCAGCTTACCGAGTACTCGACCCGGATATGGGCACGGCGAATATTGAAGAGCACGACCACGATCAGGAGGATACTGAAGCCGGCGATGATCGAAAGCAATCGGTCCATTGGAAACGGTACGCGGCTAAGGGCGGCGTTTACTCCCTTGATACTTCAGGATATTCACGACGACGCCCAGAAGTACATGCAGCACGTAATAGAAGGAGCGAACGGCGGTGATGGAAGAGGTGCCCGCCAAACGCGCGCGCATCTTTACAGGCACTTCCTCGAAGCGAAAGGTGAGGCGCTGGAGCACGACCAGCGCCTCAATTTCGGGATACTCCAAGGGGAAGCTGCGTGCAAAAACTTCCAACGCCTGACGGTTCACGCCGACGAAGCCGGACGTCGGGTCGTGCACTTTCTTGCGTAAAATCAGTCCGAGAAACCAGCGGAAGAAGACGATGCCCACGCCGCGAGCGAAGGACGTGTGCTCGCCGTCTCCGTTCAGGTAGCGGGATCCGATCACCATTTGGGCGCCCGAATTGAAGAGCCTGTCGCGGATGACGCTAACGTAAGCCGGGTCATGCTGGCCGTCCCCATCCAGGCGGATGACATATTGAAAGCCGAGGTCATAGGCCATACGATAGCCCGCCTGGACACAACCGCCGAGGCCCAGGTGATAGGGCACGGTGATGACGTCGGCGCCAGCCTCCAGCGCCACCGTGCGTGTACCGTCGGCCGAGCAATCGTCGACGACCAGGACCGGTAGATTCGGGTAGCGCTCGCGAACCTCCCGAATCACGGTCGCCACGGCGCCTTCCTCATTGAAGGCGGGAATCAGAATCATCAACGGACGTGGGCCGGTCGCTTCGATCACTGCTCGGCCACCTGACGCATTGAGATGGAATAGCGGCTGAGCGCGGCCTCAAATTCCGAAACGGCAATTTTTGCGGACTTTTGAATGGCCCGCCTTTGCCGCCAAACTTGTGGCAGTCGAGTGGTCGCCGCAAAATGGGCACGCAAGACGCAACCAATCAGCGTCCAGGCACTTCCGCCGTCCCTTTGAAAATTGGCCGCCGCGCCGTGGCCGCGCCGCATGGCGAGAATATGATGCAAATAACGAACCGGAGTGGCGGCGAACGCCTTCAGTATGCGGACGGACGGGAAGTTCTTGGCGATTAGCAGCAACCGATTCCGCTCGACAAAATATGCCTTCAGCCGTGATGACCGGCCGGCCGAATGGGAATAGCGGTGGTGGACGATAGCGGAGGGCACGTACCGACAGGTCCAACCCGCCCATCGCGCCCGCAAGCCCAGATCGGTGTCCTCGCAGTAGAGGAAAAACGAATCGTCGAATCCACCGGTTTCGTTGAGCATTGCGCTCCGGTACATGGACGCGGAGCCGCTTGGCAGCAGCACTTCTTCGGGTTGGGCGAATCGCTCGGACGGCTCGCCATGGCCTCGCTGCTTGCTGGTCCCGTCGGCGGCGATCAACATGCCCGCCGAATCGAGAATGTTCGTCACTCCATGCAAACGAACCTGCGCGGCGGCGGAACCGGCGCGCGGATGGCGTGTAAGCGCCGCCACCATTTCGGTCAGCCATTCCGGTTCCGCCGCCGCGTCATCGTTGATCACGGCCACGAATTCGGACGGCGCTTCACGCGCCGCGAGATTCACCGCAGCGCCGAAACCGATGTTCGTTTCGGGATGGAGAACGGTAACACCCGCACGGGAGGTTGCGCTTGGCCAATTCGATTCGGTACGACGATTCGCGCTGTTATCGACGATCACAATGCAAAAATCCCGATAGATTTGCCGGTGCAGGCTCTCGACGCATTCCCACAACGTGTGATCGGCGGCGAGCGTGGGAATAACGACGATAACCCGAGAAGGCTGCAAAACAGTATTGTACGCCGTGCGGACGGCTTCCCGGTTGCGTTAGTTTGGTTTCTGGCTCCCATGCCGCTAAATGCGCGAGGCTTTGCCTTCGATGTGTTGGACGCAGTTGAGCACGGCGGATTCGCCGACGACCTGCTGCGCGCCAAGTCCATGGAGGCGCAGGAAGCCCATTTGGCCAGCGAACTCGTATTCGGTGTCCTCCGCCATCGGGGCCAGCTCGATTTCCTGATTGGGCACTATTCCGGGCGCGCGAAAAAATTGGATCGCGAAGTCCGGATCGCGCTTCAACTCGGCATCTATCAGATCCGTTTTCTGGATCGGATCCCGCCGCACGCCGCAGTCTCCACCAGTGTCGAATTGGTCAAGCGCGCGCGTAAGTCTTCGGCGGTCGGGTTCGCGAATGCCGTGCTACGCAAGGTGAACCGGGAGCCGGTGCCGTATTCCACGGAAGCCGTGGCGTTGTCGATGCCGGAATGGCTATTGGCCAAATGGGAGGGGCAGTTCGGGCGCTCGGCCGCTCATGCCGCGGCCGCTTATTTCCTTTCCAAACCGCCAGCGCATTTGCGCGGCGAGCGGCAGATGGACATTGGCTCTCAACAGATCGTTCCGTTGCTGGACCTGTCGCCACATCACCGGTTCCTGGATGTTTGCGCGGCGCCGGGGAACAAGACGCTGCAAGCGGCCGAATGCGGCGTCCAACCCGTGGCCTGCGACCGTTCGCGTAAACGGCTTGCCGCCATTCCGGTCGCCCGCCGGGTACAGCTTGACGCTTCCCTGACGCTGCCGTTCCTACCTGTTTTCGACCGCATCCTGGTAGACGCGCCTTGCTCCGGAACTGGCACTCTTGGACGAAACCCCGAGATCAAATGGCGCGTCACTCCTGAGGAGTTCTCTCGGCAAGCCGAGCGACAAGTGCAAATTCTGGCGGCGGCATTGGCGGTTTTGGTGCCGGCGGGCCGCTTGGTTTACTCCACCTGCTCCCTGGAACGTGAAGAAAATGAAGAGGTTATCAGCCATTTCGCGGACCGGGTCCAGGAACAGGCCTACCGGCTTCCGGGCCGCGATGCCGGAGACGGGTTTTTCCACGCCGTGTTAGCATGACAGGTAGCGTCCAAATGATTGAAATCCTGCCATCTCTGCTGTCGGCGGACTTCGCGCGGCTTGGGGGCCAAATCGCGGAAGTGGAGGCGGCGGGCGCCGCGATGCTGCATTTCGATGTGATGGATGGCCATTTCGTACCTAATCTCACCATCGGCACGCCGGTGCTGCAGTCAATCCGAAAGATTACCCGCGCCCATCTTGACGTGCATCTGATGATTACCAATCCGGACCAATTTGCGCCGATCTTCGTTGAGGCGGGCGCCGATAGCGTCTCCGTTCACCAGGAAGCGTGTCCCCACCTGGACCGCACACTCCGCTTTATTCAGTCCGAAGGCGCGCAAGCGGGCGTCGTTATCAACCCTTCCACCCCGGTTTCCACGCTCCATGAGGTGCTGGATATTGTGGATTTTGTCCTGGTTATGTCGGTGAACCCGGGATTTGGCGGGCAGAAATTTTTACCGAATTCGTTGAACAAAATCGGTCAGCTCGCGGAGCGGCGCCGGCGTTTGGGCTTGGCGTTCAAGATTGAAGTCGATGGCGGTATCGGCGCGGCGAATGCCGCGGATGTCGTGAAAGCCGGCGCGGAATGGCTGGTGGCCGGCAACAGTATTTTTGGCGCGCCCAATCCGGGCGCCGCTTTCGCGGCCCTGCGTGAGACCGCGCAATTGGGCTTGCAACAACTTGCGTAAGGGAGTGGTCGGTTACATGATTGCGAAGAGCAAACTTGGTGTTTTGACGCTGGCGGCGGCGGTGGCGATTACCTCGCTGACGGGTTGCCGCAAGAAGAAGTACGAGAATCCGATCGGCAAGGACACGCAGCAGCCCGATAAGGTTCTTTTCGATAAAGCTGTCGCCGACATCGAGCGCGGCCGGTACGAAGTCGCGCGTTTGACCCTGAATGCGTTGATCAACACCTACGACACCAGCGAATTTCTCGCGAAGGCGAAACTGGCGATCGCCGATAGTTGGATGCGTGAAAGCGGATCGCATGGATTGGCGCAAGCGGAGGCGGAATACAAGGACTTTATTTTGTTCTATCCGACGATGGAAGAATCGGCCGAGGCGCAGGAGAAAATCTGCACCATTCACTTGCGGCAGATGGAAAAGCCGGATCGCGACAACAAACACGCCTATCGCGCCGAAGAGGAATGCCGCCAGTTGTTGGTGCAGTTCCCGAACTCCAAATTCGCGCCGCGTGTCCAGCAAATGCTTCGCGATATTCAGGAAGTAGAAGCCGAGGGCGAGATGCGCACGGCACGCTTCTATTTTCAAAAGGGATCGAATCCGGCCGCGGCGAATCGGCTGCAGGGCATTGCGGATCAATACCCGCTGTTTTCGGCGGCGGATGAGGCACTGTGGATGCTTGGCGGCGCTTACGACAAGATGGGTGTCCGGTTCAAGCCGCAGTCGGTGAAATCGTATCAACGGCTGGTGAAGGACTATCCGCTTTCCGCTTTCGTGGATCCGGCGAAGAAAAGATTGAAGGAAATGGAAGCGGACCTTCCGGAGGCGGACCCCGTCGCGATCGCCCGCATGAAGTATGAGCGGGAGAACCGGACAAAGACCGGAATGATGCACGATTTCTGGGGCGTTTTTAAAAAGTCTCCCGATATGACTTTGGCCGCCAAGAGCGGCACTCCGTCGATGACGTCGGCGCGGCCCTCGATACCCGTTAGCGTGCCCGTCGCGGCGGGTGCGGCCGGCGGTGTGAGCGATGTCGGCGGTACGGTGATCACGGGGACCAGCGATCTTGATACGAAGCCCGACGCGCGCCAAAGCAAGGAGAATCAAGCGGCGGCCGCGGCGCCGGCGACACCGGAGACCGCCTCCCCGCTCGTGGATTCCGCACAGCAGCAACTTCCGTCCAACCGGCAACCGGTTTCCAATGGTAAGGGCAAGAAAGTGAAGACGCCGAAGCCTCCCAAGAGCGGCGGAAAATGAGCCGAATTCTGCTTGCGGACGATAGTCCGCATGCGCAGCGGATGGGAGAAAGGCTTCTTCGGGATGAAGGCCACGAAGTTGTCACGATTACCGACGGCGGCACGGTGTTTGTTCGCCTGCCCGATGTCGATCCCGACATCTTAATTCTGGACGCGAACTTGCCAACGCGGAGCGGCTATGACATCACGCGCTTCGTGAAAGACTCTTCGTTCTATCGCCACGCGGCCGTGCTGCTCACGGGCAGCGTGGCCGAACCGGTGGATGAAGCGCTGGCCCGAGAGGCGGGCGCGGACGGCATAATTCATAAGCCTTTCGAATCGAAGACGCTATTGTCACTGGTAACGCCGTTGGCCGTGAAGGCCGCGGAGTTGCGGGAACAGCGGCCTGCGGGTCCGCCGCCTCCGCCGCCGGGCGAAGAGCCTAAGTTTGTGAGCGGTTCCGTGGCGGCGGAACCGGAACCTGAGTTTTCCGCTAACCCGGACGACCCGGAGGCTGACCGGCCCGCGCCGCGGCTAGCGCCGCTTGGCGTGAAGCCAATCGCCGAGTCCGAATCCGATCCGATTCCCGCGCCTAGACTCTCCGTCTCCGATGACGAGCGGGTACGCGCCGCGGTCACGCTCGCGCTTGACGACGCGATGCCGCAACTCATCGACGGGTTGACAAAACATGTGCTTCGCGCGTTGCATAGTAGATAGAACCGTATGCCCGATAACAGCTTTGACATCGTCTCCAAGATTGAACTGCCCGAAGTGAACAACGCCGTTCAACAGGCGTTGAAAGAGATCGTCACTCGTTACGATCTGAAGGACTCGAAATCCACCGTCGTTCTGAACGAGAAGGATGGCAAAATCCTGCTCGCCTCCTCCGACGACTTCAAGTTGAAGGCGGTTGTCGAGATCCTGCAATCGAAACTCGTCAAGCGCAATGTGCCTATCAAGGGTCTTCAATTTGGAACGCTGATTCAGGGCTCGGGCGGTTCCGTCCGCCAGGAAATCACGCTGCAGCAAGGCATCCCCATGGAGAAGGCCAAGGACATCGTGCGCGTCATAAAAGACAGCAAGAAGAAGGCGCAGGCGGCGATACAGGGCGATCTGGTGCGCGTTTCGGCGAAGGATCGCGACGTGCTGCAGGAAGTGATGGCGTTGCTCCGCGCGCAGGATTTCGGCATCGATATGCAGTTCACCAACTACCGGTCCAACTAGCCGTGGCGCGAAAGATCGAAACGCACATGATCGCCGGACCGGTGGGCCGGCTGGAAGCGCTGTTGGAGGAGCCGGACGATGGCGCGCCCCACTTTGCCGCGCTGGTTTGCCATCCGCACCCGCAACATGGCGGCACCATGCATAACAAGGTGGTGTACCGCCTGGCACGGGGGCTGCGCAAGGCCGGGGGCGTTGTGCTGCGCTTCAACTACCGGGGCGTGAACTTGAGCGAAGGCGCGTATGATCACGGCATCGGGGAGACGGAAGACGCGCGGACATGTCTGGAGTGGCTGCAGGGCCGGTATGCTCATTTGCCCGCGATGATAGCCGGATTCTCGTTTGGCTCGCGCATTGCGCTGCGTATTGGCGCGCAACGCCCAGACTTGAAGAAAGTAATAGCGGCGGGGTTTCCGACGGTCTACAAGGACCGCTCGTACCTCGATCCGTGCGTAATTCCGCGGACGTTCATTCATTCGACAAACGACGAGTATGGACCCAAGGATGAATTGACGGCGGCCGTCCGGGAACTCGACGGACCTCCGGAGTTGGTGTTCATAGAGGCGAAGGATCACTTCTTCGCGGACGCGCTGGACGGCTTTGAACAGGCTGTCATTAATGCCGCCCCGCAGCCGGTTTCCGCAGAAAATAGTTAATCAGCAGCCCCGCCACCGCCAGTCCGGCCAGCGTATAGTACATCTGGTCGTAACCCGCCGCCACCGCGCCAGCCTTCTTTTTCTCTTCCAGAATAGCGGCGATATAACGCGGAATCGTGAACCCCGCCGCGCCCCACGCCGTAAACAGCAAGCCGTAGTTGGCGCCGATATATTTCGAGCCATAATATTCCGCCGCCAGCGATGGCATCAGCGCCAGATAGCCACCGTAACAGAATCCCACCGTGCAGATGCCCGCCAACACTCGCCAGAAATTTGTCGTTGCCGGTAGCAGCAGGCCGCATGTCAGCGCCGACAGAGTGAACATCGTATAGACCACTCGTTGCTTGCCAAATTTATCGGACGCCGTTCCCCACACCAACCTCCCAACGCCATTGAATAGCGACATCACCCCAAGCGCCACTCCGCCCGTCATGATCGCCGCACTGCCCGCCAATTCTCTCACCAACGGCGCCGACTCGCCGATCGCGGTCAGCCCGATCGAACTGCCAAGGAAATAGACCAGCCACAATACCCAGAACTGCCACGTGCGCAGCATTTCGCCCGTTGTGAAGTCCGTGCGAACGCCCAGCGCGATGACCGGAGCCGTCCAGCCCTCCGGTTTCCAACCGACCGGCGGTACTTTGTACATCTGCGCGCAGCCCGTTACGAACACGAAAAATATGGCCGACAAAATCAGGAAAGTTCGGGGTATGGTCACCGCGTACTGTGCTGGATCCTTGCCGAGCAACGCCTCCAGCAGTGGCGCGAAAACCAGGGAACCGATGCCGAATCCCATCACCGCCAACCCCACCACAAACCCCCGCTTATCGGGAAACCATTTTACGCAGGTCGCAATCGGTGTCACATAGGCGAATCCCACGCCCAGCCCAGCAACCACGCCGTACGAAATATTCAGCCCCATCGGCGTATCGCCGATAAACACCGCCAGCAAACACCCCGCCCCGAGCATCAGCCCGCCCACGCTTCCAACCAGCCGCGGGCCCTTCTTGTCCTGCCAAAATCCCGCCACGATCATGGCCAGTGTGAAGAAGAGAATCGACCAGCGATAGGGCGCGATCGACTCGGTTTTCGACCATCCGTAATGTTGTTCCAGAGGCCCGCGGAAAACCGACCACGCATAAATTATTCCCAGGCAAACCTGCATCAGCACCGCGGCGCCCGCCAGCGTCCAGCGGTTTGTTGTCGAAGTCATCTACTCGGCAATTGTATGCTAAGTATTCACGCCGAAGCTTCCTTTTGTGCAGTCCGCTAGCTCGCTCATTCGATTCGAAGATTTTCGAGATGTTTAAGAATGCGCGGCGCCGCTGCGCGCGAGTTGCCCGATTTCTTCGATTGGGCGGCGCCTCTCCGGCTGCCTGTTTGCGACTGCGTCGTGCATGAATCCGCTCGTGCCGGCCCCTGTGGCATACTTGTTTTTCACATTTCGACGGCTCGCGTTTTTGGCTTAGTTTATTGGACGGACCACTCGCTCCCCCAGTAGAATCGTCAGGAGACCCTCTATGCGCGCACTCTATATCCGGAAACCGTTGGAAGCCGAAGTCGGAGAGCGGGACGCACCGGCGATGGCTGCCGGGCACGCGTTATTGCGCGTTCGCTTTGTGGGGATGTGCGGGTCGGACCTCAGCAGCTTCCGCGGCAAGAATCCGCTGGTATCTTACCCGCGTATTCCCGGCCATGAAATTGCCGCGACGATTGAAGCCGTGGGCGCTGGCGTCCCGGACAAATTCCAACCCGGCCTCGCCGTTACGCTGTCTCCCTACACGAGTTGCGGCAAATGCGCATCGTGCCTGCGCAAACGTCCCAATGCGTGCAAGGACAACCAGACGCTTGGCGTGCAGCGTGATGGAGCTCTTACGGAATTCATCGCCGTTCCACACGAAAAACTGATCGTCGCCGATGGCTTGCGACTCCGCGATTTGAGTCTGGTTGAGCCTCTCACGGTGGGATATCACGCCGCCCGCCGCGGTCGTGTCTCGCCCACGGATCAAGTGATGGTGCTGGGCTGTGGCGCGGTAGGCTTGGGCGCCATCGCCGCCGCCGCATTTCATGGTGCAACGGTGATCGCGGTTGACGTCGATGATCGCAAACTCGCTCTCGCGGAGCGTGCCGGCGCGCATATCGGGATCAATACCAAGTCTCAAAATCTTGCCGAGCGTCTACAGGCGCTTACGGAGGGCCTCGGGCCCGACGTTGTCATCGAAGCCATCGGCACGCCCGAAACTTTTCGGCTCGCCGTTGAACTTGTGGCTTTTACCGGCCGCGTTGTCTACATTGGATACGCCAAGGACGAGGTCAGCTATGACAGCCGCCTCTTCGTGCAGAAGGAACTCGACATCCTGGGATCCCGCAACGCATTGCCTGAAGATTTCGAAGGCGTCATCCGCATGTTGAACGAGACCAAGTTCCCGCTGGAAGAAATGGTGTCGAAGGTCGTCTCCCTCGATCAGGTCCCCCAGGCTTTGCGGGATTGGTACGCCGCGCCCGCCTCCATCAGCAAGATTCTCGTCGAGTTCTAACCAATGGCCAGGCTCATCGAGATCGACTGGCCGCGCTTCGGTCCCGACCCTATCCGTCCGGCTGTGACCGTCGCCGATCTCCAACCCCGTCTGGCCGCTCTCCGCGCCCAAATGCTTGACCGCGGCCACTCGCACATCGTTCTCTACGCCGATCGCGAACACTTCGCCAACCTCGCTTGGCTCACCAATTTCGACCCGCGTTTTGAAGAAGCTCTGCTCGTCATTTCTCAGGACGGCACTCCCCTCCTCCTCACCGGCAACGAGTGCATGTCGTACCTGCCCATCAGCCCGCTCTGGACCTCGGGCGAACTCCGCGCCGAATGTTTCCAACCCTTCTCCCTCCTCGATCAACCCCGTGATTCCAGCCGCGCGCTTGCCGAGATTTTCCGCGCCGAAGGTATTGATGGGAACAGCAGCGTCGGCTGCATTGGCTGGAAGTACTATGGCGATCCGCTCTCGATCGATCTTCCCTCCTACATCGTCGACACGCTGCGCCGCCTGGGCGGCTCCGCCAACGTGATTGACGCAACCGATATCGCCGTCAACCTTCGCGCCACCTGTTCGGCTGCCGAAATTGCCTTCTTCGAATATACGAACTACAAAGCCTCCGAAGCGATGCGCCGTACGCATTTCGCCCTGCGCGAAGGCGTTACCGATCATGAACTCATCGCCCACGCCGGCTACGACGGTCTTCCGCTTTCCTGCCATATGACCTGCAAGACGGGGCCGAATCGCATCAGTCTCGCCAGCGCCAGTGGCGAGACCATTCGCCGCGGATATCCATGGTCGGCCAACATCGCCTATTGGGGCGCCAATATCTGCCGCGCCGGCTGGGTGGCGGAGTCGGAACGGGATCTTCCCGCGGCGGCGCGCGACTATGTCGAGGCCTTCGCCGGTCCGTATTTCGATGCCATGGCCGCCTGGCTCGACGCGCTTCGCATCGGAATTCACGGCGGGCAGTTGCACAGCCTCATCCAGCAACGCTTGCCATTCGATAAGTACGGCATACTCCTCAACGCCGGTCATCTCATCCACTTCGATGAATGGCTCCGTTCGCCCATCTACGCTGGATCCGTCGAACCCATCCGCTCCGGCATGGTCTTCCAAACCGACGTCATCCCTTCGAATCCCGTCTATTTTTCCACCCGGATGGAAGACGGTCTCGCGATTGCCAATGCGTCTCTCCGCTCCGAAATCGCCACGAAATTTCCGGCGGCATGGCAGCGCATCCAAGCTCGCCGCGAATTTGCCATCGGCACGTTGGGCTTTACGCTTCCCGACGAACATCTCCCGTTGTCCAATCTCTTCGGCCTCGTCGCGCCGTTCGTTTTGAATCCTCGGCGCGTGTTTGCGATACCGTAAGGACATGCTCTTCCGCCCCGTTGCCCTGGCCATCCTTTTGGCCTCATTTTGCGCCGCCCAGAATAAGAACGCCGCCAAGAAGGAATGGCTCCAACTCTTCAACGGCAAGCACTTGAAGGACTGGTCCCCAAAAATCACCGGCTACGCGTTGAAGGACAATTTTGCCAACACTTTCCGCGTGCGCGATGGCTTGCTGCAGGTGCGCTACGATGGCTACGACGAATTTAAGGACCGCTTCGGCCACATTTTTTACAAGAATCCCTACTCGTACTACATCATTGCCGTCGAGTATCGCTTCACTGGCGATCAGGTTAAGGGCGGTCCCGGATGGGCCACGCGCAATAGCGGCATCATGGTTCACGGGCAGGATCCGGCGACCATGGGCAAGGACCAGGATTTCCCCATCTCCATCGAAGTACAACTGCTCGGCGGCCTGGGAAAGGGTCCGCGCACCACGGCCAATCTTTGTACGCCGGGAACGAACGTTGTGCGCGATGGCAAGCTCTTCACGGCCCACTGTCTGAACTCGAAATCGAAGACCTATGAAGGCGAACAGTGGGTCCGCGTCGAAGTGAAGGTTCTGGGGGATGAGCGCGTCGAGCATATCATCGACGGCGAGATTGTCCTCACCTACGACAAGCCGCAAATCGGTGGCGGCAATGTATCGAAACACGATCCGGCGGCGAAACAAGACGGTAAGTTGCTAACCGGCGGATCCATCTCACTGCAGAGCGAAAGCCACCCTGTTGATTTCCGCAAGGTCGAACTCCTCGACCTCGAAGGCTGCATGGACCCGAAGGCGAAGAACTTCAAAAGTTACTTCGTAAAGGCGGCCAACACCCGCTGCAAATTCTAAATCCGGCGCCGCACTGCCCACTGCCACAACAGCGCGCCGAACAGTAGCGCGGTTGCCGCCGAATAGACCGCCGCATCCCAGCCCCACCGTGCCGCAATCCATGGCAACGAAAGCGGAGCCAGGAACTGCGCGCCGCTTCCCACTCCATTCGCAAACCCGAATCCCGCCCCTGGGCTCTCCGGTGAATTCGTCAGCAGCGCCCAACTGTAAACGCCCTCGCACGCCACCACCAAGCTGTAGGCGGCGGTGATGAATGCCAACACTGTCAGCGGGCTCGCCATCCATGTCGATGCGGCCAGCAGCGCCCCGCTCACGGCTAGTGCCAGAAACGCCGGGCGTAGCCGTCCATACTTGGGCGCAATGACATCCGAAATCCATCCGCCAAGGGGCATCATAATACCCCCGGCAACTTGCAGCAGCGTGGCGAAAAGAGCGCTCTGTTCATTCGGAAAATGCCGCACTTCCCGAAAGTAGTAAAAACTCCAGGTGTCACCGAAGCTATAGAAATAGCCGATACAAAATCCCTGTGCCGCCAATAACAGCACGGGGGCCCGCAGCCGAAGTGACGCCTGTGTCTTGGGCGCCGCGGGCGCATGAGTCCGCATTCGCAATGTCCAAATCAGGAAGAACGCCAAAGTCAGCCCGGCCACCGCCAGAAAGCTGCCCCGCCATCCCGCCCAACGGCTCACCCACACAACAAGCAATGGCGCCAGCGCGGCGCCCAAATTGCTTCCCCCCACCACGAAGCCCTGCACGCTCGCCACGCGGGTGCTATCGAAACCGAGCATGGTCAAATTCCCGCAAGCGGGGTAGAGCACCGCCGATGCAACGCCGAATAAAACCCGCAACGCCAGGAACCCGGCGAGCACGGACACCGCCGCATTGCCCGCTAACAGTCCTGCTGTGATCAATCCGCAAGCACCCAACACGCGCCCCGCCCCGAAGCGGTCCGCCAGCCACCCGGACGGCCACATCATCAACCCGTAGCCCAGCCAAAATGCCGAAAAAATCTGCCCCAACTCCGCTTCGGTGAACTGATATTGCTTTGCAATATCAGGCCCGGCCACAGCCATTGCCGTTCGGCCAATGTAGTTGATGGTGCTCGCCCCCACCATCAGCATCAGCAGTTCTTTCCGCCCCATGAGTTTGCAGTGTAGCGTATCGACTTTGCGCTAGCGTAAAGGCATGACTATTCGCCGCCTGCTGCTCGTCGCACCGGCCGCCCTCTTCGCGCAGTCGCCCGGCAACATCTTGGGCCGTCTCGGTCTCGGCGGCAACGGCGAGAACAAGATTGCCGACGGTCTAAAGGAAGCGTTGCGAGTCGGCGCGATTAACCCAACTTCCGCAGTTTGAAGAATAAGTACCTGTCTTTGCAGCACGGAGCCTCAAAAGTCTTCACTACAAATTGTGTTTGGGAAGAGAAGAAGGCATGTGTAGGCCGAGGCGCTGAAGCAGAAT
>JBJXFL010000172.1:0-3058 GCA_046155405.1 Bryobacteraceae bacterium | reverse complement strand
ACCTGCTTGATGGCGTGCTTGCTTAAAAGCCCGCGCGCCTGGGCCAGGGAATGGCCGATGACCGGCACGGCCAGCGAAGCCCCCGTCATGACGCCGAGCACCCCGTTGGCCAGCGACTGGACACGCTTGGCGTGGACGCCGTTGCCCAATATCCCGTCAAGATAATCCTGAACGGACTCAACCGTAAGCGGTGCGCTGTTCCCACATGGCGGTGAGGGCGATGGCGTGAGAGTCTTTTGGGCTATTGATGGGAGCCCTTGGGACTATGACGGACACGCATGACGATCCTAGCAATACAGTTGCGTTTTCTTTTTGAGATGAGCGCGGCGCGCCTCGGCTTGGTGAGCCCGCCGCCACTGTGACCATGCGATGACGTATGCGGGCTGGATTTTCCGTTGTGCCAGCTTCACGGCGATGCGGCGGATTTCCTGGATTGACCAGCGGATGAGGATCGCTTGCGGGTCCGGCGTCGCGGCAGAGTTTTTTTGAGCGGCGTCACGGCGTTCGCCCGATGCCGGATGACGGCCATCATGGCAAAGGCGAGCATGACAAGCGAGACATGCCGGTGCCAGCCATGCCAGGAACGGGTCTCGTTGTGATCGAGGCCGAGTTCGTTCTTGGCGGTTTCGAAGCTATCTTCGATGGCCCAACGATGCCCTTCCACCGACACCAGTTTTTCCATTGGGGTGCCCTTGGGACACCATGTGGAGAAGAAGGCGAGATCGCCATCGGCAATATTGCGGCGGATAAGAAGGCCCCGCGTCCACTCTCCCGTAAGGGTGCTGCCGTATTCGCCGGCATCGAGATCGGCCAGTTCGAGATAGGCCCAGTCGTGCAGGCGTGCCCCTTTGGTTCCCTCACCTGACGACAGGCGCCGCCAGGCGCTCTTGGGAAGCTCTTGCGCGAGCTTGGCGGCGGCGCCGCGAACAAACTGCTTCTTACCCCATGAGGTGAATACGCGATTGGCGGCGACGCCCAGAACATAGCCTTTGCCCGCCTTGCGGAGCATGGTTTCGATCTCTCCCGTGCCATACACGCTATCGGCGGCAACGAAAGAGAACGGCACCTTGGCGGCAATCGCGCGCGCAATCATTGCCCGCGCGATCTGAGGCTTCGTTGCAAATCTCACATCGGCGGGCACATGCGCCGCCTTCATGCGGCGGGCATCGTCCGTCCATTCCTTGGGCAGATAAAGCGTCCTATCGATGAAGGCATGACCGTGGCGCGACACATAAGAAGCGAACACGCCGATCTGGCAGTTGGTGATCTTTCCCGCCGAGCCCGTGTACTGCCGTGCAACGCCGCACGAGGCTTTACCCTGCTTCAAGAAGCCGGTCTCGCCGATGACAAGAACCGCCTCCGCATCGGCCAGCGTTTCCAATGCGTAATCGCGTACGATGTCGCGCAAGCCATCGGCGTCCCAGTGGCCACGGCCCAAAATCGCCTGCTGACGCCACGGACCGGGATCGCCCGCCGCTTCCGCCCGCATCCAGCCGGTCTTGCGCGGTTCATTCCCCAAAAGCCCGTCCAGAAACTGCCCCGCAGAGCCAGCTACCCGCTCCTGCCCAAACAAAGGACGAATCCGCCCCTTCACATCCCGCAGCGAAGAGGCCCAAAGCTCAAGCGTCGTTTCGACCGATGTTCCCGCCATCCATGATCCTCCGAATCATGGTGGCCTATGGATTCAGAACTCAAACGAAAACGCAACTGTAGTGCTAGGACTAAGGGTCCACCGGCGCGACGGGTTGAGATTTTCACGGGTGCCGGGCGGCGCCGGAGTTGGAGCGCGGCTGAGAAGGCGCGGATCGTCGCGGAGAGCCTTTCGCCTGGCGCCAGTGTGAGCGCGGTTGCACGCAGGCATGGTCTCATGTCTTCGCAGATATTCCGCTGGCGGCGGATGCATGGCGCGGTAAATCCGGCGCCTGCGGCACTGAGCTTCGCGCCGGTTGTCGTTGGCGATAAGACGGCGGCATCGGCGGTCCCGGCGTCAGAGGCAATCGAGGTCGAGTTCGAAGGCGTGCGCTTGCGTATTCCGGGCGGCACACAGCCCGCAGTCCCCGCGAAAGCGGGGATCATGGCGCTGTTGAAAGCGCTGCGGCCCAAACGATGATAGTGCCTCTAAAGCCGGTGCGGGTTCTGGTTGCCACGAAGCCCGTGGATTTCCGCAAAGGCATGGACGGGCTCGCGGCGCTGGTCCAGGAACATTTGCGCGACGATCCGTTCTCGGGAGCGATCTTTGTCTTCCGTTCGAAGCGCGCGGACCGCGTAAAGCTGGTGTGGTGGGATGGATCGGGGCTTTGTCTTTTCGTCAAGCGTTTGGAGGATGGCCGGTTCTATTGGCCGCCGATCGAGGATGGGACGATAAAATTGTCGGGAGCGCAACTTTCGGCGTTGATCGAGGGAATGCAGTGGACGCGGGTACGTGCGGTGGAAGCGAGGACGCCGCAAGCCGTGCAATAATGCGACGAAATGAATCGGGCACAAGATCGAAATAACGTGCCCCCATAAGCGTTTTTTGTGTTTTTCTTTGCGCATGACGTTGCTTCCCGAATCCCTGCCGGATGACATCGGCGCGCTGCGAGCGTTTGCGCTTTCCACGCTCACCGAACGCGGCGCCGCGATCACCGAACGCGATGCCGTCATTTCCGAACGCGACCGGCTGATCGAGCAGAACGATAAGTTCCGGCATCTGATCCGGCAGCTTCAGCGCATGCAGTTCGGCAGGAAGAGCGAGAAGCTCGATGAAGATCAGTTCCATCTGGCGCTGGAGGACATCGAGCAGGCCATCGCCAAGAACGAAGCCCAGCAAGACAAGACCGCGCCGGAGAAGAAAGCTTCATCCCGGCAAAAGCGAGAAGGAACCCGCCTCTCGCTTCCCGCCCATCTGCCGCGCATCCACGAGACGATTACGCCCGGCGATACGAACTGCCCGTGCTGCCGCACGCCGATGCATGCGATCGGCGAGGAATCTTCCGAACGGCTCGACGTGATCCCGGCGCAGTATCGGGTGATCGTGACGCACCGTCCCAAATTCGCCTGCCGCACTTGCGAGGGCACG